>NZ_JAXMJJ010000012.1:0-81632 GCF_034376685.1 Cypionkella sp.
GATCATTCGATGCGGGTGATGATGGAGGAATCCTTCGGCCCGGTCGTCGGCATCATGAAGGTCAAGGACGACGCCGAGGCGCTGCGCTTGATGAACGACAGCCCCTATGGCCTGACGGCCAGCATCTGGACCGAGGACTACGACACCGCCGCAGCCCTCGGCGCGCAGATTGAAACCGGCACCATCTTCATGAACCGCGCCGACTACCTCGACCCCGCGCTGTGTTGGACCGGCTGCAAAGACACCGGACGCGGCGGCAGCCTGTCTTACTTGGGCTTCCTGTCCGTCACCCGCCCGAAATCCTACCATCTGAAGAAAGTCTAAGCCATGACCCACAACGTTCCCAACCGGAACTGGTCTTACCCCACCGCGATCAAATTCGGCGTTGGCCGCATCAGCGAACTGGCCGAGCATTGCGCGAGCGCCGGGGTAAAAAAACCGCTGTTCGTCACCGACAAGGCCTTGGCATCGCTGCCAATCACCGCCGAAGCTGTGGCGATTTTGAAAGCGCACGGCCTTGGTACGGCGGTGTTTTCGGAAGTCGATCCGAACCCGAATGAAACCAACATGGCCGATGGCATCAAAGTCTATCTGGCGGGCGGCCATGACGGCGTGATCTGTTTCGGCGGCGGTTCGGCGCTGGATCTTGGCAAGATGATCGCCCTGATGGCGCATCAGCGCAAAGACCTGTCGGTGTGGGATCTGGAAGACATTGACGACTGGTTCACCCGCGCCGACGCCAGCAAAATCGCGCCGATCATCGCGGTGCCAACCACCGCTGGCACGGGGTCCGAGGTCGGTCGCGCGGGCGTTCTGACCAACTCGGGGACCCACAAGAAAAAGATCATCTTCCACCCCAAACTTCTGCCCGTAGTGGTGATCTGCGACCCGGCGCTCTCGGTGGGGATGCCAAAGTTCATCACCGCTGGCACTGGCATGGACGCGCTGGCGCATTGCCTTGAGGCCTATTCCTCGCCCTTCTACCACCCGATGAGCCAAGGCATCGCGCTGGAAGGCATGCGGCTGGTGTTTGAAAACCTGCCGAAAGTCTACGCCAACCCGACCGATCTCGACGCCCGCGCGCATATGATGTCGGCAGCGGCAATGGGGGCGGTGGCATTCCAGAAGGGTCTGGGGGCGATCCATTCGCTCAGCCACCCGGTTGGCGCCGTCTATGGCACCCATCACGGCACCACCAACGCCGTGGTGATGCCGATGGTGCTGGACATGAACCGTGCGGCGATTGAGGATCGCATCGAGAAAGCCGCCGCCTATCTGGGTATCAAAGGCGGCTTCGATGGCTTCCGAGCTGCTGTGATGGCGTTGCGGGCCGAGTTGAACATCCCCGCTAACCTCACCGCGATGGGGGTGAAGCGGGAGGATCTCGACATGCTGACCGAAATGGCGCTGGAGGATCCGTCCTGCGGCGGCAACCCGGTGGCGATGACGCAGGAAAACACCCGCGCGCTGTTTGAGGCCTGCATGTAACTTGAAAAGCGGCGGTTTCGGCGTGTAATCCACAGAAATTGCCGCCTTTACCTACGGACCCAACATGACCCAGCACCTCACCACTGATATCGCGATCCTTGGGGCGGGGGTCGTTGGGCTTGCTGTTGCCGAGGCTTTGACGGCTGAAGGGCACGAGGTGGTGCTGGTCGATCCGGGCCAACCCGGCATGGGCGCCAGCTATGGCAACGCCGGCACAATCGCCGATTACGCGGTGATGCCAGTGGGAAGCCCCGACGTGCTGCGCAACCTGCCGTCCCTCCTGCTGAACAAAAACTCACCCCTCGCCATCCGCCGCGCCGCCCTGCCCTCGCTGATGCCGTGGCTGGCACGGTTTGCGGTGCAATCCTTGCCCGGTGCCACCCGGCGCAACGCGGCGGCGATTGCGGCATTGGTTGCGGATGCTTGTCCGAGTTGGTTGGCTTTGGCCGAGCGGATCGGTGGCTCGGCGATCTTGCAGCACAAGGGGTGTTTGTATCTCTACGAAACGCAGGCCGCGTTCAAAGCCGCCGAGGCGGATATGGCGTTCCGGCGCACGCAGGGGATCACGGTGGAGTTGATCTCGCCCGAGACCCTCGCCGGGATGGAGCCGGGGCTGCCTGTCGTGGAAGGTGGGGCCGCGTTCTTTCCGAAGGCGGTGTTTCTGTCCGATCCGGGGTTGATGGTGCAAACCCTTGCCGCCCATGTTTTCAAGCGGTCTGGGTTCGTGCAGGCCGAGGCGCGCACGATCACCCGGCAGTTTGATGGCATCGTGGTGGAAGGCCCGGATCTGCGGCTGCGCGCCCGCAAGGTGATCATCGCAGCGGGGGCGCATTCAAAGGCGCTGGCGTTGCAGGCGGGGGATAAGGTGCCGTTGGATACCGAGCGGGGGTATCATGTGGAGTGGGATATGGCCGCACCCCGGCTGACCCGACCGACCTGCCCGACGTCGCGCGGGTTTTATCTGTGTCCGATGAGTGGCCGCCTTCGGGTGGCGGGGACGGTGGAGTTGGGGGGGCTGACGGCTCCGGCCTCGCCGCACCGGATCAGAAAACTTGTCGAGGGGGCGCGGGCGATCTTTCCAGACTTGGGCGCGCCTGATCGGGAGTGGATGGGGTTCCGGCCCTCGATGCCGGATTCGGTGCCGGTGATCGGGCCAAGCCGTGCCGGGGCGGAGATTATCCATGCTTACGGGCACGGGCATATCGGGCTGACTTTGGCCCCGATCACGGCAAGGCTGGTGGCAGGTTTGGTGGCGGGAAGGCCGCCGGAAGTGGATTTGACGCCGTATCTGCCCAGCAGGTTTTAGGATGGTCCCAACTCGGGACCATTTATAAGTGCATTATATCAACATGTTAGATTTGCGGATTTAACGGAATTTTAACACTTTCCGCACCAAATCTGTATCGCGCAGCAAAAAGCCGCCCCAAACAGGGGGCGGCTTTCGCGGCAGATGCCAGAGGGATCAGGCCAGATAGGCCAGTACGAAAGGTTGCACCTCGTGCCAACCTTCCCACATCATCTTGATCGCGACATAGACGATGATCAGCAGGCCGACATAGGCGATCCAGCGGTGCTTGTTCAGCAAGCGGGCGATGAAGGTTGCGGCTAGGCCCATCATGGCGATCGACAACGCCAGACCGATGATCAACACTGTCGGGTGATCTTTGGCGGCACCGGCCACGGCCAGCACGTTATCAAGGCTCATGGAAATATCGGCAATGACGATCTGCCAAGCGGCTTGCGCGAAGGTCTTGGTGGGTGCGCCCGAGGCCACGGTGCCGTCAGCATTGATGTCGCTGTCGGTCAGGGCTTCTTCTGCACGGTTATCCGCGCCGTGGTCAGCGCGCAGTTCTTTCCACATCTTCCAGCAGACCCAGAGCAACAGCAGGCCCCCGGCGAGCAGCAGGCCGACGATGGCAAGAAGCTGCGTGGTGACCAGCGCAAAGCCGATCCGCATCAGGGTGGCGGCAATGATGCCGACCAGAATGGCTTTGTTGCGTTGCTCTTTTGGCAGACCAGCGGCGGCAAGGCCGATGACGATGGCGTTGTCGCCTGCCAGCACAAGGTCAATACCTATGACCTGCATCAGGGCTACAAAGCCCTCGTATGTGAATATTTCCATGACTGTCCCGGTTCGAGTTGTTGTTATTGCGCGCTAGGTAGGGACTCGAGAAACCTATTTCAACCCGGCTATGCAAAAAGAGATAGGGGTAAAATGCAATAGCAATCGCCAAGCATAAGTCCTGCCACGCTTGGAGAGGCTCTTCAGTTAAGGGCCTCCGGCGGGGATATTTTTACCAATGTGAAATTGCGAAGGGCATAGCGATTTTATCTTGGCGGAAATACTCCCCGCGGAGCGCTCTACGGTGGCGGCTCGTGAAGAGATGCAAGCCCGTGGCTACAGCATCCCCGGCACCACCTGATCTGGTGGGCGGTGACCGTCGGCGAAAGTTTTGATGTTGATGATGACCTTTTCGCCCATCTCGATCCGGCCCTCGATGGTGGCCGAGCCCATGTGGGGCAGCAGCACGACATTGGGCAGGTCGCGCAGGGTCGGGTTGATCTCGGTGCCATGCTCATAGACGTCAAGCCCCGCGCCGCCGATCTCGCCCGCCTTCAGCCCGCGTGCGAGGGCGTTTTCGTCAATCACTTCGCCGCGTGAGGTGTTGATGATCACCGCTGTCGGTTTCAGCAGTTTCAGCCGACGGGCGTTCAGCAGATGGAAGGTCGACGGCGTGTGCGGGCAGTTGACGCTGATGATGTCCATGCGGGCGATCATCTGATCCAGGCTTTCCCAATAGGTGGCTTCCAGATCGGCCTCGATCTCGGGCCGCACGCGTTTGCGGTTGTGGTAATGCACCTGCATGCCAAAGGCGCGGGCGCGGCGGGCAACGGCCTGACCGATACGGCCCATCCCCAGGATGCCCAGACGGCGACCGCCAATCCGGCCACCGAGATTGGCCATCGGCGACCAGCCTTGCCACGCGCCAGCCTGCATCACCGCCAAGCCCTGCGGGATGCGGCGGGTGACTGAAAGCATCAACGCCAGTGTCATGTCGGCGGTATCATCGGTCACCGTGCCGGGAGTGTTTGACACCAGAATGCCACGCTGGCGGGCGGTGGCGACATCAATATGATCGACGCCAGAGCCATAGTTCGCGATCAGCTTCAGCTTGTCGCCCGCCTGCGCGATCAGGCCCGCATCAATCTGGTCGGTGATGGTGGGCACCAGCACATCACAGCGTCGCATTGCGCTCGCGAGGTCTTCGCGGCTCATCGCGACATCGGGGTCGCGCAGCTCGACGTCGAACAATTCCTTCATCCGGGTCTCGACGGCTTGCGGCAAACGTCGCGTCACGACAACGTTTAAGCGTGTTGCGGGCATGAAGGGCCTCCCTGCACTTCCAAATCAGCGTATTCTTTGGCAAAGTGGCCGGAAGCGGGGCAAGGCACAAGCCCCCGTCTGAAATCGGGGCGCGCAGGATGAACAGGAAGCAGTTTTTGATGGGCGCGGGCGCGGTGTTGCTGGCGGGCCGCGCTGTGGCGCAAGAGGTGGTGCCCGAGGCACCTGTCGCGACCAAGCCGAACGCCAAAGTTCCGCGCGATCCGAACAAGGGCCCGGTGACCAACCTGCCCCTGCCGCGCTATGTCAGCCTGAAGGGGCGCGAGGGCAATGTGCGGCGTGGGCCGGGGATGACGCATCGCATCGACTGGGTGTTCACCACCGCCGGGATGCCGTTGCGGATCACCGCCGAATATGACCGTTGGCGGCGGGTAGAGGATTTTCAGGGCATGGGTGGCTGGATGCAGTTCAACCTGCTGTCAGGCTCGCGCTCGGTGCTGATCACGCAGGATATGGCCGAGTTTCGCGCCACCCCCGAAGCTGGCACACAGGTGTCGTTTCAGGCAGAGCTGGGGGTGATCGGCAAGCTTATGGAATGCACCAAGGACTGGTGCCGGGTGAACGCGGATGGCGAGAAGGGCTGGATCTTGAAGACGGCTCTGTGGGGTGTCGATCCGAATGAGGTGATTGACTGACGCCTTGCGGTGCGGAGGCCACGGGGTTAAGGCGCGGGTCCGAAGTTTCAGGAGCGTAACATGAGCACAGCCGACAGCATGAAGTTGAACCTGTCGGCGGGCCTCGCTTCGGTGGCGATTGCCAGCGTGATGGTGGGTCTGAAGCTGTGGGCCTATGGCACGACCGGGTCGCTGTCGGTGGCGGCGTCGCTGGCTGATAGTGCGATGGATCTGATGGTCTCGCTGGGGGCGATGGCCGCGCTGATCTATGCCGCCAAGCCCGCCGATGAAGATCACGCCTTTGGCCATAGTTCGGCCGAGGATCTGGCGGCTTTGGGGCAGGCCTTGTTCGTGCTGATCTCGGCGGGGGTGATCACTTGGGCGGCGGTGTCGCGGCTGCTCGGGCCAGCCGAGCCGCATCTGGTGGGCGAAGGCGCGGGGATGCTGGTGATGGGCGTCTCGGTGGCGCTGACGGTGGTGCTGGTGTGGTGGCAGGGCCGGGTGGCCAAGCGCACCGGCAGCCGCGTGGTGGCAGCGGATCGCTTGCATTACATGGGCGATCTGTTGCCCAACATCGGCGCGATCATCTCGCTGTGGGCCTCGAAGACATTTGGCTTGGGCAGCATCGACTCGGTGGTGGCGCTGGCGGCGGCGGGGATTCTGGTGATCGGGGCGCTGCGGATCGGCAAGGGCGCGTTTGACGCGCTGATGGACCGCACCGCGGATGCCGAGATCGTCGATGGCATTGCCGCGATGGCGGCGACCTGGCCGGGGGTGCGCGGTTTTCACGATCTGAAAACCCGGATGGCGGGCAGCAAGGTGTTCGTCAACCTGCATATCGAGTTGGACGGCGCGCAATCCTTGCGCGAGGCGCATGCAATTGGCGCGGCGCTGCGGAGGGCGATATTGGACGCCTATCCACAAGCGGATGTGATCATCCACAAGGATGTGGCAGAAGTCCCCGAAGCCTCGATGCGCGACAACCCGCGCAAGACGCTGTAACCGCAGCTGACAGCCGCTTCAAAGCCGTTCTGTCGATTTCACCGCTTTGTGGCGTGGCCATTTTGCGCTATACTTCCACCTGCGTGCGACGATGGCGTTGCGCGCAAATACCCACAAAAATTTTCGGAAGACTTGCAACAAGCCCGACTCCGTCTCATATTGGAAATGAATTACACATCCGTATAACAAGAATGCCCTACCCATGCAGCCTCGCCGCCCCTATCGCCGGGAAAGTGAAGAACGCCGCCGCGAGGATTTGATCGCGGCAGCGCTTGATCTGGTCGCGGAAGGCGGGCTTCATGCGGCGACGGTGCGCGCGATTGCAGATCGCGCGGGGGTGACGCCGGGGTTGATCCGACATTACTTCACCTCAAAGGAAGAGCTGACCCGCGTGGCCTATCAGCGCTTGATGGAGCAGATGACCCGCGACTCGGCGGCGGTGCTGCTGGATGGGGCGAACAACCCGACGGCGCAGCTGGCGAACTTCACCGCAGCCTCGGTCAGCCCTCCGGTCGCGGATTCGGTGGCGGTGGGATTGTGGGCCGCCTTTGTGCATGACGTGCGCCGCGATGCCGCAATGCGCGAAATCCACACCGCAAACTATCTTGCCTTTCGCGACATGTTGCAGCGGTTGATCGCCGCCCTGCCCCGCAGTTCCAGCGACGCGCAACTGCGCCGCGATGCCATCGCCTGCAACGGGGTGATTGACGGGCTGTGGCTGGAAGGCTCGATCCTGCCCGAAGCCTTCGCCCCAGGCGAAATCATCTCTATCGCGCTGACCTCGGTGGGCGCGATCCTGAACGTTGACCTTGTTGCCGCTTATCAGCCAGATCGGACCCAGCCATGAAATATGCCACCATCACCGAGCGCCTTGCCCATCTGGGCGGGGCCAAATGGGAGGTGCACGCCCGCGCCAAAGCCCTGCAAGCGGCGGGCAAGCCTGTGATTCAATTGACGATTGGCGAGCCTGATGTGGCAACCCCGCCCGCGCTGATTGCCGAGGCACAGCGCGCGATGGATGCGGGCCGACTGGGCTATTCCAACGGCCGGGGCGAGCCTGCCTTGCTTGCTGCATTGGCGGCGCGCTATTCCAAGCGCACGGGCCGCGTGATTTCGACCGAGCAGATCGCCTGCCTGCCCGGCACGCAAACCTCGCTTTACGCCGTGCTGTTGACGCTGACCGGACCTGGAGATGAGGTGCTGGTCGGAGATCCGCTCTATGCGACCTATGAGGGCTTGATTGCTTCCACGGGCGCGGTTGCGGTGCCGGTGCCGCTGCGGGCGGAAGCTGGCTTTCGGATGCAGGCGGCGGATGTGGCGGCGCGCATTACCCCGCGCAGCCGGATGATTTTTCTGAACACACCGCACAATCCGACCGGGGCGATCCTGACCGCCGACGATCTGGCCGCCTTGGGGGCTTTGGCGCAACAGCATGACCTGTGGATGCTGAGCGACGAGGTTTATGAGGAACTGGTGTTTGCAGGCGGGCAGTTTGCCTCGCCATTGGACAACGTTGATCTAGCGGATCGCGTGGTGGTGACGGCCTCTATCTCGAAATCCCACGCGGCACCGGGGTTCCGTTCTGGCTGGTGCGTCGGGCCCGAGGAATTCTCGGCGCGGCTGCTGCCGGTGGCGGAAACCATGCTGTTTGGCAACCAGCCGTTCATCGCGGATATGACCGCTTTGGCGGTCTCGGCACCTTCGGAAGTGGCGCAGGGCATGGCGACGCGCTTCGCACGGCGGGCGGCGCTGATCTATGAAAAGCTGAACAGCGTGAACGGCTTGCGGGTGCATAAGCCCGATGCGGGGATGTTCACGGTGGTCGACGTGAACGCCACGGGTCTGAGTGGCGAGTGTTTTGCGCTGGGGCTGTTGGCGGATGAAGGCGTGGCTGTGATGCCGGGCGAAAGCTTTGGCGCGGCACTTGCGGGCTGGATCAGGATCAGCCTGACTCAGGACGATGCCCTGGTGGCTGAAGCCTGCGCACGAATCGCGCGCTATGCGGCGTTGAAGCAAGGAATGGCGGCATGAAGACGGTTGGCGAGCGTTTGGTTGAAGGCTTGGCGGCGCGCGGGGTCGAGGTGATTTTCGGCATTCCCGGCGTGCATACCGTTGAGATGTATCGCGGGTTGTCGGGATCGCCGGTGCGCCATGTGACGGCGCGGCACGAGCAGGGCTGTGCCTTCATGGCCGATGGCTATGCGCGGGTCTCGGGCAAGCCGGGGGTGGCGTTGGTGATCACCGGGCCGGGGATTTTGAACACGCTGACCGCGATGGGCCAAGCGGCGGCGGATTCTGTGCCGATGCTGGTGATTTCCGGGGTGAACCGGCGCGATTCCTTGGGCTTGGGTCTGGGGTTGTTGCATGAGTTGCCAGATCAGGCGGCTATGGTGCGGCCTTTGTGCCCGACGCGGCAGATTTTGGCTGCGTCTGAAGTGGGCGAGGTTTTGGACTGGGCTTTTGCCACAATGGCGACCGGCCGTCCCGGCCCGGTGCATATCGAAGTGCCGACCGATGTGATGCCGCTGGACTGTGACGCTTTGCCCGCCCCTGCCGCCCTGCCCGTGGCAGCGCTGCCGGATTTGAGCGCGGCGGTGGCGAAGTTGAATGCGTCCGGCAGCGTGGTTATTTTGGCGGGTGGCGGCGCGCGCGGGCAAGAGGCGGCGTTGCAGGCTTTGGCTGAGAAGTTGGATGCTCCGGTTGTGCAGACGGTGAATGCGCGCGGCATGATGTATGGGCATCCGTTGGTGGTGCCAGCCTCGCCCAGCTTGGATGCCCCGCGTGCGTTGATTGCGCAGGCGGATCAGGTGCTGGCGATTGGCACCGAATTTGGCCCGACCGATTACGATATGTATGTGCGGGGCGGTTTCCCGGATTTGTCGGGGATGATCCGGGTGGATATTTGTGCGCGTCAGTTGGCGCGGCATAAGGCGGGCGTGACGCTGCATGGCGACGCTGGCGCAGTGATGGCGGGATTGCTGCCGCTGGTCACGCCGAAGCAGGCTGATGGCGCGGCGCGGGCTTCGGTCGCGCGCACAGCGGCGCGGGCGGAGTTGGGTGAGTTGGACGTGCTGATGCCCGGGCGGTTGGAGATGGTGGAGACCATCCGTTCTGCCATGCCGGGGGCGCTGATTGTCGGTGACAGCACGCAAGCGATCTACGCCGCGAACCTCTATTACGACCACGACCGCGCGGGCGGCTGGTTCAACGCCGCCACCGGGTTTGGCGCTTTGGGCTATGGGCCGGGGGCTGCGGTGGGGGCTGCCTTGGCGGCTCCCGGCGCGGAAGTGGTCTGCCTGATCGGCGATGGCGGCTTGCAGTTCAGCCCCGGTGAGTTGCGCACAGCGGTGGATGAACGCTTGGCCGTGACGTTTATTGTCTGGAACAACGCGGCGTTTGGCGAGATTGCCGATGCGATGCGCGGGGCGAATACCGAGGTGATCGGCTGTTCTCCAAGCCCTTTGAACATGGAGCCGTTTGCCGCCGCCTGCGATCTGCCGTTTGCCAGCGTGCCATTGGACCCCGAGGCGCTGCACGCGGCGCTGATGCAGCCGCATTCCGGCCCAAGGATGATCGAGGTGCGGGTGGCAAGGTAGCCGATTTTCGCGCGAAAATCGTAGACGGAATTCGCTACGAATTCCGATTTCGGGGCGCGGCTGTCGCGCCCCTTTCTTTTGATCAAATTATTTGGCATAAGGTCGCAAGTCCTGAAAGGTGCCCTCATGTCCGACTCTCTGATCGCCGGAATTACCCCTGCCCGTTTGGAAAAACTGCGCGCGCGTGAAGCGAAGCGCTTTGCGCAAGGCCGCCCGAAGGCCCGTGCCGCTTTGGACAAAGCCGCCGATGCCTTCCTTGACGGCGTGCCGTTGCATTGGATGAAAGACTGGCCGATGCCGCATCTGCCGTTGATCGCCTCCGCCAAGGGTGCGCGGATCACCGATATTGATGGCTATGAGATCGACGATTTCTGTCTGGGCGATACCGGCAGCATGTTCGGCCACTCGCCTGCCCCGGTGGCAAAGGCCATCCGGCACCAAGCGACGCGCGGGCTGACCTATATGCTGCCCTCGGAAGACGCGTTGGACGCGGGCCGCCTGCTGACCCAGCGTTTCGGTGATTTCCGCTGGCAGATCGCCACCACTGCGACCGATGCGAACCGCTTCGCCATTCGCGTTGCCCGCGCCATCACTGGGCGGGCAAAAATCCTGGTGTTCAACGGCTGCTATCACGGCACCGTCGATGACGCGATGGTCGAGCTTTCCAATGGTGTGACGCAGAACCGCGCAGGGCTGATGGGACAAGTCGCCGACCTGACCCTCGGCGCTGTCGCTTGTGAATTCAATGACTTGTCCGGGGTGGAGGCGGCGCTCGCCAAGGGTGATGTCGCGGCAATTCTGACCGAACCTGTGATGACCAATTCCTGCATGGTGCTGCCCGACCCCGGCTTCCACGACGGCCTGCGCGCGCTGGCGCGCAAATACGGCGCGTTGTTGATGATCGACGAGACGCATACGATTTCCAGCGGGCTTGGCGGCTATACCGGGGTCCACAACCTGCAACCCGATATCTTCGTGGTCGGCAAATGCGTGGCGGGCGGAATGCCCACCGCCGTCTGGGGCCTCACCCCGGAAACTGCGGCGCGCTATGAGGCGGCCAATGCGGCCCGCGCGCCCGGTCATTCCGGTATGGGCACCACGCTTTCGGCCAATCCGATGCAGTTCGCCTGCCTGAAAGCCACGCTTGCCGAGGTGATGACAGCGAAAAACTATGCCCATATGGACAGCCTTGCCGACCGCCTTGCCTCTGGTCTTGCCAAAGTGATCACCCGCCACAAAGCGCCGTGGCATGTGGTGCGGGTTGGCGCGCGGGTGGAGTTCATCTGCGCCCCCGGCCCGTTGCACAACGGCACCGAAGCCGCTTTTGCGCATCAGCCGAGCGTCGAATCCGCGCTGCATGTCGCGCTGCTGAACCGGGGCTGCCTGATCGCACCCTTCCACAACATGATGCTGATCAGCCCCGCCACCAAGAAGCGTCAGGTTGACCGTTTGATCGCTGCCTTCGACGAAACCCTTTCAGACCTGTTTTGAGATAGCCATGCCCCATACCGCGACCGATACCCACAGCCCCTCTGGTTCCACCGTTGCCGAGGCCGAAGCTTTCCTTGAAGCCCATCCTGAGATTGAGGCGTTTGACATCGTTTTGCACGATGCCAACGGCATTGGCCGCGGCAAGATCATCCGGCGGCATGAGCTGTTGGGCATGTTCAAATCCGGGCGGCATTTGCCGATCTCGATCCTTGGCCTCGATATTTGCGGCGAGGATGTGCATGAGACCGGGCTGATCTGGGATCAGGGCGATGGCGACCGTCGCGCTTGGCCGCTGCCCGGCACCTTGCGCCCGATCCACGCCAGCAAACCGCCACGCGGCGAGGTGCTGATGTGCGTCTATAATCTTGACGGCACGCCGATGTCGTCGGACCCCCGCCACGCCTTGCAGCGGCAGGTGGATGCTTTGGCCGCCGAAGGCCTGCACCCCGCGGGCGCGTTCGAGTTGGAATTCTTCCTGCTGGCCAACGAGCGCGGCCCGGATGGTAAAATGGTGCCCGCCCGTGATGTGCTGGACGGGCGGCGCAACAGTAAAACCGATGTCTATTCGGTGGATCAGCTGCACGGCATGTTGCCACTGTTCAACGATATCTACGCCGATGCCGCGAAAGCCGGAATCAAGGCGGAGACGCTGATTTCCGAATTCGCGCCGGGACAGTATGAGCTGACTTTGCATTACCGCGAAGACGTGATGCAGGCGGCGGATGATCTGATGCGGCTGAAGCGGATGGTGCGTTACCACGCGCGCCAGCATGGGGTGACCGCCTGTTTCATGGCGAAACCGAACGAGGATTACGCCGGATCGGGCATGCATTTCCACGTCTCGATGCTGAATGATGCGGGCAAGAACGTGTTTATCGAGGCGGTTGAGGGCCAGTATAACGACACCATCCTGCACGCCTTGGGCGGCTTGCGCGCGACGATGGCCGAGTCGATGCTGATCTTCGCGCCGCACGCGAATTCCTGGCGGCGGTTTGCCTCGAACTCCTATGCGCCGGTGTCGCCGACTTGGGGGGTGAACAACCGCTCGGTGGCTTTGCGCATTCCCGCAGGTGATATCCGCGCGCGGCGGATCGAACATCGCCCGGCAGGCGTCGATGCCAACGCCTATCTGGTGGCTGCTACGGTTCTGGCGGGCATCCGGCACGGCATGGCCCACCGGATGGATCCGGGGCCGGAAACCACCGGAAACGGCTATACCGATGTGTCCGATGCCCCGCCGATTCCGGTGGATTGGAGATCAGCGATCGAGGCGGCGAAGGCTTCGGCGTTTTTGAAGGACGCCTTGGGCGAGGATATGCACCGCACCTTCACAGCGATCAAAGCCGCGGAATATGCGCGGGTGATGCGGACGGTGTCGGAAGTGGATTTCGATCTCTATCTGCATACGGTCTGACGGCTGAGAGGTTGGCTGCCTCCGGCGGGGATATTTCCGCCAAGATGAAATGACGGGCGTTAGCGTCATCCCCAGTGCTCAAATATCCGGGCCGGAATGCGCGCATTCCGGTTCGCCGGAGGCTTTTTGATCGGCAAAGAGTGCGGCCCTAGCCGCGTTTATACCGACAGTCCTGCGTGCAGACCGGGCTTGCCGCGCGGATAGCTTCGGCGATCAGGGCGGGGATTTCGAGGCGCAAACCGAGGGCGGCCAGCAGGGTGCCGCTGAACCCCGCGCTGGCCAAGGCTTCGGGGATGTCGGTGGTGACATGGCCGCCAGAGGCTGCGAAGAACGGCAGGCAGATGGCGTGATCCCCAATTGCGGGCAGGTCTTTCAGTTGCGGGGTTTGGTCGATGAAGGCGACATGAACCTCGCAGCCGAGTTCGGTGCGGATTTTGGCGGCGACATGGCCCGCGATGTCGGACGGGACCGACGATTTCGATGAGCCGTGGGCGGCGAGGATGATCGGGCCTGCGCGGGTTTGCAGAGCTTCGGCGGCGGTTTTGATGGTGAGGGCGTGCAGGCTGGCGAGGCAGCCCAGCGGCTCCAGCACCTGCCAGCCCTGCGCCCCTGCGGCGGTCAGGCGGGCGGGAAGGTGGGTGCGGGTGAACCAGCCTCCGGCCATGAACAGCGGAAACAGCAAGCCGCCCTGCCCCAGTTTGGCGATGGCTTTGGCAAGGGCATCGGGTTCAGCGAGGGTGGCAGAGGCGATGGTTTGGCTGGGCAGATGCGCCGCCACTTTTGCCGTCAGATTGGCCAGTTCTGCGGCGGCAGGTCCGGGGTCGGAGGGTTGGCCGTGCGCTACGATCAGGACAGGGGGCAGGACGGCGGGCATAAAGGCTCCTTGGTTGGGGCCTAAGGTAGAGCAAGCGGGGCGCAGAGCAAGGGATCTGCTGTGAAAAGAGCTGTGTCCGCGCGTGGACAGGCGGGCGGATTATATGATTTCAAGAGGTTATGCCGGGGTTCTTCATGCTCTGTTAAGGATTGCACCCCTGCCCTGCCCCCTCAAATCTGGGGGCAGGTGCTTGACACTCCGCCCGGCGAGAGGCCTGATGCGCGCAGTCAAAACCGGACCGAACATGAATGATGCACGCTTGGGCGAGGTATTGTCCTCTGCCCCGCCTTTATTGACCGATGCCGAAGCTTTGGGCCTTGCGCGCGCGCATTTTGGCGTGGACGGCGCGCTCAAACGGCTGACCTCGGAGCGCGATCTGAACATTCGGATCACCACGCCCGGTCAGACCTATGTGCTGAAACTCGCCAACCCTGCCGAGCCTGCCGAGGTGACCGATTTCCAGACCAAGGCGCTGCTGCATCTGGAGGCATCGCAGCTGCCGGTGCCAAAGGTGATCCGCACCACCACCGGCGCGACCGAAGTGATCACGCCGCATGGCACCCTGCGGCTGCTGACCTATCTGGAGGGCACGCCGCAGCATCTGACGCCGCGCACCCCGGCGCAGGCGCGTGCGATGGCAGCGATGGCGGCGCGGTTGACGCAGGGTTTGGCCGGGTTTGCGCATCCGGCGGCGGGCTATGTGCTGCAATGGGATATCAAGCAGGCCAGCGCTTTGCGACCAATGCTGGCAGCGGTGCCAGAGGATATGCAGGCGCTGGCGCGCAAGGCACTGGACCGCTTTGACGCGCTGGCGCCCGAGCTCGCGGGGCTGCGCTGGCAAGTGGTGCACAATGATCTGAACCCGCATAACGTGCTGGTTTCGCCCGACAATCCTGATGAGATCGCAGGCGTTCTGGACTTTGGCGATATGGTGCGCACGCCGCTGATCTGCGATGCGGCGGTTGCTGCGTCTTATTGCGTGGAACCTGACCGCCCGCTGGAAAGCCTGCTGAATTTCGCCCGCGCTTATCATGCGGTCTTGCCGCTTTTGCCCGCAGAGGCACGCCTGTTCCCCGATCTGGTTGCGACGCGGATGCTGACGACGCTGACCATCGCCTCGGCGCGGGCGCAGGCTTACCCGGGCAACGCGCCTTATATCCTGCGCAATGTCGCGACCGCCCGCGAAGGGCTAGCGGCACTGGCGGGCATCCCGCGCGGCGATTCGCTTAACGCCTTGGAGGCATTATGAAAAACGACGGAACCATGGTGAATGCCTATGTGCCCGGCAAGGGCGATTTGTCGGCAGCGGATCAGGCGCTGGTGGCGCGCAGGGTTAAGGCCTTGGGGCCAGCTTACCGCCTGTTCTATGAAACCCCGGTGCATCTTGTACGCGGCGAAGGCGTTTGGCTCTATGACGGCGCGGGCAACGCCTATCTGGATACCTATAACAATGTGGCGTCTGTGGGCCATTGCCATCCTGCCGTGGTGGCGGCAACCGCGAAGCAGGCGGCGATTCTTTCCAGCCACACGCGGTATTTGCACGACACCGTGCTGGATTATGCCGAGCGGTTGCTGGCGACGTTTCCGGTCGAGCTTTCGCATGTGATGTTCACCTGCACCGGGTCGGAAGCCAATGATCTGGCGTTTCGGATTGCCCGCGCGCATACGGGTGGGACCGGGTTTATCGTCACGGAAAATGCTTATCATGGCGTGACTTACGCGATTGCGGGCATGTCGCCTTCCTTGGGCGAAGGCGTGGCTTTGGGCGAGCATGTGCGGACGGTGCGCGCCCCCGATCCCTTGCGGATGACGGGCGATCTGGGGGCGGCGTTTGCGGCAGAAGTGCAGGCTGCGATTGACGATATGCTGCGGCATGGCATCAAACCTGCGGGGCTGATCGTCGATACGATCTTCTCCTCGGACGGGGTGTTTGAGGGGCCCGCGGGGTTCCTAGCCCCGGCTGTGGCGGCCATTCGGGCTGCGGGTGGGGTGTTTATCGCCGACGAAGTGCAGCCCGGATTTGGCCGCTGTGGCGAGACGATGTGGGGCTTTCAGCGCCATGGGATTCTGCCCGATCTGGTCAGTTTGGGCAAGCCGATGGGCAATGGCTATCCGGTGGCGGGGCTGGTGATGCGGCCCGAGGTGATCGCGGCCTTTGGCGCAAAAGCGCGCTATTTCAACACCTTCGGCGGCAATGCTGTGGCGGCAGCGACGGCAATGGCGGTGCTGGAGGTGATTGAGACCGAAGGCTTGCAAGAGAATGCGCGCGTGGTGGGCGGCTATTTTGCTGATGGCTTGCGGGAGATGGCTACGCGGTTTGACTGCCTGGGGCCGTTGCGCGCGGCAGGATTGTTCTTGGGGCAAGAGATTGTCTCGGGCGGGCCACTGGACGCGGATGCAGAGAAAACCGCGCGGATCGTCAATGGCTTGAGGGAGGCGCGGGTGTTGATTTCGGCCACAGGGCCAAGGTCGAACGTGCTGAAGATCCGCCCGCCCTTGGTGTTTTCCAAGGCGAATGTCGATCACTTCCTGACGGCGTTTGAGGGGGTTTTGGCGCGGGTGTAGGGTGTGTGCTTGCACGCACCTTAAGGGGGTCTTGCCCATGGTGCGTGCAAGCACGCACCCTACATTTCCACCCACAGCGGGTGATGGTCTGAGGCGACTTCGCTGTTGTCGGTCCACGCGCGGCGCAGATGCGGGGTCAGATCATTGGTCACAAAGCAATGGTCCAACTGGCGCAGGCGGGTCGCTCCGGCGATGATTTTCTCATGCGTGTGCAAGGTTTGGCCCAGATGCGCGATGGCGTTGGTCAGCCCACCCGCATAAAGCGCGCCGGGGTGGTAGGGGGTTTGGCCTGCGATGCGGGCGTGCTCGGCGCTGCCGGGTTCGCAGTTGAAATCGCCCATCCAGATTGCGGTTTGCGGACAGGGCGGCTCGGGTTGGTTCTCGGTCCAGTTGCGGGACGACTCATCGTCGCGGCCAGACCACGGCCCGCCGGTGTGGGGGATTTGCGCATGCAAGTGCAGCAGGTGGTCGATCTGGGCGAGGCGTTCTTCGGTGCCGACATGCGCGAGATGGATGGACAGCACGCGGATCGGGCCGAGCGGCGTGACGATCATGGCTTCCAGCGCGGGGTTTTGCGTGTTGAGCGGCGTGAGCATCCGGCGCATCGGCAAGAGGTGCAGGCGGGTCCACAGGATCGGCCAGCGCGACAGGATCATGGTGCCGAACTGACGGCGGCGGTTGATCACACGCGTGCCGTCGTGGGTCGAGGCATCCATATCAAAAGCGGGGCCGTAGGCGGTGTAATACTGCGGCAGCAGGCGTTCGAGGATCGCGGGTTGGTCGTCGTGGTTGGTGCGCGACCAGTGGCGTTCGACCTCTTGCAGCGCGATGATATCCGCGCCGTCGATCACTCGGGCGGCACGGGTCAGGTCATACTGGCCGTCCGTGCCAAAGCCGTATTGGATGTTATAGCTGAGCAATTTCATGGCGGCAGGCTAGCGGTGCAGCGTTGGCTTGGCTAGGCTGCGGGCGACATGGGATGAGGAGAAAAGCGATGATCGTGCGGGCAGTGGCGGCGGCGGACCTTGCGGCATGGGGGCGGCTTTATGCCGGATATGCGGCGTTTTATGGCGTGACGCAGACCGACGAGATGCGGGCGACGGTGTGGGGTTGGCTGATGGATGCAGACCACGGCACCGAGGGTTTGGTGGCGGAAGTGGATGGTGCGGTGGTAGGACTGGCGCATTACCGGGTCTTCGCACGGCCTTTGTCTGCGAGCGTCGGTGGGTTCCTCGATGATCTGTTTGTCGGACCGGAAGCGCGGGGCACCGGGGCGGCAGAGGCTTTGGTGCAGGGCGTGGCGGATGTCGGGCGCAAGCGCGGCTGGACTCTGATCCGCTGGATCACCGCCGAGGACAACTACCGCGCGCGCGGGCTGTATGACCGGGTGGCCGAGAAGGCGAAATGGGTGACCTATGATATCAAGCTGTAGGGTGACTTTTACCTCTGCTTAACGACTGTGACGGTTTGTTAAACACTGTGACAGTGCGTTAAGCCTGATTTGGGCCGATTGTGACAACGCGTTAACCGCGTTGCACCACCCAGGGCTGCGGGTAGCAGTATTCTTCTAGGTTCGCACTCGGCCCGATGCGGTCCACCACGGCAAACAGGCCGGGGGGGTGCAGCGGGGTGAGGACGCCGTGCCAGATGCCGCGATGCAGGTTGATCGCCTGCGCGCCATTGGTCAGGAAGGCGCGGGGTTTGTCGTTGGGGCTGGTGGCCACGATGACAAGGAAGGGGTGTTGCGTCATCGGGATGAAGGCTTGAGAGCCTTCAGGGTGGCGCTCGATCAGATCGAATGTGTAGGGCAAATCCCGCGGGGTGGCGTTGAAAATCGACAGGCCGGGGCGGTTTTGCGGATCGGCTTCGGGCGCGAAATCGAGGCGGGCGCGGTCGTGGTGGCGCTGGCACATGCCTTCGTTGATCAGGCGGTGATCTCCGGTGGCGTCCAGCACGTCCCCGAACGGGGCAAAGGCGGCGGCGGTGAGGGGTTCGGGGTAGATATTGGGCATGGTGCGCCTTGGGCTTGTGGCGAAGCGAGGAGTTTCACACCCCTCGCGCTCCCCGTGGGATATTTGAGCCAAGATGAAACAATTTTAAGCACGTTTCAGGTAGATTTAGCGGCTGGGGCGGTAGGCTCCAGGGCCGCGCAGGTTGGCGTGGCGGTTGACATCCTTGTAGAGCAGATAGCGGAAGCGGCCGGGGCCAGCGGCGTAGCAGGCTTGCGGGCAATAGGCGCGCAGCCACATGAAATCGCCAGCCTCGACCTCGACCCAATCCTGGTTGAGTTTGTAAACCGCTTTGCCTTCAAGCACATAGAGGCCGTGCTCCATGACATGGGTTTCTTCAAACGGGATCACGCCGCCGGGTTGGAAGGTGACGATGTTGACATGGGCATCGTAGCGCACATCGGTTGGATCGACGAAGCGGGTGGTGCCCCAGACGCCATTGGTGTCGGGCATCAGGCTGAGGCCAACGTCTTTTTCGTTGATCACGAAGGCGGGCGGGATCTCGACACCGGGGGCAGGCTCGTAAAGTTTGCGGATCCAGTGGAAGCGGGCGGGTGCATTGCCTTCGGCGAGCAAGCGCCATTTTGCCCCCGGTGGGATGAAGGCATAGCCGCCTGCGTCCAGCTCATATCCCACGCCGTCGATGGTGAGGGTGATCAACCCGCCTGTGACGAACAGGAAATGTTCGGCCCCGGCTTCGGCATCGGGGGCGTCAGAGCCGCCGCCGGGGGCAACCTCCATCACATATTGGCTGAAGGTTTCGGAGAAGCCCGACATAGGCCGCGCGATCAGCCAGAGTTTGGTGTGACGCCAGCCCGGTAGGCAACTGGTCAGGATGTCGGAAAAGCAGCCTTTCGGGATGAAAGCGTAAGCGTTGGTGAAGACCGCGCGGCCTGTCATCAGCGTGGTTTGGGCGGGCAGGCCGCCGGGGGGGGCGTAATAGGGGCTCATGGCAATTGATCCTTCAGGCGCAGCTCCGCGATGCGTTCGACTTGGGCGCAGGCGGTTTTGAATTCGGTGTCGGTGTCGTTTGCGATGCGGGTTTGGAAGGCCGCAAGGATTTGCGCTTTGCTATGGTCGCGCACGGCGATGATGAAGGGGAAGCCGTGTTTGGCGGTGTATTGCGCGTTGAGCTGCTGGAATGCGGCGCGCTCGGCATCGGTGAGAGCGTCCAGCGCGGCGCTGGCTTGTTCGGCCGTGGACTCGGGCGTCAGCTGTTTCGCGGCGGCGAGTTTGCCCGCAAGGTCGGGGTGGGCTTGCAGCACGCCGAGGCGTTCGGCGGGGCTGGCAGATCGGAACATCCGGGCGAGCGCATTGTGCAGGCCTGCGGCGCTGTCATGGGCGGGGCCAAGTTCCAGATCATAGGCGCGGTCAGCAATCCACGGCGAATGTTCGAAAATGGAACCATAGGCGGCGATGAAGCGATCTCGCGCCATCTGCGACGGCCGCTCGAAGCGCTTGTGCGGATGGGTTTTTGCCCAATGTTCGGCGATTTCAATACGACGGGGAAACCACACGTCATTGTGGGATTTTGCATAGTCTAGGAAACGCTTCAGCCCTGCGATCTTGCCGGGGCGGCCAATCAGGCGGCAGTGCAAGCCGATGGAAAACATCTTCGCCCTGCCCTCTTGGCCTTCCGCATAGAGAATGTCGAAGCTGTCTTTCAGGTATTGAAAGAACTGCTGGCCTTCGATGTAGCCGGGGGCTGTGGCGAAGCGCATGTCGTTGGCTTCCAGCGTGTAGGGGATCACCAGTTGATCGCGGTCGCCCACCTCGCGCCAATACGGCAGATCGTCGTCATAGGTGTCAGATATCCAGTCAAACTGCCCGGTCTCGGCGGTGAGATCGACGGTGTTGAGCGAACAGCGGCCCGTATACCAGCCGCGGGGCGGTTCGCCCACGACTTCGGTGTGCAGGCGGATCGACTCGGCGATCTGGCGACGTTCTTCCTCAAGCGGCATATCGCGGTGATCGACCCATTTCAGGCCGTGGCTGGCAATCTCCCACCCGGCGGATTTCATCGCCGCCACTTGTTCCGGGTTGCGCGCCAAAGCCGTCGACACCCCGTAGATCGTCACTGGGATATCCATGCCGGTGAACAGGCGGTGCAGACGCCAGAAGCCCGCGCGCGCGCCATAATCGTAGATCGATTCCATGTTCCAATGCCGCTGACCGGGCCAAGGGGCAGCGCCTGCGATGTCGGACAGGAACGCCTCACATTGGCCATCACCGTGCAGGATGTTGTTCTCGCCGCCCTCTTCGTAGTTCAGCACCAGCGACACTGCGATTTTGGCACCGCCCGGCCAGGCAGCATCGGGGGTATCGGGGCCGTGGCCACGGAAATCGCGGGGGTAGCGGGACATGGGGGACTCCTGTTTGTTGCAGACTATATCGAATATCGACGCGGGTTTATCAAATAATCCCGAAAGGAGTTTTGCGGCTTGGCAGGGGCTACGCAGGCGGGCAAGCTGGGATAGACTGGCGTAAAATGGGGGCTGATATGGGCAAGTTGACCACGCATGTGCTGGATACCGCCAAGGGCAAACCTGCGCATGGGGTGAAGATCATGCTCTACCGGATCAGCGGGATGAGCCACAAAAAGATTGCGGAAACCGTGACCAATGCCGATGGCCGGACGGAGGCACCGATGCTGGAGGGCAAGGCGCTGAAGGCCGGGGTGTATGAGCTGGTGTTTTGCGCCGGGGAATATCTGATGGCCTCGGGGCAGGCCACGGGCGATGTGCTGTTCCTAGATGAAATCCCGATCCGGTTTGGCGTCGCGGATGCGACCGGGCATTACCATGTGCCGCTGTTGATCTCGCCCTTCGCCTATTCGACCTATCGCGGCAGTTAGGCGCAGCAGGCGGTCAAGGCTTGCAAATCTGCCGTCGCAGCGCATCTGTTACAGACGGAACCCGCTTGGGCTGACGTATAAAGTCCAAAGCGGCAGGGGATCAGATGCAAAGCAGCGATGACATTGCCAGAATGCTGGCCGGGGCTGGGCGTAAACGGCGGCGTTGGCCTTGGGTTGTCTTGGTGCTGCTCATTCTGGCGGGCGTAGCCGGGTGGTATTATACCAGCAACAAGGCCGGGGCGGCGGCGGTGCGGTATACAACCGAGACCGTCGCCAAGGGCGATCTGGTGGTGGTGGTGACGGCGACGGGGACGGTGCAACCGACCACGGAAGTTGAGGTGTCGTCAGAGCTGTCGGGCACTTTGGCCAGCGTTTCGGTGGATTACAACGATGAGGTAAAGGTCGGCCAGATCCTGGCGCATCTGGATACCACCAAGCTGGTGGCGCAGGTCGATAATGCCCGCGCGCAACTGGCCGCAGCGAAGGCGCGGGTGACACAGGCCGAAGCGACCGCGCGGGAAGCGGCGGCGGTGCTGAAAACCCAGCAAGAACTGGCCGCGCGCGGGGTGGCGACGCGCAAGGATATGGTGGGGTTTGAGGCCAGCGATCAGCGCGCGCAGGCGGCGGTCGAGATTGCGCGGGCGGATCTGACGCTGGCGCAGGCCAATCTTGATCTGGTCAGCGCCGATCTGGGCAAGGCGGAAATTCGCAGCCCGATCAATGGCGTGGTGCTGGATCGCACCGCCGAGGCAGGCCAGATTGTGGCGGCGAACTTTGAGGCTCCGGTCTTGTTCAAGCTGGCGGAAGATCTGGAGCGGATGCAGTTGCTGGTCGATATTGATGAGGCCGATATCGGCAAGGTCAATGTCGGAGATCCGGCGGATTTCACGGTTGAGGCTTATCCGGGCCGCAGCTTTCCGGCGGTGATCACCCAAGTGCGGTTTGCGCCGGAAACCACCAATGAGGTGGTGACCTATAAGGCGGTGCTGTCGGTCGCGAACCCGGATGGGCTGCTGCGCCCCGGCATGACGGCGACGGCGGTGATCACGGTGGATAAGGTCGCGGATGCGCTGTTGGTGCCGAATGCCGCGCTGCGCTATGCGCCGCCAGCGCAAGAAGTTGCGGGTGGGCCTTCTGGTGGTCTGGTCGGGCTGATCCTGCCAACACGGGGCGGTCGCGGCTCCGCTGGGCTTGGCAGCGGCAAGTCGGTCTGGCTTTTGCGGGCGGGCGCTCCTGTAGAGGTCGCGGTCAGCTTGGGGGCGACGGACGGGCGCGAGACGGTGGTGACGGGCGATTTGGCCGAGGGCGATGCGGTGATCACCGACCAAACCGCCGGGGCGCGCTGATGGCACCGCTGATCCAGCTGATCGGCGTGCATCGCAGTTATGGCACGGGCGAGGCCGAAGTGCGCGCGCTGGACGGGGTGGATCTGAGCATCCAGCGCGGCGAATTTGTCGCGATCATGGGGCCGTCAGGCTCGGGCAAATCTACCGCGATGAATATCATCGGCTGTCTGGATCGCCCCTCGGCGGGGAAATATCTGTTTCAAGGCGTCGAGGTGCAGGATCTCGACCAAGACCGCCGCGCGCTGTTGCGCAGGCATTGTCTGGGCTTTGTGTTTCAAGGCTTTAACCTTCTGGCCCGGCAGTCGGCGCTGGAAAACGTCGAATTGCCGTTGATCTATAAAGGTTTGCCGAAGGCCCAGCGGGTCGCGCGGGCGAAGCTAGCGTTGCAGAAGGTGGGGCTGGAGGGCCGCGAAGGCCATGACCCCTCGCAGCTTTCCGGTGGCCAACAGCAGCGGGTGGCGATTGCCCGCGCCTTGGCCAGCGATCCCATGGTGATCCTCGCCGATGAACCGACAGGCAATCTCGACAGCCAGCGCAGCCATGAGATCATGCAGTTGCTGCAAGCGCTGAACCGCGACGGCATCACCATTGTGATGGTGACGCATGAGGTGGATATTGCCGCCTATGCCCAGCGTCTTCTGGTGTTCACCGATGGCAAGCTGACCCGCGACGAGGCCACCCCCGCCCCCATCGCACGGAGCGCCTGATCATGCTGTGGGAAACCGTCAGCCTCGCCTTCACCACCATCATCCGCAACAAGCTGCGCACGTTTCTGACCGTGCTGGGCGTGGTGATCGGGGTTGCTGCGGTGATCGCGATGGTGACGATCGGCCAAGGATCATCAGCGCAAGTCAGCGCCAGCGTGGCGGCTTTGGGCACCAATGTGCTGACCGTGCGCCCCGGCACGCGTGGCTTTGGCCCACCGACCGGAGGCGCGCAAGCGCCGCGTTTTTCGCTGAAGGATGCCGAGGCTTTGTCCACCCTGCCCGTCGTGGGCTATGCCGCCCCGGTGGTCAGTTCCGGCCAAACTGTGGTGTTCGGTAATGCCAATGCCGCGACGCAGGTCTATGGTACCACGGGCGATTACATGCAGATACAGAACTGGCCGCTGCGCACAGGGCGCAGTTTTGAGCCGCATGAAGAAAGCGCGGGTGCTGCGGTCTGTGTGCTGGGCCAGACCGTGGCGACCACCTTGTTCGGCAATTCTGATCCGGTGGGCCAAAGCATAAGGGTGAAAAACGTCGCCTGTCAGGTGCTGGGCGTGCTGTCTGCGCGCGGCGCGGGCAGTTTCGGGCAGGATCAGGATGATCTGGTCTTGATGCCCGCGAAATCCGTGCAGCGGCGTCTGGAAGGCAACTCCAATGTGGATTCCATCGCGGTGGCTCTGCGCAAATCGGTCAGCGCCGAGGATGGCATCGCCGCGGTGCAGTCGCTTTTGCGCGAGCGTCGGCGGATCGGCCTGACGCAGCCGGATAACTTCAGCGTCTCGGACAGCAAAGAGCTGTCGAATATGCTGGGCGGGATCAATTCGGTGCTGACCGGGCTGCTCTCGTCGGTGGCGGCGGTCAGCCTGCTGGTCGGCGGCATTGGCATCATGAATATCATGCTGGTCTCGGTCACCGAACGCACCCGTGAGATCGGCATCAGGCTGGCGGTGGGTGCCAGTTCGGGGCAGGTGCTGCTGCAGTTTCTGGTCGAAGCGGTGGTTTTGTCGCTGCTGGGTGGGGCAATTGGCATCGCCGTGGGGCTGGCGATTGCCTATGGCGGCTCGGTGTTCATGGCGATCCCGTTTGCGCCCTCGGGGGCGGTGGTGGCGCTCGCGTTCGGGTTTTCAGCGCTGGTCGGCGTGGTGTTTGGCTATTTCCCGGCACGGCGCGCGGCACGGCTGGACCCGATCGAGGCTTTGCGGCATCAGTAGCTGAGCAAAGCCAAGGCACCTTGATGATCCCCATTCCGCTGAAACCGCCCTACCGCTTCATCGCCTTCGATGTCGAAACCGCCAATCGCAACGCGCATAGCATCTGTCAGGTCGGCTTGGCTTGCGTCGATGACTGGGGCCAGATCGACACGTTCAGCCTGCTGGTTGACCCGGATGAGGCGTTTTCGGCCTTCAACACCGAGTTACATGGCATTGATGCCGCAACGGTGCGCGGTCAGCCGCAGTTCCCCGCCGTGATCGCGGCGATTGCGCCGCTGATGGCGCAGCAACCGATTGTGCAGCATTCCAGCTTTGATCAGCGCGCAGTGGCGGCGGCTTGCGGTTGGCATGGGCTGGATGTACCTGCGCTGCATTGGGTGGACAGCGTCACCATCGCGCGCCGCGCCTGGCCCGAGTTCAAGGGCAATGGTGGTCATGGTCTCGGCCATCTGAAAACCGCGCTCAGCTTGCAGTTTCAGCACCATGACGCCGGCGAAGATGCCCGCGCCGCGGCCCAAGTGGTGCTATGCGCCGAAGAAAAAACCGGGCGCAGCTTTGTCGAAATCCTTGCCAAACAGGGCGCCAAATCCCCACGCGTCTTTCACTCCGCTGCCACCTATTACGAACCATTTGAATAAAATTTGCTTTCACATTGGCTCAAATACTCTCGGGGTGCGGGGGTGAGCCCCCGCTCATAAATGCAGCAAGCTTACTTCTCAAACGGCTGCCCCAGCGAGGCAATCGTGTTCAGCCGCATCCGCCGACGGTTGGATGAAATCACCGCCAGCATCAGGATCGTCACAATGTAAGGCACGCAGGCCAGCAGTTGCGACGGGACGTTGACGCCCGCCGCTTGGGTGGTCAGCTCGCCCAAAGACAAGGCCCCGAACAGGAACGCGCCGAACACCACCCGCCCTGTCGCCCAAGTGCCGAACACCACCAGCGCCAGTGCAATCCAGCCGCGCCCCGCGATCATGCCATCGGCCCAGAGCGGCGTGTAAACCGTTGAGGCATAGGCCCCGGCAATCCCCGCCAGCGCGCCACCAAAGGCAATCGCGGCACAGCGCACCCGCAAAACCCGAAAGCCAATCGCGCGAGCGGCATGCGGATTCTCGCCCACCGCGCGGATGATCAGCCCGAGTTTCGAGTGATTCATCGTGGCCCAGATCGCCAGTGCCAAGCCAAGCGTTGCCCAAACCACAATATCCTGCACGAACAGCGTGCCCACAACCGGCAGATCAGACAGCAGCGGCAGCGCCAGTTTCGGCAAGCCGCTGATCGTCAGGCTTTCAAAGCTTTTGCCAAACAGCGACGAAAGCCCGGTGCCCAAGATGCCAATCGCCAACCCCGCCGCCACCTGATTGGCAACAAACCCCAGCACGATCAGCGCGAACAGCAAGGACAATGCCGCGCCGCCCAAAGCCGCCACCAGAAACCCCAAAGCATGGCTTTGATAGGTGTAAGTGGTGATGAACCCCAAGGCCGCGCCCAGCGCCATCATGCCTTCAAGGCCAAGGTTCAAAACACCCGACCGCTCCACCACCATCTCACCCAATGCCGCCAGCAGCATCGGCGTGGCCGCCGCCAGCATACCCGCAAGAATGAAATCAACGGCGTTCATGGCGCGACCCTGCGGATAAAGCTGACCTTGTGGCGGATGAAGGTCAGGCCTGCGAGGTAGAAGCACAAAAGCAGGCCCTGAAACACCCAGACGGCGGCAATCGGCAGGTCCGCCGACACCATCGCGTTGTCACCGCCGATATAGATCACCGACATCACGAAGGCGGAAATCACGATACCCAGCGGGTTCAGCCCGCCCAGATAGGCCACGATGATCGCCGAATATCCGTAGCCCAGCGAGACCGAGCGTTGCAATTGACCCAAAGGCCCCGCGACCTCCGCAGCCCCCGCCAGACCCGCCGCAAGCCCGCCCAACAGCAGGCTGATCCAGATCGCGCGGCTTTCACTGAACCCGGCATAGCGCGCGGCACGGGGGGCTAGCCCACCGACCAGCAGTTGAAACCCCGCAAAGCGGTGGCGCATCAGGATATAGGCCAAACCGCTGGCGATAAGCGCCAGCAGCAAGGACACGTTCACCCGCGTGCCGGGCAGCAGGATCGGCAGCAAGGCGGCATCGGGGAACATCACGCTTTGTGGAAAGTTGAAGCCGTTCGGGTCTTTCCACGGCCCCAGCAGCAGATAGTTCAGCACCTGTGCTGCGATCAGCGACAGCATCAGCGTCACCAGAATTTCGTTAGCGTTAAAGCGGGTGCGAAACATCGCCGCAATCCCGGCCCAAGCCATCCCTGCCGCAGCCCCCATCACCAGCATCGCGGGCAGCATGAAAGCTGAGTCGCCCATCGGATACCACACGGGCAAGGCCGAGGCCGCGATCGCGCCGATGATCAATTGACCCTCCGCGCCGATGTTGAACACATTGGCGCGGAAACCAATGGCAAGGCCTTGCGCGATCAGCAGCAAGGGGGCCATTTTCAGCAGCACTTCGGAAAAGTTATACCACGTCAGAAACGGCTCCAGCAGCAGCGAATACAGCGCCTGACCGGGGGCTTTGCCCAGCAGGGTGAACAGGATCACGCTGGCCACAATCGCGCAGGCGAAGGCCGCGATGGGCGCGACCAGCATGGCCATGCGAGAGGCGCGTTCGCGACGGATGAAGCTGATCCTCATGCGGCCACCTCCGGCGATTTTCCCGCGCCGATCATATAGGTGCCGACCTCCTCGGCATTGGTCTGGGCGGTTGGCAAAGACGGCGACAGATGCCCCTTGTGCAGCACATGCAGGCGGTCGCAGATCTGGAACAACTCCTCCAACTCCTCGGAAATCACCAGAATGGCCGCGCCCGCGTTGCGCATCGCCACCAAGCGTTGCCGGATATCGGTGGCAGCGCCAATATCAACGCCCCATGTCGGCTGCGACACCAGAAGCAGTTTCGGCTCCAGCATCATCTCGCGGCCCATGATGAATTTTTGCAGATTGCCGCCCGACAGCGCCCCCGCTTCGGCCTCTGGCCCCGGCGTGCGCACATCGTAACGGGCGATGCAGGCGGCGGTATAGGCGCGCTCGGGTCCGCGGCGGATGAAGCCGCGCTGCACAAGGCCCGCGCCATGTGCGGTCAATAAAGCGTTGTCCGCCAAAGACATATCCGGCACAGCCCCGCGCCCCAAGCGTTCTTCCGGCACAAAGGCAAAGCCCATCCGGCGGCGCGCAGCCACGCCCACAGCCCCGACGGCATGCCCCAACATGCGGATGCTATCGCCCGGCTGCACCACCTCACCCGAGATCAGCGCCGCCAGCTCCTGCTGCCCATTGCCGGAAATCCCGGCGATGCCGACGATTTCACCGCTGTGCACCCGCAGGGAAATATCGGCCAATGACACCCCAAACGGATCGTCATTGACGTAATCGAGGCCGCTCAACTCAAGCCGCACCTCACCCACATCCTGCGCCGTTGCAGGCAAAGGCGGCGGCATTACGCGACCGATCATCAGCGTCGCCAGATCCTTGGCGGAATGCGCGCGCGGATCGACACGGCCCGTCACCTGACCGCCGCGCAGGATCGTCGCGGTGTCGCACAACTCTTTGATTTCTTCCAGTTTATGGCTGATGAACAAGATCGCCATGCCGCGCGCCTGCAAGGCCCGCAACGTTTCAAACAACCGCGCCACGCTTTGCGGCGGCAGCACCGAGGTCGGCTCATCGAGGATCAGCAGCTCGGGGTTGAGCAGCAGGCAGCGGATGATTTCCACCCGTTGCCGCTCGCCCACCGACAGCGCATGCACCATCGCTTCGGGGTCGACGTTCAGGCCAAATTCAGCGCCCAAAGCCCGGATGCGCCGCGCCAGATCGGCCTTCCGCCCCGGCACGATCAGCGCGATATTCTGCACCACCGACAGGGTTTCAAACAAGGAGAAATGCTGGAACACCATGCCAATGCCCAAAGCCCGCGCCTCGGCGGGACTGCCAAGGTTCACCGGCTGCCCCTTCCACAACATCACGCCCGCATCGGGCGATTCCACGCCGTAAATCAGCTTCATCAGCGTGGATTTGCCCGCGCCATTCTCACCTAAGATGGCATGGATAGAACCGGGATCGACCACCAGATCAATCCCGGCATTGGCCTGCACCGCGCCGTAACGCTTTGAGATCGCTTGCAAAGACAACAGCGCGGTCATCGGCTTACTTCGGCAGCGGCGTGGTGACGCCTTTGACATGCCAATCCATCGACAGGATCATATCGTCGCCCAAAGTCACACCAGCGGCCACAGCCTCGGCCCCGTCCTGATTGGTCAACGGCCCGGTGAAGGGGCTGAAACTGCCATCCAGCAGGGTGGCATGAACCGCCTCGATCTTCGCAGCCATCTCGGGCGCAATATCGGGGTTCCAATCGGCCACGAACACGCAGTTATCCGCCATCCCGAGCCACGCCGAAGCGCCCGCGAAGGTGCCAGCCAGATGCGCCGCGACGGAAGCCTTGAAATACGGCGCCCAATCGGTGCCAACCACGCCGAGATACTTCTTCGGCGCATAGGTCTTCATCGACGAGTTCAGGTTGAACACATAGGCCCCGGCCTCTTCACAGACCGCCACCACCGAAGGCGTGTCCTGCGCGTTCGAGAACACCACATCGCAGCCCTGCGCCAGCAGCGCCTTGGCGGCTTCTTGCTCGGATGCCGGATCGAACCACGAGTTCACCCAGACCACGGAAACCTCCATCGCCGGATCCACCGATTGCGCGCCCAAGGTGAAGGCGTTGATTGAGGTGATCAGTTCTGGGATCGCAAAGGCCCCGACGCAGCCGAGTTTCTTCGACTTCGACAAGGACGCCGCCGCCATGCCCATCAGGTAAGTGCCCTGATAATACCGCGCGCCGAAGGGGGAGAAATTGGGCGCCACCTGATAGCCCGAGGCGTGCAGGATCGACACTTCCGGGCGCGCCTTGGCCAGCTTCAGCCCGCCGTTCATATAGCCAAACGAACCGAGGATCAGGAAGGTGTTCCCGTCCGCCACGGTCTTGTTCATGATGCGGTCGCCGTCCGGGCCTTCGGCGATATTCTCCAGCAAGGTGACTTTGATCTTGTCACCATATTCGGCCTCCAACGCCTTGGTGCCAAGCTCCAGCGTGTGCGACCAGCCGACATCGGCGGCGGGCGAGGGCACGATCAGGGCGACGTTCAGCACGCCGTCTTGTGCGAAGGCCGGGATCGGCAGCGCCATCGCAGTGCTGGCAGCAAGGGTGGTTTTCAGGAAAGAGCGGCGGGTTTGGGTCATCGGGTTTCCTTTGGGCTTTGGGATTTTGGGATCAAGACAGGATGCGGTGGAAGGAAGCTTCGGCTTTTGTGAAAAGATCGCGCTCATCGAGGCCGGGGAACTGACCATCACGCCAGACGATGCGACCATTGATCATGGTCATATCGACCGGGCGACTGACCCCGACTTTCGGGATCAGGCTGGCCGGATCATGGCGGGTGCCGACATATTCCAGACGGCGGGTGTCGATGGCGAACAGATCAGCGGCCATGCCGGGGGCAAGGCGGCCAAGGTCTGTCCGCCCCAGCAAATCGGCGCCGCCAGTGGTGGCATAGCCAAGGAAAGCGCTGGGGTCTGGCACCGGATGCTTACGGGTCGAAGCCACCAGACATTGCAGCATATAGGCCGAATGAATGCAGTGCATCAGGTTGGAATTGTCATTCGACGCCGCCCCATCGCAGCCCAATCCCACGCGCAGACCCAACGCCTGCATCGCCGGAATATCGGTGACTTCGGCCCCCACCAGATAGACCGGCTCGGGGCAATGCGACACGCCGGTTTGCGTAGCGGCCATCTGAGCGAGTTCGCCGTGGGTCAATTCCCAGCAATGCGCATACCAGGTATCGGGGCCGGAAAATCCCATTTCTTCAAGGTATTGCACTGTCCGACGCCCGGTGCGCGCCTCGATCACCGGGCTTTCGCCTTCGCCAACATGGGTGTGCAAAAGCACGCCTTTGTCGCGGGCAAGACGAATGGATTCCTCAAAGGTGTCTTTGTAGCAGTTGACGGGTTGGCAGGGAGCCACCGCGACTTGGCGCATGCTGAACGGGCTGGCGTCGTGGTAGGTATCAATCAACCGCTCACAATCGCCGATGAATTGCGCGGTGGTTTCCAGCATCTCATCCGGGATCGTGCTGCCTTCGGATTTCGGCAGGGTATTGCCGCCGCGCCCGGCATGAAAGCGGATGCCGAACAGATCAGCGGCCTCAAACTGGCGGTCCACAATCCGCGACCCGGCATGGCGCGGAAAGTTGTATTGGTGGTCAAACGCCGTGGTGCAGCCGTGTTTGATCAGTTCGGCCAAGGCCACCACCGACGAATGGTAAAACTGATCCTCGGTCAGCCGCGAGAAGATCGGATAGATCAAATCCAGCCATTCGATCACCGACAGTTTCGTCCAATCCAGATCGGCGCGGTTGCGCACAAAGCATTGAAAGAAATGGTGATGCGTGTTGATCAGACCCGGATAAATGAACCAGCCCGAGGCGTCGATCACCTCTGCCCCCGGCGCGTGCAGGTTCGGGCCGATGGCGGCAATCTGTTTGCCTTCGATCAGCATATCCTGCCCCGCCAGCACCAGATCTCTGGCCGAAGGCACAATCGCGGCGCAGTTTTTCAGCAGGATGCTCATGGCAGCGACTCCAGCGGCGGCACGGCTTCGGGCGCGGGTTTCAACTCGTGCAGGCGGTGAATCCCCGGCATCTCGATGAACCCCGGCAGCGCGCGGATCGCCCGCGACCACAGCCGGATTGAGGGGTAGTCATCCAAGGTCACACCGCCATCGGGGGCAAGCGCCACATTGGGAAAGCAGGCGATATCGGCGATGGTGGGCGCATCACCCGTAAGGTAAATCCGCCCCGCAAAGCGCGCCTCGGTCAGATGTGCCTCCAACTCGCGCAAGCACTCCACCCCTGCCCGGCGGAACCCGTCGATATCACCGGGATACAGCAGCATATCATGCAGCCGCGCCATGCCCAAACTGGCCCCCAGCCGCGCCGAAAACGCCAACCATTGCTGCACTTGCGCGGTTTGCACAGGCCCCGCACCCAGCCACGCCCCCGCCTTAGACACCTGCGCCAGATACACCAGCATCGCCGTGCTTTCGGTCAGGGTCAGATCGCCATCGACCAGCACGGGCAGTGTCCCGGCGGGATTGAGCGCGCGAAACGCGGCGCTGCGGTGTTCCCGCCCCGGATGAAAGTCCACCGCCTTGAGATCCAGCTTGCGCCCCATCAGCGCCGCCATCAGCCGCACCTTGTAGCAACTGGCGGAAAGGACATAATCATACAGCTTCATGCCGCCACCATCTGCGCGCCGTAGGTCAGCCCCTTGCGTTTCAGCCAACGGCGATAGGCGATCGAGGTCAGATCGGCCTGCGTCGGGATCTCTTTGCCGGGGTCCAATGGCAGCAACCGCGGGATCTGATTTTCCAGAATCGAGCGGTCTTGCAGGAAGATCATCTGCTGAAACTGGATCAGATCGGCTTGCGGCGTCACATCATCAAACAATGCCATCCACGGCCAAACCTCGCAGAGTTCCTCGGTCAGCGGCTGCACGAAAATCGCAATCACATCCCATTCATCCGGGCGGTTCGGGCAGGTCTTGTACAGCACCGAAGCTGTCGGTGCCGCCACCCGGTACATGTATTCCGTCACAATCCCGCCCGCCGCCGATTTCGCGGCTTGCGGCTGGTAAAAATGCACTTTGGTCGCCCAAACCTCGTCGCTATCCTCGCGGATTTGCACCTCATAGCGGCCAACTTCGGTATGCGGTTCCGCCCCCAGCACATCGGTATGCACAAAGGGGAAGTGTGCTATGTCGAGGAAATTCTCCACCGCGCGCAAGGGCGAGCATTTCACCCGCACCACACCGCAATCCACCAAACGCCGCCCCGGCTGATCCGCCTCGGGGACCCCGAACAACGGATGCGCCGGGGTGCCGGGACAGGCCCAAACATGGCCATAGGCCAAGCAAACGGCCAGTCGCTGACCTTCCGCGCCCTGCACCACGATCTCGCCCGCGTCCAGAAACACCGCGATATCGCTGCCCAACAGCATGGTCTGCCGCCCCGGCCACGCCCCCACCATGGCAATCATCGCCACCGGATACCATTCGTTCAACACCGCCTGCGGGATCATGCCAAAGCCCCCTCTTCAACCAAGCGCCGCAACCCATCCAGCCAGCGCGAGACCGTAACCCGGTCGCCCACGCCCAATGCGTGCAGCGTGACGGCCGCACCGCGATCTTGCAGCACCAAGGCCACAGCCGCGCCGCCAATCTGCCCCCGCCAAACCGCGCCTTCGCAGACAAACCCCGGCAAGGTGCGGGCGATCTCGGCCACCCCGGCTTGCACGGTGATCGAGCGCACCGCTACAAGCCCGCTCAAATCCGGTAGCGCAAGCTCTGCCCCAACAGGCGCGACCCAGATCACGCCACCCACCTCAACACATTGATAAACCTCGGCCTTTATCGCGGCAGGCGGCACCATCGCCGGATGCGCCGGGATCTTGCCACACGCGCCATCGCTGCCATAGGTCCAGCCGTGATAGATGCACGACAGCGTCTCACCGCGCACGAAACCATGCGACAGCCGCATGCCGCGATGCGGGCAGCGATCATTCCACGCCGACAGCCGCCCAGAGGCCGAGCGCCAAATCGCCAGCTCCGCCCCCTGCCACGCACCCGCCATCACAACGCCCAGCGGCAAATCTTGCGACAAGCCATTGGCCACCCACATCCCCGACATCATAATCCCCGCAATCCCCAGCCAAACCTTGCCGCCCCGCCCGAAAACCGAAAGGCTGAAAGCCTCTCTTGCGCCAAGCTGCCGCAGCAGATGCCACAAATTTCAGCATCCTGCCTGCATATGATCATAAGTTAATCGGCTATCGAAGCAAATTCGTTCAGATTTTGCAGCGCCAGATCGGCGCGATCAATCCGCTCGACCCAAACCTCTTGCGGGCCAAGACTACAGCCCAAAGCCATCGCGTCCAAAAGGTCCGGCAGGCCAGTCACCACCATCTCAACCCGTCCCGCATCATGGCGCAGAATCGCCCCGCGCAGACCCAGACGGCGGGCATGCCGCGCGATCCAAGTGGCGAAAATCGGCGCGCCGACATTGCCCAGCACCGCGAAACTTTGGCTCTGCTCCGGTGCAGGATCGGCGGTTGGATCGGGGGTGACAGGGTGATCCATCGCGGCCTCTGGCTTGGGGTTCGCGCCAAACTGGCAGGCCAAGGCCAAGCTGTCCAGAGCGGTCAATCCAGCCGCAACGCCGATTGCCCTCCCCCGCCGCCCGCGTTAGGTAGGCGCATCGCTGCTTCCGACCAATCGCTGAAAGACGCTCCGTTGTCGCAGACCCCGCCAGCCGTGAATCGCCGCCGCCAAGTGTTGCAATGGGCCGCCCTCGCGCTGCTGTCGGCGCTGATCACCACCGGGTTTGAGCTGCTGCACCTGCCCGCCGCCCTGCTGCTGGGACCGATGATTGCGGCGATTATCCTTGCACTGCGCGGGTTTAGCATCACCTTGCCCGCCCCTGCGATGACGGCGGCGCAAGGTGTGGTCGGGCTGATGGTGGCGACGATCCTGCCGATTTCGATGATGGCAGAGGTTGCATCGCAATGGCCTATCGTGCTGACCGGGACGCTGTTCACCATTGCAGCCTCGTCGCTGCTTGGCTGGCTGGTGGCGCGCTCGGGCGCACTTCCGGGCACCACCGCGATCTGGGGATCCTCGCCGGGGGCGGCCTCGGCCATGGTGCTGTTATCAGGCGCATATGGCGCCGACATCCGGCTTGTCGCTTTCATGCAATACCTGCGCGTCGCCTGCGTGGCGGTGGTCGCCACCGTGGTGGCGCGGCTGTTTGGGGTGGCGGATGGCCCTGCAGCCAGTATCATTTGGTTTCCGGGCATGCCGCTGTTGGGCGTGGCACAGACGTTGGCGCTCGCCGTGGTGCTGGCCTTCGTCGGCCAAAGATTGTGCCTGCCCGGAGCAACCTTCCTGCTGCCGATCGGCACCGGCATGCTGCTGGTACAGACCGGATGGATGCAGATTTACCTGCCGCCGTGGCTGCTGGCGCTGACCTATGCCGCCATCGGCTGGTCCATCGGCCTTCGCTTTACCCCCGCCACTTTGGGCCACGCCTTGCGGGCCTTCCCACGGGTGTTCGCCTCGATCATGGCGCTGATCGCGGTCTGTGGCGGGGCGGCTTGGGTCTTGGTGCATTTCGCCGGGATTGATCCCCTGACCGCCTATCTTGCCACCAGCCCCGGCGGCATGGATTCCATCGCCATCATCGCGGCCTCCACCCCGGTCGATGTGGCGTTTGTGATGACGATGCACATGGCGCGGTTTTTGCTGGTGCTGCTGCTTGGCCCCATGCTGGCGCGCTGGTTGTCGCGCCCGAAGGGATTTTAGGCCAGCACGATCACATCCTGCCCCCGGAACCGCAAAGCCACCTCGGCCCCCAGTGGCGGCGGCGGCGCATCAGGCCGGTTGAACAAATCGAGCGAGATCGCCCCCGCCGCCGTATCCGCCTTGACTCGGATCACCGCGCCCAGAAACTGCACGGCGGCAATCTTTGCGGGCAGCGCAAAATCACCCCGGCTGATCTGCGCGGCATCGGCCTCCAGATGCACCACCTCGGGACGCAAGGCCAATCCCACCGTCGCCCCCCGCGCCGCCGCAATCGCTTGTGGCAGGCGCAGAGGTTGCCCCTGCACCGTCACCTCACCCTGAGCAGCGTCCGTCACCACGGCATCGAGCGTATTCAACGTGCCGACAAACTGCGCCACAAACCGCGTCTTCGGATGGTTATATATCTCAAACGGCGCGCCCACTTGTTCCGCCCGCCCGCCGTTCATCACCACAACCCGGTCTGACATCGACAGGGCTTCTTCCTGATCATGCGTCACAAAAATCGTGGTGATGCCCAATTTCCGCTGAATATCCCGGATTTCCGCCCGCAAACTGACACGAATCTTCGCATCCAACGCCGACAACGGCTCATCCAACAACAAAACCCGTGGACGCGGTGCCAGTGCCCGCGCCAAAGCCACCCGCTGCTGCTGCCCGCCCGAAAGCTGGAACGGATAGCGCGCACCCATTTCCGGCAACCCGATCAGCGCCAGCATCTCAGCCACCCGCGCGGTGATTTCCTTGGCCGACACCCCGGCAATCTTCAACCCAAAGCCGACATTCTGCGCCACCGTCAGGTTCGGAAACAGCGCATAGGCCTGAAATACCATGCCGATATTGCGCTGGTTGGGCCGCAGATGCGTCACATCCTGCCCGTCAATCTTGATCGCGCCAAGGGTGGGGGTTTCGAACCCCGCCACCATCCGCAGCACGGTGGTTTTCCCGCACCCCGACGGGCCCAAAAGCGAGACAAACTCGCCCTGCGCCACCCCCAGATCAAACGATTTCACCACTTGGTTCGCGCCAAAAGATTTTTGCAGCGCACTAAGATCGAGATACGCCATCAGCGTGGCATCCTTGTATGTTTGGAAAATTTGGTCACCAACTGGATCAGCGCCATGCAGGCCCAGGTCAGCGCGAAAGTCATCACGGCCAATGCCGCAGGCTCGTAGGCCTTATTGCCCCCCGCCCAGACCAGATACGGCCCAAACGCCGGCCGATCCAGCAAGGCCGCAAAGACATATTCACCGATCACAATCGCAAACGTCAAAAACGCCCCCGACAGCACCGCGACCAGCACATTCGGCAAAATCACGCGGGCCAGAACGGTGATCCACCCCGCCCCAAGGCTCTGCGCGGCTTCGGTCAAGGTGCGCAGATCAATCGCCGCCAAACCCGTATCCACCGCGCGATACATATAGGGCAGCGCCAGCACGGCATAGCCGCACATCAAGAGGAAATCGGTGCCCAAAGCACTGCCGGTCAGCGGCAACCAACTGGAAGTATTGAACAAACGGATATAGCCGAACACGATCACAATCGGTGGGATCACCAGCGGCAGCAGGGTGATGAACTCCATGAACGGGCGCAGGCGCGGCAGTTTCAGGCGCACCCAGAACACCGTCGGCACCACCACCAGCACGCCAAACACAATCGTCAGACAAGCCATCAGCACCGAATAACCAAAGGTCGCCTGAAACTGCGGATCGCCCATCACCGACCGATACGCGTCCAGCGAATACTCGCCCCGCCGCATCTTCAATGAGAATTCCAGCATCCCCACCAGCGGCAGGAAGAAATACACCACACCGACCGCAATCGCGGCCCAAGCCAAGATGCGCTTCATTTGATCCACCTCTCGGCGCGGGTCCGCATCACCACATAAACCGCGTTGGAAATCCCGGTGATCACGATCATGGCGAAGGCCAAAGCATAGCCCAGATGCGGGTCTTGCAGCACATCGCCGCGGATCTGGTTGAACAGCAGGATCGGGGCAATCGAGAGCAGCGACCCGGTCAAAGCAATCGCCGTCGCCACCGCACCAAACGCGTTGGCGAACAAGAGCGCCAGCGTCCCCAGCAGCGACGGCCCCAGCACCGGCAGCGCCACCATCCGCCAATATTGGCCGCCCGTTGCGCCCAAAACCTCGGCCGCCTCGCGCCATTCCCGCTTCAGCCCATCAATCGCCGGGGTGATAATCAGCACCATCAGCGGGATCTGGAAGAACACATAGGCCGCCACCAGCCCCCAGAAGCTGATCATATTGAAGCCCAAAGCGTAGATATTCACCCCGAACCAATCGCGCAAAAGCAGCGTCACAAAGCCAACCCGCCCCAACGTCGCCACATAAGCAAACGCCAACGGCACCCCGGCGAAGTTCGATGTGACGCCAGAAAACGTCATCACGATGCCGCGCAGCCAAGCAGGCAATCCCCCCAGAACCACCGCCAAGGCAATCGCAAACCCCAAGGCGCAGCCGATCAAAGCCGAGGTGAAACTCAGCCGGATCGACAGCCAGAAGGCGTTGATGATCTCAGGCGTGAACAGGTTGAAAATATTTTTCAGCGTAAAGCTGCCGGTGCCATCGACAAACGCCCCCGCCACGATATTCGCGGTGGGCAGCAGCAAAAACAGCAGCGCGAACAGCAAAAACGGCAGCACCCCCAGACCGTTCCACGGTAGGGCGCGCCAAAGGCGAGATGATCTCATGTCTATGATCCTGAAAGGAAACCCGCCCTCACCGATGTGATGAGGGCGGGTTAAAAGATTACTCGACCTGAACGCCGACGGTTGCATCCCAACCCGCGGTCACCGCCTCTTTATGCGCAGCCTGTTCTTCCAAAGTCGGGAACACGGCTTTCTCATAGGCCGCAGCAGGCGGCAGTTTTGCCAGCATTTCCGCCGGGATCACGTCGCGCTTGGCGAGGTCATTGAAGCGGATCGGGTGGCAATAACCGTTCAGCCAGCCAAGTTGGCCTTCATCCGAATAAAGGTATTCCATCCACAGTTTCGCGGCATTCGGGTGCGGCGCGTAAGCCGAAATCGCCTGCACATAAACCCCTGCCACGGTGCCGGAAGCAGGCACAATGACTTCGGCTTTCGGGTTACCCGCCAGCGTGTCGCGCCAAGCCAAAGCGTTGTAATCCCAAGCCGCAACAATCGGGGTAGCCCCCTGCGCGATAGTGCCGGTTTTGCCCGCGACCGGCACAAAATTGCCCGCCTTGTTCAGACCCGCGAAGAACTCCAGCCCCTTGGCTGCCGACTCGGCACCCGGTTTGCCGCCCATCGCCATGCCAGCACCCATCACCGACATCAGCGGCTGGTTGCCCGAGCGCGGATCGCCCGACAAAGCAAACGCGCCCGCGTATTCCGGCTTCATCAGATCGGCCCAATCGGTGGGCACATTTTCCACCATATCGGTGTTCACGATGAACGACATCACACCGTAGTAATCGCCATACCAGAAGCCATCGGCATCCTTGGCGGCATCCGGGATGCTGTCCCAGGTGCTGACTTTATACGGCTGGATCAGGCCCTCTTCCTTGGCAGCCGGGCCAAACGACAGGCCAATGTCCAGAACGTCCGGTGCTTGCGGGCCGGTGTTGCCCTTGTTGGCGCGAACGGCTTCCAGCTCATCCGCAGACGAGCCATCCGGGTTCAATTCGTTAACAGCAATCTCGGGGTATTTCTTCTTGAAGCCCTCGATCACGGCACCATAGCCGCACCAGTCATGCGGCAGCGCGATGGTGGTCAGGTTGCCTTCAGCCTTCGCAGCTGCGGTGATTTCCTCAAGGCTTTGCGCCGAGGCAGCACTCGCCACCAGCATCGCCAGCAGGCTGACGCCCGAGGTCAGGGTTTTGAAAACGGTCATGGAAGTCTCCTGTTAAGCCAGCCCGCCGGGCTTTGCCGGGCAGCTGATGAGCGGTGGCTTAGGCGGCCCCCATGACGCTTGGGTAACGCAATCATGAAGTTTCTGTGTCAGATCAGTTAGTTGCGCCGCGCGGGTTTTGTTACCCAAGCGTTACCTCTGTGACAACCAACCGTCACGAATCCCGCGTATCAGCCGCCCTAACCAAAAGGGGGCCGCGATGCTGAAGGTCGAAAACGTCACACGCCTGTTCGGGCAGAAAGCCGCCGTGGACAGCGTCAGCTTCCAGATCGACCGTTCGGCCTTTGTCGGTGTGATCGGGCGTTCCGGGGCGGGCAAGTCCACCTTGCTGCGGATGATGAACCGTCTGACCGATGCCACGTCTGGCGAAATCAGCTTTGAAGGCCGCAATGTGTTAACCCTGCACGGCGCGGAAAAGCGCAGCTGGCAGGGCCAATGCGCGATGATTTTCCAGCAGTTCAATCTGGTGCCCCGGATGGATGTGGCCTCCAACGTGCTGCACGGGCTGTTGAACCACCGCTCCACTTTTGCGACGATGTTCAACCTGTGGTCCGACGCCGACATCACCCGCGCGATGCAGATCCTCGACCGACTTGGCATTGCCGAACAAGCCCCCAAACGCGCCGAAGCCCTGTCGGGTGGCCAGCAACAGCGCGTCGCCATCGCCCGCGCGCTGATGCAAGACCCCAAGGTCATCCTCGCCGATGAACCCATCGCCAGCCTTGATCCGATGAACGCGCAAGTGGTGATGGACGCCCTGCGCCGCATCCACGAGGAAGACGGCCGCATGGTGATCGCCAACCTGCACACCCTCGACACCGCGCGGCGCTACTGCGACCGGGTGATCGGCATGCGCGATGGCCGCGTGGTGTTCGACGGCACCCCCGATCAGCTGACCACAGGTGTGGCCCGCGACATCTACGGCGCCGACGCCAGCTTCAACGAATCCGCCACATCCACCGCGATCACCGGCCCGAAAGACGCCGCCTACGCCGATGCGATGCTGGCCTGACCCCACCAAAGTTTACCAAGGCCCAACCGGGCCATAACCGGAGACGACCATGAAAACGCTTCTCGCCATTCTGGCAGCCACCACCTGCATCAGCGCAGCCCACGCGCAAGAGATCAAAGAATTCAACATCGGCATTCTGGGCGGCGAGAACGCCCAAGACCGCATGACCTCGAACGAATGCTACCGCGCCGCGATTGAAAAAGAGCTAGGCGTTCCGGTCAAAGTCTTCACCCCTGCCGACTATGATGGCGTGATCCAAGGCCTGCTCGGCGGCACCATCGACATGGCATGGCTGGGCGCTTCGGCCTATGCCAAGATCTACCTGACCGACCCGAACGCGGTCACGGTTGAGCTGACCAAGCAAAACCTTGACGACTCGACCGGCTACTATTCCATCGCCTTCGCCCGTGCAGACTCGGGCATCAAGACGGTCGAAGACGCCAAGGGCAAGAAGTTCGCCTTTGGTGAGCCGAACTCGACATCGGGCTACCTCGTGCCTGCGGCAGAGATGATCGCCACCTACGGCCCGCTGGATAAATTCTTCAGCGAAGTGAAATTCTCGGGCGGCCACGAGCAAACCATCGTCGGCGTCGCCAACGGCGATTTCGACGCAGGCGTGTCCTGGGCTGATGGCATCGGCAACTGGGAAGACGGCTATTCCTCGGGCGCGTTCCGCAAATCCGCCGATGCGGGCTTGGTTGACATGAACAACCTGGTGGAAATCTGGCGCTCCAAGCTGATCCCCGAAGGCCCGATGGTGGTGCGCGCCGCCCTTCCCGATGATGTGAAAGCCAAAGTCACCAAACTGACCGCTGACCTCTGGGAAGTCGACGCGAAATGCGCTTATGGCGTGGCCGCTGGCGACGCGAAAGACTTCGTCCCCGCCACCCACGACATGTATCTCGGCATTGTCGACGCCCGCAAACTTTCTGGCGAGTAATTTCAGCACCGATACCGGGCTTGCGCAAGCAGGCCCGGTTTTTCCTTTGGAGGCCACATGGTTGACATCACTTTTGGCCCCCCCAAAGGCCCTAGACCCGATCTGAACAACCCGACCGAAGCCTATATCCATCAGGCCCGCCGCAAGCGGCTTTACGGGTTCATCCTGCTGATGCTGTTCGTGGCGCTGATGGCCTCCGGCTTTCAGGTCGCCCAAGAGCGCAACGCCGGTGACTTTCTGGCAGGCCTGCACCAACTGCCCGCCTTCCCCGCCGAAGTGCTGTCCGAGGCCTGGACAAACCGCGCCAACCTGCCCGCCCTGCTCTGGCAATACCTGCCCTCACTGATTGAGACCATCAACATCGCCGCCGCCGCCACCCTGCTGGGCGGCGCATTCGGGGCCTTCCTCGCCCTCGGCTCCACCCGCCACCTGGCGCGCTTCCCCATCCTGACGCCACTGTTCCGTCGCTCTGCCGACATCATGCGCGCCATCCCCGAGATCGTCATCGCCCTCGTGCTGATCTTCGTGCTGGGCGGAGGACCGGTGCCCGCCGTGCTCGCCATCGCGTTTCACACCGCCGGGGCCTTGGGCAAGCTGTTCTCGGAATCCGCCGAGAACGCCGATCTGAAACCCGTCGAAGGCCTCGCCTCGACCGGAGCCTCCTGGGGCCAGCAGATCTGGCTCGGCATCATCCCGCAAGTAGCACCCAACTGGCTGTCCTATGCCCTGCTCAGGTTTGAGATCAACGTCCGCGCCAGCGCCATCCTTGGCTTCGTAGGCTCCGGCGGCATCGGCTATGATCTGAAACTGGCAATGCAATGGGGCGGTGGCAAATATGATCAGGTGGTGGCGATCTTCGCGCTCTTGTTCTGCGCCATCGTGCTGTTTGACCAACTCTCGGGCTATGCCCGCAACCGCTTGGTAAAGGGCAACCAATGACCTCTGTTCCCTATGGCAGCGCGCCCTATACCACCGTGCAGCGCCAATTCAAAACCCGCCGCCGGGCAGCCTTTGCAATCCCGGTGCTGCTGCTGATCTACCTCAGCTATCTGTTCGTCAGCTTTGACATCCCCGGCCTTGCCGCCCGTGCCCGGCTGGACAATGCCAAGATCCTGCTCACCGATTTTGTCGCCTACAAGACCCATGTCACCCGCGACAACCGCGACAACACGCTGCGGGTGTCGATCGAGGGCGAGGCGAAATCAACCTTTGCCCCCAGCCAATACCCGGATTGGGTGAAGACCAGCGGCGATGTCACCACGATTGATCTCGGCAAAGGCAACATCGTCACCTATGACGCCATGGGCGCGCGCTACGTTGTGCCGGGTTATGGCGTGATCGACATTCAGCCCGAAGACGGCAAGCTGAAACTGACAGCACCACAGCCGATCCCGGACTGGATCAACGTCAGCGACACCCGCATCTCGGTCACCACCCCGCAAGGCCGCTTTGCCTATTCACGCTCGAAGGTGGAAACCTTCAAATATCAGGCCGGCTGGGCACAGTTCTTCTTCACCCTCGACAGCCCGTTCTACGGCAAAAGCTATGGTCAGCTGACCGCAATGCTGACCGGCCCCCGCATCGACCCGGCGCGCAGCAACCTCGGATATATGGTCTCCGAGTTCTGGAACAACAAACAATGGCACCACGGCGATGTGGCATGGGCCCTGTTTGAAACCGTGCTGATGGCGTTCCTTGGCACGATGGGCGCGGCGCTGATCGCCCTGCCCTTGGCCTTTCTTGCCGCCTCCAACTTCACCGCCCTGCGTTCTGTCCGCTTTGCCTTCCGCCGCCTGTTTGATTTCGTGCGCGGCGTCGATGGCCTGATCTGGACGATCATCCTGTCGCGCGCCTTCGGCCCCGGCCCGATGACCGGCGCGCTGGCAATCCTGCTCACCGACAGCGGCACCTTCGGCAAAACCTTCTCGGAAGCCTTGGAAAACATCGACGAAAAACAAGTCGAAGGCATCCGCTCCACCGGCGCAGGCCCATTGCAACGCGCCCGCTTCGGCGTGCTGCCGCAAATCGCGCCGATCCTGCTCAGTCAGGTGCTGTATTACCTCGAATCCAACACCCGCTCTGCCACCGTAATCGGTGCCATCGTCGGCGGCGGCATTGGCCTTCTGCTCACCCAAGCCATCATCACCCAGAAGGATTGGGAGGATGTCGGCTACTACATGATCCTGATCGTGCTGATGGTGATGGCAATGGACAGCCTGTCCGGCTGGCTGCGCCGCAAGCTGATTGGGCGGTAAGCCGAAAACTGCGCCAAATCGAGTTGCTCTTTTCAAAATACTCCCGCCGGAGGCTCCTAACCTTAACCCAAGTGCCGCCCTCGGGGGCATCGAGCCCCCTCCTGCGGCGGCTGCCGCACGCAAGCCCGCAGCGGTCGCTTCACCGCATCCCCGGCAGCGCCGTCCAAAGCGGCTCGATGCCGCTGCGGACGGCAGCTGTGTTGCGGTCAAACTGTTAACAAGCCGTAAACGACACCTCCCTAACCTCTTGAAATATAACAATCGCAGCCCCTGTCCACACGCGGACAAGAAAGCCCACATGACCAAACTCTCCGCCGACACTCCGCTGATCCACCCCGATTGCCAGATCAAGAACGCCAGTTTCGGAGCCTTCTGCGAAGTCGGCCGCTTCAGCCGCATCCTGAACACGACCTTCGAGGACTATGCCTACTGCGACCAATTCTCCGACATCACCAACACCACAGTCGGCAAATTCGCCAACATCGCCGCGATGACCCGCATCGGCCCTACCGACCACCCGATGCAAAACGCCAGCCTGCACCACTTCCTCTACCGCAGCAGCGCCTACTGGGACGATACAACAGATGACGACGCCTTCTTCACCGCCCGCCACGCCCGCCGCACCACCATCGGCCCCGACACTTGGATCGGCCACGGCGCGATCATCAAACCCGACGTCAGCATCGGCACCGGTGCCGTGATCGCTAGCGGCGCGGTGGTGACCAAAGACGTCGCCCCCTACATGATCATGGCCGGCCTCCCCGCCACGCCGCTGCGCGCCCGCTTCCCCACCCAGATCGCCGACCGCCTGCAAGCCCTCGCCTGGTGGGACTGGAGCCACGAAGTGCTGCGCACCGCCCTGCCCGATTTCCGCAGCCTGCCCGTCGAAGCGTTCTTGGAAAAATATCACGGCTGAGCTTAAACCAAGTGCTGCCCTCGAAGGCATTGAGCCTCCTGCTGCGGCGCTACCGCGCCAGGTTCAAACCGCCCACCCAGCCTATCCCCGGCAGCGCCGTCCAAAGGGCCTCGATGGCCCTGCGGCCGGCACCTGCTTATCGGTTCGATAGGCAGAAACGCGCGAAAGTATTAAAACTTCGTTAAATCGACACCCCTAAGCATCTGATATCAAACAAACAAAAAAGGTCCCAAGTTGGGACCTTACTCTGCCGCCAGCCGCAAAGCCTCAGGCTGGCTGACGAACCGTCGCGCCGCCTCGCCTGCCAGATAACTCAGCCGCCCCGCCGAAATCGTCGCCTCAATGCCGCGAGTCTCGGCGTTCACAATCACCATATCGGCGCGCAACCCCGGCTCCAGCCGACCGCGATCCAGCAGCCGCATGATCTCCGCCGGGCGTGACGAGACCAAGGCCCAAGCCTGCGCCAACCCCATCACACCGCGGTCCACCAGCCCCCAAACCGCCAACGGCAGCGCAGGGATATGATAGTCCGACACCAGCGCATCACACAGCCCATCCGACACCAAAGCCAGCGCCGAGACATTCCCCGCCTGTGACCGCCCCCGCACCACATTCGGCGCCCCCATGATCACCGGACTCATCATCGCATGCGCCGCGAGAGCCGCGCGGCGGGTCAGCGGAAACTCGGCGATTTTCGCGCCGATCATCGAATAGAACTCCCGGGTCTCACCATCGGGATCGTCATGGCTGCCATACAGCACCCCCAAGGCATCAAAGGTCTCGGCCAAAGTACACAGGCTGCGCGGCACTTCCTTGGCGCGGGCGGCGGCGGATTCGATGGCTTCGGCCAGTTCCTCGGCGGTCTTGCCGACCTTGCGTGCCCAAGCGGCAAAATCGGTAGGGGCGATACGGGCCATGTGCAGGCCTTCGGAGAGGTGATCATTGAACACCACATAGCCGATCCGATGCCGCTTGACGGCAGCGATCAGGCGGGTGGTTTCAGACACCAGATGCGTCTCGGCGCGGATTTGCAGGCGCAGATCGGTCAGGGATTGCGCGCGGTAGCTGTCGAGGGCAACCATCAGGGCTTCGGCATGATCGGGGCCACGGTGGCCGCCTTCCCAACTCCACCCCTGCGCAAGATAGGCGGTGGTGACGCCGTGGGCGGCGGCCTCGCGGTCAAACGAGGCAAGGCCAGCGGCCAGTGGAAACGGGGCCGAGGGACGCGGGGCCATGTGACGCTCGAAGCCGTCGCCATGCAGGTCGATGATGCCGGGCAGGATCAGGAAACCTGAGAGATCGACCTCGGGCAAAGGCCCGCGGGTGATCTTGCCATCCGCCAGCCCGATGGAGCGTTGCTGCATCGCGCCTTCGCGCAAAATATGCGCGCCGGTCAGTCGCAGGGGGGGCAAGGGCAGCGGCATTTCGGGCTCCGGGAACAGGGCAACTGGGGGTTGTCGGCTGGAATAACAGGGCCACGCAACGGGCTTATGACAGTTTATCCACAGTTTCCCCTGCGTCAGCGCCTTCTGGTGAGACGGTCAAGGTCACGCGATCACCTGCGAACCATGTGGTGCCAAATTCGATGGGCTGGCCTGCGGCATCGACATTGACAGCGACCGAACGCAGCAGGGGCGCGCCTTGGGTCAGACGAAGATGCAGCGCCAGCAGGGCATCGGCGGCAATCGCGGTGATGCGGGTTTCCGCGCGGGTATAGTCGGTGAGGCCCGCCTCGGCCAAGGCGGCCGTCACCGAACTGTGACGGGTCATCGCCTCCAACAGGTTGGGGAAGCGGGCGGCGGGGAAGACAGAGCGGAACATCGCCAAGGGAGTGCCATCGGCGAGGGAGAGGCCGTCGACCACATGCACCAAAGCGCCTGTAGGGAGCTGTAGGGCTGCGGCTTCGCCGGAGTCAGCCGGGCGGGTTTCTTGGCGGAGCATTTGCCGGGATGGGGTGCGGCCAGACGCCAGAACATTCTGGTGAAACCGCACCCGGCGGCTGAGGGCGTAATCGGTGGGCGTTGCAGTGACGAAGACGCCCGCGCCACGACGAGCATGCACAGAGCCCGCCTCGGCCAAGACAGTCAGAGCATGGCGGACGGTGTGGCGGTTGACGCCGAAACGGGCCGACAGAGCGGCCTCGGTCGGAAGTTTATCACCGGGGCGGTAGTGGCCTGCGGTGATCTCGCCCGTGAGGGTTTCGGCGATAGATCGCCAGATTGCGGGCTTTGTCACCAAAACTTCACATGCATTTCGCAGGCTCCTCGGCTATGATTTGTCTAGTTGTATAGAAGTGTAGACAACTTTGCAAGATGTCGGGAAGAAGATGACGCACACACCGCTTGAAGCTGCCCCCCACTGCGCTGAGGCTTTCGCGACACGCAAAGCCTGGATGGGCCTGCTGGCCCGCGCCAAGCCCACGCGGCTGGCCGATTTGTTCCCCGAGATCCCGGCGCATGACCTGCTGCGCGCGCCGGAGATAGGTGCTGTGATGGTGCGGGGCCGGATTGGCGGCACCGGGCAACCGTTCAATTTGGGCGAGATGACGGTGACGCGCTGTGCTTTGCGGTTGGGGTCCGGTGCAGTCGGCCATGCCCATGTGCAGGGCCGCGACAAGGGCCATGCTTTGCGCGCGGCGGTGGTCGATGCGTTGATGCAGACCGATCAGGCCGAGGTTATGCGCGCGGCTGTGCTGGCACCGTTGCAGGCCGAGGAGGTTGCGCGGCGGGCCAGTCGCGCGGCCAAGGCTGCCGCCACAAAGGTGGAGTTTTTCACTTTAGTGCGGGGGGAAGACCAATGAACGACGCGTTGTTGGGCGGGTTTTCTGAGGCTCCGGTGCAGTCATCGCATGCGTTTCGCGCCGCGTTGACGGTGCTGTCGCAGCCGGGTGAGATCCGGGAATTGAGCGGGGCCATGCCGCCCGCGCCGCTGTCGGTGGCGGCGGGCGTGTTGCTGTTGACGTTGTGCGATGGCACGACGCCGCTGCATCTGGGCGGCACTTATGACTGCGCCCCGGTGCGCGATTGGATCACCTTTCACTGCGGCGCGCCTTTGGTTTCGGCTGAGGCTGCGGTGTTCGCCTTGGGCGATTGGGCCGCGTTGCAGCCGTTGGGGCGGTTTGCGATTGGCTTGCCGGATTACCCTGATCGGGCGGCGACACTGATCGTTGAGATGCCTGCGCTGGAGGCGAAAGGCGTGGCCCTTCGCGGCCCGGGGATTGCCGATGTGGCTTATCTATCGCTGCCGGAAGTGGCGGCATTTCAGGCCAACCGGGCGCTGTTCCCCTTGGGCTTTGATTGTTTTTTCACCTGCGGCACACACGTCGCCGCCCTGCCCCGATCAACCCATGTGGAGGGCATCTGATGTATGTGGCGGTAAAAGGCGGTGAGCGCGCGATTGACAATGCCCATGCCTGGCTGGCCGAGGAGCGCCGCGGCGATCCGGGCGTGGCGGAATTGTCGGTGGCACAGATACGGGCGCAGTTGTCGCTGGCGGTCAACCGGGTGATGGCGGAGGGGTCTTTGTATGATCCTGACCTTGCCGCCTTGGCGATCAAGCAATCGCGCGGCGATCTGATCGAGGCGATTTTCCTGATCCGGGCCTATCGGACCACCCTGCCCCGGCTGGGCGCATCTTGCCCGGTCGATACCGCCAAGATGGCGGTGATCCGACGGATTTCGGCGACGTTCAAGGATTTGCCCGGCGGGCAGGTTCTGGGGCCGACCTTCGATTACACCCACCGCTTGCTGGATTTCAAACTGGCAGCGGAGGGCGAGACTGCTGTTGCCGCGACCGCTCCCGCCGCAATGGAAGCCGTGCCGCATGTGATGGCGATGCTCGACCGCGATGGCATGATTGAGGTCGAGCCTGTGGGCGATGATCTGCCCGCCGATTTGACGCGCGAGCCGATGGAATTGCCCGCCAGCCGCGCGCTGCGTTTGCAGGCAATCACGCGGGGGGATGAAGGCTTTATCCTGTCGATGGCCTATTCAACCCAGCGCGGTTACGGGCGCACGCATGCCTTTGTCGGCGAGTTGCGGATCGGGATTGTGGCGGTGGAAATGGAGATCCCGGAGTTGGGGTTCGCCGTGGAGATTGGCGAGATCGAGTTGACCGAATGTGAGACGGTGAACCAATTCAAGGGCAGCAAAACCGAACCGCCGCAATTCACCCGCGGCTATGGTTTGGTGTTCGGACAGACCGAGCGCAAAGCGATTGCGATGTCTTTGGTGGACCGCTCATTGCGGTGGGCGGAACTGGGCGAGGATTACACCGGAGCCCCAGCACAGGACGAAGAATTCGTGCTGATGCATGCCGATAACGTGCAGGCGACCGGATTTCTCGAACATATCAAACTGCCGCATTACGTCGATTTCCAGTCTGAATTGGAATTGGTGCGCCGTCTGCGCGCGGAAGTTTTCGCCACGCAGGAGGCCGCAGAATGAATGATCAAGCCTATAACTTCGCTTATCTCGATGAGCAGACCAAGCGGATGATCCGGCGGGCCATTCTGAAAGGTGTGGCTGTGCCGGGCTATCAGGTGCCATTTGCCAGCCGCGAAATGCCGATGCCTTACGGTTGGGGAACCGGTGGCGTTCAGGTGACGGCGGCTTGCCTGACGCCAGATGATACGCTGAAGGTGATCGACCAAGGCGCGGATGATACGACCAACGCGGTGTCGATCCGCAAATTCTTCCAGCGTACGGCGGGGGTGGCGGTGACCGAAGCCACAGCAGAAGCCACGCTGATCCAGACCCGCCACCGTATCCCCGAAGCGGCGCTGAACACTGGGCAAATTCTGGTCTATCAGGTGCCGATCCCCGAACCCTTGCGTTTTCTGGAACCACGCGAGACGGAAACGCGCAAGATGCACGAGTTGGAAGAATACGGCCTGATCCACGTCAAGCTGTATGAGGATATCGCACGGCACGGCACCATTGCCACCTCTTACGCCTATCCGGTGAAGGTTGAGGGCCGCTATGTGATGGACCCCTCGCCGATCCCGAAATTCGACAACCCGAAACTGTCGGGCAGTCCTGCGCTGCAACTGTTTGGCGCGGGGCGCGAGCAGCGGATTTATGCGCTACCGCCGTTCACCGATGTTGTCAGCCTCGATTTTGACGACCACCCGTTTGAGGCCTCAAAGGCCCCGCATGACTGCGATCTGTGCGGCGCGGGCGAGAGCTATCTCGATGAGGTGATCACCAATGATCAGGGCGGGCGGATGTTTGTCTGCTCGGACACCGATTTTTGCCGCACCCGGCGTGAAGCGGGGCATTTGGGGGCCTTGGGTGTGCCGGTTCTGAAAGGGGACGCGTGATGGGCGCGGTGGATTTGGATATGTGGGCATCGGTGAATTTGGATCAGCCGCTGCTGTCGGTGCAGGGGTTGAGCAAATACTACGGCAGCCGGATCGGCTGTGCGGATGTGTCGTTTGATCTGTTTCCCGGCGAAGTGCTTGGGATCGTGGGGGAAAGCGGCTCAGGCAAGTCGACGCTTTTGTCGTGTCTGGCAGGGCATCTGGCGCCAGATACCGGCCGGGTGATCTTTGAGACCGCCACTGGCCCCCGCGATACCGTGACGATGGCCGAGGCCGAACGCCGCAAGATGGCGCGCACCGATTGGGCCTTTGTGCATCAGAATCCGCGCGACGGTCTGCGGATGGGCGTCAGTGCGGGCGGCAATGTCGGCGAGCGGCTGATGGCTGTCGGTGCGCGGCATTACGGCGATATTCGTGCCACGGCGGTGGATTGGCTGGGCCGGGTGGAGATCGCCGCTGACCGCATCGACGACCGCCCGCGTGCGTTTTCAGGGGGCATGCAGCAACGCCTGCAAATCGCCCGCAATCTGGTGACCGGGCCACGGCTGGTGTTCATGGATGAGCCGACCGGGGGGCTTGATGTCTCGGTTCAAGCGCGGTTGCTGGACCTTTTGCGCGGCCTCGTGCGCGAAATGGGGCTGTCGGCGATCAACGTCACCCACGATCTGGCGGTGGTGCGGCTGCTGGCGGATCGTTTGATGGTGATGAAGGGCGGGCATGTGGTGGAACAGGGCCTGACCGATCAGGTGTTGGACGACCCGCAGCATTCCTATACGCAGCTGTTGGTTTCCTCAGTCCTGCAGGTATAAAATGCTCTTTGCTTATCGTCCCGAAGCTGGCGGGCTTATCCAGATAACCCCGCCCGTCGATCTTTCCGCGGCCTTGTGGATAGACCTCTATCGCCCCTTGTCGAACCAAGCCGCCGATGTGACGCGGCTTGGTCAGGCCGTGCCGACGCTGGCGGATATGGAGGAGATTGAAATCTCCAACCGCCTGTATCGCGAGGGCGGAGCCGATTTCATGACCGTGGTGCTGCCCGGTCTGTCGGAAAGCAAAGCGCCGATCTCGGGCCCGGTCTGCTTTATCCTGTCGCCCGAGCGGCTGATCACCGTGCGCCACCACGCGCCGCGCCCGTTTGAGACTTATCCGGCCCGCGCCGACAAGGTGGGCCCCGGTTGTGATCGGCCAGAGCGGCTGTTTTTGGGGTTGATCGAGGAAATCATTGGCCGGATGGCCGATATTCTGGAGGGCATCGGGCGCGGGTTGGATGACGTGGCCTCGGGGATTTACTCAGGTGGCGCGAACGGCTTGCAGGCAGATGCGCTGCAAAGCGCGTTGCAGAAAGTCGGGCGCGAGGGCGATCTCTTGGGCCGCGTGCGTCTGGGGCTTTTGACGGTGGAGCGCGCGGTCAGCTTCTTCGGCCAAACCCTTTCGGACCGGGTCGAGGGCGATGTGTTGCGCCCCTTGGTCAAGGGGCTGATGCGCGACTTGCAGGCGCTGGAGGTTCATGCCGATTTCCTGGGTTCGCGTCTGGCGCTGACCTCGGATGCCACTTTGGGCATGATCAACCTGTCGCAAAACGTCACGGTGCGGATCGTGTCGGTGGTGGCGGCGTTGTTCATGCCGCCAACGCTGATCGCCAGCCTGTATGGGATGAACTTTGCCTATATGCCCGAACTGGCGTGGCAATACGGCTATCCCTTGGCGCTGATCCTGATGCTGGCATCAGCCAGCGGAACTTATCTTTTCTTCAAGTGGAAGCGCTGGCTATGATCGAAATTCGGGATTTGGCGAAAAGCTTTACTCTGCACAATCAAGGCGCTGCGGTGATCCCGGTGATGGCGGGCGCGAACCTGCATGTGCGTGCGGGGGAATGCGTCGGGCTGATTGGCGCGTCAGGTGCGGGCAAATCGACGCTGATGCGGATGGTGTGGGGCAATTATCTGGCGGCCTCGGGCGTGATCATGGTGGGCGGCCTGGATGTCGCGCAGGCGCAGCCTCGGCAGATCATCGCCCTGCGGCGGCAGGTGCTGGGCTATGTCAGCCAGTTTCTACGGGTGGTGCCGAGGGTGCCAACGCTGGATGTGGTGGCAGAGCCGCTGCTGAACCTAGGCGTGCCGGGGGATGAGGCGCGGGCGCGCGCGGCGGAATTGTTGGCGCGGTTGAACATTCCGCAGCGGTTGTGGGGCTTATCACCCACCACGTTCTCGGGCGGTGAACAGCAGCGGGTGAATATCGCGCGCGGCTTTGCGCATCCCTATCCGGCGCTGTTGCTGGATGAGCCGACCGCCAGTCTGGACGCGGTGAACCGTGAGGTGGTGCTGGGATTGATCGAGGAAGCCAAGGCGCGTGGTGCAGCGATGTTGGGGATTTTCCATGATGAAGCCGCGCGGGATCGGGTCTGCAATCGGGTGGTCGATGTGCGGGCGTTCACGCCGAAGGCTGCGGCATAATGGGGCGGGTGTTTCTGGTCGTCGGACCTTCGGGCGCGGGCAAAGACACCCTGTTGGCCGGGGCTGCGGCGGCGGACCCTCGGCTGCACTGGGCGCGCCGCGTGATCACGCGCGACAGCGCTGCGGGCGGCGAACCGTTTGAAGGCGTGACTGAAAGCGTTTTTCAGGCACGTTTGCAGGCGGGGGAATTTGCGCTGCATTGGCAGGCGCACGAGCTTTGGTATGGCGTGCCCGTCGCGGAGCTGAAGCAGCTGGCCGCAGGGCGGGATGTGTTGATCAATGGGTCTCGGGCGGCATTGCCTGCGGCCCTCACGGCGTTTCCAACGCTGCGGGTGATCCAGATTTCGGCGCCGTTGGAGGTGTTGGCGGACCGTTTGGCATCGCGGGGGCGTGAAAGCCACGCCGACATTGTTACCCGGTTGCAGCGGGCGAATTATGCCCTGCCCGAAGGGGTTCCCGCGATCGAGATCAGCAATGACGCGACGCCCGAGAAGGGCATCGCCCGGCTGCTTTACGCGCTGAGGGCGTAGCGGTGCAGCAGGTGAAAATGCCCCGCTGCATCTTCGCCGCACAGGCAAATGTCTCGGATGTGGAACGGCTGAGGGATCAGGCCTGCGAAGTGCTGGGCGGCGGCGGCGGTGACTGCGACTTCATCGTCACCAAGCGGGCCGGACAGGGTCAGGTGGAACTGAAACTGTTCCATTACATAGGGATAGCCGTAGGTCGCCAGCAGATCGCGCTGGCGAGGCGTCAGACGTTCCGGGCGGCGGCGGGCGATCTCGGCGGAGGTCAGGGCGGCGCGGTAGGGATCAAGGTTGCGGACCACTTCGGCGGCAAGGTCTTGCAGCGCGGCGGTGTCGCCCATGGGGGTCAGCGCGAGGAAGCCTTCGAGGTTGACCATCTGAAGCCCCGGCAGCTTCAGTGGCGCAAGGCTCGCCGCCAAGCGCGCTGTGGCCTGCGCCAGAGCGGCGGCGGTGACGCCATCCGCCAGACGGAACGGCGGTTTCAGGGTGCCGTGGAAGCCGTATTTGCGCGGTTCGGCTGTCACTTCCGCCAAAGGGCGCGGCAGGTCGGGCGCAGGTTGCAACGTAGGTGCGCCCTGCGCCAGATCCCAACCCAGCCAAGCGGCTGCGGCATCGGTAAAAGGCCCCGGTTCGGGCGCATAGTAGATCGCGAAGCGTTTCATCTGGTCCATAGCCGCCGCCCATACCCGCCCATCGTCACACCGTTGTGACAGTTTTCTGCCATCTGTTTTACATAAGCACAATGAAGGCCTGATGATGACTGAGACGATCCTTGCCAATGCCACGCTTGTTCTGCCGAATGAAGTGATCCAAGGTTGCCTGCGTATTGAGAACGGAGCGATTACTGCAATAGATCAAGGGATTACTGTGCCCACTGGTGCGCTTGACTGCAACGGCGATCTGCTGATGCCCGGCCTGATCGAACTGCACACCGACAACCTTGAACGCCATATCGAGCCGCGTCCGAAAGTGAACTGGCCGCATGCCAGCGCGATCATCGCGCATGATGCAGAGCTTGCCAGCGTCGGCATCACCACGGTATTCGATGCGCTGCGGGTGGGGTCGATCACCTCCAGCAAGAAGATGAACTATGGCGAATATGCCCGGCATTTGGCCGATGAAATTCTGGATTTGCGCAGCAAAGGTGCTTTGAAGATCAGTCATTTCCTGCATCTGCGGGCAGAGGTTTGCTCGGAAACCCTGATCTCGGAACTGGCAAAGTTCGGCCCTGCGGACCGCATCGGCATCGTCTCGCTGATGGATCACACGCCCGGTCAGCGGCAGTTTCGTGACATAACCCAGTTGCGCGCCTATGTCTGCGGCAAGCACGGGCTGTCTGAAGCCGAATTTGAGAGCCATATCGCGGAACAGGTGGCGATCTCCACCCGGCTGGGCGAGGCGCATGAGGCCGCCGCCGTGGCCGAGGCCCGGCGCTTTGGCGCGGTGCTGGCCAGCCATGACGACACCACCGCCGAACAGGTGGCCACTTCGGCCCAGCACGGTGCGCATTTTGCCGAGTTTCCAACCACGGTTGAGGCGGCGCAGGCCTGCCATGTGCAGGGCATCAAGGTGATGATGGGCGCGCCGAACCTGATCCGGGGCGGCTCACACTCCGGCAATGTCGCGGCAAGCAAGCTGGCTGAGGCGGATTTGCTGGACATTGTGTCGTCCGATTATGTGCCCTCGGCGCTGCTGTCAGCGGCGTTGCTGCTGGGCGATCTGTGGGGCGATGTGGCGCGCGGGGTGCGTTGTGTCACCCAAGCACCAGCGCAAGCGGCGGGGCTGGCGGATCGCGGCAGCCTGCGCCTTGGTGCGCGTGGCGATGTGATCCGGGTGGCGCGAGTCGCTGGCGCTGCGGCTCTGCGCGGCACTTGGGTGCAGGGGCAGCGGGTCGGGTAAAGACCGCAGCCCGATCTGAATCGCCGCGCTTTAGAACGGGGCGATCCGTGAAAGACGCGTGCAGGGGCTAATCCCGGCCCTGCACAGTCCCAAACAACGAACCTAGCCCAGCACGACGACCTTGCTCAGATGGCGCGGGGCTTCCGAGTTGATGCCTTTGGACACTGCCACCATCTCTCCCAGCATCTGCAAGGCGGGCAGGCAGGCGAGCGCGCTCTCCGCGTCCGACAGGCCCAGATCAATCCGCACATCGCCCGGCCCGTTAAAGCCGATCACCGCCGCCGCTTTGGCTTGCAGCTCGGCCACCAAAGCGGCCTCTTCGGTGGCGGTTGCTGCCGAATACAGCATCACCACCAAGGATTTATCGTCCATCAAGGACACCGGGCCGTGGCGATATTCCATCGGGTGAAAGGCCTGACTGTAGGAAAGGCTCATCTCTTGCAGCTTCAGACAGCCCTCGGTCGCCAAACCATAGTTCGGCCCGGCACCGAGATAGACGAAATGGCTGCGCCCATTCAGCAGGCCCACGATCCCCGTCTCAAGGCTGGCCATAGCCGCTGCGGCGACAGCGGGGATCGTCTGGTTCAGCGACACCCCCGCCATCCGCAGCCCTGCAAGCAGCATCAGGCTGGCCGAGACCGACATCACGATGCCCTCGGACGGATCGGTCGGCAGATACAGCGCCGTATCCGCCGCATGCAACAGGGTGGACTCCGGCTCACACGATACCGCCAAGGTCCGCCACCCCCGCGCCCGGCTTTCACGGATCGCCTGCACGGTCTCGGATGTGGTGCCAGAGCGCGAAAGCCCGATCACCAGCACCCCCTCGGTCTGCGCCAGATAGCATTCCGGCCTGCGCGCCCATTCCGCCCCCGGCACCGCAATCGCCGCCTGACCATTTGCGTTGAAGGCGCAAGCGATCACCTGCGCTAGATAGTAAGACGTGCCGCATCCGGTCAGCACCACCGTGCTGGCCTGCACAAGCGGCAGCTCATGCAGCAGCGCTGCATCCCAATAGGGAAACTGGCGGCGGATGACGGTTTCAGTAAGGGTCGCAGGCATAAGGCTTTTCGCTTTCATTTCAGATCTATAAGGCCCGTACTGCCGTCCGAGCATCTGTAGCAGGGGGTATTCTTGTCATCGCGCGCCGCTCAGAGCCGTTTGTGCTGATCCGCGCCGTTGTCCAGTTCTGTCTGAAGACCCGCTATAAACTCCGGCCCGGTGGCCCATCCCGCCGCCTGCGCCGCAGCCAGTGCCGCACCGCCGACAGGTGGCAGCAGCGGGGCTGTGGGCGGGCACCCCATCGCGGCAGTCAGGCCCGCAATCACGCAGGCATCCTGCATTACACCGCCTGCAAAGCTCCAGCGCGGCGGCGCCGCTAACCCCGCCAAACGCCCCGCCGTCAGCCCCGCCTGCGCCAGATGCGTGGCGGCTTCGGCCAGCATTGCCGCAGCCTCTGGCGAGCCTGATTGCGCCAAACGTGACACCCATGCCGCCACCGAGGCCAGCCCCGCGCGCGGGTTTTGCGCAAAGGTCCAGCCCAGCAAATCCTCGGCGGCAATGCCCATCTCGCGCAGCAAACCATGCGCGAAACCCGAGGGCGGTTTGCGGCCATCCAGATGCTGGCTGACCAGCGCCAAAGCCGTGCGTCCGATCCAATGTGCCGAGCCTTCGTCGCCAAACAGATGCCCCCAGCCGCCAACGCGGTGCGTGCCCCCCGGCCCGCGCGCCCAAGCCATCGAGCCGGTGCCTGCCAGCACCAAAACCCCCTCGGCCCCTGCCAAAGCGCCGTTGAACGCCACCGCAACATCGTTCAACACCACGGCCTGCGCGCCGAACAGCTCTGCCACCACAGCGTCTTGCCCTGCACTGACGTCAGCAATCTCGCCATAGCACGGCAGGCCCAGAACCGCTGCCGACACCGGCCCCAGTTCTGCGGCCAATGCGGCCAGCCGCACCTGCCAGCCCAGATCATGCGGGTCCAACCCGTCAGAGCGCAGCCACACCACCACCCCGCCCCTGCGGTTGATCACCACCGCCTCGGTCTTGCTGCCACCACCATCCAGCCCCAGCACAAGCTCCATCACGCGCCCTCAGCCAAGCTTACCGCGCAACCCAAACCCTCCAGCGTGCCCTGCCAGCCAGCGCCCAGCCGCGCATCGGTCAGCACGCGCATGCCAGCGCCCAGATGCGCCACGCCATAGGTCAGCTGTGCGCCAAATTTGTCCGCATCCGCCACGATCACCGGCGCTTTCGTCCGCGCCAGCATCAGCGTATTCAGCCGCGCCTCGGCCTCGTCCCGGCTGGAAATCTCACCCAGAGCGGAAATTCCGCCCGCCCCCAGAAACAACTGATCAAACCACAGCCGCTCCAGCGCGGCTTCGGCCAATGGCCCGACCATCGAGGCGTTTTGCCGTCGCAGACTGCCGCCCAGCAGCGTCACGCCAATCTCGGCCACTGGCATCAAAACCTGCGCCACCGGCAGGCAATTGGTGAACACCCGCAGCGGCAGCGGGTTCAGCCGCAAGCGTCGCGCCAGTTGCAGCACCGTGGTTCCGGCATCCAGAAACACCGAAGTTTCTGGCCGCAGCATCTGATACGCCGCTTCGCCAATCGCGCGTTTGGCGGGCAGGTTGATCTGCTCACGCGACTCGAACGCCACTTCCACGCCCGACGTTCCGGCAATCTGCGCCCCGCCATGCGTGCGCAGAATTTGCCCCTCAGCCTCCAGCGTCAGCAAATCGCGCCGCACCGTGGGTTCCGACGCCCCCACCGCCGCCGCGATCTGAGCAATCGAGGAGTAGCCCTTGGCGAAAAGGTGCTGGCGGATGGCGGTGGCGCGATCAATCTTCATGGCAGGCCTGTTTGAATATGCGGTATTGGAGGCGCAAAAATAATCACTGTCAATCATCATGGTGATCATTTATGATTTTTTATAGCGACACATTCCGTTCATCTGATCAATGAGGATCAATTTCCAATGTCCACCGCCGCCCTGCTGGCCTTCGCCCCCGCCCGGAAATCCGGTCAAGTGCTTGCAATCCCGTCGATTTGCTCTGCCCATCCGGTGGTGATCGCCGCCAGTTTTGCGATGGCGCGTGCGCGCGGCACCCCCGTGCTGATCGAGGCGACCTGCAATCAGGTCAACCACGAGGGCGGCTATACCGGCATGACCCCCGCCGATTTTCGCGGCTTTGTATTGGATATCGCGGCCGCTGAACGCTTTGATCCGGCGGGCTTGATCCTTGGCGGTGATCATCTGGGGCCGAACCCTTGGACGGCACTGCCAGCCGCACAAGCGATGGCAAAGGCCTGCGACATGGTTGCCGCCTACGCGCTGGCCGGGTTTGGCAAGATCCATCTCGACGCCAGCATGTCTTGCGCGGATGATCCCACGCCGCTGCCCGACGCCACCATCGCCACCCGCAACGCCCAACTCGCCGCTGTCGCCGAAGCGCACAGCCCGACGCCTCCAGTCTATATCATCGGCACCGAAGTCCCCGTCCCCGGTGGCGCTTGGGAAGAGGTGGAGGGCCTGACACCAACCTCCCCACAGGCGGCCCTCGCCACCGTTGCGCTACAACGCGCGGCCTTCAAAGCCGCCGGCATCGAGGCCGCTTTCGCGCGCGTGGTGGGGTTGGTTGTGCAACCCGGTGTCGAGTTCGGCAATGAAAACGTCGTCGCCTACAACCGCCCCGCCGCCCGCGATCTGGTCGCCTGCCTGCCCGACTTACCGATGCTGTTTGAGGCGCATTCCACCGATTACCAGACCCCACAGGCGCTGGCTGATCTGGTGCAAGACGGCTTTGGCATCCTGAAAGTCGGCCCCGGCCTGACCTTCGCGTTGCGCGAGGCGCTGTATGGTCTGGATCACATCGCCGATGTGCTGTTCCCCGACCACACCCCTTTGCGCGGGGCGATGGAGGCTTTGATGCTGCAAAAGCCGCAGCATTGGGCGAAATACTATCCCGGCACGCCGCTGCACCAGCATTTGCAACGCCATTACAGTTATTCCGACCGCATCCGCTATTATTGGACCGATCCGATCGCCAGCGCCGCCGTCGCTGATCTGATGGACCGTTTTGGCGATAAAAACATCCCCGAGCCGCTGATCTCGCAGCACCTTGGCGCGACCTATGGCGAGGTGATGACAGGCCAAACCGCCAAAACCGCCCCCGCCCTGCTGCGCGCAGCGGTGATGCGGGCGCTGACGCCTTATTTCGATGCCTGCTATCCTGCGCATTAATCCGCCAAAGCGGCTGCCACCAGCAAATTGAAACCTGATCTCTGGATTTGCTGGTGGCGAGAGAGAGACTCGAAACGAAGCGGGCATACACGCCAATAATCGTTGACAATCTTATGCTTAGGCGGCATCTTTTGGTAGGAATGGTTGGTAGGAATAGGTTCGCAAATTGGCACGAAAGACAGCAAAGGCGCTGCCCCGCCTGCTCAGATTGAAGGGGCAGACGTTCTGGTTTGCGCGGGATTTGCCCGCCGATTGCCGACCGATCTTTGGCAAGAAAACATGGCTGACGAATCTAGGGACTGCAGACATCAAGATCGCCGTTCAACGGCGCGATACGCTTGAAGCCGAAACCACGCAGGCCTTTGCAGCAATGCGCGCGGGGACTTGGAACCCCTCTGAGGCCCTCTCTCCTGCCGCCCGTGGCGAACTCTACCGCGAGACGCTCTTGGCCCTTTCGAGCGGCTCAGAGGCGGACCCAGATGCGTTGGAGTTGGCAGTGTATGCGGCTGAGTCTGAGCGCGATGCCTACCGTGGGCCGCAAAAGGGGGCCTTCGGGGATGCCTTGAAGGGCAGCGTGGAGGTGGATCGCCATATCGACGCCTACCTCATCACAATCGCCAAGCTGGCGCCTGCAACCATCCGGGGCATGAAAGGGCATATTCTGCAGTTCGCGCGCTGGGCTTCTGAAAAGAAGTTGCGCCTTGATGCTGTGAGCAGACGAATAGCGGGTCAGTATGTCACGGCGGTTATCGACCCCATGCACCCAAAGACTGCCGCAGCACATCTTGGCTCATTACGGGCGTATTGGGGGTTCCTGCATAGAAGGGGCCACATCGTTGGTGCTGATGCGAAGGGCGGGCCGTGGGCGGACCAACAGATTGAGGTGAAGGGCAAAAGGGTCGAGCGCGGCGACAAAGATGAAGCACGCCCCTTCACCGTGGATGAGGTGCGAACACTCCTCTATTCTCCTTTTCCCCCTCGCATGGCAGCGGAATTTGCGCCTCAACTCATTGACGCTCTGACAATCTCTCTTCTTTCAGGTATGCGCCAAGAAGAGATTGCAACGCTTTGGGTCGAGGAAGTCCGTGATGGGGTCTTTGACATTCAGCAGGGGAAGACTACCGCCGCCGCGCGCCCGGTTCCCATCCACCCTTCCCTTCTCGAAATAGTCAAACGCAGGACCGAGGGAAAGGGGCCAAAGGATTGGCTGTTCCACGAACTCACCGAAGAACGTGACGCGGGCGATATTCTAGGAAAGAGGTTCCGCCGCTACCGTGTCGCTCTGGGCGTTGATGATATGAGAGAAGGCAAGCGGCGGAGTCTTGTGACGTTCCATTCCGCCCGTCACTGGTTTGCATATAATGCCAGCATTTCGGGACAGCATGAGAACACCATTGGCAGCGTGATCGGGCATCGTCCTGACAAAAAGAAGATCACATTTGGGGTTTACATCAAGGGTATCTCCGAGGAGCAAAGGCAGGCTTGTGTGGAGGTCGTTCAACTGCCCGCGCGCATCAATGCGGCTTAACTAGAAGAACGCTCTCAGTCGATGAACCTATTGGCCTGTGCCTTTTCAGCTTCGGCCTTCGCAAGTCTATCAACTTCCCCGTTCATGGTATCTCCGGCATGGCCTTTGACCCATTCCCATGTGATGCTGCGCCCTTCGGAAAGCCGGATAAGTTCTTCCCATAGTTCTCGGTTCTCGACGGGCTTGCCCTTGGCTTTCTTCCAGCCCTTCGCAATCCAGCCGGGAAGCCATTCCGTCATGCCCCGCACAATTATTAGGTTGTCGCTGCGGATTGTGATGGGCGCTGTTTCATCGCTTCGCAGGAAGCCCAGCGCCTTGATGATGGCCATCATTTCCATCCGCATGTTAGTCGTGGCCTTGTCGCCCCCGCTGATACTGCGGTGCGCAGTCTGGCCCTCGCTGCTGTATCGCCGCAGAGTTGCAGCCCAGCCACCGGGGCCGGGGTTCCCTAGGCAAGAGCCATCGGCGTAAATCAGTATGCTGGTCTGGCCCTTGGGCTGGTCACTGCATTGGGTTGCGGCTGCGCTGGGCTTGGTCATGGTCGTTAAAGTCGTCATGGTGTTGGTTCTTTCGGGTGTATGCAGACGATGCCTCTCAGTCCCCGTCAGCGGGTTGCTGGGGGTTGTTGCATCATGCTGGTGGGGGAGGTTGCGCCGAAGCGCGGGGGCCGTCAGAAACGACGTAGGGTGTCCGATTCGGACATGTCAGGGTGAACAGGTAGGAAACTCAAAAGTCCTCGTTGCCGCTCTCTTTCGGCTGCACCAGTGGGTGTTGTTCTGGGTTGTCGCTGAACTCATCTTCATCATAGAGGCAGCCGCCTGACATCGCAGCTTTGAACCGGGGTTGTCCAAGTCCTCCGCGCCACGATAAGCCAAACTCCTCCGGCGTGGGCCTTCGGTCGAACTCAGCTTTGAACGCCTTCTCCGTTTCCTTAAGCGACTTCAAAAGCCAAGCGATGCGCGCCTGTTTGGCCGCGTCACTGTCATCTTCGGGCTGGCCCTCCGGCTTGTTGCCGTTACGATCACGCCACCAGTTGCCGCTGGGTGTTGTCCCTGCTTTGCTCAATTCAGCCCACCGCTTTCGCATTGCGCCGACCGTGCTTGTGCTGACAGTTGATGCCTGCACAATCTGCCGTTTAGATGCCCCGGCTTCAATCACCAGACCCCAAGCATATTGGGTGCATTCGGCAGTGGTCCACGGAAAGGTTGTCTTAGCGTTGTCCTTCGCGGCCTCTAATCGGGCATCTTTACGCTCCCCCTGAAAGATGATCGCGGGAATGTCGAAAACCCGATTGAAGCGGTAAGCAGCAATGCGGTGGCGGCCATCAAGAATGATCAGCTTGCCCGTCCCCGGTTCGGCCCAGACTTTGATAGGGTCAAGATCACCGCAGTTGCGAAGCGCGCGGGCAAGGTCGTGAACATGGTTCTTGGCGGTTCCTGAGCGGGGCGTGAAGGCTGGGTCATATGTGAGGCTGTCCAGCGCAAGCCTAATCACGGCTGCTCTGGCAGGTAATAAGGGCGTCTCCGGCTGGTCGGTTGCCGGGGCGCTGGGCTTGACGGTATCATTCATGGTGTAGCCTTTCGGGCATGAGAAAAAGCCCCGCCGGATTGGGTGGGGCTGTGGGATGGGGGCAAGCAGGATTTGTTATGGCTGGGGTGGGGGTGAATTGAATTGTGGCGCGACCCTGCCGTTTGCCCCAAGTTCGTGAGTGCGCTTGGTTGCGGCGCGCGACGTGCAGTCCTCTCGCCGTGAAGCGTTGAGCGTTGAGCGTTGAGCGTTGAGCGTTGAGCGTTGAGCGTTGAGCGTTGAGCGTTGAGCGTTGAGCGTTGAGCGTTGAGCGTTGAGCGGGTTTATCTGGGCTAGGGTGTGGGTGAAACGAAATTGCGGTGGGCGCAGCGCAGCATGTTAAAGCTAGGAGGTTTCCTAGGCCTCCATACTGCGACCTTCGCGGGCACGAGAGGCAAGATTTCGTTAATGCCGAAGGTATGTCGACCGGGACAGTCCCGCCCTATTACAGGCTTCTCTCGTTGGGTTTCTTTGTTTACGGTAGTCGGAACTACTGAAGGAGTGAGTTGTGGCGGAAACAGGCTGGCTATCAGACCCAATCGGCAGGATTAGTAATCTGTCCCTCGCTCCCTCTCCAAAGAATACGCTTCAGCCGATGTTTGAAGCGCTTATGAACTCCATACACGCCATTGAAGAAAGATTTGGAAGAGATCACCTTGCGTCAGGTATCATCGACATCGAGATAACCCAAAATGAAGCCGGGGGCTACACGGGTTTCATCGTCAGCGACAATGGGGCGGGTCTCAACACCGAAAATATGACTTCGTTTAGGAAGTCCGATTCGATGAAAAAGGTAAAGTTCGGTGGTAAGGGTGTTGGCAGGCTGCTCTGGCTAAAGGTAGCGGACAGGATAGAGATCACCAGTACGTTTGGACATGTCGATGGCCTACAATCTATCAGTTTCGACTTCATAGCGGACGCGACAACACCCATTGCCAATTTGGTAGAAGCCACAGCTTCGGGTGATGTTGGCACCGTAGTTCGGCTCACTCCGTTAAAAACGGCTTATTCCAACCATATCCCCGTGAAGCTGGAAACAATAGCGGTGAGAACCGTCGCTCACTTCATTAATTACTTTGTAAACATCGATTGCCCTAAAATTACTTTGTTCGATAACCAAAAGCGCATCGTGCTGTTCGACAAATTCGCTGAAGACGTCATTCGAGATGAAAAGTATCCGGTATTGACTATGGTAGACGGCGAGACGAGAGACCTATCGTTGAATTGTTTTTTGGTGCCAAGGAACTACTCTGATGATGAGAAGGGCACCAACGGTCTATTCTTCGGTGCCCACGGGCGCGCAGTCACGCGATATGATATGGATGGAGTCATTGGGCTTAAGGCTATTGAAGAAAAGTATGCCTTCTTTGGTTACTTGGAAGGACAGATACTCAATGACGCCGTGAACGATACTCGCACTGAGTTTTCCCTAAGTGAGGATACGATTGATGAACTTAAAAGGGAATGTATTAGCAAGATTCACGTTTTTCTAAAGGATGAGATTGCACGCGTCCGCGAACGTCAGCTTGAGACGATTATCGTCGTGCGAAACGAACACCTGAGATTCTACAATATTGCGAAGAACCCAGAGGAGATAGCCGAAAAACTTTCTCTCGGCACCCAAAAGGAAGAAGATATATTCGTTGAGATGTCACGACACTCTCTGAGGCAGTATAAGAAAGCACGTAGGGAGTTCAGCGAGGCCAAGAAAAAGGGACTTCCCGATATCGAGCAAAGGGCCAAGGAATATGTGGCGGAGCTTCAAGATGAATCCCTGTCGTCGTTGGCCGAATACGTCTACAAGAGGAAATTACTTCTAGATATATTTGAGGAGAAGATTGGTTTCGCCGATATCGAAACTGAGAAGGCTCACTACGAACGGGTAGTCCACGATTTAATATGTCCTCTGGGGTCCACCAAAAGCGATCTGAACTACGAAGACCACAATCTTTGGGTCATTGATGATCGATTGGCTTTCTATTCATACTTTAACTCCGACAAGCAATTAAAGGCACAGTCTCCTAGTACGGATATTCGTCGTCCAGACGTGACATTGTTTGATCTTGGCATGGGTTTTGACAAGGGCTCCTCGCAGGAACCAATAACAATTATTGAATTCAAGCGCCCGAAACGTAACGACTACACTATGGCGGACAACCCATTTACGCAGGTCCAAGATTATGTGAAAGAACTTCGCAAGGCAGGTGAGGCGTGTCGTTTCGATGGAAAAACTATACGTGTAATCGATTCTGATGCACCGTTTATGTGTCAGATCATCGCGGATGATACTCCCAGTCTTCGTGATGTTATGGACAGGCTCAATGGTTTCTATAAAAAGGCAGGATCAAAATCCTACTATCGCTGGGATAGTCACTTCAAAATATTTATGGAAGTGACATCATATTCCGACCTCATTTCGGGTGCCAAAGCTCGCCATGCGGCTTTCTTTGAAAAGCTGGGAATACAGTCTTAGGCGGGCTGGCAAGGGTGGAGATTAAAGGCCTGCTTTAACCGATACGCCCACCCGCACTGTCACGCCTTGGAATTTTCCGTCCACTTCACCAGTACGGCCTCCGCCCCCGGCAGATCATCCCGAAGCCGCTGCACGGTGGGCCGCGTCAAGCCTGTTGCCTTGGCGATAGCGGAAGCCCCGACACCCTGAGAAAGCATGTCTCGCATCATGTCGAGCTGTTCCCGTGAGTAGCTGGGCTTCCTGCCACGATACTTGCTGGGGTCTGCGGCTTTGTGATGGGCAATACCTGCCTTCTGTGCCTCTTTGGTGGCCTCAGCCTGAGCCTGTGCCGTTGCCGCCATGAAGCCTATCAGCGCGTCCCTCACTGCCATCTGCATTACGTCTTTCGTGGCCCCGTCAAAGGTTTGGTTGTTGATCACTGTTCGGATGATAACGCCGCGCTTCATAAGGGCCTTGATGGTATCGGTCACATCTTCATAGTTGCGGCCAAGGCGATCAACCCAACGCACGACAAGCGTGTCCCCGGCTCTGAGTAGATCAAACAACCGCTTGCCCTCGGTTCTCTCAGCAAGCCGGGTAGAAACCCCAGATACGCCATGATCGGTGACAACTAGGTCAATCTTGAACCCCGCCGCCTCTGCCTGCGTCTTCTGGTGATCACTGCTATGTTATAACGAGCTAACGCGGGCATAAAGGATGGTTTGGGACATTGGGCAATCTCCTGCCAGAAAGGGTTATGCCCACATAGATACATGCCAACAAAGCTATGTCAACCCTAGTGGGCACCCTTTCGGTCCCCTTTATGAATGCCCGCGAGGGCATACCCTGTGGGCGCTGTGCATGTCACAAGGACGCCCTGCCGAACAAAAGCTGTACGTGAGGGTATTGTGAAGGCCTCGCTGATTTGTCCCTCATGTCAGCACAGACGAAAGCGCGGGAAGATCGTTCACGGGCCGACGGGGGAGGTGGAGTTGCCTCATGTACTATCTGCGGGTCACGGAAATTTCCGACGAAATATTCCAGCGTCCATGGCCCTTGATGAATGGGAAGTCAGCTACTCAGCGTAGAGACCCGCCTGAATCAAATTGTAGGCGTCCCTAATCGTCTGCAATTCTCCAAGCTTGGCCCTGCCCTCGCTAACGCTGCCATATCTGGCTGTGAGAAATTGCCCTAGCTTCTTTCCGGCAAGTTCTGCCTCGCCTGCCGTCTCGTAGGCCTTAAGGATGCCCAGAAGGAGTTCCCTCATTTCCCCCACGAAATTACCCATGCCATCCTGCCTGACTGTCTCGGCGCGGTCGTGCCGGGTCTTGGGCGGGTTAGCGAAGAGAATGTAGTTTAGAACGTCGTAAAGGTCGCTCTTGGGGGCATCCACAAGCCTACGTATGTCGTCCAGCCTGTCGGGGTCGTAGCCATTATCGTCGAGCTGGGTGAGGAAGTGTTCGCGGTTGTCGGGGTTGCTCCAGATGGTGCGCAACTGGTCTTCGTCTGCGACCATGCCTGAAAGGTCACCGAACAGGCGCTGCAGGAAATCTGCGGCGGATATTGGTTTGCCGTCCGGTCCCCAATAGGTGGTCGTAGCGATGTACTGGATGGAACGAGCTTTACCGTCAGCCAGCTTGATCATGATCTTGGTCGAGGGTTCGTCTTCGCCGCCCTCACCGTCTTCACCACCGGGCAGCGGTGGTTCTGGTTCTGGACCGGGCTTGGGTGGCTCACCTGTTGGCGGGCGGGGCCTTGGTGGTGTCACCTCTTCGGGCGGGCCGTCCCATTCGGGGTCGTTGAAGTTCTCATGCGCCTTCACGAAATCCCATATGGTAAAGAAATCCTTGCCGTCATAGGTTCGGGTCCCCCGCCCGATGATCTGCTTGAACTCGATCATCGACCGCACGGGGCGCATCAGAACGATGTGACGCACGTTGCGGGCATCGACCCCGGTGGACAGCTTTTGCGATGTGGTCAGGATAGTCGGAACGGTCTTGTCGTTGTCCTGAAAGTCCCTCAGGTGTTGGTCTCCGATGGCCCCATCATTCGCCGTCACCCGATGGCAGTAGTTCGGGTCGGTGCTGACCTTGATCTGATTGATAATGTCGCGCACGCGTGCGGCGTGGTCTTGGGTGGCGCAGAAGATGATTGCTTTCTGCCGTTGGTCCACCTCTTCCATGAACTCCTGCACACGACTGCGTTCGCGTTCTTCGATGATCAGGCGAGTGTTAAAGTCAGACTCGGTGTATTTGCGATCTTCTTCAATCTCTCCGGCCAGAACAGTGTCGGTCGGGTCATAGACATATTCATCAATCGTGCTGGCCATCTGGCGCACCTTGAAAGGGGTCAGGAAGCCATCTTCGATCCCCTCTTTCAGAGCATAGGTGTACACCGGGTCGCCGAAATAGGCATAGGTGTCGGCGTTCACCGCGCGCTTGGGCGTAGCGGTCAGACCAAGTTGAACGGCAGGGGCGAACCAATTCAGCAATTCGCGCCATTGGCTTTCGTCATTCGCCCCGCCCCGGTGGCATTCGTCGATGATTATGAAATCGAAGAAGTCCGAGGGATAGGATTTGTAGATCGGCTCACCTTCCCCCGTCATGAAGGTCTGAAAGATCGTGAAAAACAGGCTGGCATTCTTCGGCACGCCGCCCTTCTTGCGCAACTCGCTAGGGTCGATGCGCGTGATGGCGTCCGAGGGGAAGGCGGAGAAAGCGTTGTAGGCTTGGTCAGCAAGAATATTGCGGTCAGCGAGGAACAGGATGCGGGGGCGACGGGTGGGTGTGCGGGTCAGGTTCCACTTCGCCTGAAACAACTTCCACGCGATCTGAAACGCAATAGAGGTTTTGCCCGTCCCGGTGGCCAACGTCAGCAGGATGCGGCTGCGTTCCATCGCCACGGCCTCCAGCGCCGCCGTGATGGCGTTGTGCTGGTAGTAGCGCAACTCCCACTTGCCGCCATCAGTTTCGAAGGGCACAACGCCGAACCGCAAGCGCCATTCATTGGGCAGCCCGAAGGTGCGCTGCCAAAGGTCTTCGGGGGTTGGGAAGGGAAGCGTGAACTGGCCCTCGGCCCCGGTGGCCATGTCGATCTGATACCAGCCAAGACCGTTGGAGGCATAGGCGAACCGTGCCCCCAGACGGGCCGCATAGTCCTTGGCTTGGCCCACCCCTTCCGCGTGAGAAATCCCCGCCCGCTTCGCCTCTAGCACGGCAAGTTTATGGCCGCGAAACTCCAGCACGATGTCGCAGGACAGACCCTTGCCGCGCCTGCCGCCTGACTGGATGCGACCGGGGCAGATTTGTTCGCGCTTGATCGCGGCCCCACCCGTGCCCCAGCCAGCCGCCATCAGCACCGGATCGATGCGGTTGGCGCGGGTGTCGGCTTCGGTTTCGGTTTCGGAGTTACTCACCATGACTGCCCCACCCGCTTATTTCACTTGTCCGAATAGCCCGCAGTGGTCCAGAACTCTCTGGCTTGGCTTACCTCTGGGCCATTCTTCCAACCGCTTCGCAGAAACTCCAGCGAATACCATTTACGGTCACACTCTTCATAAAACACCTGATTGAAGATGCTGCCTGTATGTGCGGCACGTTGGATTTCGTACACCTCGGAAAGAAGGGTCAGGAGGTGATTTAAGCTGAAAGGAACCTCAGCCAAAACGCCTTCGGGCAGCACGAATGGGCCTGTGGTGATCTTCACCTTGCGGCTGCTGTCTTCCGCGACGCTCAATCCACCTTCACTGTCCTTATGGCGTTTCTTGGGCTTAGGAGGAGGGGGGTCCGCAAGGGTGACCTCAAAGAATTGACTGTCAATCCGCGTCCGCGAGGTCAAATCCCAAACGACCTTGCCGCGCATTTCAGGGGATGGAACAAGGTGCCCCGAAAGTTTCTCCGTGAGGTCGTCCGGTGCGCTGATACTTAGGGCAATGCGAAGGCGCGCCCCCACGGGCAGGAACTGTGCGTTAACGGGTACTGGCCGGGGTTTTCCCCATCCTAGTGTTTTGTGGCCACTCTGCGAGATTTCGAAGGTTGCCATCGTGCCGGGTTTTACGGTCAATGGCGTGCCGTCATCCGTCACCCAACGGCCATCATGGAACCACGCTGGAATTCGGGCGAACAGGTCAACTTCTTCAGCCATGGGTATACTCCACCGGGTTGATACGGTTGGCGCGGGGGTCCACTTCGGTTTCATCTTTACGAATCAAGGATTTAATCCAATGCCTGATTGGGGAAATTCAACTTACGCCCCGCCTCAAGATTGCGAACCATGTTATCCACACCGATCTCGATAAATTCAGCCAAGTGGAATGAAAATCTTCCTCCTGAGAGCCCTCGTTCATGTGCTCCAACTATAGAAATCAGTGTATTTGTCACTCTTTCTACATCCTGCGCGGATAGAGGATAATCTGAGTAAATTTGGTCCCCGTTATCAAGGTATCGTTTGTCTCTGTGAGCGAAGAACTTGTCGCGACGCCCCCTAATTGCCTTAATCACATGCTCGTGTTCAACCAGCGCGTCGGCCTGTTTCCGAAGTACGCTTTCATCTAGCGGCTTGCCCTCCGCCCAACTGATTTGCCGCCGGTTGGTAAGACAAAAGCGGATGAACTTTCCAATACTGTAGCCGTCCTCTTCGAAGAATTTCGCCAAAGTTAAGTGCAAATCTTGTTCAAGTGACTTGATGAGAAGAATGAGCAGCGGCTCAATCTTCCAAAGCCTATCGCCTAGTTCGCTGTGCTTCCCTAAGAAACTTTGATACATTTGCAGCTTGCAAACCAAACCATCCTGATCGGTTCCGTGGAGAAGCTGCGCATATTTCGAAAGTCTGCGTTCGTAATTCTCTTGTGTGGTTTCATTCATGTCAGTTCCCCCGCGAAAGCTTTTTCGAGGAAGGATTGGCGGAGGGCGTCGATTTTTTCAAGCTTAGCTCTCGCCAACTTCTCAAGGTCCGCAGTCGCTAACTGGGCGGCATCAATTCGCGATGCACTTTCCTGCTGCGCCGCCATCGGTGGAAGCGCAAAGGCATACCTAAACATGTGGTCGCGATTTACCTTCGGCATCCCCGCACGGTCCGACCCGCTGATTGCGTACTCAGTAAAGTCATGCCCGAGCAACAAGTGAAAAAGATAGTCCCGGTCGAGACGACCTGCCTTGGGTGTCAGTGGATACACGTCCGCGCTGCATAAGCCACTGAAGTCTGGGCGGGCAGCTTTCCTCAGATAGGGACGAATCTTGCTGTATAGGACGGTGTTTTCGTCAAAGGTGTATTTGCCAGAGATAAGTTTTTCCTCTCGCGCAGTCTTGACGTCCACGAGTAAATCGGACCCCGTCACCATATTGCCAGCCCCAAGGTGCAACATGTCGGCGAAGGTTTCTTCTCTCGGATCAACCAAACTCGAAGCAATCACCGTAACGTCGTCAAGGGTTACAGTGGCGCTGTCGCCCCCATCATAGCGCAGGGCGTCCGCTTTGATGCTCTCAAACAACTCCCGAGTATTGCGGAGGTTGGATTGGGCGTGGGCGCGGGCACGGGCCAGACCCTCAAAGGCCTCGTCCAGAACCGCAACGATCAGTTGTTGTTCTTCGAGGGGTGGGAGGGGGATTGTCAGCCCGTAAACGTCATTTCTGTTAATGCCCGGCTTAACACCTCTCGCCATGCTGGGAAGGTTTAAGGTCCTCATGGCATAGTGAAGGAAGTCGAAGTCAAGTTTCGTCTGATCATGTGTCGTGAAGTAGGTCACGTCGGAGGGCCAAAATGGGCCGTCCACGCGCGTAATCTCACCAGCAGAACCTTTTCGCCCAACGACCAGCGAAGGTCCAGTCGTCAAATGCCGATCTGACCAGTCCATGACGCCGTTCGCGCCGTACACAGGCACTGCTCCATCAGCGTTTCGCTCATTTTGCGCCAATGACTTGCCGTAGTTCAATGTCACTACTTCACTGACACCAACCTCTTTCCACCCCGCCTTCACAGCATTCCCCTGATGCTTTCCAGAATCTCCGCCGTCTCGGCATCGCGGGCCAGCATGTCGGCGATGATCACCTCGGGTGACCGCAAGGCAGCCGCTTCGGGGGCGTTCGGGTTCTTAACCGACAAATCCAAGGTGTCCGCGTCAAGGCTTCCCCTCGCGATGCGCCAGCTTTTCGGTCCCTCGGTAAAGCCCTTCTGCAGAGTCACGAACTCGGCCAGATCATCGTCGTTCAGCGGGTTGGTCTTGCCCATGTTGCGACCGGGGTCGAGTTGGTAAAACCAGATGTCCCGCGTCGGTGCGCCCTTTTCAAAGAACAGCACTACGGTTTTCACTCCGGCCCCCTGAAAGGTGCCCTGAGGGCAATCGAGGATGGTGTGCAGGGTGCAGGCCGTCAGCAACTCGCGCCGCAGCGCCACGCTGGCGTTGTCGGTGTTGGATAGGAAGGTGTTCTTGATCACCACCGCCGCGCGGCCTCCCGCCCGCAGCTTGCGGATGAAGTGCTGCAGGAAGAGGTAAGCCGTCTCTCCGGTACGGATGGGGAAGTTCTGCTGCACCTCGCGCCGTTCGCCGCCACCGAAGGGCGGGTTGGCGAGGATGATGTCGTGACGGTCTTTCTCCTGAATATCCATCACGTTTTCATTCAGTGAGTTGGTGTGCAGAATGTTTGGGGCCTCAATGCCGTGCAGCACCATGTTCATGATGCCGATGATGTAGGCGAGGGATTTCTTTTCCTGCCCGAAGAAGGTCTTGGTCTGCAGGGTTTGGAATTCCGAGGCGGTCAGATCATCGCGGCGCATGTAGTCGTAAGCCTCGCACAGGAAGCCTGCGGAGCCTACCGCGCCGTCATAGATGGTTTCGCCAATCTTGGGGGCGGTAACTTTGATCATGGCGCGGATAAGCGGGCGTGGGGTGTAGTATTCGCCACCGTTGCGGCCTGCGTTGCCCATGCGGCGGATGCGGGTTTCGTAAAGCTGCGAAAGTTCGTGGCGCTCGGCTTGCGTGTTGAAGGACAGGCTGTCCACCACCTCCAGCACGTCGCGGAGAATGTAGCCGGAACGGAACTTGTTGCGCAGTTCGGTGAAAATCTCGCCGATCTTGTAGTGGATGGTCTTGGCGCTTGTAGCTGACTGACGGAAGGTGGCGAGGTAGGGGAACAGCTTCTGGTCCACGAACGTTATCAGGTCTTCGCCGATCATCGCCGCATTATGGTCAAACGCGCCGTTGACCTTAGGGGCAGCCCAACGGTCCCAGCGAAAGGGCCCGTCGATGATGGGCGTATAAGTTTCGCCATCCAGTTCTGCCCGGTCGCGGCGTTCCGTCTCTAGGTCATGCAGGTACTTGAGGAACTGAACCCACGAAATCTGTTCGACGTAATCCAGTTCGTTCGCGATGCCGTCTTCGTTGCGGAGTTCGCGTTCGATGCTGTTGAAGGCGTTTTCGTACATAAAATCCAACCTGTTGCTCGGCTTGCAGTTATCCACCTTGTGCCCAGCAGAGCAAGCAGGATGGTGCGGCTGAAAGGGATTGCACTGTCAGAAATCAACAGCCTGAGGCATGGCTAAGAGGGCAATGAAGTCACGCTATCGTTCTGCCAGCTTGGGATAGGAGTAAGTGCGGCGCTATTGGGCGGGGACGCGCGGGCCTCGAACTTCCGTAGAGAGGCTGGGGGGTTGGTAGGAATAGTTGGTAGGAATGAATTGCCAACCACTCCCCAGAACCTCCGTAAGCACCTGAATATTCAGGAAAATTACGGCAACTGTAAAAGAGTGGTGGCGAGAGAGAGACTTGAACTCTCGACCCCACGATTATGAGTCGTGTGCTCTAACCAACTGAGCTACCTCGCCACTGGCGCGGTGAGTAGTTTGGGGGGCGGGGGGCGTCAAGGGGTATTCTGCACCATTGCGCTTGATTTCAACAGTGCAGCGGCGGATTGGGTCGCAAGACTTGGCGCGGGCCAAAACCGTCTTACCGAAAAGACGTCCCCGCCACGCCCCGCGAAATTCCGCTTAGATCGCAGCCTCTTCCGGCACCGCATGCGCCACCCGAGGCCGCCCCGAAGCGGTGACAGAAATCGTCGCCTCGACAAACATCGGCTGGCCTTCGACCGAAGCAGAGCGCAGATCGCGCGCGGTGGTGATGCGCAAATCTTCCGCCCCCGCATGTTTGGCACGGCGCACCGCTTCCAGCGTCAGCGCCGCTTCGGTTGCCTGCATCGCGGTTTCCGGGTCGGCGAAGGTCTGCAAGCCTTCCGGCAAATGCGCGGTAAAGCGGCCCACGCCGGGGCTGGTCACAATCGCGGTGGCGCGCTGGCTGACCTGGCCGACCACAGCCCCGATGGCATTGGCGACGCCTGCATGTTCCGGCAGGATCATCTCGCAGCCCAACCGCTTGCCCACCGCGCCGTAGTAATAGGGGGCTGAGGCACCAAGCCCGATCACCGGGACGCCCAGCCGCGCGGTGAACTCGATCACCCCACGATGCCGCCCCAAAGCCGCGCGCGTCAAAGCGTGCCGCGCCAGCACTTCCGGGCTTTCGCCTGCAAAACCGGGGTCTTCATCAAACGCCGCTTCCAACAGGCATTCGACCGTCTGCGTGGTCAACTGATCCACAATGCCCTGCGCCAAGGCCGCTGCATCGGTCGAGAACCGCTCGCCCGAGCCATTGCGCCGCCGCCCCAGCAACTCCACCGCCTTCGCCGCCGCAAGGCCGTCCCAAGCCTCCAGCCCGCCCAGAACATGGGATGCATCCGAGGGCGTCACCCCGGCCATCATCACGAGGCCCCGTGCCACCAACCGCTCCAGTGCTGCAATCTCCAGCCGGGTCGTCAGCACCTGCGCCATTGGCATCGGCTGCGTGATCCGCTCCAGCACCGTCAATTCGCGCGGGGAAAGCCCCCCGGTCTGCCCCGCCATCGGCACCACAAACCGCCCGTCCATCTCGCCCGCCTTGTCCGACGACAATGCCTTGTCCAGCGCACCATGCACCATCGCGCCATGCTCGGAGGCCAGCAGCGACACCGGGATCAGCCGGCGTGGGCCAAGCCGCATCCCGCCCGTCAGGCCCTCGGTGATCAAATGCACTTCCGAGTCGCCGCCCAAACCGCTAGTCCGCATCGCCACAGCTTCAACCATGGTGCGGAAGCCCCCGACCCGCGCGCCTTGCGGATCAATCTCGGGCAAGCCATCGCGCAGCAGCGCCACATCGGTGGTGGTGCCGCCAATATCCGACACCAGCGCATCCTTCGCCCCAGTCAGCCAGCGCGCGCCGACAATCGACGCCGCAGGCCCCGACAGGATCGTCTCAATCGGACGCTCGCGCACCATTGCGGCTGAGATCAGCGCACCATCGCCGCGCACCACCATCAACGGGGCGGTGATGCCAATTTCCGCCAGATGCCGCTCGCACGCCGCTACAAGCCGATCAATCATCCCGATCAGCCGGGCATTCAGCACCGCCGTCAACGCCCGCTTCGGCCCGTTCAGCTGCGCTGACAGCTCATGCGAGCAGGTCACGGGCCGCCCCGTCACCGCGCGGATCAGATCGCGGATGGCAATTTCATGCGCCGGATTGCGGGTAGCAAAACGCGCGGCGACAGCAAATCCCATTACCTGCGGACCAAGATCGCGCAACTGCGCCTCAAGCGCCGCCAAATCCAACGCAGCCACCTGCACGCCGGCATGGCTGTGCCCGCCCGCGATCTTCACCACCGGATCGCCCTTCAACGCCTCGATCAGCCCGCCGCGTTCCAGATCGCCCTCGTCAAAGCCGACGAAGATCAGCGCCACCCGGCCACCTTGGCCTTCCACCAAAGCATTGGTTGCCAAGGTCGTCGAAAGCGACACCAAGGCCACATCCTGCGCCGCTACCCCCGATTGCGCCAAAGCCGCATCCACTGCGCGGCCAATCCCCAAGGCCAAATCCGCCCGCGTGGTCAGCGATTTCGCCTTGCCGATCACCAGATCAGCCGCCTCATCGACGATCACCGCATCGGTGTAAGTGCCACCGGTATCCACGCCCAGAAAATGCGCCATCTGACTTCCCGCTTGATTTCCGCCCAAGCGATAGCGGGCGCGCAGGCCGAAGTCAGCCCTCTGCGCGACCTTTTCGGCCCATTCGCGGCAAAACCGGCTTGCGCTTGCGCCGCCCCGCCACCGGAATCCCCTCGGCCTCCCGATATTTTGCCACCGTGCGCCGCGCGATGGTCACCCCGGTGTCAATCGCCAAGGCCATCGCCAAAGCCTCATCCGAGAGCGGGCGCGCGGGGTTTTCCGCCGCCACCAGCCGCGCCAGCCTGCCCCGCATCGCCGCCCCCGAGATCAGCGGCTGGCCGTTGCCACCCAAAGCCGGGCTGAACATCTGCCGCAGCCACCATGTGCCGCGCGGGCTATCGAGGCTCGCCCCCGACACCACCCGGCTGATCGTGCTTTCGTGAAACCCCAATGCCTCGGCCAGATCGGCCATCGTCATCGGGGCCAACCCGATCGGCCCCTGCCGGATCGCCTCTTGTTGACGCAGCAAAATCTCGCGACCGACCAACAGCAGGGTGGCATTGCGCGCCTCGACCATCCGTTCCAGCGCCTTGGCCTGCGTCAGGCCCTCAGCCGATCCCGCTGCGGATCGCTCCACCCGCAGCGTCGGCAGAGCCGAGCGGTTCAGCGCAATGCTCCACCCCGTCGCCGTCGCCTTCACCACCAGATCAGGCTCGCGCGATTGCGCCGCCGAGATGCTGGCAAATTCCGCCCCCGGCTTGGGATTCATCGCCCGGATCACCCGAAACCGCTGCAAAACTGCGGCTTCCGAGATATTGCAGGCGCGGGCCAGCCGCGCCAGATCGCCTGCGGCCAACAAATCCAGATGCGCCAGCACCGCAACCATCTCTTTATCCAACGCCTCCGCTTCAATCGCCTGCAACCGCAGACATTCCGCCAGATTGCGCGCGAAAAGTCCTGTTGGTTCAAACTGTTGCAAGCGGTGCAGCACGGCTTCGACCTCTGCCAAAGTCGCGCGTGTCTCGGCCACCACAAGGCTCAACTCTGCGCCCAGCCAACCCGAAGGCTCCAGAACCTCGGCCAGCGCCACCGCAATCTTCTGATCCTTTGGCGCCAGTTTCAGCCGATCAATCTCACCCATCACATGCGCCATCAGGCTGGGGCTGGTATCCGCCGTCTCGGCCGCAAGCCCCAGACCACCGCCGCCCGTCACCAACACCCCAGACCAACGCGGCAACCAATCCTGCAAGCTGGGCTGCGGCGGCGGGTCCAGCCGCAGATGCGGGTTCTGCGCCGCCTGTTCCTCCAGATAGCGCGTCAATCCCGCCGCATCGGTGCGCAATATCGCAATCGAGGCTTGCAGGCTGGTGTTCAGCTCAAGCCGCTGGGTTTGGGTCAGGCCAAGGCGCTGTTGGGGTGATCTCATGGTGCAACGCTAGCCGTCCCCGCCGCGCCGCGCAACCACAGCCAGCCCCAAGCCCGCTGCACCTGCCATCGCCCCATCCGCGAAAGCATGGTGTTTCCGGTCGCACAGGGCTACCAAGTTCCGCAAGCAACCGAGAGCGCCATGCAAGCCGATTTCCCCGCCAACTTCCCCATTGTCAAAGATCTGGTGCTGGTCGGCGGCGGACACGCCCATGCGCTTGTGATGCGCATGTGGGCGATGAAGCCACTGTCCGGCGTGCGCCTGACCCTGATAAACCCCGACCCCGCCGCGCCCTACACCGGGATGCTGCCCGGCTTGATTGCGGGCCATTATACCCGCGATGAGATCATGATTGACCTCGTGCGCCTTGCGCGCTTTGCGGGCGCCCGACTGATCCTCGACCGCGTGACGGGGCTGGATCGCGAAACCCGCCGCCTGCATCTCGCCGATCGCCCGCCCCTCGGCTATGATCTGTGCAGCATCGACATCGGCATCACCTCTGACCTGCCAGACCTGCCCGGTTTCACCCAGTACGCCCATGCCGCCAAACCCTTGGGTGATTTCGCGACCCAGTGGCAGGCCTTTGTCGCCCGCACCCTGCCCGCGCCGCAGGTCACTGTGATCGGCGCAGGCGTCGGCGGAGTTGAGTTGGCGCTTGCCTGCAAACATCGCCTGCCCGGCGCCAAAGTCACGCTGCTCGAACAAGGCCCCACCGCCCTGCCCGGCCTTGGGCGCGGGGCCCGCAATGCCCTGCTGGCCCACCTTGCCCGCGCCGACATCACCCTGCTCACCGATGCCAAACCCACGGCCATCACACCAGATGCCGTCACCCTCACCAATGGCACACAGCTGCAATCGGATTTCACCCTTTCGGTCGTGGGCAGCCGCCCCCACGCGTGGCTTGGTGAAACCGGGCTCAGCTTGCACAACGGTTTTCTCACCGTTTCCGACAGCCTGCAAACCTCCGATCCCGCGATCTTCGCCGCCGGAGACTGCGCCCATCTTGGCTTCGCGCCACGCCCGAAAGCCGGCGTTTACGCCGTCCGCGCCGCGCCCATCCTGCTGCACAACCTGCGCGCCGCTTTGCTGGAACAGCCGCTCAAAGCCTTCAAACCGCAGCGTGACTATCTCAAACTGATCTCCACCGGCCACAAAGCCGCTGTGGCCGACAAATGGGGCCTGCCGTTGGATGGCGCATGGCTGTGGCGCTGGAAAGATCGCATCGACCGGAAATTCATGGCGAAATTCGCCAGCTATCCTCCGATGCATCAGCCCTTACCCAATCCCGCCATTCCCGGCCTGCGCGACCTCATCGATGACAAACCACTGTGCGGCGGCTGCGGTGCGAAACTCGGCGCATCCGACCTTGCCACCGCCCTTGTCGCCCTGCCAAAACCGCAACGCGCCGAGGTCATCTCCGGCCCCGGCGACGATGCCGCCATCCTGCGCGTCCCCGGTGGCGTGCAAGTCATCACCACCGACCATCTGCGCAGCCTTACCAACGATCCCCGCCTGATGGCCCGCATCGCTGCCGTCCACGCTTTGGGCGACATTTGGGCAATGGGAGCCGCGCCGCAAATCGCCCTCGCGCAGATCACTTTGCCCCGGCTTTCCCCCGAAAAAGCCGCCACAATGCTGGCCGAAATCATGGCCGAGGCGGCAGAGGTGTTCCGCACCGCCGGTGCCGATATCGTCGGTGGTCACACCGCGATCGGCCCCGAGCTCACCATCGGCTTCACCGTCACCGGTCTTGCCCAGCGCGCCATCACCAAATCCGGCGCAAAGCCTGGCGACAGGCTGATCCTCACCAAACCCATCGGTTCCGGCACCATCATGGCCGCTGAAATGGCTATGGCCCAAATCCCCGGCCTGATCCTTGGCGAAGCGGTCGCGGTCGCCCTGCACCAGATGAGCCAACCCAACGGCCCCGTCGCAGCCATCCTCGCGCCCCATGCCCATGCAATGACCGACGTGACAGGCTTCGGCCTCGCAGGCCACTTGCTGGAAATCCTCGACGCCTCAAACACCGCCGCCCTGTTGCACAGCGACGCAATCCCAACCCTGCCCGGAGCGCTCGCTCTGGCCGCTGCGGGTCAAGCCTCCAGCCTTGCCCCGGCCAACCGCGCAGCCACTATAGGCCGCATCACTGGCCCCGAGACCGCGCTGAAAGCCCTACTCTATGATCCGCAAACTGCCGGGGGCTTGCTTGCAGCCGTCCCGCCCGACATCGCCGAAACTCTGCTGAGCTCCATCCCCGGTGCCGTCCTCATTGGCGAAATCACCGCAGGCCCGCCCCGAATAACCCTCGCAGACTAACCTTGCGCCAAGCGGTTTCATCTTGGCGAAAATACTCCCCGCAGAGCGTTCCGCCGGTTCCGCTAGATCACCGCCCGAACCGCCTGCGCCACCTGATCCGCCAACCGCCCCAGATCATCCAAGCCCTGCGCCCCAATCTCGACAAACCGCGCCTGCATCCGCGCCCGGTGCTTGTCATAACGCGGGTCATAGTGATGCTGCATCAGCCCTGCCGCCAAATCCACAAAGGCCCCCGCCCCGGCCATCGCCTGCCAGGCCTCAATCCGCTCGGCAGCATGAAAGGGCCGCAACTGCTCGATCACCCGCACCAGCCGCGCGCCATCCGCCGCCATGTCGCCGTATGCGCGCAGTAAATATTCTGCCCGCGCCGCCACATCCGCTGCAATCGCCACCCTTGGCGCCGCGACCATCGCCTTCCAGATCCCCGGCGGCAAACGGCAGTCGCCCACCTTCGAGCTTTCGGCCTCAATCACCACCGGCCTTGACGGGTCCAGCCGCGAGATCGCCATCGCCAAAGCGCAGTCAAACGCCTTCTGCGACGGTTGCGCCCCGACATGACCAAACACCGAACCGCGATGCCGCGCCAGACCCTCAAGATCCAAAACCTGCACCCCGCGCGCGGGCAGCAGGTTCAGCACTTCGGTCTTGGCCGATCCGGTATTGCCGTCCAGCACCACCACCGGGCAGGGAAACGGCGCATCATACAGCGCCTGCACCACCAAGGCCCGCCACGCCTTATAGCCGCCCGCAATCGTCTCCACCCGCCAGCCAACCTGGCCCAGGATCAGTGCAAAAGACCCCGAGCGTTGTCCGCCCCGCCAGCAATAAACCAAAGGCCGCCAGCCCCCCGGTTTATCCGCCAACGGCCCTTGCAAATGCTTGGCCACATTCTGCGCCACCAGCGCCGCACCGACTTTGCGCGCGGTGAACGGGCTGACCTGCTTGTAAATTGTGCCCACCTGCGCCCGCTCGGCATCGTCCAGCACGGGCAAAGAAATCGCCCCCGGCAGATGATCCTCGGCATATTCGGCAGGGGCGCGGGCGTCGATGATGTCATCAAAGCCGTGCGCGGCAAGGTCGGCCAATGAGGTCAGGGTGATCGCCATAGCCCTGCATAGCCGATCCCCGGCTTGGCGGAAAGGTGCCGGACCGCAAAGCTGTGCTGGCGGCTCACAGCGGGCTTTGGCTACATCCTGCCATGCGTAGCCTCCTGTTCTCCCTGCTGTTCGCCCTGCCTGCCGCCGCCCAAGAGGCCCCGGCCTTGATCAGGGCCGCCCGTGCGCAAGTCGGCGTCACCACGATCTACGACCCCAGCTATCAAAGCCTTGCTTTCCCCGGTGGCGATGTGGACCCCGCCCACGGCGTTTGCACCGATGTGATCATCCGCGCCCTGCGCACCGCTTGGGGTGTCGATCTGCAACTGGCCGTGAACCGCGACATGAAAGCGCATTTCTCGGCCTACCCCAAGCAATGGGGCCTCAAGACCACCGACCGCAACATCGACCACCGCCGCGTGCCCAACCTGCAAACCCTGTTCACCCGGATCGGCGCAGACCTGCCCGTCAGCCGCGACCCTGCCGACTACCACCCCGGCGATGTGGTGACGTGGATGCTGCCCGGCAACCTGCCGCATATCGGTCTTATCTCGGATGCCCGCAGCGATGATGGCACCCGCCCGCAAGTCCTGCACAACATCGGGGCCGGAGCGCAGGAAGAGGATCGTTTGTTCGACTTTCCCATCACTGGCCATTACCGCCTGAACCCCGAGGCGGTGGCAGAATTGATCGAGCTGGGACGTTAGCGGAAGAAGTCCTTCAACCTCGCCATCGGGCTGATCTCAACCGCAGGTTCGGCTTTCACCGCTGCAACAGGCGCTGGTTTCACAGGCTTCTCGACACTCGCCGACGATCTTGGCGGGGCCACCCGCAAGGCCACCGCATTCATGAACCGCGCGCCGTCACCTTCGGCCAAGGCTTGCGCGCCGTCCGAGATGCCGCGCAGAAGATCGTCGAGCCAGTCCTGATCGGCCTTGGCGAAATCATGCAGGACATAGGCCGCCACCGCATCCTTGTGGCCGGGGTGGCCGATGCCAAGGCGGACCCGGCCGTAGGCTTCGCCGAGATGGGCGTGGATCGAGCGCAGCCCGTTGTGGCCTGCATGACCGCCGCCTTGTTTGACGCGGCACTTGCCGGGGGCGAGGTCTAGCTCGTCGTGAAACACGGTGATGTCGGCGAGGTCGATCTTGAAGAAATCCACCGCCGCGCGCACTGATTGGCCGGAGAGGTTCATGAAGGTTTCGGGCTTCAGCAGGACAACCTTTTCCGACCCCAGCCGCCCCTCGGATACCAGCCCCTGATAGCCGCGCCGCCACGGCGAAAAGCTGTGATCTTCGGCGATCCGGTCCACGGCCATGAAGCCGATATTGTGGCGGTTGCCTGCGTATTTCGCGCCGGGGTTGCCGAGGCCTACAAAGAGTTTCATCAGATCCGCCCGGTTTGCCGCTTGCCTGCTATAAATGCCCTGCTGCGCGCGGGGATGCAAGCCGGGGCGGGTGGTCCCAACTCGGGACCATTTTTAAGTGTTTTATATCAATGGTATAGTATAGGAACTTTAAGGAATTCTTAATCTTTGACCGCATATGCCCGCCAGTCCCCCGCTTGACTTGCCCCAAGCCGCACTTCAGCTTAGGGCCAAAGGCCAACCCGGTCGGCCCAACAAGAAAGACAAGACAGGCGTGCGGATTACAGCTTTAGCCTCGATGCGGAATGAGGGACCATTCATCGTGGAATGGCTGTGCTGGTATCGCATGCTGGGCTTTACCGATGCGGTGGTGGTCACCAACAACTGCACTGACCATTCGCCGCAACTGCTGGACGCGCTGCAAGCGGCGGGCCTTGTGCATCACATCCGCCATGACGTAGCCCCCGGCCAGCGCATCACCCGCGCCAAGCTGAACGCGGCGGCGAGCCACAAGGCGGTGCGGCGCTGCAACTGGCTGATGATCTGCGATGTCGACGAGTTTCTGGTGATCCATCGCGGCGAAGGGCTGATCGGCGATCTGATTGATCTGTCGACAACCGAGCCCGCCTATCTGGGCATGTCGCTGAATTGGCGGGTGTTTGGCACCTCGGGGCGGAAAAGCTTTGAGGACCGCCCGGTGCACCGCCAGTTCACCCATGCCCATGAGGCAACGCATCGTTCCTCGCGGTTTGTGAAGTCGATCTTCCGGCAGGTGAAATTCTTCAGCCATCTGGGCGAGCACAGCCCGCGCGGCTTTGACTATGACCGTGCGGCGCAGCGGCGTGGCAAAGAGGGCGGCATCTGGGTCAATGCCGAGGGCGTAAAGCTGCCCCGCTGGGCCCCGCTGAAAACCCATCTGACGGTGATGCCGGAAGCGCTGGTCAGCCATGACGTCGCGCAGATCAACCATTACATGCTGCGCTCGGAAGAAACCTACAGCCTGAAACACGGCACCAAATCGCCAGTGGCGCTGGGAGACCGCTACCGCGCCAGATACTTCAAAACCGCCAATGGCGGGCGGGCGGTGGATCTGTCGGCGTTCCGCTATGCGGCGCGGTTTGAGGCGCTGCATGAACAGGTGATGGCGCTGCCCGATGTGGCAAGGCTGCACGCTTTGTGCTGTGCCGATCATGTGCGCGCGATTGCCGAGAAGGCTGGTAGGCGGGCAGAGGATGACCCGCGATATGCGGCGTTTCTGGCGCAGGCGGGGGAGTTGGATCCACCAGCGCAGAAATAGACCCGAACCGAAAGAAAACTCTGCGGGGCAGAGTTTTCCGGTTCATTGCTCATAAGGCGGAACGCCGTTGAGCAAGGGGGTTTGTCCCGCAAACCGCACTAGGTAATCTGGCCGCGCCTGCCTGGGCTGGCG
>NZ_JAXMJJ010000013.1:0-6192 GCF_034376685.1 Cypionkella sp.
CCAGCTCCGCTGCCGCATCCGCCGCCAAGAAAAAGAAGGAAACAACACACAGCTTGACCCCTGCATGAACCGAAATCCATAATCAGAGGTGGCTCACTTCTCGGTGAAAAAACCGGCTCAGTTCTGGGTGAAAATCAACACACGGGCAACAAAAACGCGCTTCCACTCAGACTTGCCAACTGCAGCCTTGCACGACTCAGGAACTCTGCGCCGATACTCCCAACGATCTCCATCAAGCTCTTTGAGATATCTCAGCGTCACTGTAACACTTATAAAGCGGACCTCCTGAGGACCGAGGAGGGCGTTAAGTTGCTGCAATCGTTATATGATTGAGTGAAATTTGAGATAAATGGTGCCCCCATCAGGATTCGAACCCGAGACCCCCTGATTACAAATCAGGTGCTCTACCAGCTGAGCTATAAGGGCAGTTCCCCTCAAATATCGGCAGGCGACGTCCGGTGCAAGGGGGTTGCTGCGAATAGCTATCTTGTGGCGCTGACCAGCAAAGCCACCGCAGCAAGGCCCATTGCGGTGACGATCAGCGCCGCCGGGGCGGCCTCTCCGATGCGTTCCAGGCTGGCAAGCTCATAGACCCGCGTTGCCAAGGTGTTGAAATTGAACGGGCGCAGCAGCAATGTTGCAGGCAGTTCCTTGACGCAATCGACAAACACCAAAAGCAGCGCGGTCAACACCGATCCCCGCATCAGCGGCAGATAGATATCGCGCAATGTGCCGCCCACGCCACGCCCTAGGCTGCGCGCGGCCATTGGCAACGACGGGGAAATCCGCCCAAAGGCCGAATCCACCGCGCCCTGCGCAATGCCGAAAAACCGCACCACATAGGCCAGCACGATCGCCGCCGCGGTCCCAGTCAGCATCAGGCCGGGATCATATCCGGTCAGCGCCAGCACCGCATCGGCGACGCGGTGATCAAGCGCTGCCAGTGGCACCAGCAGGCCGACGGCAAGCACCGCCCCAGGCATCGCGTAACCCAAAGCTGTCACTGGCAGCACGGTGCGCGCCAGATTGCGCCCCACCATCCGCACGCCATACACCAGAAACAACGCCGCCGAGACGGTCAGCATCGCCGCAATTCCGCCAACGATGACGGTGTTCAGCGCGGCCTCCAGCAGCCCCGGCGCCAGCCACATCTGCGGCTTGGCAAGGGCATGGCCCAGCATCACCGCAGTCGGCAGCACAAACCCCAACAGAAATGGCACCGCACACAAAGCCGTCGCGGCCCAGGCCCACGGCCCATGCAACTGGATCGGCATCACCGGCCGGGTCGCCCGCGAAGGGCGGTGAAAGCGCGCGTTGCGGCGGCTGACATATTCGATGCTCAAGAGCACCAGCACCACCGTCAGAATGACCCCGGCAATCTGCGCCGCCCCACCCGCATTGCCGCCATTCAGCCAGGTCGAGAACACCCCGGTGGTCAGTGTCTGCACGCCAAAGGTCGACACTGTACCGAAATCAGCCACCGTCTCCATCATGGTCAAAGCCACACCGGCCGCAATCGCTGGGCGCACCAAGGGCAGGCCCAGCCGCCAGAACATCCCCCACGGCCCCAATCCCAAGGAACGCGCCACTTCGTAACTGGCCCCCGACTGCTCCCGCAGCGCGGCGCGGGTCATCAGATAGACATAGGGATACAGCGCCGCAGACAACACGAGGATAGCGGCAGGCTCGGAGTTGATCTCGGGGAACCAGTAATCGCGCGCGCTCTGCCAGCCAAAAGCACCCCGCAGCGCGATCTGCAACGGCCCGGCATAATCCAGAAAATCGACCAGCGCATAGGCCCCGACATAGGCGGGGATCGCCATTGGAAACAGCAGCGCATAGTCCAGACCGCGACTGCCGGGAAAGCGGTACATCACCACCAGCCACGCCGCCCCCGCCCCCATTGCCGCCGAGAGCAAACCCACGCCCAGCATCATCCGCAACGTGGCGGTGAAATAGCGCGGCAACACCGTCGATAGCAGATGCGGCCAGATGTTTTCCGTCGGATGAAACGCGATCCAGACCACCGCCAGCATCGGCACCAGCACAATCGCCCCGACCAGCAGCGCGCCCGCCGACCAGATATCCAGCCGGAACGCTGTGATGCGCAGGCACCACAGGCGTAGGCGGGAATTCTGACTGTTTTGCGTGGGCATCATCCGCGCGGTCCTAGCGGAAAGCGGTTTCCCTGTAAAGAAAACCGACTATAGTTGCGCCAACAAGAACAAGCAGGCAGGCAGCCACCCGATGCGGATCGTCTATCACCTTGGCGCGCACTTCACCGATGAAGAGCGGCTTCTGAAATGTCTTATGAAAAACCGTGAGGTGCTGGCCGAGCATGGCATTGTCGTGCCCGGTCCGAAACGCTACCGCAACCTGCTGCGCGACACTGCGATCGAGCTGAAGGGCAATGCGGCCAGCCGGGATCGGCAGGCGCTGATCCTTGACAAGATCATGGAAGAGGATGTCGCCGACCGCATGGTGTTGTCTTGGGACAGCTTTCTGTCGCTGGCACCTTGGGCATTGGACGGCACGCTATACCCGGCAGCAGGCGAACGCGTGCGCGCCTTCAGCCAGATCTTCCCCGAGATCGAGGCCGAATTCCACCTTGCAATCCGCAATCCGGCGACCTTCCTGCCCGCCCTGCTGGAAAAACTGCCGAACAAGACCTATGCCGATTTCATTGGCAAGGCCGATATTTATCAATTGCATTGGTCACATGTGGTGCAGCGGATCCTGACGCTCAATCCCGGCACACCGCTGACGATCTGGTGCGACGAAGACACCCCGCTGATCTGGCCCGAAGTGTTGCGCACCGTCGCGGGCTTGCCAGAGAACGTGGCGCTGGAGGGGGAGGAAGATCTGCTGGCCACGCTGATGTCAGGCGAAGGCATGACCCGGCTGCAAAGCTATCTTGCTGGCCATCCGCCTTCATCGGTGATGCAATGGCGCAAGATCGTCTCGGCTTTCCTGGATAAATTCGCCCTGCCCGACCGCATCGCCACCGAGATCGAAATGCCTGGTTGGACCGAGGAAACCGTGGCAGAGCTGACCCGGCTTTACGAGGAAGATGTCTATCGCATCACCCATATGCCGGGCGTGGATTTCATCTCACCCTGAAGCCAGAAGTCCACCTGACGGGCAACGGCGTATCGCGTTGCGCAGACTGGCGTGGTCGTTTCCAATACCTGTTTGCAGGAATGGAAAAACCGGGATGCGCCTGTGCACAACCCGGTTCCAGCTTTGCCAATGACACTGCAGCGTCTAAAGTTACTGCATCCCCAAAGCGGATTTATACATCTCGATGATCGCTTCTTCTTCGGCAATCTCGTCGGGCTTGCGCTTGCGCAGCGCGATCACCTTGCGCATGACTTTGGTATCATAGCCGCGGCCTTTGGCCTCGGCGAACAGTTCTTTTTCCTGTTCGGCCACGTCCTTTTTCTCGGAAGCAAGTTGCTCGGCGCGCTCGATGAACTGGCGCAGCTCGTCAGCGGTCACGTTATAGGCGGCGGTTACGTCATTCATCGCGGGACTCTTTTCAGTTTGGCTTTTCGCTTTGGGTTTGGTTGTTCCTATATGCCGAGGCTTGCAGGTTCAAGCGCGCCGCGCACGGGGTTGCAAGGCTTTGCCAACAGCGTTACCGCAGGCGCAGGTTTTCTGGGAGGCAGGTATGCAAATCGTGATCTGGATCGGAACAGCGCTGACCCTGCTGGGTATTGTCGGGCTGTTGTGGTGCATCAAGCTGGTGCTGGGCATCAAGCGGCAGAATTTGCCCGATGATCAGGCCCGCATCGCGATGCAGCGCGTTGTGGTGTGGAACATGGGCGCGCTGGCGGTGTCGGGCTTGGGGCTGATCCTGGTGGTGGTCGGGGTTATTCTGGCATAAGCGCGGGGTTAATCCGCGCGGTTCAGCGTGGCGAAATCACGGCCATCGGCGATCAGCCGATCAAACAGCGGATCTGGCGCATAGATCTGCGGTGCCGCCTCGGCCCGGCGCTTGAGATCGGCGCGCAACACCAGCAATCCGCGCTTGTCGGCCTGAAACAACGGCCCGCCCTGCCAGCGCGGGAACATCCCGTGCAGCACCGCCGCCGCATCCACATCCAGCGGCCTGCGCGCCACGCCCTCGCTGATCAGCCGTGCCGCCTGATTGGCCAAAGCCGCAAGGCAGGCATCCAGCACCCGCTTGGCCTCGGGCGGGGCCGCAGGCAAAGGCCCGCGCCCACTGACCCCGATGCCGAACGAGCCAAGCGCCGCCGCGATGATCGGTCGCGCCAGCCCCTCGGCTTCCAACTGAGAAATCGCCGCAGACAGCGCCGCGCGCAGGCGGCGGTCAATCGGCCCGCCCGGCCCGGTGAACAGCAGCTTCCAGCCCAGCCGCCGCCCAAGTGCGAGGCCCAAAGCCTGCACCGCGACCAAAGCTTCTGCCCCCGCCGCAAGTTCCGCCACCAGCCCGGCCGCCGCCGCCACGCTTAGCCCAACCCGCGTGCCCGCCGCCCGCGCTGGCAACGCGCCCAACTCAATGACCGGGATGTCAGCTTCCAGCGGCGGCGGCGGTGTATCGGCGTTCTTCAACACCAGATCAACGCCGCCAATCGCATCGGATGCCGTGCTCAGCCGCGCCCAGTCGGCATCCCGCGCCTCTGGAGTCAACCGCCCCTCCCCCACGGCTGCCTCTTGCCGCGATGCGATTTTCTGCAGAGCCGCAACCAGTATTTCGCGCGAAGGCTCCACCAGAGTGACGCGCAATCCCGCCGCCAAAGCCTGTGCCACCAGATCTGCCGCCGGTTCTGCCGCGCCCCAAACTGCAAAACTGCCCAGCTTTGCCGCGCCAAAATCGGCCAGCGGCGCAGGCGGGAAAATCGCCCGGCGTTCGGCAAAATAGGCGTGGCGCAGCCCTTGTGCTTGCGGCGTGTTGATCAGCGCCTCTCGCGCGGTGGCCTCAAAAGCAAGCCCTTGTTCCCAAGGCAAAAGTTGACATGCTTCGACACAATCAATCAACCGCGCCGGGGCTGGCAGTGGTGTGCCCGCATAGCGCGCCCGCGCCGCCGCAATCGCGGCCTGAAATGCCTTGCCGTCCCGCAAGCCATCGCGCCGGTCCGAGGTTTTCAGCGGTGCCCTGCCCTGCAATGCCTCTGCCAGTCTTTCCGCAAAGGCGCAGGCCTGTGCCCGCAGATCGCCTTCAAACACCTGATCCACCAAGCCGATGGTCAGGGCCTGCGCGGCGCTTATCGGCGCAGGCTCCAGCATCAGCTTCAAGGCCGCAGATGCGCCAACCAGACGCGGCAACCGCTGCGTTGCCCCGGCTTCGGGCACCACACCAAGCCCGATTTCCGGCAATCCGAGATGGGCGGCAGGGCTGGCCACCCGGCCATGTGCCGCCAGAGCCAACTCCAATCCCGCCCCCAGAGTGCTGCCGTTCAAGGCCACAATCACTGGCTTGGGAAAATCTTCAATCTGCGTGCAAAGAGCGCGAAGCCCCGGTGCGGCGGCAGGTTTGCCCAGTTCGGACATATCCGCCCCTGCCGAAAACGCCGCCAGATCCGAGCAGATCACCACCGCCCGCAGATCACTGTCAGCCACAGCACGCAAGGCCGCCGAAAGCGTAGCACGCAGCGGCTGCGTCAGTGCGTTCACCGGACGCTGCGCCAAGATCAGCAACAAAACGGCCCCTCGGCGTTCGACCCGCACCGCATCCGCCAAGGCCTTGCCGTCCATTCCGCCTGCTCCATTTACCATCGCACCATTAAGCGGTGGACGGACTGCCTTGGCAATCCCACACCGCACAAGCGGGCAGACTGTGAGCGTGTTCAGACCGGCATATTGTCGAAATCGGCTTCTTCAGCGGGACCAACCCGCTCTGACACCGCGGCAGATTGCGCCAAAGCCCCCGGCAGCACTTCACTCAGCGCACGCATTTCGGCCAGCAACAGGTTCAACCCCATCGCTTGCCCGGACAGCGTGGCTGCAAGCATCTCTTGGCTCAGTTCGGCCAATGGATCTTTTTTCGGCATGGTATTCTCCCCTATTCAGCACAGTTTCGGCAGAACGGTGTGTCAGGCAGCACATCCAGCCGCTCGGACGTGATGTCTTGGCCGCATTTGGCACAGATGCCGTAGTCCCCTGCCGCTATGCGCGCCAATGCGGCCTTGATCCGCCGGATTTCCAACAAACCAGCGTTGCCCATGCCTT
>NZ_JAXMJJ010000014.1:0-3459 GCF_034376685.1 Cypionkella sp.
CCTGCCCCGTCCAGACCGTCTCCGGGACCCGGGGCTGCGGTGGTGTCGATCACGATGACGGTCGGCTTGCGCTTGCCGCGCGCGGTCTGCAAGGCGGACTGCAAATCGGCGAGGTTCTTTGCCTTGACCGCATGCGCACCCATACTGGCGGCATGGGCGATATAGTCGATCTCGGGCTGGTCCTCGATCGTGCAATCGACATACATGTTGTTGAACGGGGCGCCGCCGCTGACCTGCTGAAGCCGGTTGATGCAGCCGTAACCGCTGTTGTCGGTCAGAACCACGGTAAAGGGAATGCGCCGCATGACGGCGGTGGCCAGTTCGGCATTGGCGAGCATATAGCTGCCATCACCGACAAAGCAGATCACCTCGCGCTCGGGGAGCGCAAGTTTCAGGCCCATGGCGCCGGCGACCTCGTAGCCCATGCAGCTGTAACCGTATTCCATGTGATAGCCGCCTTGCGACGCCTGCCACAGCAACTTTAGCGCCCCTGGCATGGTGCCTGCGGCACACATCGCGATGCTGTCCTTGGTGGCCACCGCCTGCACGGCCCCGATAACCTGAGCATCGGTTGGCAAGGCCCCTGCGGCAACCGGGGTTTGACATTTGGCATCGACCGCTGCCAGCCATGCCGCGCGGGCTGCCGTATCCGGTGCCGCGCAATACGCGCCGATCCGCACCGATAGCGCCTCCAATGCCACCTTGGCATCTGCGACAAGGCTTACCGCCCCGTGCTTGGCCGCGTCATAGCCGTGGGTATTGATAGAGACCAACTTGGCCCCGTCAGCAAACAGCGTCCGTGATCCGGTGGTGAAGTCCTGCAACCGCGTGCCGATGCCGATCACCAGATCCGCAGCACTCAGAGCCGCGTTTGCGGATGCCGCGCCATCAACCCCCGCCGCGCCGAAGTTCATCGGGTGCGCCTGCGCCAGAGCCGACTTGCCTGCCTGTGTCTCGGTGACCGGAATGGCGTGCTTTTCCGCAAATGCACCCAAGGTGCTTTCAGCACCCGAATAAATCACGCCACCACCGCAGATGATCACGGGTCGTTGGGCGGCGCGGATCAGGTCTGCAACGGTTTTTAACTCGAGCGCGTCAGGTTCCGGACGGCGGATGTGCCAGACGCGGGGCGCAAAGAAGGCTTCGGGCCAGTCGTGCGCTTCGGACTGGACGTCCTGACAAAAGGCCAGACAGACGGGGCCGCAATTGGCCGGATCTGTCATCACACGCACCGCACGGGGCAAGGCTGTCAGCAGCTGTTCAGGGCGCGTGATGCGGTCGAAATAGCGCACCACAGGCTTGAAACAGTCATTGGCGCTGATGGTGCCATCGTCAAAATCCTCGACCTGTTGCAGCACCGGATCGGGGCGGCGGCTGGCAAAAACATCCCCTGCCACGATGAGCAATGGAAGACGGTTCACATGGGCCAGGGCGGCTGCGGTCACAAGGTTGGTGGACCCCGGCCCGATGCTGGACGTTACCGCGTGGGCCTGCTTGCGCGCGCGGCCCTTGGCAAAAGCAATCGCCGCATGGGCCATCGTCTGTTCGTTCTGGCCGCGCCATGTCGGAAAAGGATCGTTGCCGCACAAATCACCATGCTGCGCCCGTTGAAGTGCCTCGCCGATCCCCGCCACGTTGCCATGGCCGAAGATCGCCCAGATGCCGGGAATGAACCGCTGGCCTTCCTCGTTCATCTGCACCGACAGCCATTTTACCATGGCTTGTGCTGCGGTCAGCCGGATCGTCGTCATTCTATTTGCCTCCTGCCGCCGCGCGGGCCGCATCCCAGATCCCACTCAGCCGGGCGAAGCGCCGGGCCATCTCGTCCACGGCATCGGCATCGCCCAAATCTCCGGCAAGCCATGCCTGCGCTACTGCCCCGAAGATCGTGCGACCGACAGCAAAGCCACGCACGAGGGGAAAGGCCGCTGCCACTTGAAAGCTTGCCGCAAGCTCGGCCTCTGGCGCATCCAGCCCCAGCACGACGATACCGCGCGTGTGGGCATCGTGCGTCTCGATCGCACGAATTGCGTTTTGCCATGCGGTGGCGGTCTGCATCGGCTCCAGCTTCCACCAGTCGGGATAGACACCCGCAGCATAAAACTGTTCGATCAAGGTCGCGGTCGTCCTGTCATCAACCGGCCCGACCTTGGACGGGATCACCTCGAGCAGAAACTCCAGATCATTCCGGCGCGCCGCGGTGAACAGCTGCTTTACGGTGGCTTCCTGCTCTGCCCGCAAGGCGGCGGTGTCCTCGGGGTGGCAAAAGCACAAGACCTTGACCACGTTCTCGCGCGCCCAAGCCTCCAGCCCGCCACAGTCCGGCCCCAGTTCCGGCTCCAGTGTCAAAGGGCGTGATCCGGGCCATTCACAAGGACGCCCGATCCACAACCCCGTACCAGAGGCGGCATGCAAGGCGCTGCGCCCGATCCGGTTATCGCACAAAATGCCATAGCCGGGCCTGCGGGCCTGAACCTTTTGGGCAGCGCTCAAGCACAGCTCTTTGAAGGCTGCGCCCTTGGCCGCCGTATAACCCTCCATCTGTTCCAACTGCATCCGATGGTCAAAGGCAAAGACCCGGATATCTGACCAGTCGGGCAGGCCGCGCCGCGCGCGGTTGGTCGACCAGTGGATCTGCTCCAATGGGGAGTCATTGCGCAGGTCCGGCCGCACCACTCCGCGTTTCAGAAAGAAGTCCAGTTCGGTCAAGGACGGATAGGCGGGGGTGCATCCATGACGGCTGACCGCAAAGGCCCCGCACGCATTGGCATATTCCAGAGCACGCGGCCAGTTTTCCCCATCCAGCCACCCCTTCATCAGGCCCGAGAAAAACCCGTCGCCCGCGCCCAGCACATTGAACACCTCAATCGGAAAGCCGGGGCCGGTCTGACCCTCGTCCAGGCTGTCTGGGATTGCCCCCTCAAAAGCAACCGCCCCCGCCGCGCCGCGCTTGCAGACGAGCACGGCGGGGGTCACAGCGCGCACGGCCCGTAGCGCGCCGATGGTGTCTGTCGTGCCGCCAGCGATGTGGAATTCTTCCTCGGTGCCGACGATCAGATCGAAATAATGCAAGGTGGCCTGCAATTTGGCCGTTACCGCCGCGCTTTCGACGAAACGGCTTTCCCCATCGCCATGGCCCGCCACGCCCCACAGATTGGGGCGATAGTCGATATCAAGCGCAGTCTTGGCGCCGTGCTTTCGCGCCAGCGCCAGCGCTTTCAATACCGCCGCCTCGGTGCGCGGGTTTGACAGATGCGTGCCTGTCGCCAGAACCGAACGGGTGTCGGCGATCAGTCCCTCGTCGATATCGTCCTCGCACAGCGCCATGTCTGCGCAATTCTCGCGGTAGAAGATTAGTGGAAACTGTTCGGAATCGCGGATCCCCAGAATGACCAGCGCCGTCAGGCGATCCGGGTCGGTCGCCACCCCGCGCACATCAACGCCCTCGCGCTGCAACTG
>NZ_JAXMJJ010000015.1:0-50076 GCF_034376685.1 Cypionkella sp.
CGCAACAGGAGCCCAACGCCATGACCACCCTCACCCTAAATCAGGCTCCGCTGCGTTGGTGGCAGAGCCGCGTGATGCGCCGCTTTATGAGCCACCGGCTGGCGCTGCTCGGGCTCGTGATGATCAGCGCGCTGACGCTGATCTGCATCATCGGACCCTGGCTGCTGCCTTATGACTCACTTTATATCGACCTGCGCGCCCGCTTTGCGCCGCCGATGAGCGGCCAGCATTACCTTGGCACCGATCCGCTTGGCCGCGACATCGCGGCGCGGCTGTTCATGGCCGGGCGCATCTCTCTGCTGGTCGGTTTCATCGCCATGGTGCTGGCAACGCTGGTCGGCACGCTGATCGGCGTGGTTGCAGGTTATCGTGGCGGCTGGATCAGCGCGGTTCTGATGCGGACCGTGGATGGTTTCCTGTCCTATCCGTCGATCTTCCTGCTGCTGGCGCTGTCGGCCGCGCTGAAGCCAAGCCCGTTGATGATCACCGTGATCATTGCTGTCACTGGCTGGATGGAGGTGGCGCGGATCGTCGAGGCAGAAGTGCGTTCCCTGAAAGAACGCGAATTCGTTCTCGCTGGCCGTATGCTGGGGCTCAGCCGGGCGCATATCATGTTCCGCGAGATCCTGCCCAACGTCACGGGCCCGATCATCGTCGCCGCCACCCTGACCGTGGCCCGCGCCATCCTGCTGGAGGCTTATGTCAGCTTCCTTGGCTTCGGTATCCAGCCGCCACTGCCCAGCTGGGGCAACATGCTGAACGGCGCGCAGCAGTATCTTGCATCGGCCCCGTGGCTAGCGATCATCCCCGGCATCGTCATCACCATCGCCGTTTCCAGCTTCAATTTCATCGGTGACGGGCTGCGCGATGCGCTGGATGTGCGCAACGACACGATCTGACGGCGGGGCAGACAGGTTTCACGAGTTTAACAGATTTGGGCCGCGCTTTCCGTGTTGGAAAGCGCGGCCCAAGGCATTTGAGGCGGGGCTGTCAGGGCGCTTAGGGCTGCCGCGTACGGGTCACCCACCCACCCGCGGCCCTGGCGCCCACCGTGGTCAGCGCCCGCTTTACAGCGGTGACAAAGGCGTCAACATGTTCGGCCTGACAGATCAACGGCGGGCGCACTTTCAGCGCATCCTCGTTGGCTCCGGTGGTGCTGACCAGAACGCCGTCGTCGCGCAGGGCATTCACCACGTCCAGCGCCATCGCGCGCCGGCCTGCCGGGTCCATCCCGTCACGCCCCATCTGGACGCCAAAAAACAGGCCGGCATTGCGGATCGCCTGAATTCCAGATTGCTGCCGCGCCACATCCTCCAGCCCGGCCCGCAGACGCAGGCCCATGGCCAGCGCGTTCTGCGCAATCTTGTCGCGTTGCAGGATGGTCAGCACGGCATCTGCCGTCGCAATGCCAATCGTGTTTCCCGCAAAGGTGTTGGAATAGCGGGCGGTGTTGCCAAAGCGGTCCATCGGCGCATGGCGACCAACCACCGCGCCAATGGGAAAGCCGTTGCCCATCGGCTTGCCAAGCGTCACCAGATCCGGCACGACGCCGTGCCGCTCAAAACCCCACATATGGCTGCCGGTGCGTCCGAACCCCGGCTGCACCTCGTCGGCGATCAGCAGACCTCCCGCTTCGCGCACCGCATCCACACCGCCTGCGATGAATCCGGGCGGGTCCACCCAGACGCCATCGCTGGAAAAGATGGTGTCGATCAGCAAGGCCGCCACGCCGATACCGCGACGTTTCAGGTCCACGATAGCGGCGCGAACCTGCGCCTCAAAGAACGCGGCGGCCTCAGCTTGTGGTACTCCCGCCGGGCCAGGCAACGCGATCATGCGCACATTCGGGCTGAGCATGACCGCGTCGCCAAGGTTCGGCGACACTGCGGCAACCGCAGCACTGGTGCCATGATAGGCATGTCCCGACACGATCACACCCTCGTTGCCACTGGCAAAGCGGGCGATGCGCAGGGCCAGATCGTTGGATTCGCTGCCGGTGCAGGTGAAAACCACCCGGTTGATTTCGCTGGGGAAGGTGGCGACCAGCCGCTCGGCATAATCGACCAACCGGGGCTCCAAATAGCGGGTGTTGGCGCTGATCCGGCCCGCCTGATCCGCCATGGCCGCGTTCACTTCGGGGTGGCAATGACCCAGCGAGGGCACGTTGTTGTAGAAATCCAGATAGGGTCGCCCGTCAGGATCATAAAGCCACATCCCCTCGCCCCGGATGAAATGCACCGGGCGGCGATATTGCAGCCGGTAGGACGCGCCCAGAACATTGTCACGCCGGGCGATCAGCGCCTCCTCACGTGGGGAAAGCGTGGCTTCGCCGGGCCGGTAACGGTTGGGCATAAGGTCTGTGGACATGTGCTTGCGCCTGTTTGGAAGGGTGTCTTGATGGGGTGGCGGATCTGCCGTTCGGTGATGTCAGGTGTGGCGCGACAGTGCTGCCTGAACTGCCGCCTCGCCAGAAACGGCCGTCAGGGCCGACAGGATGGCAAGGCCATGCTCGGCCCGCGCGACGTTCTTCTTGATATACTGGGCCTCGGACGGAAACAGGTGGGCACGCCAGTAATTGATCAGGATCAGCGCGCTTTGCCGTGCCCGCATCAGGCCGACGAGCAGTCGTGCCTCCAGTGCCGACAAGGGACTGACCGAGGCATAGCCGGAAATCAGATGTTCGGCCCCGCCAAGGGCAAGGCCAGGGTCCTGGACGACATGACTTGCCGCAATCGCCAGATCCTGAAGGCGCGGACTTTGGCAGCCATCGCCAAAGTCGATGAAGCCAAGGCCGTGATCCGTGGCCATCATGTTGAACGGGCTGGGATCGTTATGGGTGACCTGCCATTCCAGATCGCAGATCTGTGGTTCGATCGTTTCCACATAGTCGCGCATCGCATTGGCGACCTGTGTGGCAATCGGCCCGGCGGGCAGATGCGGCGCATATTCCATCAAGCGCGGCCAGCAGCCGATGTGCCAAAGGATCGGGCGGGTGGTCGCGGGCAGGGGCAGCGGTTCCAGCGCAAGGTCCAGCCGGGCCAACGCGGTGCCGGTTTGGTACAGCAGATCGGGCGTCGGCTGCGCCTGATGCAGCGCAGTGCCGTCCAGACGGGTTTGCAGATAGCCACAAATGCCGGGTTCCGCGAAGATCAGATCGCCGCCCAAAGTCGGCAGTGCCGCAGGGGCAACAAAGCCCGCCGCTCCCTGCAAACCGGCAATTGCGGCGGCCTGAAAGCGAAAACTGTCCAGCGCCTCGGGTCTGGCCGATGTTTTCAGGATCAGGCGGCGGCCATCCGCAAGGTCAACCGCAACCGTGCGCTCAACCTCAGAGGACAGGGTCGCCAAAGCTCCGGTCAGGCCATAATGGCGGTGCAGAAGGTCTGCCGAGTTATCCGGCTCTGTAACACCGACCTGCATGGCAAGGATTGCGGAAGCGGCCCGGAAATAAGCTTCGGTCGATACAACGGCTGCGGGTTGCGGGCCATGGCCCCCGGTTCCCCCAACGTCCGGAACCGTGCGGGCATTCAATTCGAACAATCCTCGTGCTACAGGAATTTGCTGTCTGTCGTTCAGAATGATGCGGCGCCCCGGCTACGGGACGCCCCAGTCTTTGCAGAGCCGGATCAGATGCCGAACACGCCGGGCAGATGCGATATGTCGGGGATTTCGGTGTATTCATAGAACGGGTTGGCGGGTTCATGGCCGCGGTTGACCCAGACCTTGCTTTTGATCCCCAGATCATAGGCCGACATCAGATCGTGCCGGAAAGACGACGACACATGGGTGATGTCCTCCGGGCCGCATCCCAGCGTGTCGAACATGTACTCAAACGCCTTGAAATGCGGCTTGTAGGCACCGGCCTCTTCGGCGGTCAGCACGGCATGGAATGGCGCACCGAGCTTGGCGATGTTCGACGGAATCTGCACCTTCATCGAGTTGGTGATGGTGACCAGAGGAATTTCCTTGGCTAGTTTCGCCAGCCCCGCCGGAACATCGGCATGCGGTCCCCATGTCGGGATGCGGTTGTAGATCATCAGCGCGTCTTCGGTGCGGAAGGCCACGCCGTTGCGGCGGCAGCTGCGTTCCAGCGCATTGTGGACGACATCGGCATAGGGCTTCCAGTCCTGCATCACCTCATCAAAGCGGTAGCCCTGAAAGTTGCGGATGAATTCCTCCATGCGCGGCGCGTCCAGAAGATGGGCGTAAAGATCCCGGGCGGCATCCGCCATCTGGAAGTTGATCAGCGTGCCGTGGGTGTCGAACGTCACGTATTTAGGGCGGAAGTGGTCCATGTGTGTGGTTCCTGTCAAGTTGACCTGTCAGACAAGAATAGGCGCAGACCCTTGGCAGAATGTGCCGCAATGCCGAAACGTGCAGCACAAGCCCCTCCAGTTGGCCGCCAAACCGGCACGGGCTTTTGCAGGCGGTTTGTGGGAAGTCCGGGCTGGCAGCGCCCGCCCACAGCCAAAGCGAGCGGGAACTGGGATTGACCACAACTGGATCGCGCTGTTGCAGGTTTGCGACATGTTTTAGGATCAGCGGGCGCGACCTGGCCCCGCGAAGCGCGGGGAACAGCCTGACGGTTGCCTACAGCTCCCTGGTCGCAGGTACCACTTGGTACCGCGTGCCCATGCGCTGCGGGAACTGGGCAGGCAACCTCAGGAATGAAAGTCGATCTGGCCTCAGAAGTCGCCAACCTGAATTTTCGACCGATCAGAAAACCGCGACAGGCGGTAGGGGGTCGGATCGGCACAGGTCGCGCCGCCTGCGACCAGATCCGCCGCCAGATGGCCAAAGCCGGGACCCGTGCCAAAGCCGTGACCGGAACAGCCGGCGGCGATAAACACACCGCCGATACTATCCACTGGCGAGATAACCGGCACCGAATCCGGTGTCGAATCTATATACCCACCCCAGGTGGACACTACGCCGGCATCGGCAACGGTTGGGAACCGGGTCTGCAGCCGGGACATGATGGTGGCCAGCGTCCGTTGGTTCGGCGCGGGATCGAGGACACGGAATTGCTCGAAAGGGGTCGGCTTGTCGAATTGCCAGCGCCGCATCGAATCCGGGCCCTCAAAGAACGAACGGCTGATGCCGACCTCTACCGCTGTCAGCCGTTTCATGAACATCGGCAGAAACGGCTTGGCATGGCGGATGGCCTGCGGGGTAATCTCAAGCGTTGCCCGAGCACTGATAGCGATCGTGTAGCCGCCGTCGAGACGGCGCGTCATGGCGAAGTCGGATGTAAAGACCGCCTCACCGAAATCCGGGGCAGGCGCGGTCCGCAACGAGGTCTGCCGGACGTTGGCCAGAGGAACCGATACCGCATGCATGCGCATGAAGGCCGATGCCCAGGCCCCGGCAGCGCAAAGCACCGCACTGGTCCGGATCAGGCCCTTTTCGGTGATGACGCCAGTGACGCGACCATTGGTGATGTCGAGGCCGCGGGCTGCGCAGTTCTGATGGATGGTCGCGCCATGCTTGCGCGCGCCTTCGGCAATCCGTGGCGCAGCGAGCGCCGGCTCGGCCTTGCCATCATTGGCCGCATGGACCCCACCCACCCATTTGCGCCCGCCCGCCGTCGGGACGGCGGCAGCGGTCTCGTCGGCGTTCATCATCCGCGTGGGGACGTCGAACTGTCGGGCCACCGGACGCCAATTGTCCCATTCGGCAAGCTGCTTGGGATTGGTGGTGGCATAGGTGAGCCCGCAGCGGCGAAAGCCCAGATCCTGGCCGATCTCGGCGGTCATATCGTCCCACAGGCGCATCGCTAGGTTGGCGACCGGCATCTCGCGGGCGTCGCGGTTCTGCCTCCGGCACCAGCCCCAGTTCCGGCTGGATTGCTCGCAGCCGACATAGCCCTTTTCCACCAGCGCGACCGACAGACCGCGCCGCGCCAGGAAATAGGCAGCGCTGGCGCCGATGATGCCACCGCCGATCACCACGACATCGGCCGATTTGGGGAGTGTTTCGTCACTGGTGATGTGGTGGATCAGGGGGGACATGGGGCCTCGGCAATCAATGAGAGGTTTCAGTATCGGTAACCGGCGCCGCAGATTGCACCGATTACTTTTTGGATTTCGGCATGATGAACTGCGTTTCGCTGCCCTACGATGCCGGTATGCGTTCTCTCCCGAACCCGCTGTAGGTGAGGCCAGAACTGTGGTGCGTGTTCAGGTGACGGTGACGTAGATCTTGCGGACCGTCTCGATTGTCTTCCAGATGCCAACCCAACCCGGTTTCAGTACGAAACTGTCACCTGCCACATAGGTCACCGGTTCGCCGCCTTTTGGGGTCAGTTCGATGTTTCCTGCCAAAAGATAGCAGAATTCGTAGATATCGGCCTTGATGGAATGTGTCACGCCGGCGGTTGCTTCCCAGACGCCAGTGTTGATGCGCCCATCCATGTCGGCATCCTGCGGCCAGCTCTTGAATTGCGGATCGCCCGAAATCAGCCGCTCTGGTAGCGCTGAGGATTTCTTCGGTGCGAAGGACGGGTTCTGTTCGATGGTCTTGAGAAAAGACATGATTGGTTCCTTCATGGCGAGATGTGAGACAAGAGGGGAAGCGGCTTTGGAACCGCTGAATCCAATGCCCGAGAAAGCAAAGACTTGCGCGTCGCTGTGGGTCAGGATCGCGCCCCGCAGACGAGGCTTTTGTGCTGTTCGTCGATGCAGGCAGCAATCGCTTGCAGCTGGCACTCCAGCGCCGCCCCCTCGGCCGGGAACTTCCCGTCCAGCGCGGATGTGCCGATGGTGAAGCCCGCGGCACCGCTGCGGCGGATCGTGTCGATCTGGTCAGGGCGGTCTACCGAACCGGCGACGATCACCGGCTTAGGGACCGCGCGGCACACCGCGTCGATCAGGGCCGGGACATTGACTGTCGAGCGGTAGGCAAGAAGGTCAAGCCCGGCGACACCGGGATGGCGAGCCAATGCCACGGCGCTGGCGACGATCTCGGCCTGCGAGCCGGCGAGGATGCTCGGATGTCCATGGATATGGCCGGGGAAGGGATAATAGCGGATCGAAGTTCCTTGCAACAGCGGCAGCACATCCTCGGCATGGGTGCCGCCAAGCAGGTAATCCACGCCAAGCCCGACCGCCGCCTTGACCGAGCGGATTTCGCTGTCGCGGTCCAGCGAGACCACTTCCAGATAGGTGCTGCCGCCGCCTTCGCGGATTTGCCGGGCAAGACCGGTTAACTCTTCGAAGGGCAGGCCGATGTCCTTGAAGCCGATATGGCGGATGCCGGCCTTGAGCGCGGTTGCGGCATGGATGGCGGCATCGGCGACGGTGCGGTCGTTGCGCGTAAGCATGAAGATGAAATCGAACTGTGTCATGGCGTTGCGGCTTTCTGCTGGGGGAGGGCGGCTTTCAGCCGGAGGGCATAGTCGAAGGCGATCTCTATGCTGGAGGGATCAGCCCTGCCGGTTCCGGCAATGTCGAAGGCGGTGCCGTGGTCAGGGCTGGTGCGCACGAAAGGCAGGCCAAGCGTGACATTCACGCCATGGTCGAGGCCCATGTATTTCACGGGGATCAGCCCCTGATCGTGATATTGCGCGACCACGATGTCGAAGCGGCCCTCACGCGCCTGCATGAACACGGTGTCACCGGGCCAGGGTCCAGACGCGTCGATCCCCTCGGCACGGGCAGCTTCAATCGCCGGGCGGATGATTTGTATCTCTTCATCGCCGAACAGCCCGCCTTCGCCGGCATGCGGGTTGAGCCCCGCAACGGCAACCCGAGGCCGGGCGATGCCGAGCGCCTTCGCCCCCGCATCGGCCAGCCGGATCGCGTCCATCTGCGCCGCGAAATCGCCGCGCCGGATCGCCTCGACCAGCGAGCAGTGGATGGTGACGAGGACCGTGCGGATTTCGTTATTCGCCAGCATCATCGCCACCTTGGTCGCGCCACCGTGGTCGGCCAAAATCTCGGTATGGCCGGGATAGTGCAGACCAGCGGCAGAAAGTGCTTCCTTGTGGATCGGCGCAGTGACGATGCCGCCGATGAGGCCGTCGCGCGCCAGCCGGATCGCGGCAACGATGGCATCATAGGCCGCCCGACCACTGATCGCAGAAACCTGACCGATGGGCGGCGGGCTGGTTAATTGCGAGGAGGCCAGCACATTCAGGCTGTTATCCGTGAAACGCGCCTCGTCGAGCGTGGAAATCCTGCGGACCTGAATCCCAGTATCAAGTGTGGCTGCGGCCTGTTCCATCACCAGGGGATCACCTACGACGATCCATCGCCGCTTGTCGGGACGGCGCTGATACATCTTGACGATGATCTCGGGCCCGATGCCCGAAGGGTCGCCCATCGTCACGGCGAGGGGATGTTCAGTCATTGGTCAGGGCCTTTCGTGAAATAGTGCCGCCCGACAGTGCGCGCGCGGCATTCAGCAGGGTCGCGGGCGTGCCAAAGCCACCCGCCTTCATCGCGATGGTCAGCAAGGTTCCGTCCATCTGTTCGGCGCGGCCAACCGGGAAGCCAGGCTCCATCTCACCGGCCAGGGTGAAACGGCGAATACCAAGCCGGTCGAGGATCGCCGCCATGGTCTCGCCACCTGTTGCGATCACCACGTCGTAGTCACGCCGGGCAAGGGCGGTGGCGGCCTGGGTGACAAGGTGGACCAGAACTGCAGCGGCATTCTGCCTTTCCGGCGGGGCGCGCAGGCACAGCACCGGCGCATCGCCGGGCGCCTCGGTAAGGTCGGTCACGACCCGCACCCCCTGCGCCTGCAGGGCATCGCATTGGCCATGCGCCACGGGGTTGGCGCTGCCGGCGACGATCAGCACGCGACATGCAATTTCGTCTTTTGTCGGCTGTCCCTTGGGCGCAGTGGCGACCAACGTGGCAAGCGCGATGGCCAGACCGGGGGAGCCGACCCAGAGAACGGTCTCAGGATCGGGGATACGCCTGACCTGCCAATTCAACGCTGATTGGCTGTCGGCATCAAGGATCAGCACAGGCGCGGTTACGTCGGAACCGACCTGGGAGAGGATCACCGGTTGCCCCAAAGACGGGTCAACCAGATCAGCGATGCGCGAGGTCAGCGCCGGATGCACCGGATCGCGCCCATACACACTGTCGCTGACGGGAACGCCGTTCACGTGCTGAATACCGCCGACGGTCAGCCGCCCTGCCTCGGGAAAGGCCGGGGCGATGACCAGCCGGGTGCGGCGGCTGGCGCGAAAGGCGGCGACGATCTCGGCGCGGACATGCCCGCGCAGTGTCGAGTCGATGGTCTTGAACAACAAACGGGCCTCGGCCAGCGCGGCGACCGCCGCCGCAGTTGCCATTTCCGCCATCTCGGTGGTCGAAGCGCGACTATGGGTGTCAATCGCGACCACGGCCCGCCGTTCAACCCCGCCGGTATCGCGGGCGATCAGTGGGGCATGGCCTTTCGCCAGAAAGGGCGCCGCACCATCGGTGGCGCTGGTCAGGTCATCGGCGATGATTCCGACGAGGAAGGGAGTGTTGTTGTCCACGTTGGTGATATTATCAGAACGGTCGGAAATGATTAGTCATATGAACTGACAGGTAATGGTGATACAGGATCACCAATGAAGAGATCTGACATCCCGTATCTAGATGATCTGCGCGCCTTTGAAACAGTGGCCCGCCTCGGCTCGGTGCGGGCTGCGGCTGGCGAACTAGCCCTGACCCATGGCGCGGTCAGTCGGCGGGTCACCAAACTTGCTGCCGATCTGAACCTGCGCTTGCTTGAAGTCGAGGGGCGCGGACTGCGCCTGACGCCCGACGGCGCAGTTCTGGCCGCTGCGACAGGCAAGGCATTCGGCCTGATTACAGGCGCCCTGGCCGACATCAGATCAGCCTCGACCCCGGTGCCGATCATCCTGTCTTGCGAACGATCTTTGGCGATGCGCTGGCTGATCCCCCGGCTGTCAGGGTTTCAGGACCGATACCCAGATGTAGAGGTGCACCTGTCGACCGGCGGCGGGGCGTTCGACTTTGCGCGTGACCGCGTGACCTTAGCCATCCGCCGTCTCGATTTTCCGGTCGACCCGGCTTGGACTGTCATCAGGCTGATGCCAGAGCGTGTCGGCCCGGTGATGGTGCCCGGCCTTTGCGAACGATTTGCGGCGGGCGACTATGTGGCGCTTGGCTCGCGCACCCGGCCCGGCGCCTGGGAGGGCTGGCTGAACACGCACCCACAGGCGCAAAGGCCGCGCAGCATCCGCCTGCTCGACCACCACTTCCTGATGACGGAAGCAGCCCTTGGTGGCCTCGGCGTCGCCCTTGCGCCGCAGGCCATCACGGCTGACGACGTGGCGAATGGACGGCTGGAAAGTCCCTTCGGCTTTGACCCGGACGGAACCGATTATGGGCTAATTCATCCCAAGGCCGGGATCGCGTCTGCCCATCTCGCGGCCTTGCGCGACTGGATCATCGCGCAGTCGGAAGTTCTTCAGACCGGGTGATATCCGGTGTCGACCGGTGCAAAAGCGCCTGTTCTGCCGTCAGCTGTCGGTCGAAGTCGATCCGAGTCGCGGCGGGCGCAAGCCCGGCCTTGCCAACATTGACCACATGTACTCCCCCACTGATTTGCGCCCCCGCCGCCGGAACTGCGCACCGGTCTCCTCGGGTCGCTGCGCTGCGTCCCGAAGTCGATAGCCGGATCGAAAGGTCAGCCGCAACTTCGCCACTGAAGGCCTGCGTTTGCGGAATCCTTGGGGCGGCACTGGCCCCAACCGCTTGATGAGCACCCCACCGGCCTCAACAAAGCGGTGGAGTGCGGGGTCGTAGTAAGAGGGGGACCAAGCTCGGCTAGGGTGGGCGATCTGCCGATAACAGGACGAAATGCCAATTGTGGAAGGCAGTTCAGAATATACTGCGCGCCTTACGCGCCAACTCAGGCTCTTTTGCCGGTGCAGAGCCGTCACATTGAGTGCATGGGTTAAGGTAGTACTTCCAGTGCCTCTGCCGCTCATCTGATCGCAAAGGAAGGTTCGCTCGTGAACGCCGCCAAGGTTGCAGAAAAGAATACGCCGTACTGGTGGGAAGCAGCGCCCGTCAAACCGCTGCCGAAGCGACCGCTGGCCAAGACACTGGATGTGGCGATTATCGGCGCAGGCTATGCCGGTCTCTCGGCCGGGCTGGCGCTTGCGCGCGAGGGACGTTCGGTGGCCGCCTTCGATGCGATGAACCCCGGCGAAGGTGCCTCATCGCGCAATGGCGGTGTCACCAGCGGCACGATCCGCCCGGACTATGCGACCATCACGCGGCGTTTTGGCGAAGCGAAGGCGATGGCGATTGAGGCCGAAGGCAAGATCGCCCGCGAGTTTCTGTATGATTTTATCAGGACGGAAGGGCTCGACTGCGACTTCCGACTGGTTGGCTCGTTTAAGGGAGCCCTTGGCTACAATCAATACGAGACGATGGCTCGCAACGCCGAAACGCTGGTGAAGCGGCTTGGGATTGACGCCTATGCCGTTCCGTACGCCGAGCAGCACAACTTCATTGGCACCGATTTCTACCGCGGTGGCGCGGTACGGACGGACATCGGCGGGTTGCACCCGGCCAAGTTCCACGCCGAACTGCTACGGGTTGCACTGGCCGCAGGTGTGACGGTGCATTCTCACACACCCGTTACTAATATCGAAAAGGACGGCGACGGGTTTCGCGTCACGACATCGGCCGGAACGGTAAGGGCGCGGCAGGTGCTGGTCTGCACCAACGGCTATACCGATGGTGCCAATCCCTACCTGCGCCGCCGACTGGTGCCGGTTCGCGCCCGGATCATCGCCACGGAACCGCTCCCGCCCGAGGTGATGGCGCGACTGATGCCGAAGCGGATGACGATAGGTGAGAACCGCCAGTTGGGCTTCTACTATCGCCCTACGCCGGACGGCAGCCGTATTTTGCTCGGGGGCCGCGACAGTTCGCGCGTGGGCGACCCGGCCGAGCCGACCTTGCGTCTACTCAGCGGGCTGGCCGAGATCTTCCCGGAACTGGCAAAGGTTGGCCTGTCGCACAGCTGGTACGGCAATGTGGCGATGAACCGCGACATGATCCCCCGCATCTTCGAGAAAGATGGCGTGGTCTATGCCACCGGCTTCTGCGGCTCGGGCGTGGTCTGGGCCCCCTGGGTCGGCATGCGGGCGGCGCACAAGTTGCTCGGCCATGCTGAACAGGCCCGCTCGGCATTCGATTTCCGCCCTCCGGCGGCGGTGCCATTCTATAACGGCAACCCCTGGTTCATGCCGGCGGTGATCAAGGGTTATGGCCTGCAGGACAAGATCGCCTGGTGGAAGACCCGCCGCTGATGACCAGAGCCGATTGTCCGCACACCAAGCGGCACTGCTGAACGATTGCAGCCACAAGGAAGCGAAGCCAATGCATTACCTCTCGACCCGCGGCCATCCAGAACGCAGAAAATTCTGCGATATCCTGCTGGAAGGTCTGGCGCCGGATGGCGGTCTTTATATGCCAGAATCCTACCCGCAGGTGGATGCCTCCAAGCTTAAAAGCTGGCGGGGTCTGGCCTATCCCGACCTCGCCTTCGAGATCCTTTCGCTTTTCATCGACGACATTCCCTCCGCTGACCTGAAGACTATCTGCGCGAAAAGCTACACGGCTGAGGTCTTCGGCACCGCTCAAATTGTACCGGTGCGCGTGCTTGAACCGGGTCTCCACATCGCGGAACTGTCAAACGGCCCGACGCTGGCGTTCAAGGACATGGCCATGCAGTTGCTCGGCAATCTACTGGAATATGAGCTGGCGCGGCGCGGCGAAGAGCTGAACATCCTCGGCGCCACCAGTGGCGATACCGGCAGTGCTGCGGAATATGCCATGCGCGGCAAAAAGGGCATCCGCGTCTTCATGATGTCGCCGCACGGGCGCATGAGCGCGTTTCAACAGGCGCAGATGTTCAGCCTGCAGGATGAAAACATCCACAACATTGCGATCGAGGGCGTGTTCGACGATTGCCAGGATATCGTAAAAGCGGTTTCGGGAGATCTGGCATTCAAGGGGCGCTATCGGATTGGTGCCGTCAATTCGATCAACTGGGCGCGGATTGTCGCGCAGGTCGTGTATTATTTCGCGGCCTATCTGCAGGTCAACGCAGAGACAACTACGGCGGTCGATGTCACCGTTCCATCGGGAAATTTCGGCAATGTCTGCGCCGGCCATGTTGCGCGCATGATGGGGCTGCCAATTGCCCGTCTTGTGGTTGCAACCAACGAGAACGACGTGCTGAACGAGTTTTTCTGCACGGGGTTGTACCGTGTCCGGGGACGGGCCGACACACATGAAACCTCTAGCCCGTCAATGGACATATCGAAAGCCTCGAACCTCGAGCGTTTCGTGTTCGATCTGGTTGGCCGCGATACAGAACGCACAAAGGCGCTGTTTGACGATCATTTGCGAAACACCGGATACTTCGATCTTGGCGGCGAACCCGCCTTCGCGCAAGCTGCAGACCGTTTCGGTTTCCGCAGCGGCAAGAGTACCCACGCCGACCGGCTGGCGACAATCCGCGACACTTGGCAGCGTTTCGGCACGGTGATTGATCCCCATACCGCGGATGGCCTGAAGGTGGCGCGCGAGCATGCCGATCCAAAGGTGCCAATGTTGGTTCTTGAGACCGCCCTGCCGATCAAGTTTGCTGAGACCATAAAAGAGGCTCTGGGCCGCGAGCCTGATCGTCCGCAGCGGTTCGAAGGCATCGAAGACCGCCCTAGACGGGTCGCCGTGCTGCCCGTCGATAAGCAGGCCGTCAAGGCCTATGTCGCCGAACGCCTTTTGTTCGCAGACCGCTGAAATCGCCATGGCCGTCTATACCGAGGTCTCCTTCGACGAGGTCGCAGCCTTCATTCAGGCGCTGGATTTGGGGCACCTGCATTCCGTTCGCGGTATCGCGTCCGGAATCGAGAACACCAATTACTTCGTAGATACCGGGGCGGGTGCCTACGTGCTCACACTGTTCGAGCGGCTCACGTTCGGGGAACTGCCGTTCTACCTCCATCTGATGCAGCATCTAGCGGCCCGAAACCTGCCGGTCCCCGATCCGGTGGCCAATCGCAAGGGCGAAATCCTTCACACGCTACAGGGTCGGCCTGCGGCGTTGGTCAATCGGCTAACGGGAGCAAGTGTAGCAACCCCGACTGATGAGCAGTGCCGTTCGGTTGGCGAGTTTCTGGCGCGCATGCATCTCGCCGGACGCGATTATCCGAGACATCAGGTCAATCCGCGCGGCCTTGACTGGTGGTGCGACGTGGTGCCGGTGGTCGGCCCACTGGTGTCGGACGAACAGCGGACACTGCTGGCGAGCGAGCTTGCCTTTCAGCAGGCGCTGACGGGTTCCGAACGCTACGGGCAACTCCCTAAAGGTCCGGTTCATGCCGATCTCTTCCGCGACAACGCGCTGTTTGACGGCGGGCGTCTGACCGGCGTTCTCGATTTCTATTTCGCCGGATGCGACGCACTTCTGTTCGATATTGCCGTGTGTCTCAACGACTGGTGCGTTGATCCAGCCACTGGACGCCCGCAGGATGCCCTGACCGCCGCCTTCCTTGGCGGCTACGAATCCATTCGTAAGCTTTTGTCCTGCGAACGGAGCATGCTTCCTGAAATGCAGCGGGCCGGCGCGTTCCGGTTTTGGTTGTCGCGTCTGTGGGACAAGCATCTTCCGCGGGAGGCCAAGTTGCTCACCGCACACGATCCCGGTCATTTCGAGCGCCTGCTGCGCGGGCTGCGGGAAAGAACAGCAACTTCATGACGATGCGGTCGAAAAGTTGGAGGTTTGGGGTAGATACTATAATGAGGAACGGCCACACGGCGCGATTGGGAACAAAGTCCCGATCGTGCTGACGAAATCGGGGGGTGTCACCGGCCCGTCACCCTGAACGAAGCCGGAAAACTCTGCCTTCGGGCGGTCCAAGGCAGAGCAATGTCGGTAATGGAATCCCGACTCGTGATAATGTCTGGTTATCGGAAGTGGGAGCAAGGACAACGCCGGGTCAGCGGGTCGGCAGCAGCCCCAGATCGGCAATGTCCCGCACTGGAACCCAATACGGATTAGGCCCCATCGCGGTCTGCAAAACGCCATGAAGCTCCCGCAAGGTCGACGACGCAGGCACCAAAACCCGTCGCCAGATCATCGGCGAAATCCCGAGCAACCGAACCTTCAGCTGAATAAGGTCACCAGACGCATCTATGGTCAGACCATGCCATCAATGCCCAAAATCAGCAACTGCGCCACTCTTTGCGGTACTCTCCCCGACGGCCGCCCCCATCCCTAGATGATGAAGATATCCGCCGCCGTCACCGTGGCTGCCGCATGCAGATCGGCGATCATCACCGCTGCACCTGCGTCATTGCCATCGGCATCATACCACAGCGTCCTGTCGTTGGTGCGGAAGATGAACCGGTCATCGGCGTCCTGCGCCAGGTTGTCGGCGCGGGTCCGGAACTGGCTGGCAGCCAGCGCGCCCGCCACCAGCCCGACGCCAAAGCCAGCAGCACTGAACTGGAACCGGTCGTTGTTGCCCACCGCCGAGCTGGAGAAATCCGTGATCACATCGCCGCATTCGGCAATGGTCATGTAACGGAAGGTGTCATTGCCCGAGCCGCCCGTCAGATTGTCCGCCGAGGGGCCGCCGCGCAGAGTATCACCGCCCCCTGCGCCGTTCAGAATGTCATTGCCGCCAAGGCCATAGAGGTAATTCGCCGCAGAATTGCCGCGGATGGTGTCAGCTTCGGTCGACGAGCCATAGATCCACTCAACCTGCGCATAGACATCGCCGACCGCCGCGCCGCCATTGCCGAACGCACCATCCAGCGCGATCACCACGCCCGGCCCATAGCGAAAATCCAGCACATCGGCATTGCCCGCGCCGCCGAAGAAGGTCTCCGCCAGATCCGCATCGCCGCGGAAGAGATCATTGCCCGCGCCGCCCAGAACCTCGCCCGAGACAAAGCCGTCGCGGTTGTCGAAGATGTCGTTGCCCGCACCCAGATCGACATCGCCATCAACCGCCCCGCGCCGGTTATCGAAGGTGTCCGACCCGTCTCCCATCAGCACATCGCCGATCATGTCCCCCCGGTTCGTGAGCTTGTCGATGTTCACGCTGCCAAGATAGCTGGTGACGAGGCCCGAGACCGTGCCGTGGTTTGTCACGGTGATGATGGACTGGCCAGCCGCAGCATCGTTCAGGTGTATGCCCACGCCGAGGGACGAGGTGATTATGCCATGGTTGGTGATGCTGCTGCCGCCCACAAGGTCGCGAAGGTCGATTGCAGCGGTGCGTCCGCTGATCGTTCCGCCAGCAAGGTTTGTGATCATCGTGTTCGGGCCACTGCCGGTATCGACTTCGCCAAACATCTGAACCCCGTAAGCCAAGGTGCCCGAGATCAGTCCGCCGTTCAGGATCACCGAATTGGCGCCGCCGTAGGATTCTATTGCGGTGCCGCCGCTGATCTGCCCGTAGTTCTGGATCTGATTGTTGGCGCCGCTTTCCGCCCGGATTCCAAAGGTAACGGCGCTGACGACACCTGCTTCACCGACGAAGATAGTGTTGTTGTTATAGGAGTTGATACCGCTCAGTGCGCCCCAGTAATCAATTCCTCTGCCGCCCGCGTAGACTTGGCCATAGATCTGCAAATAGCTGTCGTTGAAGGTCAAACTACCGGAGGGGATTGCGCTGAACCCATGTGTAGCGCTGGTCAGCAGCAAACCATTCGGAAGCACGACGGTATCGGTGCTGTCGACGCCATAGAACGTGCCTGGATTGCTGGTCAAAACTTCGAACGGCATGTGCCTTATCCTTTTGAAAGGGAATGTCTGGTTTCGATAAAAACTGTCGCGCAGACATGCCAGCCGCCAAACGACTCGGTCGGACAGGCAGCATCGCCTTCGCTACTGGATCGAATTTAACACCACTCGGTCTCGGGGTCGATTGGCGTGTCAAAGACATCGCAGTGATCAAAGATGCTGACCCTGCTTGCCTGCCGCGCGGGATGTGGATGGTGAGCTACTCCCCGAAGATCGGACAGTGACGCAAGCTGAACCGCCCCTTCGACGCGGCGCGCAGGCGTTCGGCCAAGCTCTACGGGGCTTCCCGTTCTTCTGATTACGTTTCTCTTTTATCTGATCGCTTATCACCGATCTCTTCTGCGACAACGCCTATAGGAAGCATCCCGCCACCTTAGGAAGTGGGAACAGGGGCAACGCCGGAGAGCCCATTCTCTGAAGCTTTTCTCAACTCAGGCGGACCCTGATCGCCATCTACAACTCATAATCCCTTCCTTTGTCCCGAAGGGCGCGGGTCTCTTTCGCCAGTTCCTCGGCCTCACGCGCCTTGTCTTGCCCTTCCACTTCCCGGCCCTGCCGAATGGCGGCAAGGCGGACGGCGATTTCTTCGTGGTCCAACCCTTTCGACGCGGCGCGCAGCCGGTCAGCCAAGCTCTGCGGGGCTGACCGTTCTTCTGACTGCGTTTCTTTTTTATCTGATTGCTTATCATCGATATCTGAACGCTGATCGCGCACTGCCCAAGCCTCACGCATCCGGGCAGCAAGATCCTGCGGGCGCTCTGGGCTATCGCCGCCACCGACATAGGCCAAGCCCTGCTCTGGCGGCTGCAATCTGTCAAAGGCACGCTCTGCCGCCCGCTCAAGCCAGGATCGCACCTGGCTCGCCAGCTCTTGGGCCACACGCGCCACCTCGGCGGCATGGGCCTTGACCTCATGCCAGACCCGGACGGCTGCAACCTCCTGCCCGCGCTCCTTCAGCTGCCACGCCCCCGCCGACAGTTGCGGCAACGGCGGGCGGTCCAGCGCCACGGCCCGGACGGTCTGGTGCAGGGCCTCAGCCTCGTCGGGAGTGGACAAAACTTGGGGGTCCTCGTTGCTACTCTTGCCCGTGCTAAGGTGAGTTCTTTGGGAGGGGAGCCGCCATGGATGTCCGGATTATGGTTGAAACGACCTTTGACAATGGTGAGAAACGCATTCACCAGCTTGACAGCATTTCTCGACCGTACCGGGTGACCTGCCCAGAGGGGTTCGGGCTGCGCCTCGAGGATGGGAAGAGGATCGTCGGACAAATTCAGAAGGCCGTCCTCAGCGATCAAATCGAGGAGATCAGTCGAGAGAGCCGCGTCTGTCCGACTTGTAGCCAGGTTCGCGCCATCCATGACTATCGCACACGGGTTCTCGACACGCTTTTTGGCCGGGTTCGGGTCAAAGCCGCACGGCTGCGCCGTTGTTCCTGTGTTTAGGCATGCAAAATTGACCCCGTAAGCGGGGTTATCGGCGTCCAAAATTGGCTCTGACTCCATTTCGATGCACTTCATGCCATGCCCACCAGCCTTGCGCGCAGGAGATCAAGGTTGGCGCGGCCGTACATCTGGCGTTTGACCAGCTTCAGCTTGGTGATCTGGCCCTCGGTCTGGCCATTGGACCACGGGCTCGTGATGGCGGCGGTCACGGCTGCCCGGTCGGCAATGATCCCGCGAGTGAAGGCGGCGAGCAATGTGGTTGCGCCTTCAATCCAGCGGTCGAGGTCTTCGGAACATCCCGTGCGGATCATGTGGTGGAAGTGTTCAACAAGGTCGCGCACCTGCCGCAGGTTTGGCAGTTCCGCCTCGATCAGTGTGACCAGCATAAGGTCGGCGCGCGACAGGCGTTCCGAGCCAAGCATAAGCAGCCTGGCGATCATGCGCGAACTTGGGCATCTGCGGGGCAACTCCGCCGCCTCATCTCGGCGTCGCCGAGTCGCCCATTCCGCCACGACGCGCAGGGATCCAGCATAGCCTCGGGCGCGCAGTCGCCTCCAGAGTTCCGCACCGCTCCGGCATCCGCCATCCCATTCGTAGGACAACCAGTCGAGGTGTCCGTTAAGGGTGCTGGCTCTTGGCCGGAAGATCTCAGACTGGTCGCCACGGGCGATGGCGCGAACGCATTTGCGCGACCGGCCCGTCCGGCGCATGATCTCTTTAATCGGCACCTTGGCCATCACCATGTCCATGATGATGGCATTTTCCGCCGATCTGCGCCGCCAGCCCTCGTATTGATTGCGCTCAACGGCGGTCATCAGCTTAGGGTCAAGCCGCCCCGTGCCCACAATCCGCCGGATGTCTCGCATCGAGTTGCGGACGACGCCAAGGAAGGCCGAGCTACAATTTTCCATGAGATGCCAGCGGTCTGCGACCTGTACGGCGTCCGGACGCCCGCGTAGACCAGCAGGTCCATAGCCGCCACCGCGATCCCGCGCGATGATCTCAATGGAGGGTCGTGCCGCCAGCCACGCCTGAACCGTCGCCGTTTCGCGATCCGGCAGGACATCGATGATCCGCCGTTTTTCGAGGTCACAGACGACGGTTCCATAGCGGTGGCCCTTCCGCCAGGCCCAGTCATCGATCCCGATCACTCGGGGTGCGCCATCCGTCGGTGGTGCCCTTCGGCGCACAACCCTGAGCAAGGTATCTCGGCTGACCGGAAGGACCAGTCGCGCCGCGCTCCGCTGCCCTGGCCTGCCACCAAGCGCGAGGCCTATGTGATGGACAATGCCTTCAAGACGCTCTGTCCGCCGCCCAAAACGCTGCGCGACAGCCGGGTCAAATTGCTCGGCAAAAATCTCCACCGGGCAACCGATCGACCTGCATCGGAACCGCCGCGTTCGAAGTTGCAAGCTGACCGCAGACCCATGCGAGGGCAGATCAGCCAGAGTTCTGACGTATCGGCTATGAACCGAAACCGATACCGCCGCGCATCGCGGGCAGCACGATGACTGCGACGACGATCGCGCCACCACCGTGATCTGGCCGTCAGACATTTCGATTGCTTCAACAACCAGCCCTTCCGGGGCCTCCACACCAGTTTTGTGCATCCGCGACATTTTGTTGGCCCTCCCGGGGCCATCACAACATGTCAAGCCACCAAAGATGCATCGAGATTGAGTCAGAGCCAGCTTTGCGTGCCGATTGACAGCACGCGGGCGAAGACAGATCGGATCGATGCGGAACTCATCGCACGGTTCATGGCATTCAGACCTGAGGTTGGGCGAGAGCTGCCAAATGAGAATCTGCGTGTTCTCAGAACCTTGACGACACGGAGAGGGCAGCTTGTTGATATGCGCAAGCGGCTCAAAGCCCAGATCGGCGCGCGCAAGAAACAGGCAGTTTCTGCCGATGTTGAGGTCATGGATGATGATCTTCAAGACGTGCTTGATGCACAGATCAATGCCATCGAACGGCGGATCGAAAACGTTATCGCCCAAGTGGAGCCTCTTGCCGCAAAGGCGAAGCTTCTGCGATCAATCCTAGGAATTGGTCCAGTCTCGTCGGCTATGCTGATCGCCGAATTGCCCGAACTCGGCCGAATGACATCAGGCGAAGCCGCTGCCATGACCGGGTTGGCACCTGTCCCACATGACAGCGGGGCGGTGCGAGGCAGGAGGGCGATTGCGGGCGGACGACGGTCTCTGCGACACGTGCTGTTCCAGGCCGCGCTCGCAGCCGCCTGCCACAACCCAGTTCTCAAACCAGTCGCAAAGCGCCTCAAGGAGCGTGGAAAGCCGCACAAACTCACCATCATCGCAATCGCACGAAGGCTGATCACAATCGCTAACGCCATCATCAAAACCGGCACACCCTGGCAGGTTCAGTCCAAAGAGTAGACACAGTTGCTAGGGACCAGCAGACGTCAGATAGTAGCTTCCGTCACTGTCCGATTTTCGGGAAGGAGCTCAGTATAACGGTTGTGTATCTTATCCACCCAATCTGAATCGTTTTGGCGATGCAGAGTTTCGGGAGCGGCTGCGTCGCAAATAACCTTAGTTTTCGCGCTTCCGTTTTTATCGTGCGGGCATATCAGCATCTCACAAATGAGACCCCTATGAGGGCCATGAAAGCCTCGAATCCGGGCCAGCTTTACCTTAATCACGATAGTTCAATCGACGATATGTCCCGCAATTTTCGACTTTCTTGGTACATATCCTGTCGAGGAGAGCGAAACGATCGTCAGAATGACCCAGCTGCCAACGTCTACGAAGGCTGCGCCCGGATACCAGATAATCCAGCAGCACACGATGGAGCGAAGCGGATACATAACGCGCAGTCTGCGGAGCGCCCAAAAAAGTGCCAGATTGAACACAACGCCACCAGCTATACCTAAATACATCCATTGCCACCAGAAGCCACTCGACATTAAATCTTGCGCGCGCATCATGGGATTGTTAAACCATGGGAAAAGGGCAAAGGCTCCAGAGTCGCTCCATATCTGAACAATAAAAGGTCTTGCTGCCTCACCATTGCCTATACCAACCCCGACGAGAGGATAGATCATCAAGGTTTCAAAAGCAGCCTGCGGAGCAACAAGTATTCGCCCGAAGAAACTGCCCGTTGCCATATGGTTTCCAGATACATCTAAAAATATATATGTCAGTTCGTCCCTAAGCAAGAAAGCTGCCCCTATAGCTAATAAGCTTGTAAGCAGCAATGTAGCCAGCTCCCGGACATTCTTAGGCCAGAAGCTCCAAATCAATAGTGCAATCAGAAAGAAACCATAGGTGAAGCTCGCTGCCAGCAAGTAAGATACGGTTGCCATCGCTAGGTATTGCAGGAACGCCCGCCACGATTTGGGCTGCGGATGTAGAACATAAGCCATAAACATCAAGACTGACAAGGTATTGGCTAGAAAGGATGGCTCACTTGCAAAAACGGTAGACCTAATCCTCCCGTATAATGCAATATCACGATCGGCTGCTTCATATACCCCCCGACCGCTCGCAGCATACAGCATATCACGCACGGTGTCGAATGCGGGCTTCAGACCAAGGCCTTCCAGAAATGCTAAAGCAATAAAGACAAACCAAGTAGTGACAACCAGCCTTCGCAACCGGTTGCGAGGCATCTTTTCTAAAGCGATGTACAAGCCGATCGACGAGATGATCGAAACAAAGAATGATACGAGTGATGGTATTCTAGATATGTAACCAGCTGACGGGGCTGTCGACACTATTGGCATAAAAAGAACCAACAAAATGAGAGCAAATAATGGCTGGCCGACGCGAGCTATGAGCTCGCGCCAATACATCGTGATCATAACTCCAGTGCTAAACAGAGTTAGGTAATAGGGCAACAGGGGTACATTCCCGATGAAAAGAGTCAGTCGTAAATGAAGGCCAATCACAGCCACGACAAACAGGGGAGCAACCAACCAAGTCTTTCTTACAACCCAACCACCATTCGACCGAAGCCAAGGGCTATGACTTTTATAATGCATCATTTTCCCTTTAACTTTGGATGTATCGCAGATTGAACATCCGGAGTGAAAGATCAAGTGGTCATCACAGGACTATGGTCAGGACTTCGGTAACGGGGGCCGTCCCAGTCAATCGCGGGAGTGGGCAAAACTTGGTGGTCTAGCGGCTATCTTTGAAACGGTCAGCCCACCGTCCAGGACTGCGGCCCTCGTGACAGCGGCCCGATGCGCCCCGTGCGGAGACCATCGCATGCGCCGCGGTTTGGACCCGACCTTCGGGCAGGCGCGGCCACGATGTGGCGCGGGTGAAGTTGGTGATCTTGATCCCGCCCTGCGTAGTGCGGACTTCCGGGGACTGACCGATGTTGCCGGCGAGGATGACTGTGCTTCGAGGGAGTGGACAAAACATGGGGGTCATGCGGCGCGTTTGCTGATCGTGACTTTCAGACTACCATCCAGGACGGCAGCTCTAGCAACTGTATCTGTCAGGACGTCGGGGCTGCCCATTTCTGACGGCTCTTGCACAACGCATTAGCGATGGTGACTAGCTTTCTGGCGACGGCGGTGATGATGACCTTGTGCGGTTTTCCGGCCTTGCGGAGGCGATCTGCGAAGGATCTCAGGCTTGGGTTATGATGTGCCGCGACCAAGGCTGCTTGGAACATCACATGCCGCAGGCATGGCGACCACCGGCGATGGCCCGTTTCCCGCGAAGTGTTCCGCTGTCATGCGCGACCGGGGCCAATCCGGTGAGTGCGGCAGCTTCTTCGCCGGTGATGGTGCCGATCTCAGGCATTTCGGCGATCAGCATTGAGCTGGCAACCGGGCCTATCCCCAGGATGGAGCGGAGAACGGTGGCCATTTCCGACAGGTGATCATCGCTTGCGATGGCCCGGGTGATCTTATCTTCCAGCTCCTTGATCAGGATATCGAAACGTTGCTTCAACTCAGTGTCGATGTCCTCGAACATTGCAGCGGTGCCGAGTTTCTGATGCGCGCGGAATTGGGCCAGCAGCCGTTTGCGCATCTCAACCAGCTGGGCTCGTTTTGACGTCAAAGCTCTAAGAAGGCGCAGCTTTTCGGCGGGAAGACTGCGGCCTGCTTCGGGCCGGAATGCGAAAAAGCGGGCGATGAGTTCCGCATCTATCCGGTCGGTCTTGGCGCGCGTGCCACGGCTTTGCGCAAACGCTTTCACCTGAGCGGGGGGCACCTGGCGGGCTGCAACGCCTTCTACCTCCAGAAGCGCCCAGAGCTGCCATTCTTGACCGCCAGTCGACTCAAAACAGACGACGGCATCTCTGTCCCGGGCAAGATCCGCCACAACAGCATGACCTGCCGGAGCGTTTGGCACTCTGCAGCGATGCCCGTCGGGCAGGCAATGAAGGTCCAGCCAGTCGCGGCTAACATCTATGCCGATGATGCGGCCATGTGATAGATTATCCATGCTCTCTTCCTTCTGGTGCGCGGTCCTGAAAAGGCCGCAATCAACTGTTCGAGACGATGAAGAGAGGCGGTGCCGACAGGCTAGAAAACGTGGTCTTGCCACAAGGGTCAGACGTCGCGCACCACCCCGCCATCGGCCCTGGCCGGGGCCGGTGACGGGGCCAGTTTAGCTGAACGCAGATACAGAAGGGTCAGGACTCGCTCTCGGGTCATAGCCAGAACATCACGGTGGCAGCGAGCGCGACGGCGGAGAGGAAGACCTTCGGGCATCTGTCGTAGCGCGTGGCAACCCTGCGCCAGTCTTTCAGCCGCCCGAACATGATCTCGATCCTGTTGCGGCGTTTGTAGCGGCGCTTGTCGTATTTGACAGGCTTGCCGCGAGACTTACGGCCCGGGATGCACGGGTTTATCCCCCTGTCTTTCAAGGCATCTCTGAACCAGTCGGCGTCGTAGCCCCGGTCCGCCAGCAGCCATTCCGCTTTTGGCAAGCTGCCCAGCAGGGCAGCAGCACCCGTGTAGTCACTGACCTGGCCTGCGGTCATGAAGAAGCGGATCGGACGGCCATCTGCATCGGTGACAGCATGCAGCTTCGTGTTCATGCCGCCTTTGGTTCGGCCGATCAGACGGTCCCTCTGATCGCCGGATCCCCTTTTCTCGACCGCAGGCTGGTCGCCGTACGGTGCGCCTTGAGGTAGGTCGCGTCGATCATCACCGTCTTCGGAACAGCCGCTGCGGAGCGAGGCCTTCCATCATCCGGGCGAAGATGCCCTTGTCGCTCCACCGCTTCCATCGGTTGTAGAGCGTCTTCGCCGGGCCGTATTCCTTCGGTGCATCGCACCACCGCAACCCATTGCGATTGATAAAGATTATGCCACTCAGAACGCGCCGGTCATCAACGCGCGGCTTGCCGTGGCTCTTGGGAAAGAAGGGCTGGAGCCGCGCCATCTGCGCCTCGGTCAGCCAGAAAAGATTGCTCATCGGTCAGTCTCCTTGCGGAGGCTGAATCATGCCGAGGGTGGAAGATCAATAGGTCCTGACCCTAATGCAACTCGGTCATAAGGTTCTGCTGATCCCTCCGCAGTATGTGCGCCCTTTCGTCAAGCGGCAGAAAAATGATGCCGTTGATGCGGAGGCGATCGTCATTGCAGCGCGACAACCAGAAATGCGGTTTGTCTCTCCTAAGACCGAAGGGCAGCAAGCGCGTGCGGCACTGTTCCGGGCCAGAGAGCGCCTTGTTCATCAACGAACCGAACTCGTAAATGCCTTGCGTGCCCTTCTCTATGAGTTTGGCCATGTTTTTCCGGCAGGTATGGGACAGATCGGTCGTGTTGCTGCTGTTCTCGATGCAGATGAAGGAACGCTCCCCCTGCTGGTGAGCGAGGAATGCAGAGATTTGCTGCAGCAAATTGCGGAGAAAACAGTTCGCATCGACGCAAGGACCCAGAAGGCACATCGGCTTGCTGAAGGTGCAGAGACGGCGAAACGCCTGCAAACCTTGCCGGGCGTCGGCCCGATCACGGCATTGGCTTTTGAGGCCTTTGCACCGGACATGAGAACCTTCCGACGCGGACGGGACTTCGCAGCCTGGCTGGGGCTTGTGCCACGTCAGCACTCTTCGGGTGGAAAGGAGCGATTGGGTAAGATCACGAAAGCGGGTCAGGCGGACATCAGGCGCCTGCTCATAATCGGTGCGATGTCGCGGCTTAACCGGTTGGGACGATCACGCATCCCGCAAGGTTCGTGGTTGGAGCGGATGCTGGCAAGGAAGCCCCGCATGCTGGTGGCGATCGCCTTGGCCAATAAAATGGCGCGCGCCATCTGGGCGATGATGACAAAACAGGAGGATTACAGGATCCTTGGGCCGAATGCAGCTGCGCCTTAAAGCGCAGCCGATAGCAAGCGGCACAGGGTAAAGAGGTGTGAGAAGCCGACGACCCCATGGGCAAAAGATCGACACGATCCGAATCGGGAAAACCAGATAGCAACTGCGAGCACTCGAGCTCGAGACACAGATGTGGACCCGCTTCGCTGATCACCATCCCGGCCAGCGGCTTCATGAAAGTGCCGCATATACAGGCCTGACAGAAGACCGCACTCGATCACCAAGCCCAGAAGTCAGAGCCCCTTGCACAATGGGCGGCAACCACAGAAGTTGCTAGAGGCGACGATGACCCATCAATTGTAGAAGGCGCGGCTTGAAGGGGCCGCAGGTATCTTTGAGCGTGGGGGCAAAGCGGCCGCCACGCAGAGGTCGCCGAAGATACTGTCCGTGATCTGTATGCCAAGATCGCAACTTCCGGCACTGTCCGATTTTTGGGGGAGAGCTCAGACTGGCACCCCCGAAACAATGGCAACTGGCTCGACAGGTCATCTGGTCTCGATACGCCAAGAAAGCTGCGCGCCGCTCTTGGCGTTCTCGCGAGGTCGAAGGACAATGTTGTGTGCCGCCAGACTTTGCAAATAGTGGCAAGCCCATTGACCTGGTTCACACGATTCGATCCAGCCGTGTCCGACCTGGATGACGGCGTCTCGCGTTTCGCCCGGTGAACATATGCAACGGAAGCGTGCTTCCTCCCCATCAACCCCAAGCAACTTCCACTGTTCCGGGATCAGAAGCCTTACTACGCCATCAGACAAGCCCTCCGACCAATGATCGCAAATAGACAGCCCGGCACCGCTGCCTAAAAGATGCACCTTACGCTGCACAAGGCCTTGAGCGAGCCGCAATTCTCCCGAAACTGCTCTGCCGCCGCCCTGAGCATTTGGGACGAACTGCGCCGCTACCATACGACCTACACGAAAACATCCATGATACTCCACAGGCACCAGCTCGTCACAGGTTGGCCCATTATGGCTTTGAGCTGCGCGCTCGAACGCCCGGCGCCGACCTGTTGAATACTGGAAGGTTCCGGGATCAACGATGAATCGGTGCTTCCAGAGATCCACCTCCAGCGAGAGAAAATCGGCATGTCCATGACCAGGGTTCCAACTCGGACCGATCGGACCAGCGTCCATGAGGGCAAAGACGTTACCATCGGACAGCCGGGCATATCCCGCCGCGGGCAGCATCTCGACTGGTGCAAGCGCGGGCATGTCAATAACCTCTCTGGCCTCTGGCACTTCGCCGAACCAACTATCGTTGAAGAGTGCTATGCCGCCGTCCGGGTGGGTCATCACTGCCCAGGCACGCTCGGCCTTACCTAAGCGCTCTTCCGCGAGGCTGCGTGTGCCGGGCGACAGGAAGGATGTAGCCGAAAAAACCTGCAGTGCCATGACGGACAGGCCCTGATACATGGCTGATCGCTCGGCCAGCAATCCGTCCTCTAGGATGCAAGCGCGGATAACCCCGGCCACTTCCCGATCCAAATGCCGCGCCAATTCCGGCGAGATCGATTCTGCATGGTTGTAGTAGAGGCAAAGCGCCGCCAGATTGCGCTCAACATGATTGTTCTTCAGTTCGTGCTCAATATTCGCTAAGACGAAGCCCACGTTCCAGCACAGGAACGCCTCGATCTGTTGACAGAACGCGGGAGGCAAAAAGCGACTTTCCCGGGCAATCAGATAGCCGCTCAGCAGGCTGAGAATTCGGTGCGAGACGCTGTAGGGGAACCAGTAGGACGAAAAGCAGCCGCTCCGATCGAACCGTGCCCGAGTACCATACGATTGGATCATCTTGCCAAGTGCTGCGTGATGCTTGTCGTCGCCCGAGATAAGCATGGCACATGAAAACCCCATGTGGCCAAGCTTCATCCGCCACAGATGCAGATCCTTTTCCGCCTCAAGTTCGTGATGCCAATCGATCTTGTCCGGTCCGCCGAAATCAACGCTTTGCCCGAAGAAGGTGAAGCAGCCCCGCATGGCGTCGTCAATGTGCTCGTGATACTCATCATGATAGAAAACAGCGACCTGCCGAAGCATTTCCAACTCTGTCACGCTGTCGCCAGCACGTTGCAGGGGCGGCACGCGCGCCGCGATTCGGTCGATATAGCCGCTATACACCGCAGGAAAATACTTGACGAACCGGTTACGTGCTGCGCGCTTGAGATGATAGCCGATCATTCTCGGCGATAGCCGCGAGGCGGCTCGAAGTGTAGACGTGATCACCATCGCGACGTTCCCTGATCTGTCCCTATCACCAGGATCCTGCGGAGAGTTGGGCTCTATGCCGCATCAACGGAATAACAATCGCTCAAACATTCGCGGTCGATTTTCGCCAATGTAGTTCCTTCCCGTCGATTTTCCGCCAGGAATCGGTCCGATAGGCGCGAAGCTTGTGGTTGGCCGCAGCGCAATCCCCTCCGTTCCCGCCCTCTGAATCAACAGAGTCAGTTCGTTGACATGCAGAATGAAATCCGGTGTCAGATACGCGGGGGCCCCTGATTTAATCTCGCGTGCCATTTCTGCGATGCCAAGGAACTTATCTTGTGCATATACTTCTCGGCGGCGCAGCCATTCGATCAGGCGCTGACGCATTGATGAGCGTACCTGTTGATCGGATTCGACTGCCGCGGACTTCCAATGACGAACCAAGCGCAGCTTCTTGCCGCCGATACCGAACAGCCGCCCGAGAAATGGATTATTGCGTAGAGTCTGGAACTTCCGCGCAGTTAAGCTACCTTTGGAGTAACGCTCGAGATGCACGGGCGATTGATACTGGCGGTAACTGTCCGAAATGACTTCGCCTTCAGTGCCAATCACCCTCATCCTGTGGTCACGCGGTGCCACTACGCTGCATGTGATCCGCGCCGTTGCACCATTCGCGAAATGCAAACAGGCCACTGAGTAATCGGGCGTGCCCACACGTGCCGGCAGGCCCAAGGTTTTGTGCTCGATCAGTTCACTGGAAAAAGCAATGACAGAGACTGCCGGCCCGAGAAGGCCACAGATCCAAACCAGATGGTATCCAACGTGCTCGAATGTGCATCCCTCATAGATTTCCTCGTCGAGAGGCCATGGGGCACCGGACGGGCTCCGGACCGTTTCGAATTCCATCAAATGAATGGGATTATCGTCAAGCTCCGCGTAAACCAACATCGGCTTTCCAATTCCACCCTGCTCCACCACATCGAAAAGCGTTCGCACGCTGTCACTGTAGATGTTGCAGGGTGCGCAGTAGAGCCTCACGCCATTCACTGCAGCCAATTCGAACAATTTTCGGGATTGTGCTGCATCGGTGGTTAGCGGCTTTTCTGAATAGACGTGCTTGCCAGCTTCGATAGCACGCTTTGAGACCTCGTAATGGGCGCCGATATTGGTCAGATTGATGATTGCCGTTACTTCAGTGTCGCGGAGTATTTCTTCATAGTTGGCATAGGCCCGAAAGCCATAATGTCGACTTACTCGATCCATCCGATCAGGGTTTATGTCAAAAACTCCGGCGACTTTCAGCTCGGGATGCGCGCCAATGGTCCGCATATAGATGTCGAACACGAAGCCACATCCAACAAAGGCAATTTTCATATTCGTCCTACGCCCTTGGTTCGCCTGCCGTGTCGCAGGACAAGTATATTCAAGACCAACCCCATGGATGATCCACGTATGGGAACTTCACCAAGTGTGACTGAAGAAACAGACCGCCAGTTCCACGTCGTGGATGAGGTCTGAATCTGCGCCGTCAGCTATCAAACCAAGCTTCACTGTCAAGTCCCCGGCAAACTGTCGCGACCGTCGCGACAGTAGGTATATTTTCGCCCTCCGGGCATTTCTTGCCACAAGGCGTTGCAGTGATCCTTCGAGGCTTGCAGTCGTTCATGGACTGGTCGCGTTGTCCAACGGCACCGCGATCAGACTGGGCGAGATCTGGTCAATCACGCGGTTCCATCGTGTCACCGGCTGTTCGGCTACGAAGATCACGTCGTCGGGACGCAGTTGCAGCCGTGTCGCCAGTATCATGCCGGTCGCCGTCGTGCCATCCAGGTGCAGCGCTGTCACGCTGCCAAAATCGCGCGGGTCGGGCGAACCGCGCAGAATGTAGATCTGCCTCGGGTTGCCAGTCTTGGCGGCAACCCCGCCGCCGGAGTAGAGCGCCTCGGCCAGTGACGTGCGTTGTTCATAGGGCAGCGGCAACCGACCGGGTGCTTTGACCTCGCCGGTCAAGTAGACGTATTTCCGTTGCTCAGCACCTAGTTCCAGCCGTTCGTTAAAGACCGAGCGCTGCTCGGCCAGCTCGGCCCGGCGCAGCGCTACCTCTTGCGTGAGGATTGACGCCGCGTTGGAGCGCGCGCTCTCGCGAACTTCGACCAGACGTATCTGTTCTTGAAAATAGGCTTGCGCCTTTTCCAGATCATATTGGGTGTCTACGAAGACCGAATCTCCGTCAATCAGCCTCAGCTTCTGTTGCGTGGGCGTCGTCAGGAAAGTTTTCACCGGCACTTCATACAACGTACCATCGCGGTAGATACGGATCACCGCAGTGGCCTTGTCAGTCACTGCTAGCCCACCCGCGCCGGCGATCGCGGCATCCAGTGTCAACGGTGTGAGTGTGATTGGAGCTACGCCGGGCTTGACTACTCCGCCGCCGATTGAAACTTTGCGTGCGTTGAATTCGGCCACTTCCAGACTGAAGGATGGGTCGATCTGGCGCTCAAGCAGCCGCTGGAACACGACGGATTCGGCTTCCTCCAATGTCATGGCAGCAATCCGTACCCTACCAACATCGGGAATTGCGATGGTGCCGTCGTCCTGCACCGTGTAGCCCTGCCGCCTATTTTCTGCTGCCAGCAGTCCGGACAGTTCGGCCACAGAATTCCCGGCCGATTTGGTTGCCAGCAACACCACGTCGCCCACCCCGATACGGTAGGGGTCATCTCCTGGAGGTGGTGGCAACTGCACCTGAAGCGAGACGGGTCTGTTTTCAGGCAGATTCGGCGAATTGGGCAGCGCCCCTACACCAACCGGCGATGAGCCCCAAGTGCCGGCGGTAGTGCGGAACGCGGCGGGCAGGCTCTGTGGGCTATAGGGTTCGCGGTTCGCGGCCAACACGGTTTCCGGCGTCAGAGCGATTACCCGGACCCTCGCGCCATCGACCACTCCTTCGCGGATCGACGGCGAGTGATATACGGCACCGCAGCCCGCCAGTAGGGCCGCGAAAACAAAAGGGGTCAAGGAATGCATTGGATCTCCGGGGAATTTCGGTCAGGGCAAGAAGCGCAACTGGATGCGCCCTATCTCGGGCCCAACAAACTGGATGGTCTGGTCGATTCGACTGTTGCGCAGCCAGTGGTGGTTTCTAAAGTTGCCGCTGGGGCCATGGCAAATCTCATCGACCCGAAGCGCCTGAACGGGGTTTCCGGCCGCATCCTTATAGATGGTCTCTATTCCTACCGGCGCGATGTCACAGACGAAAGCACGAATCACCAGACGGTCTTCGCCGTCCAACACCCGGTGGATGCGGATTGTTTGGCCGGTGCCCGCCGTCAAGATCAGCTTGACCGCATCGCCGGGGTCGGCGGTTATCAGGTCAAAGCCAAGGCCACGGGTACCGATGATCATGCCGTCGCGGGTATAGATCTGGGTGTTCTCAAGGCTGCGCCAGCGGGTCACGCCGTCTCGCATACCCTCGGCCAAAAGGCGCGAGGCGACGTCAGTGGTCAGCATCCAGATCCCGGCCGCAGGTGCGCCGACCGCCGCAAGGCGGGCCATCTGGTTGGGCGCCGTGTCCATCTGGGAGCCCGCAAGCCGTGTCACTGCGCGCGACACGGTTCCGCCTGACATGCATCCAGCCAAAAGCAGCGCCGCGATCAGCGGCAGGGTCCTCCCACCTAGCCGTGTCATCGCCAGAACCGCCCCCAACGGTCGCCATCGGCGGCGTCACGGTCGTCGCGGATTAGCTCATATAGGCGGTTCCTCGAGCTCAGCTTTGCTCCGCCATCGCGCAGTACTGGGCGGATAGTCATGCCGCTCTTTTCGCGCGAGGGCTGGCCGATCAACCAGTGCAACGGTACGCTAATGGTGACGCCCTTGTCGAACGAGCCTTCGCCGAATTTCTCAAACCCGACATCTGTCAGGGTGAAAAAGGCGCCCACTTCAAAGCCGTTGCCAAAGCGGCGCGTCAGCGAGAAGGTCGCGCCCCAATCCCCCGCCAGATAGCGGCCGACGTCGATCTGTCCCAGATAACCTTCGCCGAACTCGTAGTAGCCCGAAAGGTGGCCCGTCCCAACGGAATAGTCGAGGAATCCAATGCCATCATAGTCACGCTGGGTAACATAGTTCACATCCAGCCCCATCGCGTAGCGGCGGTTTTCGGGCGCCCACAGCAATTCGGCTGAGGCACCGCCATACATCCGCTCCAAGAGGCCGAAGCTAAGCCGTCCGTAAAGATTTTTCCGGGGATGCGTGAAGTATTCGGCGGTCAGATAGGGGATCACCGTGTCGCCGCCCCGGGCGTAAAGGCCGGAATCTGACCGGACATGCGGCAGTTGGGAGTTCGACTCTCGCGTCACGCTGTCCAAATTGCCGATCAGCTTGTGCCGCAGCGCTCCAGAGAAGTAGAGTCCAGGCGTAGGGGACCATTCGCCCCGCAATTCAAGTCCTGTATCGACCCGCAGTGGGTTGTCGGGGTCGAACAGCGCGTTTGCCACATAAGGCCGCAGGCGGTAATCAAACACCCGATCAGGCGAGATCCGCGGATCCGGCAAGGCGGCGGGATCTGCGATCCCGGCCCTGACAAAGGCCAGCCACGCCCCGTCAGGCGCGAATTCCAGCGCTTCAAGATCGGCGCGCGTCATGGTCAGGTCGGTAACCGCCATACCCTTGACTTGGCTTTGTACCCGGAAGGTCTGCACTTCGGCTGGCAATTCCGCGCTGAGAACGCGCATGGTCCGGCCCCAGGCCTGAGCGGCAGCGGGCCAACGCAAGTTGGTGACAGCGACCATCGCCGTGTCCCCTTCGATCCGCAGACCATCCAGCCTAAGGCCTTGCGCGGCCAACGCCTTTTCCAGCCGTTCAGCCTTGTCTGTGCCCGGAAGTGGCCCCCAGCTTGCCGCCGCTTCGCTCGAGCCGCTCATGATCGCAGGAGGTGCCGGTTCGCGCCCAGAAGGTGCCGCTGGCCGCGCCGGGTTCAGCGTCATACTGAAACCAAGGCTGACAGCCGAACCGTTCAGCACCGCCAGATCGACAACACCGCCGTTCTTCAGCCGGTATTCCAGGCCGATGTTGATCGGCGTGCGATGTTCGAAACCCAGTTGGGCAACCTCATCCTTCATCGCGTCAGAGGAGTACTCGACCGAAAGGCGCATACGGTCAGTCGCCTGCCAGTCCATCGCAAGAAACAGCGCCGCTTCGCCGCGAAAAAACCGGTCAAAGCCGACACGACCGGTTTCTTCGATCCCCGAGATCCTGCGCCGGTTATCAAACTTGTCCGAGAACACTGATAACGGGTTGCGGAAACTGCCATAGCTGCCGAACCGACCCCAGCCGATCCCTGCGCTTGCAGTGATTTTGGGTCCGAAATGCTTGGACGCAACCAGATATTCCGCCCCAAACACGCCGGTACCCCCGAAATCCTGAAACCCAACGGCGACGCTCGGCCGCCATGTGCTGGGTACTTCATCGACAAAACGGAACCGCAGGTCAAAACTGCGGTCGTACAGCGAATTTCCCGCGCCTCTGAAATCTTGCAGATAGGAATAGCGAAAGGTACCAGTGACCCGAGGAGTGATCTGGAACACCAGATTGCCGCGCGTCACATTGCCGTCGTGTCGGTTGACCGACAGCGCTAGCGTGCCGTCCGGCAGCGAAAAGGCCGAAGGCATCTCGACATAGCCGGGCACGCCGTAGAACGACAGGGCGGGCATTTCTTCGGCCCATGCCGCTACCGTGCCAAGTGCAGCGACGCCGCTCAGGGCTGCCTTGCGCCAGAACATATTGGTCACGGTGTCACCCCCAGCGTTATTCGCTCGGCATCTGCCATCGCTGGATCAATCAGCGCATAACTGAGCCGCCCAGTCGCATAGGCTCCAGTGTCCAGCGCGATGCGACCGCTGCGTGCAAAAGCACGCTCCACAACAACATGACCATGTGCGACCCAAATCCCATCTTTGCGCGGTATATGGTCAAAGTCGGGGTGGCCCCAAGTCAGCACTTCGGTTCGCTGCGCCTTGATCGGGCGGGCGGGATCAAGTGCGGCATGGACCACCACAAGGTCGCCACTGCGCCAAAAATACGGTAGTCTGCGCAGCCAAGCCTCAGTCTCACATCCCAGTGCCGCACGCAAATGATCACGGATTTCCTGATGATCTGCGGCATCACGGGGAATTCCGCGCAAACCGAAGCTTGCCAAAGTCTCCAGCCCGCCATGCGCCAGCCAGCGCTTCGCCTGTATCGTCGGATCGTCCAAAAACGCCAAGAGCATCGCCTCGTGATTTCCCGCGATGCAAACGGCGCCTGACGTGGTCTCATTGCGCAGCAAAGCCAGTACTTCGGCGCTATTTTCACCCCGGTCGATCATGTCGCCTAGTATCACCAGCCTTGCATGCGGAAAATGCCGCTGGCGCAGCGTCATAAACCGCACCAAAAGATCAGCTCGACCATGAATGTCCCCGACAAGGCAGACGGGCTCATGCGGCGTGGGCGGTGCCTGACACAGGCCACGCAGTACTTGCAATTGATCTTGCAACGCCCCGAATTCGGAGGCACGCGTTGTGCGTTGAAGTGATGACAGGTACGCGCGCAAGGACATCCTCCGGGTGGTCCGCAACCGGTCGACGAGGAAACTCCCAGCAAGTCTAGGCCATTCCATGAAGTCGGATTTTCAGAGCTTACGGCGTCGAGGGCGTGGAAGAGCTGGAATCGCCGTCGCCAATCACCAACGCAAGTCCCACGGCAACCACTGTACCCACCACTATCACCTCTTCGGTCAATAGGGCGGGGGCCGCAGGAGCATCGCCCCCTATTGCGCCTGTATCTTCGGGTTGCTGTGCGTGGAGGGCCGTAGGGGCCGCAAGAACGATAGCAAGCAGTAGCGAATAGAACTTATTTGGCATGATCTTGGCCTCCAGTATTGCAGAGTGACGCGCTGTCCCGCATGCGATTCATCTATTGGATGTATATATATATCTTAGGAAATTAACACCAGTCTTTTGTCGTGATTGACTGCCTGGTGTAGAATTAAATACGCTGGCCGTTCGGGCTGCCCAAGTTCTTTGCTAAAACGCCCAAATCTTGTGCAAAGGTGTACACCACGGCTCTATCCGAACACCGTTCTTCTGCCATCATTGCAACGTCCATCAAGGAGTTGTTGAAACCACCAATCAAGTCCGCCTTGGCTACCACTTTCCGGGTGATGGACGAAACCTCCACGACGAATCAGTCAACGTTCTTGGGGAGCCTGATCGAGGGCATCAAGGACTGAAGCTGTGTGCGCGGTGCGGCTGGCACGTTGGACCTCGATCCGGCGGGACTAGATGTCAATGACGAAGACCACATAAACAAAGCCTGCCCAAGTGGCGACGTATGTAAAATCCGAGTCCAACAGAACGTTAGGGGCTGGTTCTTTGAACCGTCAGTTGACATGCCCCGATCGAGCACAGCACCGCTTTGTCCTCAACCGTATTTTAAACGGGCTTTCCACTGATAGCCCAGTATAATATTATTCCCTGAACCAAGTGTTCACCAGTGCAGCGGGCAACAGCGGAACCGTGAGTTGGTCGTTAGATTGTGTGGCGCAAAGGCATACCGAAATAGCCCGCGCGAGCTGACGACCGCAGGTGACGGCAAAGTTACGCCCCAAAATTTTCCAGCACGGCCACTTGATAGCGGCACACAAGTTCGAGTGTGGGCTAAAACACTGATCGGCCTCATGCCCCGCCAAATACATCTGCACTGTCCTGACTTCAGAAATAGACAGCTTCGCCCTCGATTTGGTCCACCAGATGCTGGGGCAGAGCAACTAACGTCCGGTCCGGTTAAGGACCGCCAATGCGGTTTTCGCGATGATGAGAAGGTCAAGCAGTAAGTTCGCGCGATGAAAATATTCTTCGTCCAGATCGACGCGGCGTTCGTACGATACAGAGTTCCGCCCTGACACCTGCCACAGACCTGTTATGCCTGGGCGCATAGACCTGTAGATTCCGGCCCGGCTTCCATACATCGACAGCTCAGGTGCCGTCACCGGACGAGGCCCGACAAGACTCATTTCTCCGCGTAGAACATTCCAAAGCTGGGGCAGTTCATCAAGCGAGCTTCTGCGTAGGAATTGCCCCAGTTTAGTAATGCGGGGGTCATCGTCCAGCTTGTAATCCCTTTGCCATTGCGCGGCGGCCTGGGAGTTTTCGGCCAGATAGATCTGCAAGCGCACCTCGGCATCGGGCACCATTGATCGCAGCTTGTAGCAATTAAAGTGCTTACCATGCCGTCCGACTCGGTTGTGGCCAAAGAATCCGGGCCCACCATCGCTGCGGACAAGCAGCCAGAGCACTACGATTAGAGGTACTAACACGGGTGCCATCAGCATCGCGAGGCACAGATCCAACAGGCGTTTGGGCAAACTAAAGTAGGATTTCACATTGGTCGCAAGGCGGGGCTGCAGGGCTTGCTGGCCGATTGCCTCGATCTCTTCAGAGGCGATCGCCTGTCGTCGGTCAAAATGCGTCATCAAGTTCTTTCCCGTTGAATTTCTTGTCCAGATACTGATTCCATACTTTCGAACTAAAACTTTATCTTTAAGATATTGTAAATATTCTTTAGATATGATCAGGTTGAAATGCTGCTGCGAGCGACGAAGATGTTCAAATAGTAGGCGACACAGATGCTCCTAGAGGCATGACTGCCCTCTAGGCGGTTGCGGGGACCTACAGTTGCACGTGACCTCGGGGAATTAGCGGTGGCGCAGACACCTGCGGAGCGGGCTAGGTGGATTGCGGGCGCCAAGATTTGCTCGGGCAGCGACGTCGGAACAATTTTTGTTCGGCGGAGAATATATTCTGCGTCGGTACCGACTTGCAGTTGATTACGGAGCTTTCGGCCAGTGACCTTGAATATTCCTCCTCCTTCCGCGCGCAATGCGATTTCGTCGCAGCGTGCAACGCCTCCCGACAGTGACGACACAATCGATCTGATCGCCCTGTTCCGTACGCTGTGGCGCGGCAAGGTCACGATCTTGCTTGCAACCATAGCCGCAGTCTTGATCGGTGCTGCCTATGCGTTCTTCATCGCAACGCCGATCTACAATGCGACTTCAGTTGTCATGCTGGAGACACGGCAGGGATCGATCACCGGGTTGGATGCGGTGTTGGGGCAGTTGAATTCTGATTCATCGGCAGTGAACACCGAGGTTGAGGTCCTGCGCGGGCGAACCCTGATGGGTCGGATCGTGGATGAGTTGAACTTAACCGCAGATCCGGAGTTCAACACCGCTCTGCGCGAGCCCGGTCCACTCGCGCGACTCAAGGCCGTGATGTTGGGAACAGAGTCACAGCTTGAGGGGGATGAAAGAACTGCTTGGGAACGGGCCGAGACTGTGACGGCTCTCCTGGGTAACATCCAGATAAAGAACCTGCCCAACAGTCTCGTTTTCCAGATAAGTGTCTCTAGCACCTCCGCCGAGAAATCCGCACGGATTGCCGACACCGTTTCCCGACTTTACATTGCCGATCAGTTGCGCACTAGGTTTGAGGCAACGGAAAACGCGACAACTTGGCTGACCAATCAGGTGGCAGACCTTCGTGTCGCCTTCGAGGCTGCTGAAAGCAAGGCGCGCGAATTTCAAAGCAAAACTAGCCTAATCGACGCCGAAACGCTTGGGGCGCTTGACCGACAGGTAAAAGAAAGCCGCCGCCGGATCGAGCAGATCGAAGGCCAGATCGCCGGGCTGGACAATCAGCTAGAACGTATAGCTAAGACCATCGAGCCGGCTGGCAAGGCGTTAGCCGCGGGCAGCGACCAGCTTGCCCGCCTAGCGCAGCGCACCAATCAGGGCGACGCTGCGGCTGCAACCGACTTTGACACAGTGCTTGCCCGTACAGTGATGCAACTTGGCCAGGATCGAGATCGCCTGATTCAGCAACTTTCGTCGCTCAAAGAGGCTGATCGGACGCTGGTTTCCGACATCGACCGGCAGTCGCGTGACCTGATTAAACTAGAGCAGCTACAGCGCGAGGCGGAATCGAGCCGCCTTTTATATGAATACTTTGAGACCCGGTTGAAGGAAACCTCGGCTCAACAGGGCATACAGAAGGCTGACAGCCGCATACTCTCGGATGCGGTGATCGTCCACGCAGCGGCAGCACCGCGTAAATCGTTGACGCTGATGACAGCCGCTGTTCTGGGACTGGTGTCTGGCATGGTGCTGGTGTTGTTGCAGGAGATGCAGGCAAATCGCGTCCGTAGCGCAAGTGAGTTGGAAAACCTGACCGGTCGTATTGTCCTGGCACAAGTGCCGCAGGTTTTGGAAAACAAACGTCGCGGCGTGCTGACCTATCTTCAGAAGAACCCAACCTCGGCCCCGGCCGAGGCGATCCGCAACCTGCGCACCTCGATCCTACTATCTTCAGTGGATAGCGCGCCCAAGGTCATTGCGTTTACTTCCTCGGTTCCTGGCGAGGGCAAGACGACTACAACGCTGGCGCTCGCGCAGAACCTTACAGCCATGGGCCGCAAGGTTCTGGTGATCGAGGGCGATGTACGGATCTGTACACTGAACCAGTATTTTGATGCCAGCAATGAGGGGTCCACGATCCTAAAAGCGCTGAGCGGCGAGGTTTCATTGGCCGAAGCAGTGCGAACAGTGCCCGGCGTGGGCGACCTGCTTCTCGCCGAGAAAGTTGCGGCGAATGGCGCTGATCTATTCTCGTCCGAAAAGTTCGCCAAACTCATTGCCACGGCTCGCAACCGCTACGACATGGTTCTGATCGACACTCCGCCTGTCCTAGTGGTTCCTGATGCCAAGGTAATCGCCCAGCAAGCCGACACGACGGTGTTCGTGGTCCAATGGGATCGCACCGAACGCGACCAAGTGACAGAAGCGCTGCATCAGCTTGACCTTGTGAACATCCGCGTCGCCGGGCTGGTACTCAGCCAAGTCAGCCCCGAGGGTATCCGGCGGTATGGATACGGCAGCAGCTACGGTGCCTACGCCTCATATGGGGCTAAGTACTACACGTCCGGATAGGAGGCTGCAAATGCGCAACCACAAGGTTACCGTCCACGATGCAGCTTTGCTGTTTGCTGAAAATCCATCCATATCCCCCTCGGCGTGGCTCGCTGGATGGAAAAATTCAAGAAAGTTGCGCATGTTGCTGATTGAAGTAGAATCTGGAAACCATTTCGAAAACGGAATGGCGAGCGTACTTGAGTGTGATCGGTCAATGGGCCGCGCAATAGAAATGCTCTGGCCTAGAGTGCCTAGGGAGCTTCAGGCGGTGAACGGCAGCCCGCACAAAGCACTACCGTCTGCCAACATCTCCACCGCGCCTTGGGCGTGGCGCTCGGAGGTTCAGGCATGTTTGTGATGGCCATTATCCTGACCGTGATTATATTTGCGTGCGGTTTTTTGGTTCTTTACCCCTATGCAGTCTACCCATTCCTGCTTCGCCGCCTTCCAACGAAAGCTGTGACTCCGGACCCTAGTGCCACTTGCAGCTGCACGCTGGTCTTCTGTGCCTTCAATGAGGGTCGCATCATGTCGGAAAAATTGGCGAACATCGCTGCACTCAAGGCGCGCCATCCAGATCTGCAGGTTCTGGCTTTCGATGATGGTTCGAAGGATGATACTGCTGCGCAGATTCTGGCGCGACCTGATTTGCTGGAACTTGTCCAAGGCGGCGGTCGGAATGGTAAGGCGCATGGCATGAAGCTTCTTGCAGCGCGCGCCACAGGCGACGTCATTGTCTTTACCGATGCCAACGTTGTCCTTCAGGAGGATGCAATCGACTGCATCCGGGCTTGGCATGGTGATCCGAAAGTGGGCGGGTTGTGCGGCACGCTCCGCTACATTGGTGCTCAGGAAAGCGTCACGGCATCCGTAGGCGGAATATATTGGCGTCTTGAAGAATACTTGAAGATGCAGGAATCACGCAGCGGAAATGTGATGGGTGCGGACGGCTCGATCTTCACAATTCGCCGAGCGCTGTACCCTGACTTTCCCGATACCGTGCTCGATGATCTTACAGTGTCCATGGCGACTGTGTTTGCGGGCAAACGGCTTATAAAGGTCGATGATGTCGTAGCCTATGAACGGCTGGTGGCAGCGAGAGGCGAAGAATTTGCGCGCAAGATACGCATTGCTGCCAGAGCCTATCACACTCATTTGCATTTGCGTCCCCAGTTGGCGCAAATGGCGGCAGTCGACCGCTTCAAATACGCATCACGCAAGATAGTTCGATGGTTTGGCGGCTTGTTCCTGATTCTTGGAACTGCTTCTTTCCTGCTGCTGTGCACCATAGTTTCGCTTTGGCTGGGACTGGCGGCAACGACTGGGCTGGCGGCAATGATCTGGCTTGCGCCTCGGCTGGGGTTCAAGCCGCTCGATACGGTATTGGAAATTAGCCTTGCGCTTATCGCCACACTGCTGGGCGTCATCAAGGCCTTACGGGGCCAGACGATCGTCACTTGGACACCTGCGAAAACACGATGACCAGATCCGCATCAAGTCAGAATAGACCAACAAGCGACGAAAGCCCGCGTCAAAATGTGCTCGTCCTTGCAATGATCACGCCCTTTCCCCCGGCCAATGCCGGGGATGCTGTCTATTCTCGGGGCGTGATCCAATCGCTTGCACCATACCTGAATCTGACGGTGCTTTGCGCCGATGGCGGTGGTGCCCCCCAGAACAAACATTTCATCGACTGGCGAGTGAAAGGGTCGCAAAGGCGCGGCCAGGCCAGTTCGGTTGTGTCGCGCTGGCCGCTGCAGGCCTGGAAAGGTGCGACGCCTGATTTCCACGCCGAACTTGACCGCCTTTTACAGCGAGACTGGAGTGCGATCATTCTGGACAACCTTGGCACAGTTCACGCGCTGCCGAAACTTCTGAGCTACCGCCGGATCCATCCAGATACCAAGCTAGTGTACGTCTCGTACGAATATGAATACGAGACCCGGCGAAGCAAATATGGTGCCTATAGTATGGGTATGGCAAAGCGGGTTGCCGCCGCGCTAGATCTGCGCAAAGTGGGGCGATCCGAAGCAAGGCTTCTACGTGAGACAGATATTGTAACTGTGATCAATCGCAACGACCTTCTGCCCTTCCGACGCATCGCCCCCGACCAACGCTATTTCACCCTTACCCCAGGCTATGACGGTCCTGTTTCTGTGGCTCGCACAATTGACGCGGAAGTGCCACGCCGGGTGCTGCTTCTGGGTGGTCGGAAATCGCAGCAGAAACGTCAGATCCTCTTGGACTGGATGCGCGCGGGCTATGGCCCGCTTAGCGAAGCCGGGATCGAGATCGTCATCGCTGGCGACATGGACGATGATCTGCGGGCAGAATTGCAGCGCAACTGGCCGCTGGCACGTGTTCTCGGCTTTGTCGACGATCTGGATGCTCTGATCCGCTCTGCTCGGATCGGCCTCATCGCGGACACGATGGGCGGAGGCTTCAAATTGCGGCTGCTGTCGCATGTCTTCCAACGCTTGCCTATAGTGGGCTTGGACTACGCAGTTGATGGCTTGCCTACTGCAGAAGGCCGCGGCTATCTGGGGGCGGAGAACCTGACCGCCCTCGTTCGGCTTGTTGTCGATGTCATTGACGATACGGCTCGGTTGGATGCCTTGCAGAAAGCAGCATTTGACGATTGTAGTGCCCGGTTCTCATGGGCGACCCGGGGTGAGCAGCTGGCCCGTGTGCTGACGGCGCCGCACCACGCCACTGCGGATCTATTACTGGATAATCAGACAGAGGTTGGGACTGAACCATGAAAGCGGTCATTCTGGCAGGAGGTCTTGGTACGCGCCTTGCCGAAGAAACTTCGTTGCGCCCGAAGCCCATGGTCGAGATCGGAGGGCAGCCGATCATGTGGCATATTATGCAGATTTATTCTGCGCATGGCATCAATGACTTCGTCGTTTGTCTCGGCTACAAGGGCTATTACATCAAAGAATACTTCGCGAACTACGCGATGCACAATTCGTCCGTTGCAGTGGACATCCGCAAGCGTTCACTCCAGTTCCTCGGTGATAACGATCTCCCGCCGTGGAAGGTCCAATTGATCGACACCGGTGCCGAGACACTAACCGGCGGACGACTGAAGCGGGTGCGTGACTATCTGGATCCAGATGAGCCATTCTGCATGACCTATGGAGACGGTGTCGCCGATATCGACATTGGCGGACTTCTCGCATTTCACAAGGGCCACGGACTCGACGCCACGCTGACGGCAGTACGGCCGTCAGGCCGTTTCGGTGCTACGATGATCGAGAATGGCCGCGTCACCAGCTTCGAGGAAAAGCCTGCGGGTGATGGAGCTCAGGTCAATGGTGGCTTCTTCGTGCTGCATCCCCGGGTGATAGACCGCATTGCGTCCGACGATACTATCTGGGAACGCGAACCGTTGGAAGGCTTGGCACGCGATGGCCAGCTGGCGGCATTCGATCATGCCGGCTTCTGGCAACCCATGGATACGCTGCGTGACAAGCAGTATCTTGAGGGACTGTGGGCCAAGGGCAAGGCGCCATGGAAGGTTTGGGGCTAAGCTATGCCTGATAAAAATTTCTGGGATGGCCAAAGGGTTCTTCTCACCGGACATACCGGGTTCAAAGGCAGCTGGACAGCGCTCTGGCTGTCGCAGATGGGGGCAGAGGTGCTAGGCTATGCGCTGGTCCCAGAGACCAAACCTGCGCTTTTCGACCTGCTATCGCCTGTCCCGGGACTAAACTCGGTTGTTGGCGATATCCGGGATCCCGCACCACTCAACAGCGCTGTGGCGGACTTCTCTCCCACACTCGCAATCCACATGGCCGCGCAGCCGCTCGTCCGGCGATCCTATCGTGAGCCTGTTGAAACCTATGGCGTCAATGTCATGGGTACAGCCCATGTGCTGGAGGCCCTGCGCCGCGTGCAGGGGCTGAAGGCGGCGCTGGTCATCACCACCGACAAGGTTTACCGTAACGACGACTCCGGCCGGGCCTTCCGCGAAGTAGACCCGCTGGGCGGCCATGATCCCTATTCCAGCTCGAAGGCCGCCTGCGAGGAAGTCGTCTCAAGCTGGCGCCAGAGCTATTTTGAGAGTCTGGGCATTCCCTTGGCCACCGCACGGGCCGGCAATGTGGTGGGCGGCGGCGACTGGTCCGAAGACCGGCTCGTTCCCGACATCTGGCGCGCGATGGTTGAGGGCAAGTCTGTCATACTGCGCAACCCGGAAAGTGTTCGGCCCTGGCAGCATGTGCTGGATCCGGTGAGCGGCTATCTGACCTATGTCGAGGCGCTGGCCTCTGGCAGGAGGGATCTGCCCCATACACTAAACTTCGCTCCTGCGGCAGACAGCCCGATGACGGTGCGCGAAGTGACTGAAACGCTTGGCGCCGGCCTTGGCATCGAAAAGCCATGGCAACTAGCGGAGGGCGCGCAGCCGGTCGAGATGAAACTTTTGACGCTCGATGCATCATTGGCGGCCCATACGATCGGCTGGCGCCCGCTGTTGACAGGTCGGCAAGCGATCGAATGGTCGGCTGAATGGTACTTGGCACGACACCGAGGTGAGGACGTGAAGGCCAAGACGGTCGCGCAGATCCAGCGCTACGAGGCGCTGGCCGACACCGCTGCCACGACATGATCAAGGAAATGGGACGATGAAATTCACCGAAACCGATCTGCCCGGCGTCTTCCTGATCGATATTGAACCAAAAGGCGACGAGCGCGGTTTCTTCTCGCGTATTTTCTGCATCGATGAATTCATAGCCCGTGGGCTGGAAACCCGTTTCTTGCAGTTTAACACTTCGTTCAGCAAGATGAAGCACACGCTGCGTGGCATGCACTACCAATTGGGCGATGCGGCCGAGGTCAAAGTCATTAAATGCATCCGCGGTGCGCTGTGGGACGTGGTGCTGGACCTGCGACCGGATTCCTCCGCCTTTGGCAAATGGACCGCCGCCGAGCTGAGCGCGGAGAACCGACGGATGATGTATGTGCCGCATGGATGCGCGCATGGCTTCATGTCACTGACCGAAGATGTAGAGATGATGTATTTCGTTTCTGCCTTCTATGATCCTACGCAGGAACGTGCGGTACGCTGGAACGATCCTGTTTTCGGAATTGACTTCCCATTTGCGCCTGCCCTCATCTCGGAAAAGGACGCATTCATCCGTGACTTTGATCGCACTTGGCATCTGGGGGAATAGAGTGATGCGGATTCTACTGACGGGGGCGACCGGGCTGATTGGACAAGCCCTCCGCGCAAGGCTGGGAGCAACGCATGAAATCGTGACACTTGGACGGCGGGAGGGTGCAGATATTCACGCGGATCTGTCGGACCCGGCTGCAGTTGCAGCGCTAGACCTGCCGCCCATCGAGGCACTGTTGCATTGCGCAGGCGTGATCGACGAGGACTTCCGCGACGATCCTCAGCGCGCGATGACCATGGCAGTTTTCGGGGCGGAAGCGCTCGTCGCACGGGCGCGGGCCAGTGGAGCAAAACGACTTGCCTATGTGTCTTCGGCGCATGTTTACGGACCAATGGTTGGCACGGTGAATGAAGTGAGCCCCTTCAACCCAGTCTCCAATTATGCAATCGCACATTTCGCTACTGAGCAGGTGTTCCGCCGTTTTGTGGACGGTGAAGTCGCCGCATTGGCGCTGCGCCCCTGCGCTGTCTTCGGCGATCTCGCCGATCCCGACCGCTTCCGTCGTTGGTCCCTGATCCCTTTCTCTTTTCCGCGTGAGGCGGCTCTGGATCACCGCATCACTATCCGCTCGACCGGTGAGCAGCGGCGGAATTTCGTTGGCACCGACGATATCGCAGCGACATTGGCCGCTTGGCTGGCCGCACCGCCAGAGGGGTGGAGCGCCATCAATCCGCTTGGCACCTTCACTGGCACAGTATTCGCCTTTGCAGAGCTTTGTGCCGAGATCGCGCAAGAGCTGACAGGCAAGCCCTGCACCGTCACCCGGGTACGGCCTGAAGGGCCCACCATGGGCGATGACTACAATTACACCAGCCTCTCTCCACTGGCGCATGGAAAGCAGGATCCGCGTGTAGTCCTGACGCGCCTGATGACTGCCGCACTGGAGGAATAGCTATGCCCCGCCTGACCATCGGACTGATCACATATAACGGCGCGGACACTATCGAGCGCAGCATCGACAGCCTCCTGGGGCAGAGCTTCGGTGATCTGGAGCTGCTGATCTTCGACAATGCCTCGACCGACGAAACCAGCGCGATCTGTGCGGAATATGCCGCGCGCGATCCCCGCGTCCGCCATGTTCGCCACCCGGAGACCTTGCCGCAAAGCGCGAACTTTCGGGGTGTCTTGATGGCCGCCGGGACCGAACTGTTCATGTGGGCCTCGGATGATGATATCTGGGGGCCACGTTTCGCCGAAATCTGTATTGCTGAGTTGGACCGCGATCCGCAGGTGGTCTCAGCATGCACTCAGGTCCAGTTCCGGCGCGAGGATGATACAGAGTATCCCGCACGCGGCACATTCACGATCCGCGGTACCGTGGAAGAGCGCATTCGGATTTATTTGTCAAACCCGCGCGACAGTGCCCGGCTTTACGGCGTCTACCGCACGGCGAGCCTGAAGCGGGCCTATCCCAGCGACGTGAATTTCTTTGCCTACGACTGGCTGGTGGTAGGACTGTCGATGCTGGAGGGGGCGCATGTCGAGGCCAACGGTATGGAACTGGTGCGGAGCGCCAATCCTCCGGGCAAGTATTTTGAGAAGTACAGCCGCCACTTCGTGCGGGAAAAAGGTCTGGTGGGTCGGCTCTCTTATTTTCTACCACTGCTGCCGCTGACCCGTGAATTCAAGCGCCGGCTGCCCACGGCGGTCTGGAAGGCGGCGCGTGGTAAACTCATGCGGCTAAACCTGCATCAAATGTTTCTGCTGCTGAAATGGAAGTATCCCGTTTTCGAGGGGCTGTTCCGTACCATCCGCAGGATGGACCGGGCAATTGGGAACAGTTGGGGCTGACTGGAATGATAGCAGTCACGGATCCGAGATCAAACAACTTCAATCTTCTGCGACTCGTCGCGGCGAGTTCAGTCATTTTTTCGCATGCAGTGGATATTGTGACCGGAAAGCCGGACGGGATCGAGTCGCTCATTGGCCATTCAGGAGGTTGGATCGCGGTATCAGCCTTTTTCTCGATGAGCGGCTTCCTGATCTATCGCTCTATCCAGCGCAGCGCAAATATCATGGAGTATATTTGTGCCCGTTGCCTACGGATTTTGCCAGGGCTATGGGCAATGCTGCTGTTGACGACTCTTTTTCTGGGGGTTTTCTTGTCCAGTCTGCCTCTATCAACCTATATCGTCCATACGCAAACGGGCGGCTATATTCTTGGCAATGCTCTGCTCTATTGGCCTAATTACCTGCTCCCCGGCGTGTACGAAACTAATCCCCTTCAGGCGGTCAATGGATCTATCTGGACATTGCGATTTGAATTTACCTGTTATCTTTTGACGCTTTTGCTGTTTCTTATCGGAGCCTACCGAAGTGAGCGGGCATTCCTCGTCCTAGTGGGAACGACTCTAATCGGCTATTTGGGGATGATCGCTGCTGCTGCATCCATGGGCCGCTTGGACAGTCTGCTGCATGACGGATCTGACATCGGAAAACTGCACAGGCTTTGGTTTGCCTTCTTCATCGGGATTGTGATCGGGCGCTATGTGGAGATTCTTTGGTTTCGTTTCTGGATGGTTGCTCTGGCTGTGATTGTCAGTATTGCCCTATTCAGGACCCCACTTTTCGAAACTGTGCTAATCCTATCCATCGGGCTCGCTGTATTCTGGTTCGCATTCCAGCAAGCCACTTGGCTAGCACCATTCCGCAGGATGCATGACTATAGCTATGGCATCTACATCTACGCCTTCCCCGTTCAGCAGGCAGTTGTTCATCTTGCGCCGAATCTATCGCCAATGGGCAATGCTATTGTAAGTCTCGTGGTAACGGTTCCTATCGCAGCACTTTCGTGGCACTGGATTGAGAAACCAATCTTGGCAATGAAGTCTTTCTTTATTCGCAAGCCGCGGGTCGAAGGATGACACTTCGCCGAAATGCAGCCTTCTCAGTCATCGAAGTTGTAATTTCGGGCCTTGGTCTTTTCTTCATCTACCGCAGTGTGCTGGCTGAACTGGGCTTGTCTATGCTGGGCGTATGGTCGCTGGTGCTGGCCACCACTGCCTTTGGGCGGATGGCTGATGTTGGCATTGCGGCAGGGCTCGCCCGCTTTGTTGCCGGGGCGCTGGCTGAAGAGGCCCCGGAGCAGGCCATCCTTTATATGCGGACCGCATTCATCGCTGTATCGGGACTAATGGCACTTGTGGCATTGGTACTTTGGTATCCGCTGTCTCGGGCCTTGTCATTGGCGCTTTCTGATACAGAACTAGCGCTCGCGCGCGATTTGCTGCCTTGGGCGTTGCTCACCTTCTGGGCTCTCAATCTCAAAGGCGTCCTTGATGCCTGCCTGATCGGCGCGCACCGCGCTGATCTGAAATCCCTTGCTACCATGGCGGGCATGGGTCTGCAGATCACAGCTTCGCTGTTGCTGGTTAGCGGCTTTGGTCTCTTTGGTCTTGCCTGGGCGCAGGCCGGACAATATGCACTTTCAATCGCGCTCTCCTTCGCGTTCATTCGGTTCCTTCCAATTCTGAGGGGTGGCGCGGGTGGCTGGTTCTCCGGCCCGCTGTTCCGCGAGATGCTCGGCTTCGGTATGAAGCTGCAGATTGGTACTATCGCCAATCTGTTGTTTGAGCCTGCATCGAAGATAGTACTTGGCCATGTGGGCGGTACAGCCATCCTCGGGCTTTATGAAATGGCCTATCGCATGGTTTATCAAGCGCGCAGCGTGGCGATCATGGCACAAAGCACCGTGTTGCCGCGTCTTGTCGAACTGGGGCGTCGTGCCGATGGAGATCTGAGGCAGTTCTTCCTGCGCACCTGCCAGATCTCGGCCTTGGCTGCGGGAGGGCTGATGCTGGCGACACTCGCTGCCGCACCTGCCATCTCATGGCTATGGATGGGCAGTATCAATGCGGATTTCCTGCACATGACCGCATTATTGTGCCTGTCCTGGGGCATCAATGTGCTCGCCACGCCCGCCTATTACCTAGGCATCGCCACCGGACGTGTAATGCCCAACGTGATTGGCCAGTTACTCGCCGGGATTTTGGCCCCCGTGTTGGCATATGGGCTCGGGCTTGGCTTTGGTGCCATGGCCGGTATTTGGGGCGTCGCCATCGGGCGGCTGATCGCCGACTTGCTGCCCGCAGTCTACAACCGCCCTGACGGACGCTGGGACAGTGCCGTCATTAGCCTTAGGGCAAATCTGCTCGCTGTCCTTCTTATCGCAGCCGCAAGCACTACCCTTGCTCTAAGTGCGGTATCACTTGCAGGGGGTACGTCATGACACATCACAGCGGAGAACGTATGATCTCGACAATCCTGCCGAATGGAACATTGCCCCTTGGTCTTGGCTGCAGTCGGCTCGGCTCTGTAAACGGAGCCTCGGGCGACGAAGCGAAAGCCTTGCTAAGTCTTGCACTTGATGAGGGAGTACGTTTCTTTGACACTTCTAGTATATACGCACAGGGCGATAGTGAACGTTACTTAGGCCAGGTTATTGGGCCGCGAGACGACTGTCTGATCTGCTCCAAGGGGGGTAAATACCTCAGTCTGCCGAAACGTCTTCTTGTGCCATTTAAGACGACTCTGCGCAGCATAGTCCGACGTTCGGCAAGTGCGCGCGGCGGCGTGGCCAAGGTGCGGTCCTGGCCACTGCCGGCCCGTTGGGAAGCCGAATTTCTGATGCGAGAGCTGGAAGGTAGTCTGCGACGTCTTCGGCGTGAAAAGATAGACATTCATATGCTGCACAGCCCCGACGCTGCAATCCTGTGGCGGGGCGACGCGGTGGGTACTCTGGAGAGCGCCCGGTTGGTCGGAAAGATTGGCCTTGTCGGGGTCTCGGTTGACGATCCCGAAGCCGCTGGCGCCGCGCTGGCCGATCCGAGAATTCGCGTTCTGCAGCTGCCGCTTCACGATGGCGACCGGCGATATGACTTGCTTATAGACACCGCCGCAAAGCGCGGCGTATCTATCGTCGCCCGGGAAGTGCTGAGTGGCCCCTGGGCAATCGCTGATACGGTTGATATCAGGGGCACCGCCGCGCGGCGGATCGCCGAGGTAGTGCGCCGCAATGATATTGCTATGACCCTAGTCGGAACGACGAAAGCCGACCATCTACGCGAGGCAATCGCCGCTGCATCCTTTGGGTATAATCTGCGCTGAGCAGATATTGGCGCGCCCCCTTCAGGCTGAAGCATGAAGCTAAAGACTGATACGCTGAATTGGCCTTGCTTAGAGAAGGCTCATGACATAAAAAAGTTCCTACTGGTGGCATTCGACGCCATTGAAGCTCCAACTCTGCCATGACATCCGCGCCGAGACCTGCTCGACTACATCGAGTTTATCTATAACCCGCAGCGCAAACACGTTAGGGTCTGATAGCTGTCGGCCAAAGACTTCGAACAGCAGCAGAACTGAAGCGGTGGGCTATTCACCCGCCGCTGTCATATTCTGGAAATCGGAGAGGCCGGCTACGGGCTCATGGCCAACTCAGCTGTTGCCAGAATGAAAAAGGGGCAATCCTGGCCTTGACGCCCGCCCAATCCATAGAACATATTATTCAGACAGTTCAATTCTCGATGAAAGAATCGAGGCAGATCCGCGCGGAAATCTATAGTGACTGAGTATAAACACAACGTCGCGACCTTCGTTGATTCAGACACCGGCGTTGAGCTTAATAGCCTCCTTATTAAGCGCTATCGCATTGAAGATGGCGCTCAGACCAGAACCGTACTGAAGTATTGGAAGCTCGGCATTCCACGCCACATCATTGCCGCTATGATGGGTGTTGATCCGTGTGAAGTTTGGAATCTGCTCGACGGAACGCCGGGTGACCTGCCACGGGTTTTTTCCTCCAAATTCGACTAGAGGGTTTTGTCGCGAAGTTTTGGTTGGAAGAATCTAGGTCTATGTTTTTCCTCGTCTATGCAGCCAACGCTTCAAATTGGGCAAACGGACAGATCCCGGGCGCTAATTGTCCTTTGCGGATCATGTTTGCGACCTGGTTGCCCTCGGTAATCCCCCCCGGCCTAGGACGACCCCGTTACCGAAGTCTGGAGCCTTGACTCGGTTTTTTGGGAGCGGTTCAGTTCTCATAAAATTGGCATTCGATTCACGAGACATAGTTTCTCAATTGTGGGGCCGATAGCATCCTTATCCTCGACCATCGCCCACGTGACGTGCACGAGGCCA
>NZ_JAXMJJ010000016.1:0-78250 GCF_034376685.1 Cypionkella sp.
CTGACCGTGAAATTCATCCGCACCCCCGGTCTGGGCGACAGCCCGTATCCGGACGTGATGGAACCGAACCTGGACGCCGAATACAACGCGAAAAACTAAGCTCTGCCCCACGGCAGATTGGGGCCCGCCTTTATTGCGGGCCTTTTTATTTTCCACGGAGGTTCCGAAGCCCGAAAAACCCACGCTTGAATCGAAATTTGAACAGGGCCTGTTCGCCAGCCGCTGGCTGATGGCACCAATGTATCTGGGCTTGGTGATCAGCCTTGCCATGATGGTGGTGATCTTCGTCAAAGAGCTCGCCTATTATGCGCCGCAGGTTCTGACGATGACCGCCGATCAAGGCATCCTCTCGGTATTGACCCTGATCGACCTCAGCCTTGCCGCAAATCTGCTGCTGATCGTGCTGTTTTCCGGCTATGAGAACTTCGTCTCCAAGCTGGATATCACCAGCGACGACCGCCCCGACTGGATGGGCAAGGTCGATTTTTCGGGCCTGAAGATGAAGCTGATCGCTTCCATCGTGGCAATCTCGGGTATCCATTTGCTGAAAGTTTTCATGGCCTTGGGCAAAGGCGATCCGGCCTATGCGGTCAGCGAAAGCACCCTGCGCTGGATGGTGATCATCCATCTGACCTTCGTGACCTCGGGCGTCCTGCTCGCCCTGATGGATTGGCTTTCCGCCAAGACCGACAAGCATTGAGAGTATCATGACCTACCAAATCCACGCCCGCATCGACGGCCCCTTGGTGATGATCGGCTTTGGCTCGATCGGGCGCGGCACCCTGCCGCTGATCCTGCGCCACATTGATTTCGACCGCGATCAGTTCACCGTGATCGAGCCTTCGGCAGACTTCGCGCCGATGCTGGCCGAACATGGCATCAAACACCTGCAACTGGCGCTGACCGAAGCCAACTTCGCCGAAGTGCTGCGCGGCCTGTTCCCGAACGGCAAAGGCTTCATCGTCAACCTGTCGGTCGACGTGGATTCCATCGAACTTATGAAGCTCTGCCAAGAGCTTGGCGTGCAATACATCGACACCGTGGTAGAGCCTTGGCCGGGTTTCTACTTCAACTCACCCCTGCCCAACGCCGACCGCACCAACTACCCCCTGCGCGAAAAGGTTCGCGCTTTGGGCAAAACCTATCCCGGCGGCCCCACAGCGGTATCCTGCTGCGGTGCCAATCCGGGCATGGTCAGCTGGCTGCTGAAAGAAGCGCTGCTGCGCCTCGCCAAAGATACCGGCGTCAAAGCCGACCCCAAAACCCAACAAGACTGGGCCCTGCTGGCGATGACCCTTGGCGTCAACGGCGTTCACATTGCCGAGCGTGACACCCAAGTCTCTGCCCGCCCGAAGGCGCAGGGCACCTTTGTGAACTCTTGGTCCGTCGATGGCCTGTTGTCCGAAGGCTACCAACCCGCCGAACTCGGCTGGGGCACCCATGAGAAGAAACTGCCGCCCAACGGCCACAAATTCACATCCGGCCCCGGCTATGCGATCTGGATCGACCGCCCCGGTGCCGATACCCGCGTGCGAAGCTGGTGCCCCGATGTCGGCCCGCAGTTCGGCCTTGTCGTCACCCACAATGAATCCCTGTCGATCCCCGACTACTACACCGTCTGGGATGGCCCTCGCGCGCTCTATCGCCCAACCTGTCACTACGCCTACCACCCATGCCCTGATGCGATCCTGTCGCTGCATGAGACCAACGGCGCAGGCCAGTTGCCTGAAAACAAACACATCCTGACCGCAGATGAGATCACCGGCGGCGGCGATGATCTGGGCGTTTTCCTCTACGGTCACGCCAAGGGCGCGATGTGGTATGGCTCGCGCCTCTCCATCGAAGAGGCCCGCGCGCTTGCCCCCTACCAGAACGCCACCGGGATGCAGGTGACATCCGCCGTGCTGGCCGCGATGGTCTGGACAGCCGAAAACCCCCGCATGGGCTTTGTCGAAGCCGATGAGATGGACCACGCCCGCTGCCTCGACGTGCAGCGCCCCTATCTGGGCCGCATCGAGTGCCACTACACCGACTGGACCCCGCTGCAAAACCGCATCAACAGCTTTGCCGAGGATCGTGACGAAGACGACCCGTGGCAGTTCACCAACTTCCTCGCGGTCTAGCGCGTGTCAAGTTTTCAGGAAAACTCTTTCATCGAAAATCGCGTTCGAGCGTAAGCGAGAGGCAGCGATTTTCGATTCACCTAAACCTGACACCTCTAGCACTGGTTCAATCTGAGGCATTTGCGCAAGGGATAGCCCCTTGCGCACCGCCATCGGCCAAATGTTGCTGGCATTGCACCCCTCGGCTCGCTAAAACCCGCGCAACACTTGGGGAATCCGATGAACGACGCAATCCGCCCGCAGCCCGGCATCTTGGACATTGCACTTTATGAGGGTGGCAAAGCTGCCGTCTCTGGCGTGACCAATGTGCTGAAACTGTCGTCGAACGAGAATCCGTTCGGCCCGTCCGACCGCGCCAAAGACGCCTTCGCGCGTTCCGTCCACAACCTGCACCGCTACCCCAACACCGACCACGCGAGCCTGCGCCAAGCCATCGCCGAAGTGCATGGCCTTGACGCTGCCCGCGTGATTTGTGGCGTTGGTTCCGATGAGATCATCACCTTCCTGTGCCAGGCCTATGCTGGCCCGAAGGATGAAGTGGTGTTCACCGAACACGGCTTTCTGATGTATCGCATCTCTGCCCTTGCAGCGGGGGCCACCCCCGTCGAAGTGGCCGAGCGTGACCGCACCACCGATGTCGATGCCATCCTGCGCGCCTGTAACCGTCGGACAAAGCTGGTTTTTATCGCCAACCCAAACAACCCCACCGGCACGATGATTTCTGCCGCCGAGATTGAACGCCTTGCCGCTGGCCTGCCGCCGCAAGCCATTCTGGTGCTCGACGGTGCCTATGCTGAATTCGTCGAAGGCTTCGATGCAGGCCTCGCCCTGATCGAATCCCGCAGCAATGTGGTGATGACCCGCACCTTCTCGAAAATCTACGGGCTGGGCGGTCTGCGCATCGGTTGGGGCTATGGCCCGAAGCAGATCATCGACGTGCTGAACCGCGTCCGTGGCCCGTTCAACCTGTCAAACACCCAGCTTGATACCGCCGAAGCCGCCGTGCGCGACCAAGATTTCGTCAACCGCTGCCGCACAGACAACGCCCGGATGCGGACATGGCTTGCGCAGGCTTTGGCCGAGCTGGGCATCCCGTCCGATACCTCGCTTGCCAATTTCATCCTCGCCCGCTTTGCCAGCCCGGAAGAAGCCGAAGCCTGCGATCTGTTCCTGCAAAAGCAGGGTCTGATCGTGCGCCGGGTGGTCAGCTACAAACTGCCGCAATGTCTGCGCATCACCGTGGGAGATGAGGCCTCGTGTCGCCGCGTCGTTCACGCGATTGCGCAGTTCAAGGGTGTGAAATGACGCAGATCTACAAGCGGGTTGCGCTGATAGGTCTTGGCCTGATCGCCTCGTCGATGGCGCATGCGATGCGCGCGAATGGTCTAGCGGGGCAGATCGTTGGCCATGCCAAATCGGCTGAAACTCGTGCGACTGCGCTGGAACTTGGCCTCTGCGATCACGTCTACGCCACCGCAGCCGAAGCCGTGCAGGGCGCTGATCTGGTGGTGCTTGCCGTGCCAGTTGGTGCTATGGCCGCGATTGCCGAAGAGATCGGCCCGCATCTGATGCCTGGTTGCACCGTCACCGATGTAGGCTCGGTCAAGCAGGCCGTGATTGCCGCCGTTGCCCCCTATATCCCTGAAAGCGTTCAGTTTATTCCCGGTCACCCGATGGCGGGCACCGAATATTCCGGCCCGCGTTCGGGCTTTGCCACGCTGTTTCAAAACCGTTGGTGGCTGCTGACCCCGGCACCCCAGGTCGACCCCGAGGCCCTCGCGCGTTTGCAATCGCTGCTGGTCGGCATGGGGGCCAAAGTCAACCTGATGGACCCACCGCACCACGATCAGGTCTTGGCCGTGGTCAGCCACACCCCGCACCTGATCGCCTATACGATGGTCGGCGTGGCGGACCATCTCGCACAGGTGTCCAACTCGGAAGTCATCGAATATTCCGCCTCGGGGTTTCGCGATTTCACCCGCATCGCGGCCTCGGACCCGACGATGTGGCGCGACGTTTTCCTGACCAACAAAGACGCCGTGCTGGACATCTTGGGCCGCTTTGCCGAGGAATTGTTCGTGCTGCAACGCGCTATCCGCATGGGTGATGGCGATCATCTGCACGACTATTTCACCCGCACCCGCGCCATTCGTCGCGGCATTATCGAGGCCGGGCAAGACACCTCCGCCCCCGATTTCGGTCGCGCCCCTGCTGCGGCAAAGCCTGTGGGCGAGGCGTAACATGCGGGCCACTGGCCCCATCACGCTGCTTTGCGTTTTGTTGGCCGGGGTGGCACTGGCCGAAGCACCCATGTCCTCACCGCATCCTGCCCCGCGCCCGGCTGCGTCCCAAACCGAGATCCCGCCGCAGATCGCCCAAGCCCCCACCGCGACGCCACTCATCCGTCCGCGCCAACGGCCTGCGGGATTTGTGACAGAGGCCGTGCAGATTGCCGCTGTACCTGCGCCCGATATGGCGGTGCTGCCGGCCAGCAGCCCACGCCCGCTGCCTCGCCCCAAAGGGCTTGGCGCGCAAATCGAACAGGTGGCAGCAGCCCAGCCCGATCCAGACCCCGCGCCGACGCGAAAATCCAAAAAGAAAAAGGAAAGCCGCAAAGGCTCCGTCTGCGGCGATCCATCGATCCGTGGCCAAGAACTGCCCCCGGTCACCTCAAAAACCAAAGGCTGCGGCATTGCCGAACCCGTCCGGGTCACCGCCATTGACGGCATCCCGTTCAGCCAGCCCGCCACCATCGACTGCGACACCGCACTCGCGCTGAAACGCTGGATGCACGAAGGCATGCGCCCGGCTTTCGGCAACCGCGAGGTGGTGCAACTGCACATCTTCGGCAGCTACATGTGCCGCAGCCGCAACAATGTCCGTGGCGCGAAAGTCTCGGAACACGGTCGCGGTAAAGCCGTTGATATTGCAGGGTTTGTGTTCTCAGACGGCAAAGAATGGACCATTGCGCGCGACTACAACAAGCAAATCCGCCGCGCCCAGAAAGCCGCCTGTGGCATCTTTGGCACCACACTCGGCCCCGGCTCGGACGGGTATCACGAAGACCATCTGCATTTTGATACCGCCGAGCGGCGCGGCTCTGCCTACTGCCGCTAACTCACGCGCCGCCCATATCCCGCATCCGCGGCGCAGGCCCCAAAGGCAGCGGCCCCAGCACCATCCGGCCATCTTTACAGATCAACTTGATCTGCAAAACCTCCAGATCGCCGCCCTGCTGCGCCACGATCCCCAGCATCCGCTCCACCGTCGGCGCGACATCCGGCTTCACCAGCCCAAGCGCCACCAGTATCGGCGGCAAGCGTTTCCAGCCCTCGACCCGCAGGGCAATCTCACCCTCGGCCAGCCCATCCGACCCCGCCACAAGCGTGCCCTTCGCCGAAAACTTCAGCGCGCCCCAACTCACCCGCGTCTGCGAAATCTCCAAAGCGGCAAGTTGCGGCTTGGATGTCGCCGCATTCCGGTCCAACGCCGCAGTCAAAACCGCATCGGCGTCGAGAAACACCTCCTCCACCAGATCGGGCAAGTCCGTGGCCGCCAGCGCCTGCATAAAGCCCGGATCCGGCGCGATTTGCGCCACTTTCAGCCCCAACCGATAGGAATGCGCCCGCGTCGCATCCTCCAACGCCGAGGCGATCGCGCTTTCAACCCCCAGGGTCCAGCCCGCATCCGAGGTCAGCTTCACCCCATGCGCCTCACCCACCAGCTCATACAGCGCAAGCGTGGTAGAGGGATGCACCTGCACGCTGGCACGGATACTCTCTGACGCCACGGTAACCTTTTGATCCGGCAACGTAATCACCTGCCCCGATGGCAGCGCCGCAATCACATGCCACGGCTTCCACGCCATCGCGTAGACCTGCACGAACGGGCTGGAGATTTCGACACCTTGCGCCGGATTGCCGACCACAACATCTGAAACCGTCAGGTCAAACCGGTTCGGGATGCCCTGCACGTTGACGGCCGAGGCGCGCACCACACCCGGCGGCTGCTGCGCGATCCACGCCTTGACCCCACTTTCAATCTGCGACGCCCCCAGCCACCAGTAGCCCGTCCAAACCGCTGTCGCTGCCAGCACAATCCACAAAAGCGCGCGCATCCTCGCCCCTTTTCTTTGCTTTGCCCAATGCTTACACCTAAGCTGAACGAAGGGATAGCCAATGCCAGACCGCCAAGAAACAACAGAACCGCTCTGGGTCTTCGGCTATGGATCGCTGATATGGAACCCCGATTTCCCTGTCGCCGAGCGCCAGATCGCCCGCGCCACCGACTGGCACCGCAGTTTCTGCATGCGCTCGATCCACCATCGCGGCACTGAAACCGCCCCCGGCCTTGTCTTAGCACTTGATCATGCGCCGGGGGCAATCTGCGACGGCGTCGCCTTTCGCGTCATGCCGGGGGCCGAGGCGGAAACCCTGCAGGCCCTGCGCGATCGTGAGTTGATCTCATCGGCCTATCTGGAAACCTCTCTGCCGCTCACCCTCACAGATGGCCGCAGGGTCAACGCCTTGGCCTATGTAATCGACCCCGATCACGACCAATATTGCGGCAACCTTCCGCTTGTGGAACAGGCCCGGATCATCGCCCATGCCACAGGCGGGCGCGGTCCCAATCGCGAATACCTGTTCGCCACCGCCGATCACCTGGCCGAGCTTGGCATTGCCGACCCCGATCTGGCATGGCTTTCCACACAAGTTCGCCAACTCTAAGGGTTTTACTTGGCAGCCGCCCCCCGCCTGCTATGCTTTGGCCGAGCAGAACATCGGGGCGGAACCGTCTAAATGGAAATTTCCAAGGCCGAGCAGTCGACCTTCTTCAGCCAACCCATTCGCCAGATCGTCACCATGCTTCTGGCCGTGGCGCTGGTCTGCGCCGGCGCTTGGCTGATCCACGACACCGTGATTGGCATCATCGCCACCAACCCGTTGCTGAACGGTTTCATCGTGCTGGTGTTCGCCTTCGGCGTGGTCGCCTGTTTCTGGCAAGTCATCACCCTGATGCAGTCGGTCTCTTGGATCGAACGCTTTGCGCGTCATGAAACCGGATCAGAAGACGCCGCCCCGCCGCGCCTGTTGGCACCGCTGGCGCAACTGCTCCGCACCCGCGGCGCGCGGATGCAAATTTCTTCCTCGGCCTCGCGTTCAATCCTTGAATCGGTCGAAACCCGTATAGATGAGGCGCGCGACATCACGCGCTATCTGACCAACCTATTGGTTTTCCTCGGTCTTCTTGGCACCTTCTATGGCCTTGCCACCACCGTTCCCGCCATTGTCGAAACCATCCGCTCGTTGGCACCCCAGCAGGGCGAATCCGGGATGGAGGTGTTCAGCAAGCTGATGAAGGGGCTGGAAAGCCAACTCGGCGGCATGGGCACCGCGTTTTCGTCGTCGCTCTTGGGCCTCGCCGGATCGCTGGTCGTTGGCCTCTTGGAACTCTTCGCCAGCCACGGCCAAAACCGCTTCGCGCGCGAGCTGGAAGAATGGCTGTCCTCGATCACCCGCGTCGGTTTCTCCACTGGTGAAGCCGAGGGGGGCGAAGCCGGTGTCACATCCGCCGTGCTTGACCATCTGGCCGAGCAGATTGAGGTGATGCAAAGCCTGTTCGCCCAAGTCGAGGCCAACCGTTCCGGCGTGGAACACGGCCTTGAAGGGCTTGAGGCCGGGCTTGGGGATCTTCGCCAAGGCTTGGGCGATCTGACTGCCGCTGTCGCGCAGCTTGGCCAGAAGGCCGATGCAGAAACTGGCCAAACCGCAGCGCTGAACCGCATCGCCGAAGGCCAAGAGCGCCTGATCGCTGCCCTGACCGGGGCCGAAGGTGGCGCGCATTCCGATGCCGAAAGCCGGATGCGGCTGCGCTCGATCGACGTGCAACTGCTGCGCATCCTTGAAGAAATTTCGGCTGGTCGGCAAGAAAGCCTCGCCGATCTGCGCGGCGACATCTCGGCGCTGACCGCCTCCGTCCGCCAACTGGCGCGCGGCATTCCCGCGCGGGGCTAACCGATGGCGCTGCGCCGCAAACGCGATTCCGCGATGATTTGGCCCGGCTTTGTCGATGCGGTCACCACGTTGCTGATGGTGCTGATGTTCGTGTTGACCATCTTCACCGTGATGCAATCGGTGCTGCGCGACACCATCACCACGCAAACCTCAGAGTTGGACAGCCTCACCGCGCAAATCTCTGGCCTTGCCGATGCTTTAGGGCTGGAACGGCAGAAGGTCAGCGATTTGCAGGGCCAAGTCGGGAATTTGTCCAGCGAATTGACCGAGGCGCAGGCGAAGGGCGAACAGCAGTCCGCTCTGATCGCCACGCTTACCGGGCAAATCGCGATCAAAGACGGTGAAATCGCCGCCGCCCAGACCCGCATCACTAGCTTTGAGGCGCAAGTCGCCTCACTTTTGTCCGAACGCGACGCCGCGCGGGGGCAGGCCACCGCTTTGACCGCTCAAGTCAGCGATCTGCAAGCCGAAGGCGCCAAGCTTCTGACCGAGAAGCAAGCGCTGGATCTCGCCCTCGCCAAAGCCCGCAGCGAGATAGATGCCAGCGCCGAAGCAGCCCGTCTCGCCGCCGCCCGCCGTGAAGCCTTGGAAACCTTGGTGGCCGATCTGAAAGCAAAGGGCGAGGCCAGCGCCGCTGATCTCAAAGCCGCCCAGACCAAAATCACCGAGGCCGAGGCCACGCGTCTCGTCGATGCCGCTGCCCTTGCAGCCCTGCGTGACAAGCTGAAAAACGCGGATGCCGAGCTGACCGCGATGACCTTGGCGCTGGAAGATCAACGCAAAAAGGCCGAGGATACCCTGACCCTGCTCGCCGCCGCGAACACAAAGGCCGCACAATCAGCGACCAGCGGCGACAGGCAGGCAGCACTTCTGGCGACCGCCCAGCAAGCCCTGACGGCCGAGCAGGCCAAATCTCTGGATGCCGCTCGCAAAACCGAGGTGCTCAACCAGCAAATCGCCGCTTTGCGCGTTCAGCTTGGCGAGTTGCAGGGCCTGCTTGACAGCTCGGCAGCGCTGGATTCCACCAACAAGGTACAGATTGAGGCTTTGGGCAGCCAGTTGAACGCGGCTCTGGCGCAGGTGGCGTCCGAGCAGAAAAAGCGCGCGGAACTGGAAGCCGCCGAGCGGGTGCGGTTGGAGGCCGAGAACGCCGATCTTGCGAAATTCCGCAGCGAGTTCTTCGGCCAACTCTCGCAACTTCTGGCGGGACGGGAAGGCGTGCGCGTGGTGGGGGATCGGTTTGTGTTCTCGTCCGAGGTTCTGTTTAACCCCGGCTCGGCGGATCTGGCCCCCGAGGGGCAGGCGCAGATTGCCGAGGTGGTGAAGATTCTGGATGAGGTGGCCGGGAAGATCCCGCCGGGGATTGACTGGATCATCCGGGTCGATGGCCACACCGACAACGTGCCTTTGTCGGGGACGGGGGAGTTTAAGGATAACTGGCAGCTTTCTCAGGCGCGGGCTTTGTCGGTGGTGCAGTTCATGCAGGACAATCTGGGCTTTCCGCCGCAACGCCTCGCCGCGACCGGGTTTGGCGAGTATCAGCCCGTGGCTTCCGGGAACACGGCGCAGGCAAGGGCGCAGAACCGGCGGATCGAGTTGAAGCTGACCGAAAGGTAGTGTCCACGCGTGGACAAGGGCAGGATTCATAAGAAATCAAAGGGTTAGGCTGTGGCCGTTCACGGTTTCTTAACTACTGGCCCACCGTAATCTCAATCTGCTCACGCCCCAGTTCCACGCCACCCCGCTGCAAAACAGCCTCACCCTGATAGCGGCCCACAGGCCATTCCGGCGTTTTCAACTTCCGCCCCACGGCGCGAAATGCCTGCGCTTGGGTTTTCTCGAGCACAGAACGGTCGGTCAGAACGTCGCCTTCTGGCCCGGTCAGTCGAAACAAAATCGCATCGCCCGGCTGCGCGCCAAACAGAAAGGTCCAGACCACCAGGGCGGGCGCATCTTTCGGCAGATCGGGGCTGGCGAGGCCCGCTTTGACCGCAGGATAGTCGGGAATGGCGGCGCTGATGCCAATGCTGAGCAAGCCGCCGGGCTGATAGGCCAAGGGTTGATCCCACAGGCCGGGGCCGGGTGGGCCGCAACTGGTCAGACTGTCGGGCGCGAAAGGGTCAAGCTCGCCCCCGTTATGACGCACCGACAGATGCAGATGCGGAAATTCGGCCATGCCGGATTGGCCGATCTGGCCCAGCACCGTGCCCGGCGCCACTTCATCGCCAACCTTCACCCGGACAGAGCCTTGTTTCATATGGCAATATTGGGTTTCCCAGCCGCCACCATGATCGACCAGCACACCATTGCCGCATTCACGATCCGCCACCACGGGTGCAAAATCGGCAATGCCATCGCGCCCGCCCTTCACCGTGCCAGCTGCGGCGGCCAGCACATTGACGCCCGCAAACATCGCACTACGCGAGGGTAAAGCGATGTCGGTGCCGTCATGGCCTTCGTAAGACAGCGACCCACAGGTGAAATCCTGCGCTGCGGGGCCGGGATCGTGATCGACATATTGTTGGATGTAGCAGGTATCGCCCAAACTACAGTCAACCGGGAAGGATAATTCAAAGGCCCCCGCCGGGAAGGCGAGGGCCAAAGACAGTAGGGCTAGGCCCCTAATCATTCCGCCGTAAGCAGCGGTGGTTTTTGCCCGGTCAGGCGGGCTTTTTGCGGCTCTTCAAAGGTCAGAGCCAACTCGCCATCCTTGACGCCGACATGCACCGTGCCGCCTTTGGTCAGTTTGCCGAACAACAGCTCTTCGGCCAACGGCTTCTTGATGTATTCTTGGATCACCCGGCCCAGAGGCCGCGCGCCCATCTTGTCATCGTAGCCCTTGTCGCCCAGCCAAGCAGCGGCCTCTGGCGTCAGATCAATATGGACGTTGCGGTCCATCAGTTGCGCTTCAAGTTGCAGCACGAACTTGGTCACCACTTCCATGATCACCTCTTTGCCCAAGCGCGCGAAGCTGATCACCGCATCTAGACGGTTGCGGAATTCTGGCGTGAACATCCGCTCGATCGCGGCGGTATCTTCGCCGGTGCGGGCGGCACGGCCAAAGCCGATCGCCTCTTTCGACTGCTCCATAGCACCCGCGTTCGAGGTCATGATCAGGATCACGTTGCGGAAATCCACCGTCCGACCGTTGTGGTCGGTCAGCTTGCCGTGGTCCATCACCTGCAACAGGATGTTGTAGACATCCGGGTGGGCCTTTTCCATTTCGTCCAAAAGCAGCACGCAATGCGGGTCTTGATCGACACCATCGGTCAACATGCCGCCCTGATCAAAACCGACATAGCCCGGAGGCGCGCCGATCAGGCGGCTCACCGCATGTTTCTCCATGTATTCTGACATGTCGAACCGCAGCAGCTTGACGCCGAGCGACGATGCCAACTGCTTGGCGACCTCGGTTTTACCCACGCCCGTCGGCCCTGCGAACAGGTAGTTGCCGATGGGTTTTTCCGGCTCGCGCAGGCCAGCCCGCGCCAGTTTGATTGCCGAGCACAGCGCTTCAACCGCTTTGTCCTGACCGAACACCACCCGCTTCAGGGTCTTTTCCAGATCGCGCAGAGTTTCCGCATCGTCTTTCGACACCGTCTTGGCTGGAATGCGGGCGATTTTGGCGACAACCGCCTCAATTTCCTTCACGCCCAGCGATTTGCGCTTTTTCGAATCTGCCAGCAGATGCTGCGCCGCCCCGGCCTCGTCGATCACGTCAATCGCCGAATCCGGCAGTTTGCGGTCGTGGATGTAGCGCGCCGCCAGTTCCACCGCCGATTTGATCGCATCATTGGTGTAGCGCAGGTCGTGATGCTCTTCAAAATGCGGCTTCAGACCCATCAGGATCTTGATCGCATCCGGCACCGAAGGCTCGTTCACGTCGATCTTCTGGAAACGCCGGGCGAGTGCGCGGTCTTTCTCAAAATGCTGACGGAATTCCTTGTAGGTGGTCGAGCCCATGCAGCGCAGCTTGCCACCCTGCAACGCGGGTTTCAGAAGGTTCGAGGCATCCATCGCGCCGCCAGAAGTGGCCCCCGCGCCGATCACGGTATGGATTTCGTCGATGAACAGGATCGCGTCGGGGTGATCTTCCATTTCCTTGACGACCGCTTTCAGGCGTTCCTCAAAGTCACCACGATAGCGGGTGCCAGCCAGCAATGCGCCCATATCAAGGCTGTAGATCGTGGCATGGGCCAAAATCTCGGGCGTTTGTTTGTCGACGATTTTCTTGGCCAGTCCTTCGGCAATCGCAGTTTTACCGACGCCCGGATCACCCACCAGCAGCGGGTTATTTTTACGACGGCGGCAGAGCACCTGGATCGCGCGCTCTACCTCATCTTCCCGCCCGATCAAGGGATCGACATCGCCCTTCATCGCCTTGACGTTCAGATCGACGCAATATTTCGACAGCGCAGATTCCTTGGCCTCACCGGCTTCGGCTTTCGGCGTCTCATGGTGGTGTTCTTCGGCGCCCGTGACCGGACGTGCCTCGCCATAAGACGGGTCTTTGGCGACACCATGCGCGATGAAATTCACCGCATCGTAGCGGGTCATATCCTGTTCTTGCAGGAAATAGGCGGCGTTGGATTCGCGCTCGGCAAAGATCGCGACCAGCACATTGGCACCGGTGACTTCGGTGCGGCCCGAGGATTGCACATGGATCGCCGCGCGCTGAATGACGCGCTGGAAGGCGGCGGTGGGCACGGCTTCAGACCCTTCGACATCCGTCACCAGGGTGGACAGATCATCGTCGATGAAGTCGTTGAGGGTCTTGCGCAAATCATCAAGGTTGACCGAGCAAGCCTTCATGACGCGGGCAGCGTCAGGCTCGTCGATCAATGAGAGCAGCAGATGCTCCAAGGTTGCAAGTTCATGGCGGCGGGCATTGGCAAGCGCCAAAGCGCCGTGGATGGCTTGTTCCAGCGTGGTCGAAAATGATGGCACTTGGTCGTGCTCCTGTCCTGCGGGTCGGACGGGCGGGTGGCCCTAATCCAACCATGGCCTCATAAGGTAAAGGATCGGTTTTATTCAGCGATCTTCAAGCCCTAATTCGGTAAGATTTCGGTTTTTGTGGGCGCTGATGCAATTTGTGATGGGCGCGGTGCAGTTTGGACTCAGAATTTGTCCTTTTGCGCGCGGATTGCGGTGAAGACTTGAGCATCGGTTGCATCAGCCATGCCCAGACGCTGCCTGATATAGGGATCTTGTGCACGCAGAAAAGGGTTGGTCGCCAATTCTTCTGACAGGGTGACCGGAACCGTGGGCTTGCCGCCGCTGCGCGCGCGGGTGACGGCGCGGATGCGGGCCTGCAAGGCCGAGTTGTCGGGATCAATCGTGGCGGCAAAGGCCAGGTTGGCGGCGGTATATTCGTGGCCCGAACAGATTAGCGTGGTGGGCGGCAGTTGTTGGAGCTTGGCAAGGCTTTCGAACATCTGATCCGGGGTGCCTTCAAACAAGCGGCCACAGCCAGCCGCCATCAGGCTGTCGGCGGTGAAGCACAGGCCCGATACCGGAAAGTAAAACGCGATATGGCCAACGGTGTGGCCGGGCACATCAATGACATAGCCGATCTCGTCACCGACTTTCACCTGATCGGCCTCCACCAGCTCGCGGGTCAAGGGCGGCAGGCGGTGGGCGTCGGCGGCAGCGCCAAGGATGGTCGCCGAGGTGGCTTCGACAATCGGGCCGACGCCGTCGATATGGTCCCAGTGGTGATGCGTCAGCAGGATCTGATCCAGATGCCAGCCGCGCGCCTTCAGGGCAGCCAGAATCGGGCCTGCCTCGGGCGCGTCGATCAGCGTGGTCTCGCCGCTGGCCTGATCATGCAGCAGATAGGCGTAATTGTCTTTCAGGCAGGGGATGGTGACAAGTTCAAGCGTCATGCGCGGGCCTTCCAAGGTTTGGCCCAGAGTGCTGCATTCCAGCAGCGGGCTGCAATTTCTTTTGCCATAAGTGGTGGCATTTTTCCGCAACCGCAAGGGTGGGCGCGCGAAAGCATCAGCGGTGCGATCCGTCATGGCGTTGCGGCGCTATCTGGGTATGATCACCGCAGTTTTGTTTTGGGAACCGCTGGCCTTATGCATCTGGATGTCCTTGATCTGCGCAATTTCTACTACCGCACCCAGTTGGGCCGGGTGGCGCAACGGGCAATCCGCGATCAGGTGGTCAGCCTGTGGCCGCCGCTTGCCGGGCAGACCGTGGCGGGTTTTGGCTTTGCGGTGCCCTTGCTGCGGCCCTATCTGGCCGACGCGCGCCGGGTGATCGGGCTGATGCCCGGCCCGCAAGGGGTGATGCCTTGGCCTGCGGGAATGGAGAATGTCTCGGTTCTGTGTGAGGAAACCTTGTGGCCGCTGCCCACGGGGCATGTCGATCGGCTGGTGCTGATGCACGGGCTGGAAACCTCGGACAACCCGACAGCGGTGCTGGAGGAGGCCCACCGCGTGCTCGGCCCCGGTGGCCGCGCCTTGTTCGTGGTGCCAAATCGCGCGGGCCTGTGGGCGCGCCGCGATGGCACGCCGTTCGGCTTTGGCCGCCCCTATTCCGGCGGCCAGCTTGAGGCGCAACTGAAAGCCCACGGCTTCACGCCGGAACGCAGCATGACCTCGCTGTTCGCCCCGCCGTCCGAAAGCCGGTTCTGGCTTGGCACCTCGAACTTCTGGGAAGGTTTTGGCCGCCGCCTGCCGTGGCTGGCGGGCGGCGTGCTGATGGTGGAAGCCTCAAAGCAAGTCTACGCCCCGACCCGCGGCGGGCTTGGCGCTGCGGTGCGCAAACCGCTCAGGGTGCTGGAAGGCGTGGGGGCGGCGGTGCCGACCCTTAGGCAGCCCGACAACTCAAAGATGGCCGTATGAGGTTCCCGCCGCAACCGCAGCTTCATTTTCGAAAAGCTGAATTTGTGACAAATCAACATCCGTAACGCCCTGAAAGCGTAGGGTTTGCGTCACAAGGCTGCCGACATGGTTGATCGTCAGATCTGTGTAGGCTCCGCCCGGATCTTGCGTGACCGTGACCGCAATGCTGGACTGATCTGCGGCGGCAACCACGATGCCCAACGCATCGCCTTCCGCCGCGTTGAAATCGACAACCTGCGCAGTATCGGTGAAATCCTCAGACACTGGTCCATCGACATTTACTGTCATCAGATCTGCGCCAGCACCCAGCGTGATCATCGCCGCACTTGCGTATTCAGCAATCGCTATGCTGGTCAAATCGAGTATGACCGTATCGTCGCCGCTGCCTGCGTCCAGAGTGTTGCCGTTGGCCATCGACATAAAGTCATCCCCTGCGCCGCCGAAGATTTCGCCGCCGCCGTCACTCGCGTGCTGTGCTATAATGGTGTCGTTGCCATCACCGCCGTAGGCCCCGGTCAGATCGTCGCGCTCACCGCCGAAACGCTCCAAATGCAGCACATCATCACCTGTACCGCCATAAAGCGGGTTGTAGCCTGTCAGCGTGTCATTGCCCGCGTCGCCATGAAGTTCAGTAAAGCTACCGATCATCACATCATCACCATTGCCGCCATACGCGCCAACAACGTCGGTTCCGGTGGTAATGGTGTCGTTGCCATCAAGGCCGTGAATCTCGCCAAATTTCCAAGAGTCACGGCCAGATTCGTCTATGACATCAGCCCCGTTTGTGCCGACGACGTCGATCGGGAAGTAATAGCTGTCCGGCACGGCAAAGTCGCGCAGATCATCAAGTGGCACCGTCGCCCACTCGGCGCTGCCCAAAGTCTGCCGGTCGAATTCGGGATATTGCCCCGGTTCAAGCCCATTGGTGGTAAAAACCGTCAGATTCGTGGCAAGATTACTGTCGTCGCTGAACTTGTGCAGCGTGAAAGACCCGTCTTCGCCCTGCACCCAATTCAGGCCATCCAGATCAGCCGCCGTGTTTTCGCCAAACACCAGCCTGTCGTCCGGGCCAAAACCATGCACGACCACCGGGTTGTTGGCGCCGGCATCGCCGCCGCTGAATACCGCAAGCGGGTCGAGCAGAAGGGTGTCGTTGCCGGCCCCGGTATCAACCGTGATGCCATCGGGGTTGGCATCAATGCCGTGGGTGATCACGAGCAGATCATTGCCGGAGCCGCCGTTCAGCAGGTCACCTGCTGTGCTGCCCAAAAGCGTATCGTCGCCGCCATCGCCGTGCAGGGCAGGGCTGCCGTCTGCTGTGTGCGACACCAGCACATCATCGCCCCCGCCGCCATACAGCGTGCTGAAACCGTCGGCTGTCAGCTCATCCTCGCCCGCACCGCCATAGGCCGTGCTGGTGTCTTCGGCGGTCAGCGTGTCATTGCCCTGATTGCCGTGACCCTCTGCGGTGCCGCTCAGGTGCAGCGTATCATCACCGCCCAAGCCGTAGAGGATACCGTCATCGCCGCTGAGCATGTCATCGCCAGCGGTGCCCTGCTGCGGGTCTGGCGGTGTGTCGTCATCCTTGTCATCATCGCCATCAAACACCCCAGCCAAGGACAGCAAGCCGCCCGTCAGCAATACCGAGCCGAGAATCAACAGTTCCATTGGTTACCCCTCACCACTACCCGATGCAGCCTAGGTGCGGTGTGATTGCACGGTCAACGCCTGCCGCGAAAATACGGCGAAATTGCAGGCGGTTGCACGACAGTCGGGGTCTGTGCCGCCTGTTGTATCGCCTTGATCAACAAGGCAATGCCGCAAAGGTGAATGTTTTGTGAACTCCGCCATCTTGACGGCCTGACCTGCGGCAAAAAATCCTCTGCCATTATGCCGCACGCGCGCACGCGTATATTGAGTGTCCTTCCCCGTTGCGGGGTGGCCAATCGTCTGCTAGAGACGCGCCAAATCGAAGAGACGCATGCCCCAAGTATGCGCCGCAAATGGGTTGTAACCCGGATGCGGTCAACGGGAGGGGCCTATACAGCGGAAGGGTTGACGTGTCCGAACCAGCTTCAATCTCCTTGAGCATCGCCTCGCGCTACGCGCAGGCCCTGTTCGAGATTGCGAAAGAAGAAAACGGTCTCAAAGCGCTTGAGGCTGATACCGATGCGCTGGGGGCCGCCTTGGCTGCCAGCCCAGAGCTTGCCAGCATGATCGCCTCGCCGGTTGTGGCGCGCGAAGATCAAGCCAGCGCGATGGCGGCGATTGCTGCCAAGATGGGGCTTTCGACCATGATGTCGAACACCATCGCCCTGATGGCGTCCAACCGTCGCTTGTTCGTGCTGCCGCAGCTGGTCTCTGACCTGACCGCGCGCATCGCCGCCGAAAAAGGCGAAGTCACCGCAGAAGTCACGTCGGCTTCGGCACTGTCGGCGGCTCAGGCATCGGCGCTTGCCGCCAGCCTGAAAGCCAAGACCGGCAAAGATGTCAAACTGCAAACCACCGTTGATGAAAGCCTCATCGGCGGACTTATCGTCAAGCTCGGCTCGTCCATGATCGACACCTCGGTCAAGGCGAAGCTCGCGGCTCTTCAGAATGCAATGAAAGAGGTTGGGTGATGGGAATTCAGGCTGCTGAGATTTCTGCGATCCTTAAGGATCAGATCAAGAACTTTGGCAAAGACGCTGAAGTGGCCGAAGTGGGCCGCGTTCTGAGCGTTGGTGACGGCATTGCCCGTGTGCATGGGCTGGACAATGTCCAAGCCGGTGAGATGGTGGAATTCCCCGGCGGCATCCGCGGCATGGCGTTGAACCTTGAAGTCGACAACGTCGGTATCGTTATCTTCGGGTCCGACCAGGACATCAAAGAAGGCGACACGGTCAAGCGCACCAAATCCATCGTGGACGTGCCGGTTGGCAATGGCCTGCTCGGCCGCGTTGTGGATGGCCTTGGCAACCCGATCGACGGCAAAGGCCCGATCGAGTCGTCCGAGCGTCGCATCGCTGACCAAAAAGCTCCTGGCATTATCCCGCGCAAATCGGTGCATGAGCCGATGGCAACCGGCCTGAAAGCTGTGGACGCAATGATCCCGGTTGGCCGTGGCCAGCGCGAACTGATCATCGGTGACCGTCAGACCGGCAAAACTGCCGTGGCTTTGGACACCATTCTGAACCAGAAGTCCTATAACGAGGCTGCTGGCGACGACGAATACAAAAAACTGTACTGCATCTACGTGGCTATCGGTCAAAAGCGTTCGACCGTGGCACAGTTGGTGAAGAAACTGGAAGAAACCGGCGCGATCAAATACACCATCGTGGTGGCTGCGACCGCATCCGACCCGGCTCCGCTGCAGTTCCTGGCGCCCTATGCCGCGACCGCAATGGCAGAATTCTTCCGCGACAACGGCCGTCACGCTTTGATCATCTATGATGACTTGTCCAAGCAGGCCGTGGCGTATCGTCAGATGTCGCTCTTGCTGCGCCGTCCGCCGGGCCGTGAAGCCTATCCGGGCGACGTGTTCTACCTGCACAGCCGTTTGCTGGAACGCTCCTCGAAGCTGAACGAAGATTTCGGTTCGGGCTCGCTCACCGCGCTGCCGATCATTGAAACCCAAGGCGGCGACGTTTCGGCGTTCATTCCGACCAACGTGATCTCGATCACCGATGGCCAGATCTTCCTTGAGACCGAATTGTTTTATCAGGGCATCCGCCCTGCTGTGAACACCGGTCTGTCGGTTTCGCGCGTGGGCTCGTCTGCCCAAACCAACGCGATGAAATCGGTGGCTGGCAAGGTCAAACTGGAACTGGCGCAGTATCGTGAGATGGCTGCTTTCGCGCAGTTCGGTTCCGACCTTGACGCCTCGACCCAAGCCCTGCTGAACCGGGGCGCGCGTCTGACCGAGCTGATGAAACAGCCGCAATACGCTCCGCTGACCAACGCTGAGATCGTCTGCATCATCTACGCGGGCACCTCGGGCGCTTTGGACAAAGTGGCAGTCAAGGATGTGGGCCGTTTCGAAGCTGGTCTGCTGAAGCATCTGCGCACCACCGGCAAAGCCTTGTTGGCCGATATCACCACGAACGACCGCAAAGTGGCGGGCGATCTGGAGAAAGCCATCAAAGCCGAGATCGCAGCTTTCTCGAAAGACTTCGCCTGAGGGCGGGGCAGGGGAGATAACGCATGCCCAGCCTTAAGACGCTAAAAAACAAGATCGCGAGTATCAAGAATACCCGCAAGATCACCAAGGCGATGCAGATGGTTTCTGCGGCAAAACTGCGCCGCGCCCAAGAAGCCGCTGAAGCTGCCCGGCCCTATGCCGAGCGGATGAATGCGGTGATGGGCGGGCTTGCAGCCTCGGTCGGTCAATCCTCCAGCGCGCCCCGGCTGCTTGCCGGGACGGGCAGCGATCAGGTGCATCTGTTGGTCGTGATGACCTCAGAGCGCGGGCTTTGCGGCGGCTTTAACTCGACCATCGTGCGGCTTGCCCGCGCGAAGGCCAACGCGTTGCTGGCAGCTGGCAAAACCGTGCAAATCCTGACCGTTGGCAAAAAAGGCCGCGAACAGCTGCGGCGCGACTTTGCCGCCAATATGGTTGGCCATGTTGATCTGTCGGATGTGAAACGCATTGGCTATGCCAACGCGCAAAACATCGCGCGCGACGTGTTGGCACGCTTTGCAGCGGGCGAATGCGATGTAGTGACGCTGTTCTACAACCGCTTCCAGTCGGTGATCAGCCAGATCCCGACCGCACAGCAGGTCATCCCTGCGCAGTATGAAGCGGGTGCAGTGTCTGCCTTGTACGACTACGAGCCCAGCGAAGAAGCCATTCTGGCTGACCTGCTGCCGCGCGGCGTCGCCACGCAGATCTTCACGGCATTGCTGGAAAATGGCGCGTCTGAACAAGGTGCGCGTATGAGTGCGATGGACAACGCGACCCGCAACGCAGGCGAGATGATCACCAAGTACACCACGATCTACAACCGCTCGCGTCAGGCTGCGATCACCAAAGAGCTTATCGAAATCATTTCGGGCGCGGAAGCGCTGTAAGGAACCGGAGAAACAACATGGCAAAAGCACCGAAAGCAGCTGCCACGGCAGGCAAGGTCACTCAGGTGATCGGCGCCGTGGTTGACGTGCAGTTCACGGGCGAACTTCCCGCAATTCTGAACGCACTGATCACTGACAACAACGGCAAGAAACTGGTTCTCGAAGTGGCCCAGCATCTTGGCGAAAACACCGTCCGCGCCGTGGCGATGGATGCAACCGAAGGTCTGGTGCGCGGCGCTCCGGTGTCTGACACCGGCGCTCCGATTCAGGTTCCGGTTGGCAAGGCCACGCTGGGCCGCATCATGAACGTGATCGGCGAGCCGGTGGACGAACGTGGTCCGGTCAACGCGACCGAAACCCGCTCTATCCACCAGAAAGCTCCGGGCTTTGCAGAACAAGCCACCGAAAGCCAGATCCTTGTGACCGGCATCAAGGTGATCGACCTGCTGGCCCCCTACACCAAGGGCGGCAAGATCGGCCTGTTCGGCGGCGCTGGCGTGGGCAAGACCGTTTTGATCATGGAATTGATCAACAACATCGCAAAAGTGCACTCGGGCGTGTCGGTGTTTGCTGGCGTGGGCGAGCGGACGCGTGAAGGCAACGACCTTTACCACGAGATGATCGAATCCGGCGTTATCGACCTCGAAGACCTGTCGAAGTCGAAAATCGCGCTGGTGTACGGCCAGATGAACGAACCGCCGGGCGCGCGGATGCGGATCGCTCTGTCGGGTCTGACCATGGCAGAACAGTTCCGCGATGAGACCGGCACCGACGTGTTGTTCTTCGTCGACAACATCTTCCGCTTTACCCAAGCTGGTTCGGAAGTGTCGGCTCTGCTGGGTCGTATCCCGTCCGCAGTGGGCTATCAGCCGACGCTGGCGACCGACATGGGCATGATGCAGGAACGCATCACCTCGACCAAGAACGGCTCGATCACTTCGGTGCAAGCCGTCTACGTTCCTGCCGATGACTTGACCGACCCTGCACCGGCAACCTCGTTTGCGCACTTGGACGCAACCACGGTTCTGGATCGCTCGATCTCGGAAAAAGGCATCTATCCGGCTGTGGACCCGCTCGGTTCGACCTCGCGCCTGCTCGACCCGCTGATCATCGGCGAAGACCACTACAAGGTTGCAACTGACGTGCAGAAGGTGCTGCAGCGCTACAAGTCGCTGCAAGACATCATCGCGATCTTGGGCATGGACGAATTGTCGGAAGAAGACAAAACCGCCGTTGCCCGTGCGCGTAAGCTGGAGCGTTTCCTGTCGCAGCCGTTCGACGTGGCAAAAGTCTTCACCGGCTCGGATGGCGTGCAGGTTCCGCTGGATGTCACCATTGCGTCGTTCAAAGCCGTTGTGGCGGGCGAGTACGACCATTTGCCGGAAGCAGCCTTCTACATGGTTGGCGGCATCGAGGACGTGAAAGCCAAAGCACAGCGTCTTGCCGCTGCTGCGGCCTAAGGGGGCATCATGGCTGAAACGCTGCAATTTGACCTCGTCTCGCCCGAACGCCGTCTGGCGTCCGTGGCCGCGACCGAGGTGCAAATCCCCGGCGCTGAGGGCGATCTGACGGCGATGGCGGGGCATGCCCCCACCATCACCACCCTGCGCCCCGGCGTGCTGAAAGTCGTGGGACCCGAGGGTGCCAAATCCTTCGTCGTCACCGGTGGTTTTGCTGACATCAGCGCGACCCATGTTTCGGTTTTGGCCGAGCGTGCGGTTCCGGTGGAAGAGCTGACACCCGCGCTGATGGATCAACTGATCGCTGACGCATCCGAGGCCACCGCGGTTGCGGTTGACAAGGACGCTGCCGACAAGGCGATGGCCGATCTGATCGCGATGCGCACCGCCGCTGGCTTCTAGGCTGGCTGCGACAGAATGGATCAGGCCCCGCTTTGTCGGGGCCTTTTCATTTGGGCGGGTTTGCGGTTTAACTGTTGGAAGTTTCAACAAAAATCTGGCAATGGCGCTGGCCTTAACCCGGAATTAACCTAGTTTCGCCGAAATTCATTGCTACGTTGCAGTCATTGAACCCCGAGTCCGCATGAAACGCATCACCTCCAATACCATCGGCATTCAACAGGGCAGCCGCGTCCTGTTCTCAGACTTTGCCGATGGCGGGGTGATGTGGACAGGGCAGGGCGCGCGCGAAAGCCGCCATGTGGTGACGTTCAAAGAAGCCTTTACCGAGGCCCCCAGCGTGATGGCCTCGATCTCGATGTGGGACATCGACCACAAACACACCTCGCGCGCCGATATTACGGCGGAGAACATCACCGAGACCGGCTTCCATCTGGTGTTCCGCACTTGGGGCGATACGCGGGTGGCTAGGGTGCGGGCGGATTGGATCGCGATGGGCTCAGCGGCAAGCGAGGATGACTGGCAGTTGTATTGAGGGTGCCTTGCAGGATTTGTTCGAAAACAAATCGGGCCGCGCCTGCCTGCCCTCGGCAGGCGCGTTTCCGCACCAGCCCAGTCAGGCGCGCCCCGATTTCTCCTATCTCGGCTTGCTGCCCAACGCCCCTTGCTCAACGGCTTGCAGCCTTTTGAGCAACGAACCGAAAAACTCTGCCCCGCAGAGTTTTCTCTCGGTTCGGGGTCTCAGAGACAAACGTTAACAATCCCTTAATTCCATTACCCCAACCCATTGATCCAAAACAAATAAAAAAGGTCCCGAGTTGGGACCTTTCCTTTATCCGCTTTGGCTGAGATCAGCCCCGCTGATACATGCCTTCATAAATCGGCACCAAAGTATCGGTCTCAAACAGCGACGAAACGCTCGTCCCGTTCCAGATATTCAAGATCGCCTGCGCAAAAATCGGCGCGGTCGGCACGATCCGAATGTTAGGGCAGTTCTTCACCGCCTCGGTCGGTTCAATCGAATCCGTGATCACCAAGGATTTCATCACCGAATTCGTCACTCGCTCCACCGCAGGCCCCGACAGAACCCCGTGGGTGATATAGGAGTGCACCTCGGTCGCGCCATTCTCCATCAACACCTCAGCCGCCTTGCACAGCGTTCCAGCGGTGTCGCAGATATCGTCCACAATGATGCACTTCTTGCCCTCGACATTCCCGATCACGATCATCTCGGCAATCTCACCGGCTTTCTCACGCCGCTTGTCCACGATGGCCAGCGGCGCATTGATCCGCTTCGCCAATTCCCGCGCCCGCGCCACACCGCCGACGTCGGGCGAGACCACCATCAGATCCTGCATCTGATCCTTGAAGTGATGCTCGATATCCAAAGCGAACACCGGCGAGGCATAAAGGTTGTCCACCGGAATATCGAAAAACCCCTGAATCTGCGCCGCATGCAGATCCAGCGTCAACACCCGGTCCACCCCGGCCTCGGCGATCATATTGGCCACCAGCTTGGCAGTGATCGGCGTGCGGGCCTTGGCACGGCGATCTTGCCGGGCATAGCCGAAATACGGGATCACGGCGGTGATCCGATCTGCCGAAGACCGCCGCAGCGCGTCGGTCATGATCAACAGTTCCATCAGATTGTCGTTGGCCGGGTTCGAGGTCGGCTGGATGATGTACATATCCTCGCCGCGCACATTCTCGAACACCTCAACGAAAATCTCGGCATCGTTGAAACGTTCAATCCTTGCATCGACCAGATTGACCGACATGCCGCGATGCATCGACATACGGCGGGCGATGGATTTCGCGAGGGATAGATTTGCGTTGCCGGAAATCAGTTTCGGCTCAGTCATAGCGGGCATGGGGATCTCCGGGGGCCAGATTCGGATTGTTGACACCGCTTATCACCCGGCTAGGGTCTTGCAAACCTTGAAGCCTTGGGGGCGGATGAAATGCCACAGATCGACTACTACTTAGCGCCAATCTCGCCCTATTGTTACCTGGCGGGCAACAGGCTGGAGCAAATCGCAGCGCGGCACGGCGCCAGCATCCGCTATGTTCCGCTGAACGCCCCCGCGCTGTTCCCACGCATGGGCGGCCAAGTGCTGGCGGACCGCCACGACTCCCGCAAAACCTACCGCCTGCAAGAGCTGCGGCGCTGGTCGGCGCGGCTGGGGTTGAAGCTGGATTTGCAACCCGTCCATTTCCCGGTCAACCCCGCGCCTGCGTCCTATGCGATCATCGCTGCGGCCAAAGCGGGCGGCGGCGATCTTGGCGGTCTGGTGCAGGCCTTCCCCCGTGCCGTTTGGGCCGAGGGGCGCAATATTGCCGAGGATGAGGTGGTGCAAGACATCCTTGCCACCTACGGCTTTGATCCGAAAATCGCCGACAAATACATGCTGATGGCGGCGGAAACCTATACGGATAACCTTGAGGAAGCCGTCGCGCGCGGTGTATTCGGCGTGCCGTTCTATATCGTCGGCGATCAGCGGTTCTGGGGGCAGGACCGCCTTGAAGACCTTGATCTGCACCTGTCTGGAAAGCTCTGAATGCCCGAAGATCTGCACCATATCGCCCTGCCACCGCATCGCACATGGCATCGTGGCGGCGACCGCCCGGTTCTGGCGCTGCATTGCTCTCTGGCCCATGCCGGGGCGTGGTCGGGGCTGGCCGCAGGGCTTGAGGGTGTCAGCATCACTGCCACCGACGCGCCGGGGCATGGTCGGGCAGAGGATTGGCAACCCGGCACCGACATGCACAGCCTTGCCACCGCGCAGTCGATTGCGATGGCAGAAAATCTGGGGCAGGGGGCCGCGATTGACCTGATGGGCCACAGCTTTGGCGGCACAGTTGCGCTGCGCATCGCGGTGGAGCGCCCCGATCTGGTGCGCAGCCTGACGCTGGTGGAGCCGGTAATTTTCGCCGCTGGCCGTGCCGTCGATGCTGCCGCGTATGAGCGTTTCCGCACTGATCACCTTGGCTTTGCCGAACTGGTTGCGGTCGGGGATCGCGAAGCCGCAGCCGCCTTGTTCCACAGCCATTGGGGTTCGGGCGAGCGTTTGTCCGATCTGCCAGAGCGCACCCGCGCCTATATGGTGGATCGTATCCATCTGATCGTGGCGCAGAATCCGGCATTGCTTGACGATGCTGCGGGCATCTTACGCCCCGGTGGGCTGGAAGCGGTCGATGTGCCCGTTCTGCTGATCGAGGGCGCTGACAGCCCCGAGATCATGGACGCGGTACATCGCGCCCTGGCGCTACGCCTGCCGCAAGCCTCGCGGTTGGTGGTGCCAAAGGCGGGGCATATGGTGGCGATCACCCATGCCGCCAGCATTGCTGCAAGCGTTCAGGCGCATCTGGACGCCGCTTAGCCCCGCAGAACGGCCAGAAACTGATCGACTTCCGCCTCGGTGGTGTTCCATGAGGTGACCAGCCGCGCGGCCTCCATCCCCGGCTGCGCGGGCATCTGGTAATAGGCAGCACCCGCAGCCTCCAACCGCTGATGCGTGCCGATCGCCCATTCCGGGAACATCATATTGGCCTGCGCCGGGTGCTGATGCCGCGCGCCAGCCCCGGCCACGCCCTGCGCCAACCGTGCCCCCATCGCATTGGCATGGGTGGCCAGCCGCAGCCACAGATCATCCGTCAAATAGGCCTCCATCTGCGCCGAGAGGTATCGGTGCTTTGAGACCAGATGTCCCGCCCGCTTGCGGCGCAACTCAAACTCCCATGCCTTTTCGGGATCGAACATCACCACGGCTTCCACCCCGAGACAGCCGTTTTTGGTGCCGCCGAAGGAGACCACATCAATGCCCGCCTGCCATGTCATCTCTGCCGCACTCGCCCCGGTGGCGACCAGAGAATTGGCAAAGCGCGCGCCGTCAAGATGGCAGGGCAGGCCCCATTGCTTGGCCACAGCCGTCAAGGCGGCGACCTCGGAGGGGGTGTAAACCGTGCCTGCCTCGGTGACATTGGTGATCGAGACCATGCCGCGCTGCACGCCGTGCACGCCGACTTCACCAATCCGGCCAATGGTTTGCGCAAGGCTATCCGGCGTCATCTTGCCATGATCACCGGGCACGCCGATCAGCTTGGCGCCATCGGTGTAGAATTCGGGCGCACCGCATTCGTCGGTGGCGATATGGGCGTCTGAATGAGCAAACACCGCCGACCAAGGCTTGCTATAGATCGCCAAAGACAACGCATTGGCGACGGTTCCGGTGGCCACAAGGTAGACCGCAGCCTCGGGATGCTGGAACACTTCACGTACCTGCGCCGTCACCCGATCCATGATCGCATCGGCACCATAGCTGCGGGCAAAGCCGTCATTGGCGCGGGCGAGGGCGGCCAAAATCTCGGGATGCGCGCCCGAGGCGTTGTCAGAAGTGAAATACATCAGAGATCTTCCTGAATGATATAATCGTCCCAATCATCTTCCGACACCGCGGCTTCGGAAACGGTCTGGCCGCGCATCGACTGGCCGGAGGTGTGGGTCGAATCCGGGTCGCCGGTGCGCAAAGGATGCCAGTCGGGCAAAGGTTTGCCTTGCTGCAACAGCTTGTAGGCGCAGGTGGCGGGCAGCCAATAGCTGATCTTTTTCAACGTCTTGGGATTGAGGCGAATACATTCTGGCACAAACTCAAACCTGCGGGCATAGTTGCTGCAACGGCAGGTTTCATTGTCCAGCAAGCGACAGGCGACGCGGGTGTATTCGACCTCACCGGTGTCTTCATACTCGATCTTGTTCAGGCAGCATTTGCCGCAGCCATCGCAAAGCGCCTCCCATTCCGGGGTGGTCATTTTCGACAGGGGAACGGTTTCCCAGAATTTCGGGCGCAGGTTTGTCATGGCTGCAAAATGACGTGCGGGCGCGGAAAAGGGAAGGGCTAGAGTGTGGTGAGGATTTCGCGCGCGCGGGTCACATCGGCGGCCATTTGGTCCATCAGGCCGGGCAGGCCATCGAATTTCATCTCGGGGCGCAGGTAGTCAACAAGGCCGATTGAGACGTGCTGGCCGTAGAGATCACCTTTGAAATCAAAGATATATGTCTCAAGGTTCGGGGTGTTTTCGCCGAACATCGGTCGCACGCCAAGCGAGGCCGCGCCGTGATAGCTGCCAAGTTGCGGGCCCGTCAGAACATCGACCTTTACAGCATAAACGCCAAGTTTCGGCAGATGCAGGCCCTGCACCGACATATTCGCGGTCGGATAGCCCAACTCGCGCCCGCGTTTTTCGCCGTGGATCACCTCGCCATCAATGCGGTGCCAATGACCGAGCATCGACGCGGCATCGCGGGGGCGACCATCGGTCAGCGCTTGGCGGATCGCGGTGGAGGAAATCTCGCGGCCATCGGTTTTCACCAGATCGGCGATGGTGACGCCGAATCCGTATGTCTGCCCAAGCGCTTGCAGATCAGCCGCCTTGCCGCTGCGGCCTTTGCCAAAGCAGAAATCAGCCCCCACCACGACATGCGCCACACCAAGACCTTCCGCCAGCACCAGACGGGCGAAATCATCGGGCGTAAAGCTGGCCATTTCCGCATTAAAGGGCAGTTGGAACAGGTGCTTAACGTCCAGCTTGGCAAGGCGATTGCTGCGGGCCTCGGCGTTCATCAACCGGAACGGCGGGGCGGCGGGGGCGAAATATTCGCGCGGGTGGGGCTCAAAGGTGACGATGCCCAAGGGGCCATGCGGGCGGGCGAGGTCGATCACCGATTGATGGCCCAGATGCACGCCATCAAAGTTGCCCATCGCCACCGAGGCGCCGCGTGTGTCAGGGTCAAGCCCTTGCCAATGCTGGTTTATTTGCATGCTACCCCGGTGTGGGGCGGCGGACGCCCCTAGTCGAACTTGCGGCTTGGCGCCAGAACCAGCGCTTCACCTTTCAGAACCACGGTATTGCCCACCGCGCAATGGGTTTCAAGGGTCACGCGGCGACGGGAATGGTCGATACTAAGCACTTTCACCACCGCTTCAACGCAATCACCGGGGCGGACGGGGGCGAGGAATTTTAGGGATTGTCCAAGATAAACAGTGCCATGACCGGGAAGCTGTTCGCCAATCACCGCTGAAATCAGCCCGGCGGTCAGCATGCCGTGGGCGATGCGGCCCTGGAAAAATGTCTCTTGCGCATAAGCTTCATCCAGATGGACGGGGTTACGGTCGGTCGAAACCTCGGCAAAAAGTTCGATATCGCGGTCGGTTATGGTTTTTTGCAACGTGCGCACCATGCCGATTTCAAGGTCTTCGATGCAGATGGTGCCGCGCGGGTGGTTATCAAGCATGGGTCGAATCCCTTGGTTGTGCTGGTGCAGCGTAGCAGATGCTGCGCTGCGGCGCAAATCCAAAGCGAAGTATTTGTGCGCAGATGCGACCTATGTGGTAATTTTATTGCGAGGACGTCAGCGCAAATGGCCAATGCTGTAGCTGGGCGACAGCATGGCCTGCTCTAGCCAATCTTCCAGCAAGTCCTTGTCTGGATTGTTGGAATCCGCGCCAAAGCTGTCATGCGCGATGCCGCCGGTGACGAAAAGCGCATCAAGGCTTTCCCCAATCGCGCCCTGCACATCAGTATGGATACCATCGCCGATGCAGAGGATCCGGGCATCCTCTGCGCCGCCCAGGGCCTGCAAACGCCGCCGCGCCAGATCATAAATCGGCGGATGCGGTTTGCCGAAATAGAGTGCCGTGCCGCCCATGCTTTCGTATTCTTTCGCCAGCGCACCCGCGCAATACAGCAGCTTGTCACCCCAATGCACGATGATGTCAGGGTTGGCGCAAAGCATGGGCAAGCCAAGGTTTTTCGCCAGCAGCAGGGTGGCGCGGTAATCCTCGGGCGTTTCGGTCAGATCATCCACCAGACCCGTCACCACAAGACCCTCGGCGTCTTTGGTGGCCACGCGGGTGATCGGCGGATTGGCGGCGGCGATGGCTTGCAGATCTTCGGCGAAATCGGTGAAGAACACCTCGTCTTTCGGTGCACCAATGAAATGCACCTTATGCCCGACCGCCCCGGTCAGCATGGCATATTGCGCGGCATCGCCCGAGGTGACGACATCATCCCACGCATCGCGCGGCACCGTCATAGCATCCAACTGTTTGACAATGCTGGATTTCGGGCGCGGCGCATTGGTGAGAAGGATTACCTTTCCGCCTTTGGCGCGGAAGGCTTGCAAGGCGGTAACCGCTGCCGGAAAAGGGGCCACACCATTGTGCAGGCAACCCCAAAGGTCGCAGAACAACGCGTCATAGCGGGCCGAGATTTGCGACAGATTTGCGATGATCTGGGTCATGTGGCGGCCTTTTGGCAGGGACTACGGTGTCACTTATATACAAACACCAAGGGGCCGGATCGGCTCCGGCCCCTTGGGCAATGCGTTCGGCTTAAAGCTTCAGCGCCGGAATGATCTGCTTTTTGCGGCTCATCAGGCCGGGGATCACCACGGTATCGCCCGAGACGATCACGCCGAACGAGGCCTCGGCCATCTGACGCACCAGATCGTTCGGCACCAGCAGGGTGGCTTCTTCGTTCAGAATGTCGATGACAAACAGCAGCACTTGCTCTGCGCCATCCTCGGCGGCGACGCCGGGCATCGCGGCCATCAGGGCATCTTTGCGACTGAGCACCGTCGCCGGAGAGGTGGTTTCCAGCACCGAAATGCGCAACTCTTTCCCCGCAACGTTGTATTCCTTGCTGTCCATCCGCAGCAAAGCGGTTTCCGAGAACGCCGACACGTCGGATTTCGCGGCAAACATCTCGGCAGCGAATTCCGGGATCGAGACGCGCAGATCGGCGGCCAAAGCCTCGGCCACAGCGCGGTCGTGCGGGGTGGTGGTGGGGCTGCGGAATTCCATCGTATCGGACAGGATACAGGTCAACATCGCACCTTTGATCTCACGCGGGGCGCGGGCTAGATCGCTGCCTATCAGATCGTGCATGATGGTGGCGGTGCAGGCCAAGGGGCGGATGGTGATGTCGATTGGCGTGTTGGTTTTGAGGCCCCCGACCAGCATGTGATGGTCGATGATGGCTTGGATCTTTGCGGAGTTGATCGAGGGCGGCAGTTCTGCCGGGTTGTTGGTATCGACGATCACCACTTTGTCGTCGGCGGCCACATCGCTGATGATTTCGGGTTGCTCAAAACCCCAATGCTTCAGCATGAAGGCGGCTTCGGTGTTCGGCGTGCCCAGCAGAACGGCTTTTGCCGGAGTGTTGCGCACTTCGGACAGATACCATGCCCAGATCAGCGGCGATCCGGTGGAATCGGTGTCGGGGGATTTGTGGCCGAAAACGAGAGTGGTCATGGGGCAAACCTTCACGAGTGGAATTTGCCCGGCTTATAGGGGCGGGGTGGCGGATTGTCACGGGGTCGCAAGGTCGCGGCCCCGTGCAAAAGCCGGGGTGGTTACTGCCATTTCCCCGGTTGGGTGTCCGATTGGCAGCCATAGGGCGGCAGGGTTTTGTCGCCGAAATTCTCTTTCAGCTTGCCGCAGCCCCAGTCTTGCACAAAGCCGGGCATCATCTGATGCAGGTCGATGCCCACCTCATCAAACGGGTCCGGCTCGCCTGCGGTATTGTTGACCCAAGCGTAATAGCGGTAGCCACCGGCACCCAGAACGGCGAGGGCGATGACGACGACGAATGTAAGCAATCGTTTCATAACAGACCTTTACGGCGTTAGGGACAGACGGGTTATGCTATAGCCCTCATCCTGCAACAGCTTCAACACCCCTTGCTCGCCCGACAGATGCAGTGCGCCGAAAGCTGCCAGCACCGGGCCTTTCGCGGCTGCCGCTTCGATCACCGGAATCCAGGCTTGGTTGCGGTCGTTCATCATCGCCTTTTCCATCACGGCAAATTCACGCTCGACCCGTTCGGGGGTGAAACCGGGCATTTGCAGCGATTGCTGCTTGGAAAACTCCCAGATCAGGCGGCCTTCTTCGGCGAAATAGGCATCGGCAAGGGTGACGGCCATATCGGCGGATTTTTCTTCCAGCGCGAGGGCAGAGGTGATCATGTCGATCTGCTCGGACTGTGACATCCCCCCGAAGATCGAAAACAGCGTGTCATAGGCTTCCAGCGCCTCGACGGGCAGATCGCGCGCGTCGGCAGCCGCGATCAGTTGCGCATCAAGCCCCTCGGGCATGGTGGCGATATCCATGCTGCAGGGTGGCATCGCCAGCAGGACCGAAACATACCACGGGCGGAATTTCGCAATCATGAAACTGGGCACCCCACGGGCCGCGGCCGCATCGCGCAGATGTTGCCAATCGGTGGGCGACAGCAGTTCGGCAAGGGTCGGGCCATCGGTGTTGACGATCAGTGCAGGATCGTCGGCCATGCGGGCTTTCAGCGATTCCTGCTCTTTCGGCCCGGCCTCGACCAGCAGGATTTTGGCACTGTCCAGTGCGGGGGTCAGGGCTGCGAGTGTGGCAGCATGGCGCGGATCGTCGAAATGATAGGTGCCGATCAGGGTGATTTCTTCCGTGCCCTTGGTCGCCAGCCAATAATTGCCGATGGCGTAAGGCTGTTTTGCAGCCTCGATGCGCAGCGTGGTCTGGGCTTCGGGCGACAGGGCGTTGATCAGGTTTTGCCCCTGACATTCGGCCAGCGCGGGTTGCGTAAAGGCCAACAGGGCCGCAAAGAAAGCTGAAATTGGGCGCATGGGATCCTGCTTTTGCTAAGTGCCAAGGGTTACATGCCTTGCGCGCAAGGCCAAGCCCGAACGCCCGGTTTCCGGCGGAACTTGGCCGCCGATCTGATCCCTTGTCGCAAAAAATTTGCGCAAGTTGGTGTTGACTGTGAAGGGCAGAGGGCCTAACTCAAGCGTCGTTAGCACTCAGGGAATATGAGTGCTAATCTTATTCAAACCTGGAAACTCAAGGGAGTGTAACCAGATGGCATTCACACCGCTGCATGACCGCGTATTGGTCCGTCGTATCGAAGGCGAAGACAAAACCAAGGGCGGGCTGATCATCCCCGATAGCGCCAAAGAAAAACCGGCTGAGGGCGAAATCGTCTCGGCAGGTCCGGGCGCACGCAAGGACAGTGGCGAGCTGATCGCTCCGTCGGTTAAAGCTGGCGACAAGATCCTGTTCGGCAAATGGTCGGGCACCGAAGTGAAACTTGACGGCGAAGATCTGCTGATCATGAAAGAAAGCGATATCCTCGGGATCATTTCCTGAGGGGGAGGGCTCGGCTGCTGAAATGATTTGGCGCCTGAGCCCGCTTTCCAATCCAACCGATTAGAGGAGTTTGCACCATGGCTGCAAAAGACGTACGTTTTGAGTCCGATGCCCGCGACCGCATGCTGCGCGGCGTGAACATCTTGGCTGACGCTGTCAAAGTAACGCTCGGCCCGAAAGGCCGTAACGTTGTGATCGACAAATCCTTCGGCGCACCGCGCATCACCAAAGACGGTGTGACGGTTGCCAAAGAAATCGAACTGTCCGACAAGTTCGAGAACATGGGCGCGCAAATGGTGAAGGAAGTCGCTTCCCGCACCAATGATGAGGCTGGCGACGGCACCACCACCGCGACCGTTCTGGCACAAGCGATCATCAAAGAGGGCATGAAAGCTGTTGCAGCTGGCATGAACCCGATGGATCTGAAGCGCGGTATCGACATGGCGACCACCAAGGTTGTCGCTGCGATCAAAGCGGCTGCACGTCCGGTGAAAGACACCGCAGAAGTTGCGCAGGTTGGCACCATTTCCGCCAACGGCGAAGCTGAAATCGGTCGTCAAATCGCTGACGCGATGCAGAAAGTCGGCAACGAAGGCGTGATCACTGTTGAAGAAAACAAGGGTCTGGAAACCGAAACCACCGTTGTCGAAGGCATGCAGTTCGACCGTGGCTATCTGTCGCCCTACTTCGTCACCAATGCTGACAAGATGATTGTCGATCTGGAAGACGTGCTGATCCTGCTGCACGAGAAAAAACTCTCGTCGCTGCAGCCGATGGTGCCGTTGCTGGAAGCCGTGATCCAATCGCAGCGCCCGCTGCTGATCATCTCGGAAGATGTTGAAGGCGAAGCGCTTGCGACCCTCGTGGTCAACAAGCTGCGCGGCGGTCTGAAAATCGCAGCTGTGAAAGCTCCGGGCTTCGGCGATCGTCGCAAAGCCATGCTGCAAGACATCGCAGTTCTGACCGGCGGTCAGGTGATCTCGGAAGATCTGGGTATGAAGCTGGAGTCGGTCACGATCGACATGCTCGGCAAAGCCAAGAAAGTCTCGATCACCAAAGACAACACCACCATCATTGATGGCGCTGGCGTCAAGGCCGAGATCGAAGCCCGTGTTTCGCAGATCCGCACTCAGATCGAAGAAACCACTTCGGACTACGACCGCGAAAAACTGCAAGAGCGTGTGGCGAAACTGGCTGGCGGCGTTGCTGTCATCAAAGTTGGCGGCATGACCGAAATCGAAGTCAAAGAGCGCAAAGACCGCGTTGACGACGCTTTGAACGCGACCCGTGCGGCCGTGCAAGAAGGCATCGTTGTTGGCGGCGGTGTGGCGTTGATCCAAGCTGGCAAAGTGCTGGAAGGCATGGTTGGGGCGAACCCGGACCAGACCAACGGCATCAACATCGTCCGTAAGGCACTGGAGGCTCCGCTGCGTCAGATCGCACAGAACGCCGGTGTTGATGGCGCTGTTGTGGCTGGCAAAGTCCGCGAGTCGACCGACGTGACCTTCGGCTTCAACGCTCAGACCGAAGAATATGGCGACATGTTCGCATTCGGCGTGATCGATCCGGCGAAAGTCGTGCGGACCGCGCTGGAAGATGCAGCTTCGGTTGCATCGCTGCTGATCACCACCGAAGCGATGATCGCTGATCGTCCGGAACCCAAAGGCGCTGCTGGCGGCATGGGCGGCGGAATGGGCGGCATGGGCGGCATGGACGGCATGATGTAATCCAGCACTCTGGATTGAGATCGGGAAGGGCGTGGCGAAAGCCGCGCCCTTTTCTTTTGCGTTGTGAATGGGCCTTGAAGGGTGATCTGATTGCGCGGCTTACGCCGCAAGGCCCTTGAGCGCTGACGCGCGGTGGGCGCTTGCCACAGGCGGTGGGGTAAGGGGATTTTATTGGGGGCTTTGGATGAAGGCGCGGGGGCGCGGCGCGATTTTCTTTTGCCAAAAGGTTTATGTTGTGTCCAGAATTCGCCATTCCAACTCTGAAAGGTTTTGAAATGGCCGATCCTGCAAAACAGGCAAAAACCAACGCCTATGTGGTGATAGGTATGAGCATCGTGCTGCTGTTCGGTGCGTTCAATGCGATCACCATCACGGCGGATGAGTATGATCCCGAAACGCTTGTCTGGATGAATCTGGTGCTGGACGCTGCGATGACCGTGCTGCTGGGGGTTATTTTAACGCAAGTTGCCAGATTGAACGAACCCGGCGGGTTGAAGACTGCGGCGCTGGTGTTGGGGCCGCTTGGGATTATTGCCGGGCTGATCAAACTTGCCGCGCGGTTCTCCAGTGATCATGGCTGGTGGACGGGGCATTTCAATTACGCGCTGAGTTAAGGGCGCAAAGGCTTCGCCAAGCGGTGCAGGGTGTGGCCGGTATCCGCATCATGGCCTGTGACGCCTGTGGGTTTGAAACCCATGCGCTGCCAGAAGGCGCGGCCGCGAGGGTTGGCCTCTAGCACGGCGAGATACAGCGTTGGCGATTGTGCGGCGCGGGCTCGGGACTCAATCTCGGCCAGCAGGATTGGGCCAGCACCGCTTCCGCGCAGGCGGGGGGCGAGCAGCATCAGGCCGAGGTAGGCGTCGTTTGGCGCGGGGAAACCGAAGGAGAGTTCGGCTATTCCGCTGAGTTTGCCGTCGTGAAACAGCCCAAGTCGATGGGTCTGCGCCGGGTCGCAGTTCGGCGGGCAGTCGGTGAAAAATTCGGTAGCCTTTTGCGCGGGGTTGCAATGGCCATCGGCCAGCAGCCAGTAATCTTGCGCCTCGGTTTGCAGGGTGGTGAGGGCCGCGAGATCGCGGATGGGGTCTAACTCACGGATCAGCATGGCTTATTCTCAGGATTTCCAAGCTGACAGGGCCGGAAGGTTTGCGCCAGACCACCGCATCCCCTACCCGAGCGCCGATCAGCGCACGGGCGAGCGGCGATTGCGGGGCGATGCGGTGCAGTGGCGCGTCGGCCTCGTCCTCTCCGGTGATCTCATAGGTGATGTGTTGGCCGTCGTCGTCGGTGACTGTGACGGCAAGGCCGAAGGCCACTTCGGTAAGGGGCAGCGTGGTGGGATCGATCAGGATGGCTGTGCGCAGGCGGGCCTCGATATAGCGGATATCGCGTTCGGCGGCGGCTTCGGGCAGTTTATCCAGCCGCTCGGATCGGGCTTTCAGCGCGGTCAGCGTGGTTTGCAGATCGCGCAGCCGCGATTGCAGGGCGTTCAAGCCTCGGGGCGTGACGTAGTTCGGATGCGGCGACAGCGGCAGATCGGGCAGCGGATCCAGATCGCCGTCGCCTTCTTTCACAAAGGCGCGGCTCATCTGACGATGACTTCCAGCGGATCATAGAGGATGCCAGTGCCCCAGGCGGTGGCAATCAGGCTGTCAGGTTTGAAGCGGATGCGACCTGCCTCAAGATCGGCACGGCTGAAGAAGCGGCGTTGGGTGACAACACCCTCCGGGTCGCGCCAACTGGCATTGATCGCCCCCGCCGTGACGGTGCAGCGGAAAAAGATGTCAACCTGATGAAAGCCTGACACCGGATCGTGGAATTCGTTGATCAGGGCGGGGGGGCCGACGTTGACGGACAGCCCGGTTTCCTCATGCACTTCACGCGCAAGGTTGACGGGCAGCGAGGTGCCGGATTCAACCCCACCCCCCGGCGCGCACCACAGATCAGAGCGCACACCGGGATAGGCGTTGACCAAAAGCAACCGATCTTCGTGCAAGATCAGCGCGCGGGTGGCGATACGGGTCGGGCGTCTGGACATGGCCTCAGGCTGAAGCGCCCGTGCCGCAAGGTCAAGACCCTATACCGCGATGGGACGGTTTTGGCCCTGCCGTTCTGACCACAACAGATACATCGAGCCCGCAAGGATCAGGGCGACGCCCAACCAATAGGCACCTTCCGGCGCGAAGCCCAACACCAGCCAGCTGACCGCGATGTTGGAGAACAGCTTCAGATCATCAAACGGCTGCACAAACCCGGCATCGGCACTGGCATAAGCCAGCGTCAGGAAATGCTGGGCGGCATACATGATCGCCCCGCCAAGGATCAGCAGGCCAAGCACGCTTCCGGTCGGCATTTCAAACCCGGCGTGCAGCGAGAACAGCCCGTTGATCGGCGTCAGCAGCAACAACAGCCACATCGTGATGGCGGTTTGCGGCTCGGTCGCGGTCAGCCGCTTGGTGATCAGGGATGCCCCGCCCCAGCAGATTGCCGCGGCAACCGGATACAGCGTGGCAAGGCTCAAAGCCCCCTCCCACGGTCGCAGCAGGATCATCGCACCGGCAAAGCCGATCCCTGCCGCCAGCCAGCGGTTTGCGCCCACCCGTTCGCGCAAAAACACCGCCGCCCCGATCATCACGAAGAACGGCGAGGTCATCACCAAAGCCACCACATGCCACGGTGCCATGCCTGCCGCGAAAGCCTGGGTGAAGGCCTGCACGCCCAAAACCGACAGCACGATTCTGAAGCCATGCAGCCACGGGTGGCGGGTCTTCATACTTGCCACCCCCTGCCGCCAGATAAACGGCACAGAGAACAGCGTCGCGATGGCATATTGCCAGAACGCATCCGATTGCGGCTTGAAGCCCATCTTGTAGGTGACGGTCCAGGTGATCGCATTGGCCGCCGCAAAGGCCACGCCTGCCAGCACCATGAACGCAGCGCCCTTCAGTGGCGCAATATTCGTCTGATTCATGTCTGTCCTCCTTCAAGACCAACATCAATCAGGGGGACATGACACGCCAACACCCCCCGCAAAACGGGCAGGCTGCGCGCATTCTCTTTCATCCGGACTATACCGTCGGCCCCGGAGTTACACCGGATCTGCTGACCTCAACCGAAACGTCAGTTCCGCAGGAGCGCTCGCGGGCTATACCGCCGGTGGGGAGTTTCACCCCGCCCTGAGAATGCCCGAGGTTGCCCCCGGACGCCTGATTTCTACCAGCCAGATGCGCGGACACAAGCCGCAAACCCCGCTTGCCCTGCACATAAGATGCGCTTTAATGCGGCCATGAGAAAAACGATGATTTTTATCCTGTTCGCGGTGTTTGCGCAGAATGGCTCTGCTCAGGCCGATTGCGTGGTTCTGCTGCATGGGCTGGCCCGCACCGAGACCTCTCTGGTCGCGATGCAGGCCGCGTTAGAGGCCAAGGGCCACGTTGTGATCAACGAAAGCTACGCTTCCACCGAAGCGCCTATTGCCGAACTTGCCGCCGGAGTGGGCAGTCGCGTCGCGCAATGTCCCAAAGGCGCGCGGGTGGATTTTGTCACCCATTCGATGGGCGGCATTCTTGCGCGCTATTGGCTGGCCAGCCACAAGCCCGATCAGATGGGCCGCGTGGTGATGCTTGGCCCGCCCAATCACGGATCAGAGCTCGTCGATACCTTTGGCGAAAATGCCGCGTTTGAGTGGATGAACGGCCCGGCAGGGTTGCAGCTTGGCACCGACCCCGGCGCTGTGCCGCAGGAGCTGCCCGCGCCCGATTACCCGGTGGGCGTGATCGCCGGCACGCAATCGCTGAACCCGCTCACCTCGGTGGTGATTCCCGGCCCTGATGATGGCAAGGTTTCGGTCGCCAGCACCTATCTTGCGGGCATGAGCGATCAGATCGCCCTTCCGGTCACCCATACATTCATGATGCTGAACCCGGTGGTGATCGCTGAAACCATGATCTTTCTGGACAGCGGGCGCTTTGATCATAACCTCAGCTATGCCGATGCGCTGCGCATTGCATTAAACAAGGAATAACCCGATGGCAGGGACAGGATACACCGGGCTTGCAAAGGCAGTCTCGCGCTATTGCGGGCGGCCCAGCACCTTCATGCTGGCCTGCGGGGTGATTGTGGTCTGGGTCATCACCGGGCCTTTGTTCGGCTATTCAGACACTTGGCAGTTGGTGATCAACACCGGCACCACGATTGTCACCTTTCTGATGGTGTTCCTGATCCAGAACACCCAGAACCGCGACACCCAAGCCATTCAGTTGAAACTGGATGAGCTGATCCGCGCCACCAACGGCGCGCATAACGCGCTGCTGGATCTGGAAGAGCTGGACGAAAAGACCCTTGAGGCTTTCCGCGATCGTTACGAGGCTTTGGCCCGCGACGCGCGCAATCTGAAACTCAGTGGCGGCAGTGATACAGACTCGCCCGAGGCCTGAGCGCAGGACATCCAACCACGGCGGTCAGAACTGAATCCTTTCCTGAAAGGCGGTTTTCGGGTAAACTGCGGCTAATTTCGAAAAATGGGTTGTGCTGATGTTTGATCGACTCTCGCAATTTTTGCGGCTTTGCCTGTTTGGCATCTTGACGCTGGCGCTGCTGCCAGCGGCTGCGGAAGCTGCGGGTCGCAAGCTGGCGTTGGTGGTCGGCAATCAGGCCTATGCCGTCTTGCCTGGGCTGAATACGCCGGTGGAAGATGCGCAAGGCGTGTCGAATGCACTGCGCAATCTGGGGTTTGAGGTGACGTTGCTGACCGACGTTGGCCCTGCAGTGTTTCAGGCCGTGCTGGGCACCTTTGCGGCACAAGTCGATGAGGCTGACACCGTGCTGTTTTTCTACGCAGGCCATGCGTTTCAGAAAAACGGCATCAACCATCTGGTCCCGGTCAATGCACGGTTGGCTGATGCCAAGGCTCTGGATACCGAAACCTGGCGGCTGGATGACATCGCAAAAGCGTTGAAGGGCAAGACCAACCAGCTTTTGCTGTTTGTCGATGCCTGTCGTGACAATCCGCTGCCCGAAGCGGTGCGGGGTGCTGCCGAGGCGGGTGGTTTGGCGCAGTTTGACGGCGGCGCGGGGACGTTTGTCTCTTTCGCCACCGCCCCCGGTCAGGTGGCTTGGGACAAGACCGAAGGCTCGCTCAACAGCCCGTTTACCGCCGCGCTGCTGACCCATATCGCCCAGCCGGGGCAGAATATCTCGGATCTGATGATCAAGGTGCGCAACGATGTTGGGGTCGCGACCGGGGGCAAGCAAACCCCGTGGGAACAATCTTCGCTGCGCGAGCAGTTCTATTTTGTGCCCCCGGTGGCCGCAGCCCCGGTTGTAGACGCCCCGGTTGTAGACGAGGTGCTGCCAGAGTTTGAGGTGGTCGCTGATCAAAGCACCGCACTGGCACCGCCCCCCGGCGGTATTGCCGTGATCGGTCAGGGGGTTGCCGATACCCAGCTTGCCGCGCTGGACAGTGACACCCGCAGCCTGAACGCGCCATTGCCCGAGAATATGGCGCTTGGCGTGCAAACCGAACTCGACCGGATCGGCTGCTATGGCATGCGGATTGATGGCGATTGGGGCAACGGCTCGCGCCGCGCAATGGCCGCGTATTACGAGGCGAAAAAGCTCGAGCCCGGTGAGATGGAGCCGACCGAGGCGGTCTATCGCGCGCTGTTGAGTGAACCCGAAAACACCTGCGAAAAAGCCGCAGTGGCGGTGAAAGCGCCAACCAAGACCACGCCGAAGGCCACCACCAAGAAATCAACCACCAAAAAAGCTGCCGCGACCACAACCAAGAAGAAAACCGCAGCCCCAGCGCCAGCGCCAGCGAAGAAAAAGCCGACCTGTAAGTTCATGGTGATCGCAGTGGTGTGTTCGTAAGCGGGGCAAAGCTTAACAAACTGTGAATCACATACCGCTAAGTCATTGATTCTTATAAAACGGGAAACGTGTCCACACGTGGACACTAGGTCTTGCGGATCACCCGATTGACATGCCCCATCTTCCGCCCCGGCCGCGCCTCGCCCTTGCCATAGAGATGCACGGCGCAGTCATTTTCACGCAGCAGGTCGGGCAAGCGGTCCATATCCTCCCCGATCAGATTCTCCATCACCACATCCGAATGCCGCCCACCATCCCCCAGCGGAAGGCCCGCGACAGCTCGGATATGCTGCTCAAACTGATCGACAGCGCAGCCATTCTGCGTCCAATGCCCCGAGTTGTGGACCCGAGGTGCGATCTCATTCACGATCAACCCCTGTGGGGTCACAAACAACTCCACCCCCATCACGCCCACATAATCCAGCGCGTTCAGAATCCGCGCCGCCAGCAGGATCGCATCCGACCGCATCGACGGCGACAGTTTGGCAGGCAGGGTGGTGGTGGCAAGGATGCCATCCCGGTGCACGTTCTCCCCCGGATCATAGCAGGCGACCGAGCCATCCAAGCCCCGCGCCGCGATCACCGAAACCTCGTGGCTGAAGCTGATGAAGCCTTCCAGCACGCAAGCCGCCCCCGCCATGCTGGCATGAGCCTCGGCGGCATCCGAAGCGGTCTTGATCCGTGCCTGCCCCTTGCCGTCATAACCCAGCCGCGTGGTCTTCAGGATCGCAGGCGTGCCGATCTTTTCGATGGCGGCCTCCAGATCCGGCAAGCTCTGCACGGCGGCATAGGGGGCGCAGGTCAGGCCGAGGCCGGTGAGGAAGTCTTTCTCAAGGATACGATCCTGACTGATCGCCAGCGCGCGGCGATTGGGGCGGATGGGGCGCAGGGCCTCCAGCGCATCAAGGGCGGCGGTGGGAATATTCTCGAATTCATAGGTGATCACATCGACCGAAGCGGCAAAGGCCTGCAACGCGGCGATGTCATCATAGCTGGCGGTGGTGACGCTATGGGCCACATCTGCGGCGGGCGGATTGGCAGAGGGTTCGAATATATGGGTCCGATATCCCAGACGCGAGGCCGCAACCGACAGCATCCGGCCCAACTGGCCGCCACCTAGGATTCCGATGGTGGCCCCAAGCGGCAGATTATTCATCCTTCGGCTCCTCGGGGATCGAGGCTGACAGCGCATCGCGCCAGGCATCCAGACGGGCGGCGAGAGCGGGGTCTTGCAGCGCGAGAATCCCCGCCGCCAGCAAACCCGCATTGGCCGCCCCCGCAGCCCCGATGGCCATAGTGGCAACCGGGTAGCCTTTTGGCATCTGCACGATGGAATACAGGCTGTCGACGCCCGACAAAGCTTTGGTCTGCACCGGCACGCCAATCACCGGCACACGAGTTTTGCTGGCCATCATGCCGGGCAAATGCGCCGCCCCACCTGCGCCCGCAATGATCACTTGCAGACGGCCCGCTGCGGCCTTGCCGTATGCCCAAAGCCGATCCGGGGTGCGGTGGGCCGAGACGATCTTGGTCTCATAGGAAATGCCAAGCTGGTCCAGCACAAGGGCCGCTTCTTTCATCGTCGGCCAGTCTGACTGGCTTCCCATGATGATCCCGACATCAACAGACATTGGCGCCTCCGGCTGTTTCTGACCGCTTCATAGCAATGCGGGCGCGGGAGGCAAGGAAAAGCCTAAACATCAGGGGGAGGGTGCGCTTTTCACGCACCATAGGGTGCAATCAGGCGATGATATTGGGGATCAGCAGATCTTCGATCCGCACAATCTGGTCTTTCATGTGCAGCTTTTGCTTTTTCAGCCGCCGCAGTGTCAGAATATCGGGCCGACCCGAGGTTTCCAGTGCATGCACCGCCTCATCCAGATCGCGATGCTCACGGCGCAAAACCTCAAGTTTCACCCGCATCATATCGTCAAAGTTCATCTCGGAAGAGGCATTCATGGCAGGACCGAATCCAGTCTTTTTGGCTTTGCACAAGGATACAGTGATTCGTATGAATTCGGCGCGAAATTTCTGCAGGGGGCTTTAAGTTTTCTGGGGCAGAGCAACACTTGCAGGCTTGCGCCGCTGCCCCCATATTCAACGGATTGGGTGCCGCTGTTTGGGCCCGGTCTTCAGTGTCGCTTGTTGCAAAGGGCATCGGTCATGACGAAACTGACTTTTGGGTCGCACCCGTTTCTTTTGGGTTTTGAACAGCTCGAACGGCTGGTTGAGCGCACCGCCAAAACCGCCTCCGAGGGCTATCCGCCGTTCAACATCGAGGCGACCTCGGAAAACACCTATCGCATCACCCTCGCCGTCGCGGGCTTTCGCGATGAGGATCTGGCGATCACGGTAGAGGATCGCCAGTTGGTGGTGCGGGGGCGTCAAAGCGATGATCCGGGCGAGCGGGTGTTCCTGCATCGCGGCATCGCGGCGCGGGCTTTCCAACGCTCGTTCGTTCTGGCGGACGGGGTTGAAGTGGCAGGCGCTGATCTGGATCACGGGCTGCTGCATATCGACCTGCACCGCATGGTGCCCGACACCATTGTGCAGACCATTCGTATTGGCCGCAAATAAGGAGAGATGATGATGGATGTGAAATTCGAAGCATTGCCCGAGGCGGAAAACCGCATCGTTTATGTCCGCCCGATTGCGGTTGAGAGTTTGCCGGAAAAGGTACGCGCGCAGATCAACGGCATGAAAACTGTCTATGCCGTGCATGGCGAGGATGGCGAGCAACTCGCGCTGGTCGCAGACCGCGATCTGGCATTTTCGTTGGCGCGTCAGCACGACATGGCGCCGGTGAACGCGCATTAAGAGGTGACAATGGCGTGCGCAATTGGCGCGCGCCTTTCTTACCTGCCCGGCTGCCAAGGCTGAGCAGAAATGGCACGTAAACCTAAGCCTTCTGTCGGAAAAAGCACCAGATGGCTCAAGTCCGGGCGGGAGCGCGACGAATACAGCAGGCCTTGTGCGCCTGCGTCCCGTGCAGCATTCGAGAAAGCCCAAGTTGGCGCAGGTGCGCCAGCTGCACGAATGTCTTGCCAAACAACAGACAGGTCGGGATTTCCCCGCATGTCTAGAATGCGCAACGCATTAATCTGCAGCAATACTATTTCACGGGCGGGGTCGTTGGCGTGAATGTAACGCGCAATAGCCACGGAACAGCCTTCAGGGCTGAGCGATGTATAAATTGCAGTTTGGCCAGAATGATGAAACCTGCCCTCGGGGGCGAAGGCAGGTTGTTCAGGATTTTGGCCCAGATTGACGATACGCCAGACTTGTCCCGCAAAGGGGATCATTCTTGCTCGGCTTGTTCTTGCAGCCAGCGTTCGGCGTCTAGGGCTGCCATACATCCCATCCCCGCCGAGGTGACGGCTTGGCGATACACATGGTCGGTCAGATCGCCGGCAGCAAACACGCCCGGAATGGCGGTGCGGGTGGAGCCCGCTTCAACCTGGACATAGCCGCCTTCATGCAGCGGCAATTGATCCTTCACCAGTTCCGAAGCTGGCGAGTGGCCGATGGCAACAAAGAAGCCGTGGCAGGGCACGTCTTTGATCTCTCCGGTTTTCAGATTGCGGGTGCGGACGGCGGTGACGGAAGTGGGGGCGTCGGAGCCCAAGACTTCGGTGACTTCCGAGTTCCACAGCATTTCGATCTTGGCATGCTTGAACAGGCGATCTTGCATGATCTTTTCAGCGCGCAGGGTGTCGCGGCGGTGGATCAGGGTGACTTTGGTGGCGAAGTTGGTCAGGAACAGCGCTTCTTCTACGGCAGTATTGCCGCCACCGATCACCACCACCTCTTTGCCACGATAGAAAAAGCCGTCGCAGGTGGCGCAGGCCGAAACGCCGAAGCCCTTGAACTTCTCTTCCGACGGCAGGCCCAGCCATTTGGCTTGCGCACCAGTGGCGAGGATCACCGCATCTGCGGTGTAGGTGGTGCCAGAGTCGGATGTGGCAGTGAAGGGGCGGTTTTGCAGATCAAGGCTGGTGATGTAATCGCTGATCACCTCGGCCCCCATCGCCTCGGCATGACCTTGCATCCGCACCATCAGATCGGGGCCTTGCACATGGGTGTCCCCCGGCCAGTTTTCCACTTCCGTAGTGATCGTCAGCTGGCCGCCGGGTTGCAGGCCTTGCACAAGGATCGGCTCCAGCATGGCGCGGGCGGCATACACCGCTGCCGTATAGCCTGCGGGGCCGGAGCCGATGATCAGAACTTTGGTGTGGCGTGTCGTGCTCATGACTTTCCCCGGATTCGTGTGGGTTTTGATATATGCGCTGGTTGGCTGCGGGGAAAGGGCTGGCAAACGCATGGCGGAATTGTGCGAGCGGGGGGTGTTTTGCGAAAACATCTTGCGCGTTTGTGAAAGAATGTTGCGCAGGGCGGGGCGTAGGCATAGATACAAGCCAAAAAGGAGGCCCAGATGGCCGGCACAAAACTCGATCCGATTGACCGTCGTATTCTGGCTGAATTGCAGGCGGATGGTCGGATGACCAATGTGGAACTCGCCAGCCGGGTGGGGATCTCTGCACCGCCCTGCCTGCGCCGGGTGCGTACGCTTGAAGAGGCGGGCTATATCAAGGGCTATCACGCCGATATCGACGCCCGCGAGATGGGGTTTGAGGTGCAGGTCTTCGCGATGGTGCGGCTGCAAAGTCAGGCCGAGGCGGATTTGTCGACCTTTGAGGGCCGCTGCCGGGCTTGGCCATTGGTGCGCGAGTGCCATATGCTGAACGGCGAGATTGATTTCATTCTGAAATGCGTGGCCCCGGATCTGTCGAGCTTTCAGTCGTTCCTGACCGAGCAGTTGCTCAAGGCCGAGAACGTGGCGAATGTGAAAACCTCGCTGGTGATCCGCTGTGCCAAGGACGAGCCGGGGCTGCCGTTTGACGTGCTGGAAGCGCGGTTGGCGAAGCACGCATAGGCTGGCAACCGGGGGCGTTTTCTGAAGTCAGAAAACGTGCCGAATTCTGTGACAGAATTCGATCTGGTGGGCAGCGGTCTGCACAAATGTTTAGGCGGCCCCTTGATGGTGTCAGAGCACACCAGGGCCGCCTTAACTGAGCATCATCCACAATCCGGGTTTTCGCCGGACTGGTGCGCTGAGGGGGGAGCCTTTGAGGGGTCTTACCACGCCCGCCACCGCCTGTTTTCACAGAGGGACATCTGTAGGGCAAAGATGGCGGAAACGCGTCGGGCTGTCAAAGTTTATTCTTAATTGGTATGCGGTTATGACGCGATCTTGATGTAGCCCGCTTATTGTTCACGCAGGCGATGCAGTCTTGCGGTTGTATGTCTTCGAATCACAAAGGGCCGGGCGTGGTGCCCGGCCTTTTGCGAATCGAAGGGGTTTTTCAGCGTGCAGCTAGCGCGCGGGATTTGGCAGGGGCGGCTTTCATCGCCTCGGGGCGGCGGCGTTGGCCGCGTGCCCAAGGCAGAGCGACTTGCTGCTCGGCGCTAGCGGCGATTGCGGATTTCAACCAGCGGCGTTCTTTTTTCATGGCCTTGTCCCTTGCAGGTTTGTTTATGCGTTGGAGACAATCTGCCGGATATTTGCGGCAGGGTTTGGGCTGGAAACAGTATTGTTTGTGAAGAATTTGTGCAGCTTTATGGCGAATTGTGGCGGGCTGCCTTGGGATTACAGCCGGATCACCGACAGCAGGCGGCCGTAATCAGCCTCACCGGCATGGGTAGTGCGGCGGTAAGAGAAGAAACGCGACGCATCAGAAAAGGTGCAATGCCGTGTCCATTCAACGTGGCCGATACCCGCTTCGCGCAGCCGCCATAGTCCATAGCCGGGCAGGTCGAACAACATCCGATCCCCATGACCCTGCGCGAAAAAGCGGCGCGTTTCGGAAATATCGTCGGTGAAGGCCTCGAAGAACTCTGGCCCGACTTCATAGGCGGACTGGCTGATGCAGGGGCCGATCACGGCGGCGATATTGCTGCGGGATGCGCCCAAAGCCTCCATGGCCACAAGCGTCGCTTCCAGCACGCCATCTTTCGCGCCGCGCCAACCGGCATGGGCAGCACCGATCACTCCTGCCGATGCGTCGGCAAACAGCACGGGCTGGCAATCGGCGGTCAGGATCGCAAGGCCCAGACCCGGCGTGGCGGTGACCATCGCATCGGCTTGCGGACGCACACGCAACGGCGCGGTGACGGCAAGGGCGTCAGGGGAGTGCACCTGATGCACCGAAACCAGATGATCGGGGGCAAGCTCCAGCGCTTCGGCGACGCGGGCGCGGTTGATCGCTACGGCCTCGGCTTGATCGGTAGAGCCTGTGCCGCAGTTCAGCCCCGCGAAAATCCCCGAAGACGCGCCGCCTTTACGGGTGAAAAACCCGTGGCGGGGGGCAAGAGCGTCAGAGGTGATGATTTCGAGCATCAGGCTATTCCGGGGGGCTTGGGGGCGTAGCTGGGGTAGACGGCGAGGGCTTTGAACAACCTTCCCATTTCCGCGGGCGCGGTCAAGCGGTGCGTGGCGGCATTGTGCTGGGTCAGGGCGTCTCCGCTGAGGCGTTGGCCAATGCGCGCGGCACGCGGATGGATGCCGAGCGCGGTCAACAGCTGGCCTTGGGTTGTATAGGCGCAGGCCTTGCAGGGGGCGGCGAGGGCGGCAAAATCGACATGCGCGGTGAGGTCGGCCTCGCCGGGTTCTGCCAGCGGATCGGCGAACTGGTGGGCTTTCAGCGCCTGAAACGTGTCGCCGCGTGAGGTCCAATCGCCATAGTCGAGGATGAGCGCCACGCCGCCGTGCGCTTCGATCTGGCGGGCGATGCTCTCCATCAGGGCGGGGGCAGAGGGGCAGAGCTCGACGACATCGCCGGGTTTTGTGTCGGCAAGGCGGTGGTCCAGCAGCGAGATCGGGGCGGCGGCGGATTTGCCCATACTGAGGCGGTCCTGCGCGATGCCGATCAGGGTTTCGGCCCAGCCTTGTGGCTGCCTTGTGAACTGGCGGATCGGCAGGGCGTCGAAAAACTCATTGGCAAGCAGGTAGAGTGGCGTTTCGCCCTGCGGCAAATGATCCGCCCATCGCGCCGGATGGTCGCCCAAACTGGCGCGCTGGCGTTTGCGCAGAGTGGCGGAGGCCTCAACCATCAGAACGTCGGCAGCGCCATGGAAGCCGGGCACGCCTTTGGTGGCGCGCAGAACGTCTGCCATCAGGGTGCCACGACCGGGGCCAAGCTCGGCCAGGGTAAAGCGCGCGGGGGCGCCCTGATCAAGCCAAGCCTGCGCAAGGCACAGGCCGAGCAGCTCGCCGAACATCTGGCTGATCTCGGGTGCGGTGGTGAAATCTCCGGGCGCGCCGAACGGGTCGCGGGTGGCATAATAGCCGTACTGGGGGTGCAGCAGACACTCGGCCATATAGTCGGCCAGAGTGATCGGGCCATTGGCGCGTATGCGCCGCACCAGCAGATCGGCTAAGGGGGTCATGCGGGCTTGGCTTTGGCGATGAACCACAGGCCTGCGGCGATCATCGGCAGGGTCAGGACTTGGCCCATCGTCAAGCCGTAGCCAGAGGCATGGAGGGCAAGACCCAAAGGATTACCGTCCGAGATGAACTGCGCATCAGGCTGGCGGACAAATTCGACCAGAAACCGCGAGACGCCGTAGCCCGCAAAGAACAGGCCCGCGATTTTCCCCGGTGTCTTCAGCCAATCGCGCCGCCAGATCAGATAGCTGAGCAGCAGCAGCAGCAGCAGGCCCTCCAGAGCAGCCTCATAAAGCTGGCTGGGGTGGCGGGCGCAGATGGTCAGGATGCCGGGACAGTTTTGCGCGGCCTCGCCGGGGAAGGCCACGCCCCAGGGCAGATCGGTCGGGCGGCCCCAGAGCTCGGCATTGATGAAATTGGCCAGACGGCCCAGCAGCAAGCCAATTGGGGCGACGGCGGCCATCAGATCGGCCACCGGCAACATGGCGATGTTCTGACGCTTGCAGAACCAGATGCCTGCCACTGCGACGCCAAGGAAGCCGCCGTGGAAGGACATGCCGCCCTCCCAGACCCGCAGGATCTGCAGCGGGTGTTGCAGGAAATGCTCCGGTTGGTAGAAGATCACATAGCCCAGACGTCCGCCGAGGATGACGCCGAAGATCACCCAAGTCAGCAGCCGCTCGATGGCTTCTGCGGTCACCGGCGCGGGACCGGCCCACAGGCGCGGGGTGTTGATCATCCACACGATCAGCTTCCAGCCCGCCAGAAGGCCCACGATATAGGCCAGCGCATACCATCGCAGCGTCAGCGTCATCGACCCCAAGGGGATCGAGAAGATATCGGGCGACAGGTTGGGGAAGGGGATATAGGACATTTGGCTTCCTGCAATTTGTTTGCGTTGTCGGCAAGCCCGCGCGCGATGTCAACGTTACATCGCGGCAGATCGCCATCTTGTGCGCAAGCCTGTGGCGGCTCATATATGAGACAAGCGAAAGGAGGCCCCAGATGACGGCCGGAAACAAATTCTTCGACGACATGTCGAAACTGATGACCAATGCGATGGGCGTGGCGCAGGGCGCCAAGACCGAAGCCGAAACCGCAATGAAGGGCTTTGTGGACCGCTGGATGGCGGACCGCGATTTCGTCACCCGCGAGGAATTCGACGCGGTGCGCACGATGGCGCAAAAGGCGCGGGAAGAGAATGTGGCGCTTGCGGCTCGGATTGCCGCGCTAGAGGCCAAGCAAGGTTAAGACTGGCAGGGTTGCGCGCGGGGCGTGGTGCGACCCACCCCGGCCTTCCCCATGATGCAAAGCAAAAGGCCCACCGAAAGGTGGGCCGTTTTGCTTGGTGCGGGATGTTTGGTGGAGCCAGGGAGGATCGAACTCCCGACCTCTTGAATGCCATTCAAGCGCTCTCCCATCTGAGCTATGACCCCATCCTTGTCACGACGTTGGGCGCGTCGCGTCGTCTTGGTGGGCGCTGTTTAGGGGAGGGCGCGGGGGGGTGCAAGAGGAAAAATGCACCCATCCCTCGCCCAAGCCAAACAGATTAAACGTCTTCCTCGTCGCCGGGAACGTCGGTCAGATCGTCGAGCGACACGGTGTCGTCGGCGTCATCTTCTAGCAGTTCATCGTCCAGCTCGGCATCGTCAGCGACGCCTGCAACCAACAGATCATCGTCGGCTTCCAGATCGTCGACCAGAACCGCATCATCATCTTTTTCGGGCTGAACGCGTGCGATCACGGCGGCGGCCATTTTGCGGCGTGCCGATTCGATATCCACGATCTCACCCGTGTAGGGGCTGACGATCGGAGTGCGGTTCAGGTCGTAAAAGCGCTTGCCGGTGGTCGGGCACACGCGCTTGGTTCCCCATTCTGCCAATGGCATGGTTTTCCCTTTGTTCAGGCTGGCCCTTGCGGGCTGTCAATTCGGAATGCAGTCGCTTGCCACAAGGGCAGGCGACTGTCAAAGGCTTTTCTAGGCCCTCTCATATTTGTCAGCATGCCGCTTTGCAGCAGTTGCAGCTGGGGGGCAGATAGCTATGCTGCGGCCCCATGTCCAGAGATGCCATGTTTCTTCTTCCCGGCCCGCCTCCGATCGAAATCACCCTGCGTCGCAATGCCCGGGCGCGGCGGTTTTCGTTGCGGGTGTCGCAGGCGAATGGGGCGGTGACGCTGTCTTTGCCAACGCGTGCGCGTGAGGCCGAGGCGATGGCTTTTGCACGCGCGCAGGAAGGCTGGATCCGGGCTGCGGTGGCGCGGATGCCGCAGGTGGTGGGGGTGGGCATAGGCTCGGTTCTGCCGTTTGAGGGCCGGCTGTTGCGGCTGGAAAGCGGGCCGGGGCGCTCGGTGCGGGCAGAGGGGGATGCGCTGATCGTGCCGGGCGATGCGGCGCGGGCGGCGGCGCGGGTTTCGGCGTTCTTGCGGGTGCAGGCGCGCAACCGGCTGGTGGCGGCTTCGGATCATTACGCTGGCCTGATCGGACGCAAGGTGGCGCAAGTGACGCTGCGCGACACGCGGTCGCGCTGGGGGTCTTGCACCTCGGACGGGGCCTTGATGTATTCATGGCGGCTGATCATGGCCCCCCCTCGCGTGCTGGACTATGTCGCGGCGCATGAGGTCGCGCATATGCTGGAGATGAACCACTCGGATCGATTCTGGGCGGTGGTTCAAAAGCTTTTCCCCGGCTGGCAGGCAGAACGGGCGTGGCTGAAGTGGGAAGGTGGCGCCTTGCAGGCGATCCGGTTTGATGTTGAGGGGGATTGACCCCATGTGCATCCGGGTGATTGGGTAAGTCATGTCGATCCCGCCGCGCCCCTTGTCCTCCCGTTTGGCCGATCCGAATGCGGCAGCGCATGAGCGGGTGTATCGCAGCTTGCGCCAACAGGTGCTGCATGGCGAGCTGGCCCCGGGTCAGGCGATGACCCTGCGTGGCATTGCCGAACAGTTTGGCGTCTCGATGACCCCCGCGCGCGACTCGGTGCGGCGCTTGGTGGCCGAGGGGGCGTTTACCATGTCTTCCTCAGGGCGGATCTCGACACCGGAACTGACACCGGAACGGATTGAGGAACTGGCAGTTATCCGGGCGATGCTGGAGCCCGAGATGGCCTCACGCGCCTTGCCCCGTGCGCATTTCGCGCTGATTGATCGGCTTGCGGCGATTAATGCGCTGAACCAAGAGGCGGTGATGAACCAAGACGCGGTGGCCTATGTGCGCACCAATCTGGAGTTTCACCGCACGCTTTACCTGCGCGCACAGACCCCGGCGATGCTGGCCCTGTGCGAGACGGTCTGGCTGCAACTGGGGCCAACCATGCGGGCGCTTTACCAGAAGCTGCGCCGCCGCGACATGCCGCAGCATCATCGGATGATTCTGGCGGCCCTGCGGGCAGGCGACGAGCCGGGGCTGCGTCTGGCGGTGCGGATTGATGTGACGCAGGGCCTGCGACATTTGGCAAGTTGAGCCGACGGAAAGCTTCGCCTCGGGCGTTCTATGGCGGCAGATACAGGAGTTCCCATGCGCCCGCTTTCCACGCTTGACCGCCGCACCGTTCTGAAGGCGATGTCCCTTGCCCCGCTGGCGGTGCTGCCAAGCGGTGTTGCCGCCCGTGCCGAAAGTGCCGGGTTGATCTCGACCGATGTGTGCCTGTTGCAAAAGGAAGTGACCGAGGGACCGTTCTACCTTGATCCGCAATTGCTGCGTGCGGATATCACCGAAGGCAGGCCGGGCCTGCCGATGCAGTTGCGTTTGCAAGTGGTGACGGCCGACTGCACGCCCGTGGTAGGGGCGCGGGTGGATGTGTGGCATTGTGATGCGCAGGGCGTCTATTCAGGGGTGCGCAATTTGGGCGGCGGGGCCGATACAGAGGGCCAGAGCTTTCTGCGTGGCGCGCAAATGACCGATTCCACCGGCGTTGCCACGTTTCAAACCATCTTCCCCGGCTGGTATCCGGGCCGCACCACGCATGTGCATTACAAGGTGTTTCTTGACGACAAGACCGTGCTGACCAGCCAGATTTTCTTTGATGAGGCGGTCAATCAGGCGATCTACGCCGATGATGAAAGCTATGCGCGATCAAACGCGCGCGACATGATGAACGCGCAGGACAGGATTGCGGCGCAAGCGGGCGAATGGGCCTATGCGCAAGTCAAGATGACCGAGCCGGATGGCGCGATGGAGGCGGCTTTGGTGGTCGGTATCAGCCCCGATGGTGACACATCGGGGCTGTTTGACTGGCTGTGGAAGCGGGCCTAGCGGAGGATTATGCGATAAAAATCAACCGCTTGATCTTCAGGCGTGGATCGCGCCGTCACCACATGCCAGCGCCGCCTCGCGGACAGCTTCGCTATAGGTTGGGTGGGCGTGGCAGGTCATCGCCAGATCTTGTGCTGACGCGCCAAATTCCATCGCCACGCAAACCTCGTGGATCAGATCGCCCGCGCCCGGCCCGATGATATGGCAACCCAGGATGCGGTCGGTGCTGGCATCGGCGAGCATTTTCACGAAACCTTCGGCCTGAAACACCGCTTTGGCGCGCGCATTGCCCATGAAGGGGAACTTGCCGACCTTATAAGCGCGGCCCTGTTCTTTCAACTGTTCTTCAGTAGCCCCCACAGAGCCCAACTCTGGCGAGGTGTAGACCACACCGGGGATCACCGAATAGTTCACATGGCCGGCTTTGCCCGCCATGATCTCGGCCAAAGCCATGCCTTCATCTTCGGCCTTATGTGCCAGCATCGGGCCAACAATAGCGTCACCAATCGCATACAAGCCGCTGATATTGGTGGCATAATGCGCGTCGGTCTTGACCTGACCGCGCGGCAGCATCTCTACCCCCAAAGCCTCTAGCCCAAGGCCCGCGACATAGGGTTTACGCCCCGTGGCGACCAGAACCACTTCGGCTTCAAGGCTGGCTTCGGTGTCGTTCTTGCGTAGTTTGTAAGTCACCTTAGCGATGCCGTCCTTGGTTTCCACGCCTTGCACAGCGGCACCCAAGATAAACTTGAAGCCTTGTTTCGTCAGGATCCTTTGGAACGACTTCGCCACCTCAGCGTCCATACCGGGGGTGATCGCGTCCAGATATTCCACCACGGTGACTTCGGTGCCAAGCCGTGCGTACACCGAACCCATCTCCAGCCCGATCACGCCCGCGCCGATCACCACCATGCTCTTCGGGATCGACGGCAGCACCAAAGCCCCGGTCGAGGTTACCACAATCGTCTCATCCACCGTGACACCGGGCAGGCTAGACGGCTCTGACCCCGTTGCAATCACGATGTTTTTTGCCTCATGCACCTCATCACCGATCTGCACTTTGCCCGGCGCGGGGATGCTCGCCCAGCCTTTCAACCAGGTCACCTTGTTCTTCTTGAACAGAAACTCGATACCCTTGGTATTGCCGTTCACAACATCGGTCTTATAGGACTGCATTTTCAGCCAATCGACCGTCGGCGCACCTCCCATCAGGCCCATTTTCTCAAAGTTCTCATGGACTTCGTGCAGCGAGTGCGTGGCATGCAGCAGCGCCTTTGACGGGATGCAGCCGATGTTCAGGCAGGTGCCACCCAGCGTCTCGCGGCCCTCGACCACGGCCACGTTTAGGCCCAGTTGTGCGGCCCGGATGGCGCAAACATAGCCGCCGGGGCCTGCGCCGATGATGATTGCGTCAAAGCTTGCCATGTGAGTTCCTTCGTATGTTTGGCGCATGCTGCCTTTGCAGGCGCGCCGATGTCAGATCAAAGCTGCCACGATCATGGTGAGCGTGGCGAAAAAGCCCACGGCCCAGATTGCCGAACGCCACGGCCGAAGGCCGAAAGCATAGGCAGGGACGTAAAGCACGCGGGCGGCGAGGTAGATATAGGCGGCGTATTGGGTGACCGTGCTGGATTGGTTGCCCAATGTCACCACCACGACGGCGAGGGTGAACAGGATCAGCCCCTCGAAATGATTGATCATCGCGCGTTGCAACCGACCCGCTTGCACCGACAGCTGCCGTGATGGCGGGCGGTCGCGCGGGCTAGAGGTGTATCCAGTGCCGAGTTGCAGGTTGGCGGGGATGGCGAACAGCGCGAATTGCACGGCTTGTAGCAGGCCTGCAAGGGCAAGGGCGGTGAGTTCGGCTGTCATAGCGGCGCCTCCTTCTTCGGACGTTTGCGGCGCTGATCCCACAGCTTGCGGTTCTCAGGCGTCAGGTAAGTGTCGCGCTGATCGGCCAGCCAAGCCAGCGCAGTTTTGTGCAAACCCTGCAACTGCGGATCGGCGTCATAGGCGGCCAGGCGCGCGGCGACGTTTGGCAGATGCCGCTGGATCGAGCGGTCTTCTCCGGTGGCACGTTCGGCAATGGTCCACATCTTTGAGCCGAGCACATGGTTGGCATGTTGCTTCGCCATGCCATCGCCGCGGATGTTTTTCAGCAGGAACACATCTTCGGATCGCACGAAATAATGGTGAATATCGGCATTCACCCATGTCAGATCCTGATCCTTGATGCCGCGATAGTTGGCGGCGGTCGGGTGCGACAACCCGCGATTGGGGATTTTCGCGCCCAAGCTGTTGCGCACCACAACCTCGGGGTCGAAGGGATCCTTCGGCATATGGTCAATAGCGCGGGCAAAGCGATTGGGGCGGAACAGGGATTTGTGGAACACCAGTTGTTCCTCGATCTGTGCCGAGCACTGGGTTTGCTCGGCCAGAAGGCTGCCGCCCTGCCAGATTTGCCGCCCACCGCTGGCGATGAAGCGCCATGCCACGGCAACGGTATCGCAGGGGCCAACGGCTTGCAGCAGGTCGCCCACCATACCCGCGCCGGCGGTGATGTTGAGAAACTCATCGGCGTCGATGTGCAACAACCACTCCACATCCGACATCGCCGGATGCCGCAACGCGCGGGCAAGGCCTACGACCTGCGGTGCCTCATCGGGGGCGACTTCATTACGGATGTGGATCACGGGTTCCAGTTCCGCCAGCCGATCCGCCATCAAATCCGTGCCGTCTTGGCAGTTGTTGGTGACAAGGAAGACCCGGTCAAAACCGATGCTCAGGTGATAGGCCACCCACTCCAGCACAAACACCGCCTCATTGCGCATACACACCACAACGGCGCGCTTGGTGCGGGGCGATGGGCGCGCGCTTGTATGTGCTTTACTTTCAGCGGTCATTATTTCAGTACGACAAACGGGGCTAATCGACGGGCCTTTGAAAGCTCGGTCGCGTAAGCTGGCGAAATCCCCGCATCGCTACAAATTTCTTTCAGAGGCTTGCCGCCAAGGGCGTCAGCAAACTCAATTCCGAACAGATAAATCGCCACAACTTGACCACCAGGGGCAGCAGAGTCGTAACGTTTCTTCAAAATTGCCGCGAGTGAGCTTGTTTGCAAAATCAAACCTCCATTGCCGGGATGCATCCCGCCCTACAAGTTAGCTCGTAGGGCGGGGTAAACCCTGTTGCTCGCTCACAAATCCATCAACAACCGACGCGGATCTTCCAGTGCTTCCTTGACCCGCACCAGGAACGTCACCGCCCCTTTGCCATCCACAACCCGGTGATCGTAGGACAAAGCCAGATACATCATCGGACGGATGACGATTTGGCCTGCGACCACGACCGGGCGGTCTTGGATTTTATGCATCCCCAGAATACCCGACTGCGGCGGGTTCAGGATCGGCGACGACATCAGCGAGCCATAAACGCCGCCGTTCGAGATGGTGAACGAACCGCCCTGCATCTCGGCCATCGACAGCTTGCCATCGCGGGCGCGCAGGCCGAGTTCCGAGATTTTCTTCTCAATCGCGGCAAAGCCCATCTGATCGGCATCGCGCACCACAGGCACCACAAGGCCGGAAGGCGTGCCAACGGCAACACCCATATGGACGTAGTTTTTGTAAACCACATCTTGGCCGTCAATCTCGGCATTCACTTCCGGGATTTCTTTCAAAGCATGGGTGCAGGCTTTGACGAAGAACGACATGAAGCCGAGTTTCACGCCATGCTTCTTCTCGAAGATGTCTTTGTATTCATTGCGCAAAGACATGATGCCGGACATGTCCACCTCGTTATAGGTGGTCAGCATCGCGGCGGTGTTTTGCGCGTCTTTCAACCGGCGCGCGATGGTGGCGCGCAGGCGGGTCATCTTGACGCGTTCCTCTCGGGCGGCATCATCGGCGGGCACAGGCGCGCGCGGGATCGCAGCAGGCGCGGGGGCCGCGGCAATCGGGGCAGCAGAGGCTGCACGCGCCACGTCTTCCTTCATCACCCGGCCATCGCGACCGGTGCCTTGGACTTGGTCAGCCGACAAGCCAGCCTCTGCCATCGCCTTCTTGGCAGACGGCGCATTTTCGACATCGCGCGCGGTCAGCACTTCCGGGCCAGCACCGGGCGAGCCGACCGTGGCGGCAGCGGCAACCGATTTCGGCTCTTCGGCTTTCACCGGGATCGGCGCCGCGGTTTTGGCACCCGCCGCCCCTTCGGTCACAATCGCAAGCCGCGCATTGGCGGCCACGGTGGTGCCTTCCGGCGCGATGATCTCGGTCAGCACGCCCGACACCGGGCTGGGCACTTCGACCGAAACCTTATCGGTTTCCAACTCGCACAGCATCTCGTCTTGCTTGACCACATCGCCGGGCTTTTTGAACCAGGTCGATACGGTGGCTTCCGAGACGCTTTCGCCCAATGAGGGCACCATTACATCCGTCATTTTCAATCTCCTGCGCGTCGGCGCGTTAATTCGGTCAGCCGAGCGCTTCGTTGACCAGGGTTTGCTGTTCGTATTTGTGTTTGGACGCCAGACCCGTCGCCGGGGAGGCCGAGGCCGCACGGCCAGCATAACGGGCACGGGTGTTAGTGGCGCCGATGTTGGTCAACAACGTCTCCAACTCCGGCTCGATATGCGACCAGGCACCCATGTTCTTCGGCTCTTCCTGGCACCAGACCCATTCCGCGCCCTTGAAGCGCGACAGTTCCGCCGTCAGCGATTGCTTTGGCACAGGATACAGTTGCTCGACGCGCAGAAGGTAGGTGTCGGTCAGACCGCGCGCATCGCGTTCGGCCAAAAGGTCATAGTAAACCTTGCCCGAGCACAAAACGACGCGCTTGATGCCATCATCGGCGTTCAGCTTGGTTTCCGAGTGACCCTTCTGCGCATCATCCCACAACACGCGGTGGAAATAGCTACCATCGGTGAAATCCGACGCATCCGAGATCGCCATTGGGTGACGCAGCAGCGATTTCGGCGTCATCAGGATCAACGGTTTGCGGAAATCGCGGTGCATCTGGCGGCGCAGAATGTGGAAGTAGTTCGACGGCGTGGTGCAGTTCGCAACGATCCAGTTGTCATGTGCCGACATCTGCAAGAAGCGTTCCAGACGGGCCGATGAGTGTTCCGGCCCCTGACCCTCAAAGCCATGCGGCAGCAGGCAAACCAGCCCAGACATCCGCAGCCATTTCGACTCCCCCGAGTTGATGAACTGGTCGAACATGATCTGCGCGCCGTTGGCGAAATCGCCAAACTGCGCTTCCCACATAGTCAGCGCATTGGGCTCCGACAGCGAATAGCCGTATTCAAAGCCGAGAACCGCATATTCCGACAGCATCGAATCGATGACCTCATAGCGCGCTTGCCCGGCGCGGATGTGGTTCAGTGGGTAGTACCGTTCCTCGGTGGTCTGGTCGATGAAGGCGGAATGGCGCTGGCTGAATGTGCCGCGCGTACAGTCCTGCCCCGAAAGCCGCACCGGAAACCCTTCGACCTGCAAACTGCCAAAGGCCAAAGCCTCGGCGGTTGCCCAATCAAAGCCCGCGCCGCTTTCGAACATCTTCTTCTTGGCTTCCAACTGGCGTGCCACGGTCTTGTGGATGTCAAAGCCTTCGGGAATCCGGGTCAGCGCCGCGCCCACTTCGGCCATCGTCTCGGGCTTGATCCAGGTTTCACCACGCTGGTAGTTGTCCAGATCTTTGGTTTTCATCGCCTTCCAGCGACCATCCAGCCAATCTGCCTTGTTGGGTTTGAAGTCTTTGCCGACCTCAAATTCCTCATTCAGCCGGGCTTGGAATGCCGCCTTCATATCCTCGATCTCGCCCTCGGGTATCAGGCCATCAGCGACCAGACGGTCGGTATACAGCTGCAAGGTGGTCTTTTGCTTGCGGATTGTGGTGTACATCGCCGGGTTGGTGAACATCGGCTCGTCGCCTTCGTTGTGACCAAAGCGGCGGTAGCAGAAAATATCCAGCACCACGTCCTTGTGGAAGGTCTGGCGGAATTCGGTGGCGACTTTCGCTGCATGAACAACGGCTTCCGGGTCGTCGCCGTTGACATGGAAAATCGGCGCTTCCACCATCAGCGCAATATCGGTGGGGTAGGGCGACGAGCGGCTGTAGGCCGGTGCGGTGGTAAAGCCGATCTGGTTGTTGACGATGATATGAATGGTGCCGCCCGTGCGGTGGCCTTTCAGCCCCGACAGACCAAAACATTCGGCCACAACGCCTTGCCCTGCAAAGGCCGCATCACCATGCAACAGCACCGGCAGCACCTGGCTGCGTTCGGTATCGCCAAACTGATCCTGCTTGGCGCGAGCCTTGCCCAGCACAACCGGGTTGACCGCCTCTAGGTGAGACGGGTTCGCGGTGAGGGAAAGGTGAACGGTATTGCCATCAAAGGTGCGGTCGCTAGAGGCACCAAGGTGATATTTCACATCGCCCGAGCCATCGACTTCTTCCGGCTTGAAGCTGCCGCCTTGGAATTCATTGAAAATCGCGCGGTAGGGTTTTTGCAGCACGTTCGACAAAACGTTCAGGCGGCCCCGGTGCGGCATGCCGAAGATCACTTCTTTGACGCCCATAGCGCCACCACGCTTGATGATCGCCTCCATCGCCGGGATCAGCGCTTCCGCACCATCGAGACCAAAGCGCTTGGTGCCCATGTATTTGACATGCAGGAACTTCTCGTAGCCCTCAGCCTCGACCAACTTGTTCAGGATCGCTTTGCGGCCTTCACGGGTGAAAGCGATTTCCTTGCCATAGCCTTCGATACGCTCTTTAAGCCAGGCCGATTGCGCCGGGTCAGAGATATGCATGTATTGCAGCGCGAAGGTGCCGCAATAGGTGCGTTTGACGATGTCGATGATCTCGCGCATCGAGGCAAATTCCAGCCCCAGCACGTTGTCGATGAAGATCGGGCGATCCATGTCGGCTTCGGTGAAGCCGTATGAGGCGGGTTCCAACTCGGGATGGTTGCCGCGATCGGTCATGCCCAGCGGATCGAGATCGGCGGCGAGGTGTCCACGGATTCGGTAAGCACGGATGATCATGATGGCGCGGATGCTATCCAGCACGGCACGCTGCACCTGAGCATCAGACAGGCTGACCCCCTTTTCCGCAGCTTTCTCGACCAGCTTTTTGCCAGCCCCCTTAGGCTCCGCCGCCACAGGCCATTCGCCCGTCAAAGCACCGGTAATGTCATCCGAAGGCGTGGGCGGCCAATCGGCGCGGCCCCAGGATGGCCCGGTGGCCTGCCGCTTGGCGTCCATCTCTGGTTCCGCCAGCGAGCGGAAAAAATCCGCCCATTGCGCATCGACCGACGAGGGGTCAGCAGCGTAATTTGCGGCCAGTTGATCAACATAATCCGCATTCGCGCCTTGCAGGAAGCTGGAGGCGTGGAATTGCGAGTTGGGGGATTGTTCGGTCATTTGGATGCCTCAAGTGGGTTGGGACCGTATTGATTGGAACCCGGATCGGCTTTGACGAAGCCAATCCAGATCGTCCATATGATGCTTGCATATATGGGGAATAGGGTCAGGAACCCCATCGAAAAACCAACATTTGCGACTGTGGCAGCCTGCATTAGGATGCCAGCGACAGTTATCGCAACGCAGATTGCAGCTAAGGCGAGTAAGTAGAACATCCATTGAAACCAGCGACCCGACCACCCATGATCTTGAAACCGCCTCGCTGTCGTTGACAACGTGAGGAAACAAATCATGCCGAGTGATAACAGAATGATGGCTCCGAGAGGCATGTTAGCGAGCGAGATCGGCCCAGTTGCAATGGCATTGGATCCAATCGTTAGATATAGCGCCAAAATGACGACCCACTGAAATACGCAAACCGCCAGCAACGATTTACCAAACCGCTTCCAGTATTCAGAACGGCTCGCCCGCCCTGAAAACTGAAAGGAGCTAGATATAAATCGTGCCAGCGATTGATCAGCCATGATTGATCAGCCCTTGATCGCTTTCAGCACGGCCTCGCCCAAAGTCGCCGGGCTATCGGCCACAATGATGCCAGCCATTTTCATCGCTTCGATCTTGCTTTCGGCGTCGCCCTTGCCACCTGCGACGATGGCACCAGCATGGCCCATGCGGCGGCCAGCGGGAGCGGTGCGGCCGGCGATGATGCCAGCAGTGGGCTTCCAGCGGCCGCGTTTTTTCTCATCCGCAAGGAATTGTGCAGCTTCTTCTTCGGCAGAGCCGCCGATTTCCCCGATCATGATGATCGAATGGGTGTCGGGATCAGCGAGGAACATCTCAAGGATATCAATGTGTTCCGAGCCCTTGATCGGATCGCCGCCAATGCCGACAGCCGAGGTTTGCCCCAAGCCCACATCGGTGGTCTGCTTGACGGCCTCATAGGTCAGCGTGCCGGAACGCGACACAACCCCAACCGAGCCTTTCGAGAAAATGCTGCCCGGCATGATGCCGATCTTGCATTCGCCGGGGGTCATCACGCCGGGGCAGTTCGGCCCGATCAGGCGCGACTTTGAATTGATCAGCGCGCGCTTGACCTTCATCATATCCAGCACCGGGATGCCTTCGGTGATGCAGACGATCAACTCCATCTCGGCATCAATCGCCTCAAGGATGCTGTCGGCGGCAAACGGTGGCGGCACATAGATCACCGATGCATTTGCCCCGGTGATCGCGCGGGCCTCGTGAACGCTATCAAACACCGGCAGGTTCAGGTGGCTGGTGCCGCCCTTGCCGGGGGTGACGCCGCCGACCATTTTGGTGCCGTAAGCGATGGCCTGCTCCGAGTGGAACGTGCCTTGGCTGCCAGTGAAGCCTTGGCAGATGACTTTGGTGTTTTGGTTTACAAGAACGGCCATGATATTATCCCTTCACCGCTTTGACGATCTTCTGTGCGGCGTCTGACAGGTTGTCAGCGGCGATCACGTTCAGGCCCGAGTTGCGGATGATGTCTTTGCCCAGCTCGACGTTGGTGCCTTCAAGGCGCACCACCAGCGGCACTTTCAGTCCGACTTCCTTCACCGCAGCGATCACGCCCTCGGCGATGATGTCGCAGCGCATGATACCGCCGAAGATGTTGACGAGGATGCCTTTAACGTTGGGGTCAGAAGTGATGATCTTGAACGCCTCGGTGACCTTTTCCTTGGTGGCACCGCCGCCGACGTCGAGGAAGTTGGCAGGCTCGGCCCCGTAAAGCTTGATGATGTCCATCGTGGCCATCGCCAAACCCGCGCCGTTCACCATGCAGCCGATTTCGCCATCCAGCGCGATGTAGTTCAGATCGAATTTCGACGCGGCGAGTTCTTTCGGGTCTTCCTCGGTCTCATCGCGCAGCGCGGCAATGTCGGGGTGGCGATACATCGCGTTGCCGTCAAAGCTCATCTTGGCGTCGAGCAACTTCATGTTGCCGTCTTTCATCACCACAAGTGGGTTGATTTCCAGCATGTCCATGTCTTTGTCGACGAACAGCTTGTAGAGGTTCTTCACGATGCCGACGCATTGCTTGACCTGATTGCCGGTCAGACCCAGCGAAAAGGCGACGCGGCGGCCGTGGAAATCCGAATAGCCCGAGGCCGGATCGACGCTGAACGACAGGATCTTTTCCGGGGTGTCATGGGCGACGTCTTCAATCGACATGCCGCCTTCGGTGGAGCAGACGATCGAGATGCGGCTGGTCTGCCGATCAATCAGCAGAGCGAGATACAGCTCACGCTCAATATCACTGCCGTCTTCGATGTAGATGCGGTTGACTTGCTTGCCCGCAGGCCCGGTCTGCACGGTGACCAACGTGCGGCCCAGCATTTGGCGGGCAAATTCTGCCGCCTCACCGACCGAACGCGCCAGACGCACGCCGCCTTTTTCGCCAGCCTCAGGCTCGACAAAATGGCCCTTGCCGCGGCCACCGGCGTGGATTTGCGCCTTGACCACCCAGAGCGGGCCATCAAGTTCGCCTGCCGCGGTCTTGGCCTCTTCGGCCTTGGTCACGGCGCGGCCATCGGATACCGGAATGCCGTAGCTGCGCAGCAGGGCTTTGGCCTGGTATTCATGGATGTTCATGGATTTGTCCCATCAGCTTGGATTTGAAGGCGGTGTGGCATAAATTTGGGCAAGAAGAAAACACGAATTGCCGGGCATCGGCGGAAAACCGACATTTGTGATCACACGCAAAAAAATTGTGATCACGTGACGTGTTTCCTCAAGTTTATCAGGGCTTGCCGTTGGCGCTAACGCTGAGGCATTGTCGGGCAGGCGATAGAGCGGAATGGTTACAGAGTGATGAAACCCAACTGGGCAGTGGTGGCGACCGTGGATGAACCCGCAGCGCTGGTGGCGACTTTTGCCGCGCATCATCTGGCGCAGGGAGCCGCTGCGGTGCATGTGTTCCTGGATCAGCCGGACGTCGAGGCTCAGGCGATGCTGGCCAGATTGCCCGGCTGCGTGGTGACTGTGTGCGACGCGGCTTACTGGGCATCGACACCGCGCGGCAAGCGTCCGGGTCTGCACACCACGCGACAAGCGCATAATGCGCGGCGGGTCTACGCGCAGACCGATGCCGATTGGCTGCTGCATTGCGATGCCGATGAGTTTCTGCGCGATGGCGATGCGTTGCACGCAGAACTCGCCGCCGCGCCGGATCACGCGATGTATCTGCGCCTGCTGGTGGCCGAGCGGGCCTATCCGCAAGGCGTCATCGGAGACGATATCTTTGCCGGGGTGTTTCGCCACGAGCTTGTCGATTATCCCCGCAACGGTGCCAGGGTTTACGGTGAGATGCGCAGTTTCTTTCACTACGGCCTGACCGGGCATAAGGCAGGCAAGGCGGTGGTACGGGTGGGCGCGCAGATGCAGATGGGCATCCATGCGCCGCTGGGAAAGCCGCCGCATCAGGCGATCCAGACCACGCGGCTGCTGCATTTCGATGGTCTGACGCCGCTGCATTTCACCCTGAAGCTGCTCCGCCGCGCACACGAACCGCCCAGCCGTGCCAGTGATCGTCACGGCGCCGCCCGCAGCACGCAGTTCTGGTCTTTGTGCGAAGCGGTGGCAGATGCGCCGCTGCGCACGGCTTTGGTTTCGACGCTGAAAACACTGGATCACCGTCAGATCAAGCAATTGCGGCGGTTTGGCTGTTTGGATGAGACGGGGTTTGATCCCCGCCCGGTTTTGGCTGCGGCGGGGCTGGACCCTGATCTGTCGGTGGCGGCGTTCGATGCCCGTTTGCGCCAGCGCTATGCTGGGTTCCTGCAGGCGCATGCGCCGGATCTGGCCTGAGATCAGTTCAGATAAAACGACAGCATCATCGCCTCGCCGCCCATCATCTGCTCAAACGCGCTCCAGTTTTGCGCGCTGACCAGCGTGCCGGTCTCCAGATACGGCGCGGCGGCCCAGCCTTGGATCCAGCCTGCCAGATCGGCAGGGCGCGGATCGGTAAACACCTTGGCGATGTTCACCCCCGCTGCACCTTGCTGCCGCCAGTAGGGCGCGAGCTTGGTGCCTTTCAGCAGCCCTTCGGCATCATCCAGCACCGAAAGCCAGACCGCCCCGGTGCCCGGTGGCAGAGTGACCCCCAAAGCCGATTGCTGTTTGTCATTCGGCAACCATTCGGCGGCATTGTCGGTTTCTTGTGCCACGGTGTCCCAGAACCGGCGGTTGTCGGCGATCATGCTCAGGAAATGCGCCTGCGCGCTGGTCATCCGAGCCGCATCGGGGGTCTGTTGCAGGGCGGCGATGACGATGGCGATCACGTCCAGCTCATCCAGCCCGTCGCCGCCTGCGCCGGTGATAAAGCTGGGGCTGACTCCGCCAAGGCTGCGCATTTTTTCATGGGTTTTCCGAATGCGGTCAATCGGCTCGCTCGGATCATAGGCCAGCACCACATCGCTGACCCCTTGCAGCAAGTGGGTGTAGGCAGAAAGCCACGCGGCATCGGCTGCGTCGAATTTCACCAGCGGGGCCGGGGTGGCAGGATCGCGGCTGTCCCATTGCCAGCCCAGCAACATCGGGCCCAGCACGTCCAGCGCGTCCTCGCCTTGGTCGCGGGTCTGGTTGGCGTTGATGTCAAACCACAGATCGGCGAAATTGATGTCCAGCGTGAAATCAGAGCTGTCCGGGATCGCGGCCAACGGCTCGCGGGCCAGCGCCAGCTTGGTATCGACACTGCGGAACAGATCCGAAATCATCGCAGGCTGGAACGGAACCGGCGTCGGATTGTCCGCAAGCGGCAGGCGCAGGAAGGGCAGCATCCCCGTCTGGTCAGTCATCCCCGCGCTGTAGCGCAGTTGCAAGGCCGCCTCGACAGCGCCCAAAAACCGCACGCCCCCCAAGGCAAAGCGATCGGTATCCGTGGGTGCGGGCAAGGTGGCCAACCGCGCCGCGGTCGCGGCCAAGCCCTTGCTGCCGATCTCGGCACTGATGGTTTCGGCGTGCAAGGGGGTGGCAAGGCACAGCAGCACGGTGGTCAGGATACGCATGGCAATCTCCTCAAGGCTTTGGCGCAGGGTGCGCCGCGGGACTTTGGGATGCAACTGCGGGATTCCAGACCTCAGGCCGGGGCAGCGATGAACAGCACTTGCCCGCGCGGCAGCCGGGTTTGGTGCTGATCGACTGTGAAGCCCGAAGCGCGGGTCAGATGCAGCACGTCCTCGGCCAGCATGTGATAGGGCGCGCGGGTATCATGGGTGACCACGCCGTCGGGTTGCCTGACCGGCTGCAGGCTTTGATCGGCATCGGGCGCAAGAAACGCTGTGAACAGCAGCTTTTGCAAGGCAGGAAAGCGGGCACGGATCTGGATCAGTGCCCGGCGCAGGTGGTTGGCGGGCAGATGGGTGAACACCGCAAAGGCGATGGCATGGGTGATCGTGTCAGGCACGCCGGGGAAGTTGAAATGCGCATCCTCAATCAAATGGCTTGGGTTCAGCCGCGATTTATCCGCGATTTCCGTTTCGTAGCCGCGTTGCAATAGCGCCCCGGACAGATCTGTCGCCCAATAGTGACCGGGGTTCAGATGGGTGATGGCGCGACAACCCAGCCGCAGCGAGCCTGCGCCGATGTCGAGCAGATGATGCGCGGGCAGCAAACCAGCCCCGAGCAGAATTTCCATCTGGATCTTGCCGGTCTCCTCCCACCGCCCGCCGACGATGTCGCGATGACGGCCTTTGGCAAGGGCATCGGCGTAGAAATCCGGGACGTGGTAGGGCGAGATGTGCTGGGCCATGCGGTTTCTTGCCACAAAGCGCCGGGGTTTCACACCCCGGACCCCGTGGGATATTTGAGCGCAGAGGATGAAATTTTGAACTAAGTTTTAGGCTTTGCAGCGTGTTCCACAAGGGCGAGGCAGAACTGGGTGGCTTGGCCCATATCCTGCACCGAAATCCATTCCAGCGGGCCATGAATATCCTGCATCCCGGTGAACAGGTTGGGGCAGGGGATACCCATCTCGGTCAACCGCGAGCCATCGGTGCCGCCGCGGATCGGAACAGAGACAGGCTCGATCCCAAGCGAGCGGGCAGCGTCGCGGGCCAGATCAACCGGGGTCATGTCCTTTTCCAGCCAGTAGCGCATGTTGCGATACTGCGGCTTGATCGTGCAGGTGATCTCGGCGCGCGGCTCGGTGGCTGCGACGGCGGCACAGACCTGTTGCAGCAAAGCGCCTTTGGCGGCGAGGCCGTCGCGTTCAAAGTCGCGCAGGATGAACTTCAGGGTCATTTCCGATGAGCCACCGGTCATATCGGTGGCATGGATAAAGCCGTCGCGGTCGGAGGTGGTTTCCGGGGTAAGCGTGGCTTGCGGCAAGGTCTGGATGATCTTGGCGGCGAGGTGGATGGCGTTGACGAGTTTATCCTTAGCCAAGCCGGGATGGATCGAGACGCCCTTGATGTGGACGGTCGCGCCGTCGGCGGAGAACGACTCGTACTCGATCTCGCCCACTGCCCCGCCATCAAAGGTGTAGGCGAAATCGGCGTTCAGGTCTTTCGGCAGATTGGAATGGACGCCGCGGCCGATTTCCTCATCCGGGGTGAACGCGATGCGCAGGGTCGGGTGGGGGATCTCGGGGTTGGCCAGCAGGTGGCGGGCCGCGGTCATCAGGATCGCGACGCCTGCTTTATCGTCCGCGCCCAGCAGGGTGAGGCCGGAGGCGGTGATGATGTCGTGGCCTTGTTTGGTGCCGAGGTAGGGGTTGTGATCGGGGGAAAGGCTGAGGGTGGGGTTGTCGGGGAAGCTGACAGCACCGCCGTTGTAGCCGCGGATCACCCGGGGTTTGACGCCTGTGGCGTTGAATTGTGGGGCGGTGTCGATGTGGGCGAGCAGGCCGATGGTGGGGAGTTTATCGGCGTTGGGTGCGGTGCCGGGGATGGTGGCTATGACGGTGCCGTAGGGGGTGAGTTGCACCTCTGACGCGCCGATTTCTTTCAGCTCGGTTTCCAGCAGCCGCAGGATGTTCAGCTGGATTTCGGTGGAGGGCGAGGTGGGGGATCCGTCACTGGATTGGCTGTCGATGCTGGCGTAGCGGATCAGGCGGGATTCAAGCTCGGCGTGGAAATCGGTCATTCTGGCCTCCGGGGTTTGGCCGGAGTTGGGCGGAGGGGGCGGGGGGTGTCAAGGGGGGCGGGGGGAGGTTTGGGGATGGTCCCAACTCGGGACCTTTTTTATGTGTTTGAAATCAATTGGTTGGGGTGGTGGTTTTAAGGACTTGTTAAGGATTGGGCCTGCCTTGCGCATACGGTGGACAGGGCCAGCACGCCACCCTAAGCTTGCGCGACAGCTGACAGGAAGGGTCTTGCCGTTTGCGATGGAGTGTTGTTGCCACCGTCAGTGAGCCTGCGCCTTTGGTCGCGGCCTTTGTCGCCGCCTGTGTTGTGCGCGGTGCGACAGAGGTGCATCTCTATCTGGACACGCCGCAGCCCGCGCTGGAGGCCGCATTGGCGGGGGTGCCGGGCTGTGTGCTGATCCGCTGCGATGCCGCCTATTGGCGTGCGCTGCCGGAGGGGCGGCCTTGGGCACCGTCGGATCGGCAACGCTATAATTTGCAGAGCGCATATGACAACAGCCGGGTGGATTGGCTGCTGCATATCGACGCCGATGAATTCTTGTCACGCGGGGGCGATGTTGCGGCGGCGCTGGCGGCTTTGCCCGCAAGCTGTCTGGTGGCGCAGGTGCCGGTGGTAGAGCGGGTGTATCTGACCGCGCCCGACCCGGATGACATCTTTGACGGGGTGTTCCGGCGGCCCAACCCGCTGCCGCTGCAGCCGCAGGTGGATGCGATTGACGGCGCGGTGGCACCGTTTCTGCGGCAGGGCATGACGGGCTATCCGTCAAGCAAAGCGTTCTTTCGCACCGGGCGGGGCTTGCAGACCGATATTCACTCGGCCCGCAATGTGACGCTGGCCGATATCAGCCCGCTACAGGGCTGGCAGTTGCATCATTTCGACGGGCTGACCTTGCAGAGCTGGATCGGCAAGCGCCAGCGGGTGATCGCCCAGCAACCGGGGTGGCGATCCTTTGCGCCGGCCCGCTGCGCGCAGTTGCAGGCGATTGCGGCAGAGGGGGCGACGCAGGACGAGCATGCTGCGCTGTATCTGTCGATCAAGCAACTGAGCCCGGCGCGAGCTGCGGCGTTGACGGCGCTGGATCTGATCACGCCGGGGGATCTGGACCTGCGCGGCGATCTGGCGCGGGTGTTTCCGGCGGGTGGTTTTGATCTGAGCGTGGCGGGGTTTGACGGCTGTGAGATCCGCTATCTGGCGCGGCGACCGCAGGGGTGGCTGGCCCGGATTGCTGCGGGAGTGCGGCGCAGGGTGCGGCGGATGCGGCGGGCAGGTTAGGACTGCCGGTCCCGCGTGGGGACTTTTGAAATGTGTTTGGGGTCAAGGGGTTGGGTGGTGGTGTTAGGGGTTTGGTAAGGATTTTAGGCAGGTAAGATGGGGGTTTCACACCCCCAGGCTCTTGGCAAAGGGCCAAGAGCCTCCCCCGTGGGATATTTGGGCCAATGTGAATGGCAAAAATTTTAGTCAAATTGAGGGCAGATTTGAGGTCAGGTCGGAGTGTCGCTGAATGGCTCGGCGATGACTTGGTGCAGGTCCGCATATACAATGTAGCCGATGCGGTCTGAGCGTAAGACTTCAATCGGATGGCCGCATTCGTTCAGCAATGCGGCAAGGTCATGGGCTTGGGCCAGCATTTCTGTTGCGGTGTCTTTGAACCAACTGAGGCCTTTTGTGTCGTCGACCCGCCATGCACCTTTGGATTTTGAGCGGGTGAACTTGGCCGGTGCATGAAGGTTTTCGCGAAACCACGCCAAATGTTTTTCCAGCCTGAGAGATGTCAACGGATCGGGGTTTTGATCTCGCAACTCATACGCTGCTGTAAAAAAGCCAGAACGTGCGGCCATGTGATTTAGTTTAATGGGGCGGACGAAGCGGAGATACATGGACCAACACCGAGGCAATTTGCTTTGGGCGTATGCTTGAGAATTGTGGCCTCAATTTGATCGTAGCAGCGGATTTCCCCGCAAATGCGCGCCCTTTCGAGGCGCGCATTTTGGGTGTGCCGTCGGGTGGTGGGTTTCACCCACCCTACAGAGCCGTCCTCCAGCGGAAGGCGCGTAGGGCGGCGATGCCGATGGCGACCATCACCAGCAGCACGAGGACTTGGGTGATGGCGAAGGGGGCTTCGGTTCCGGTGGGGGCGAGGGCGTGCAGGTTGGGGATTTTCAGGAAGGCTTGCACCACGGCGACGAAGATCAGCAGGTAAAGGCTGGCGACCATGCCTCCGGCGTAGGTCCAGCGGGCGAAGGCGGCTTCGGGGTGGGTGTAGGCCCAGCGCATCGCGGCGAGGACGGCGAGGGCGACGATGCCGGTGACGAAGGCCGGGGTGATGCCGATGAACGGGAAGATGAAGCCGGTGGCCGAGGTCAGCACGGCCAGCCACAGAAAGCTGCGCGTCCAATGGCCGGGCAGGTCGGGGCGGAACAGCCGGGCGGTGGCCATGATGCCGAGCGGGATCGCGATCAGGCTGATCGCGGTGTGAATATAGGTGATGGCAGTGAGGTAGGTCATGTGGCGTTCTCCTACGATGCGGCGCGAGGTTGGGCTGCGAAAGGCCGGGCTGCGAGCGGCTCTTCGATCACGGAAACGTGACACGGGTGTTTGAGCCTTACAAACAGTTCTTGCGGCAACGGGGGAGGGTGCCATGAAAAATGCGCGCCACTTTCGCGGCGCGCATTTCTTCAGGCTTTTGCGCAAGGATTGCGCAGGGTGCGGATCAGGCCAGCGACGGATCAATCGCTTTGCAAGCCGTGACAAGGCCATTCACGGCTTCGACGGATTTGTCGAACATGGCTTGTTCGTCGGCATTCATCTTGATGTCGACGATACGCTCGATACCGCCCGCGCCGATGATGGTGGGGACGCCGACATACATGCCTTTGAGGCCCAAGGCACCGTCAACGTAAGCCGCGCAAGGCAGCAGGCGCTTCTGGTCTTTCAGGAAGGCTTCGGCCATCTCGATCGCCGATTGCGCCGGGGCGTAGAACGCCGAGCCGGTTTTCAGCAGGCCGACGATTTCGGCGCCGCCATCGCGGGTGCGCTGGATGATGCCGTCGAGTTTTTCCTGCGTGGTCCAGCCCATCGCGACCAGATCCGGCAACGGGATGCCGCCGACGGTGGAATAGCGCGCCAAGGGCACCATGGTGTCGCCGTGGCCGCCCAGAACGAAGGCAGTGACGTCGCGCATCGACACGTTGAACTCGACCGACAGGAAGTGGCGGAAGCGGGCGCTATCCAAGACACCTGCCATGCCGACAACCATGTGGTGCGGCAGGCCGGAAAATTCGCGCAGAGCCCAGACCATCGCATCAAGCGGGTTGGTGATGCAGATCACGAAGGCGTTCGGGGCATGGGCCTTCAGGCCTTCACCAACCGCTTTCATCACTTTCAGGTTGATGCCCAACAGGTCATCGCGGCTCATCCCCGGTTTGCGGGGCACGCCTGCGGTGACGATGCAGACATCTGCGCCCGCGATATCAGCGTAGGAATTTGCACCTTTCAGCGCCGCATCAAAGCCCGCCGAAGGGCCGGATTGCGCGATGTCGAGTGCTTTGCCCTGCGGGGTGCCCTCGGCAATATCAAACAGAATGATGTCGCCAAGTTCTTTGATGGCGGCGAGATGGGCGAGCGTGCCACCAATCTGACCTGCGCCGATCAGCGCGATTTTTGGGCGTGCCATGTGGGTCTCCGAAGGGTTTGTATACAATGGTATGCTAAGCCCGTTCGACCCTAGAAGCAAGCCCACCGCGCGGGGTTGGGCCAAGCTACTGGCCCGCTTACACTGTTTGCGCTAAACCGGCGCAGGCAGGGCAGGTGGGCGATTCCGGGGCCGCCGGGATCGGCAACGCGGTGATCATGGGTGATTCCGCTGGCAGGGGAAAGAGCCATGATGGACGGATTTGCGTTTTGGGCGCTGGCGGTGCTGGCCTCGGTGTTTGTCGGCATGGGCAAGGGCGGTTTGCCGGTGGTGGGGATGCTGTCGGTGCCGGTGCTGGCGCTGGTGCCGGGGATGTCGCCCGTGACGGCGGCGGGGCTGATGCTGCCGCTCTATGTGGTGTCGGACATGTTCGGGCTTTACGCCTATCGCCATGCGTTTGACCGCCGGGTGCTGGCGATCTTGCTGCCCGCGGCGACTCTGGGGATTTTGCTGGGTTATCTGACCGCGAAAGTGGTGTCAGAGGCTTGGGTGACGGTGCTGATCGGGCTGATTGGTGTGGTGTTCGCGCTGAACCTGCTGATCAAGCGGCAGGTGCTGGTGGCGCCTGCGCGGGCCAAGGTGGCACCGGGGGTGTTCTGGGGCGCCGTGACCGGGTTTACCAGCTTTGTCAGTCATTCCGGCGGGCCACCCTATCAGGTTTACACCATGCCTTTGGGGATGACGAAGGCGGTGTTTGCGGGCACCTCGACGATTGCCTTTGCCTATATCAACGCGGTGAAGCTGATCCCGTATTATCTGCTGGGGCAGATCAATCTGGCGAGCCTTGAGAAGGTGTTGGTGCTGATGCCGGTGGCGGCTATTTCAGTTTTTGTCGGGGTGCGGCTGGTGAAATGGTTGCCGGAGCGGTTGTTCTTTCAGCTGGTGACTTGGGCGCTGCTGTTGGTGTCGATCAAGCTGATGTGGGACGGGTATCGGGGCTTCTGAGCGGAGGGCATCTGAATCGGGGCGGCTTGGGCTGCGTGCACCGCAAGGATCAGGCCAGCGAAGCCGAGCGACAGGGCGAACAGGGTCTTTTCCATTGCGGTCTCCGGTTGGTGTTAGACCGCAGGCTGCGCGGAAGATGCGAGGAAAGCGTTAAGGCTGCGCGCGGGTTTTTCTGCGCTGCGGCATTTCTGGGCTTGCCGAAAGTGGCAAAATGCGGTCGGTTGGCGCAATATTGTTGCCGGAGAGAATCATGACATCTATTGCGTCGGGTCGCCCCTTCCGTTCTGTGCTGTATATTCCGGGCTCGAAAGACCGTGCGCTGGAGAAGGCGCGCAGCCTTGCGGCGGATGCGATCATCTTCGATCTGGAGGATGCGGTGGCGCCCGAGGAGAAGGCGGCGGCGCGCGAGGTTTTAGCGCAGGCTTTGGCCGAGGGCGGTTACGGCCACCGGGCGCGGATCGTGCGGATCAACGGCTTGGATAGCCCGTGGGGGGCCGAAGATCTGGCGGCGTTTGGTGGGCATCCGGGCGTGGAGGCTGTGCTGATCCCGAAGGTGAACCGGGCGGCCGATCTGGATGCGGTGGCGGCGGTGACGGCCAAGCCGTTGTGGGCGATGATGGAAACCGCGCTGGGCATGTTGAACGCCGCCGAGATTGCGGCGCATCCAAGCCTTCAGGGCATGGTGATGGGCACCAATGATCTGGCGAAAGAGCTGGGCAGCAGGCATCGGGCGGATCGCTTGCCGATGCAGGCGGGGCTTGGCTTGTGTCTGCTGGCAGCTAGGGCTTACGGGCGGGTGATCGTCGATGGCGTCTATAACGCCTTCAAGGATGATGCGGGGCTGCTGGCTGAATGCGTGCAGGGCCGCGATATGGGGTTTGACGGCAAAACCCTGATCCATCCGGCGCAGTTGGAGATTGCCAATGCGGCCTTTGCACCGTCGGAGGCGGAATTAGACCTCGCGCGGCGGCAGATCGCGGCGTTCAATGCGGCCACGGCGGCGGGGCAGGGCGTGGCGGTTGTGGATGGAAAGATTGTCGAAAACCTGCATATCGTCACCGCACAGGCGGTTCTAGGGAAGGCCCAGATGATAGCCGCGCTGTCTGCATGAGGTTAAGGCGATGATCTGGCTGATTTTGGGACTGGCGCTATGGGTGGGCGCGCATTTCTTCAAACGTGTGGCCCCGGATGTGCGGGCGGGTATGGGCGAGCGCGGCAAGTTGGTGGTGACAGGGCTGTTGCTGCTGGCGGTGGTGCTGATGGTTGTCGGCTATCGCGCAGCGGAATGGGAGCCGGTTTACACGCCGCTTCCCGGCATGGGGCATCTGAATAACACTTTGATGTTGGTATCTTTGTTCCTGTTTGGGGTGGGCGGCACCAAGGGCACTTTGTATCCGAAGATGCGGCACCCGATGCTGTGGGGCGCTGTGATCTGGGCGGTGGCGCATTTGCTGGTGAACGGCGATCAGGCGTCTTTGGTGCTGTTTGGCGGTATCGGGATTTGGGCCTTGGTCGAGATGGTGTTGATCAATCGGGCTGAGGTTTGGGTGGCCCCGACCAACGGGCGCGGCATCAAGGGCGATGCGATGAACCTTGTGGGGACAGTTGTGCTGCTGGGGGTGATCGCGATGATCCACGCGTGGCTGGGGCATCCGGTGTTTTTGGGGACGTATTCCTGATGCAGCTGTATCGGTTTTTGTCGGACGACGACACGAGCGCGTTTTGCCACAAGGTTAGTCTGGCACTCAGCAAGGGCTGGGTGCTGCATGGCGGGCCGACCTACGGCTTTGACGCGGCGCGCGGCGTGATGCGCTGCGGGCAGGCGGTGGTGAAGGATGTGCCGGGGACATATGACCCGGAGATGAAGCTGGGCGAGGCTTAGGGTGCGGCGGGGCAATCCCCGCCCTACCGAATAGATTTGGTGGGTTCACCCACCCTACGGAGGCTGAGATGGCAGCGGTCAAAACCAATGCGGGGCGGTTCTTTGAGGATTACCGGGTGGGCGATGTTATCGTGCATGCGGTGCCGCGCACGGTGAAGATGGGCGAGCGCGCGCTGTATCACGCGCTCTATCCGGCGCGGCATGCATTGTATTCCTCGGATATTTTCGCGCAGGAGTGTGGGCTGCCGTTCAGCCCGCTGGATGATCTGATCGCGTTTCATGTGGTGTTCGGCAAGACCGTGCCGGATGTGTCGCTGAATGCGGTGGCGAACCTGGGTTATGCCGAGGGGCGCTGGCTGCGGCCGGTGTGGCCGGGGGATACTTTGCGCTCGGAAAGCACGGTGATTGGGGTCAAAGAGAACTCTAACGGGCAGTCGGGCGTGGTCTATGTCCGCACGGTGGGGCTGAACCAGCATGACGAGGCGGTGCTGGAGTATGTGCGCTGGGTGATGGTGAAGAAGCGCGATTTTGGCGTGGGGGCCCCGGTGACGGTGGTGCCGGAGCTGGCAAAGGTGGTGGAGCCGAGCGCGCTGGTGATCCCGCAGGGGCTTGATTTTACGCGCTATAATTTCGCGCTGGCAGGCGAGCCGCATAGGATGCGCGATTATGCGGTGGGTGAGGTGATTGACCATGTTGACGGTGTCACGATCGAGGAAGCCGAGCATATGCTGGCGACCCGGCTGTGGCAGAACACCGCCAAGGTGCATTTCGATGCGACGCAGCGCCCGGATGGCAAGCGGCTGATCTATGGCGGGCATGTGATCTCATTGGCGCGGGCGTTGTCGTTCAATGGGCTGGCCAATGCGCAGATGCTGGTGGCGTTGAACGCGGGCGCGCATGCCAATCCGTGCTTTGCGGGCGATACGGTGCGGGCGTGGTCGGAAGTGCTGGATATGGTCGAGACCGATGCGAAGGGTGTAGGGGCGATCCGGTTGCGGCTGGTGGCGACGCGCGGGGCGGCGGGGGCTTTGCGCGGGGCGGACGGAAAGTATCTGCCCGAGGTGCTGCTTGATCTGGATTATTGGGCGTTGATACCGGTTTAGCGCGCCTGATCGGGGCAGTTCCTGACAGATTCTGTGGGTTGAAAATTTGTGATCACGCGAATTTTCCATGTGATCACAAATGCGAAAAACTGCCACTGATAGCGAAAACATTGTGCAGTTGCGGCAGGGTTGGTGGTGACAGTCGCAATTTTCACGCTATTGAGATAAGCAAGATATAAAGATGTGCGGGCTGACCGATCAGCCGCGACATGTGACGAAGGGATACGACATGGCCGAGATCAAACGGGTGGAACGCCCTCTCTCTCCCCATTTGCAGATCTATCGCCCGCAACTGACCTCGATCACCTCGATCCTGACCCGGATCACCGGTAACGGGCTGATCGTCGGCGTGATGCTCGCGGTGTGGTGGCTGTTTGCGGCGGCGGTGTCACCGGAATATTTCGCGGTCGCCAATGCGGTGGCGACAAGCTGGTTCGGCGATCTGGTGTTCACCTGTTCGGCTTGGGCGGTGTGGTATCACTACCTGTCGGGGCTGCGGCATCTGTATTTCGATGCCGGCCACGGGCTGGAGATTGCCACGGCTGAAAAGCTGGGCTGGGGCATTATCGCGGGGTCGTTCATTCTGACCGCGCTTACCATTCTGATCGTGTAAGGGGCTGAATATGCGTTATCTTACCGCGCGCAAACGTGCAGAGGGCCGTGGAGCTTCTCACACCGGTACGGCGCATCACTGGTCGATGACCTTGTCTGCCGTGGCACTGGCGTTTCTGGTGCCGACCTGGGTTTACATCGTCGGGCACGCTTTGGGGCAGGATTATGAGGCGGTGCGGGCGACGTTTGCGCGGCCCTTCACCTCGATCCTGACGGCTTTGGTGCTGGTGATCGGGATGCGGCATTTCGCGATGGGGGCCACGATGATGATCGAAGATTACGCGCATGGCACCACGCGCAAGATGCTGATCATGTTTGTGATCTCGCTTTCCACCGTGATTGCGGCGACGGGGCTGTATGCTCTTGTTCGCATTGCACTTTAAGGGGCTGATATGACTGCTTATCCGTATGAAGTGCACGACTATGATGTGGTCGTGGTGGGTGCTGGCGGCGCTGGTTTGCGAGCGACTTTGGGCATGGCGGAACAGGGTCTGCGCACGGCTTGCGTGACCAAAGTGTTCCCGACGCGGTCGCATACTGTGGCGGCGCAGGGCGGGATTGCTGCCTCGCTTGGCAATATGGGGCCGGATTCTTGGCAGTGGCATATGTATGACACGGTGAAGGGCTCGGACTGGTTGGGCGACACCGATGCGATGGAGTATCTGGCGCGGGAGGCCCCGAAAGCGGTCTACGAGCTGGAGCATTACGGCGTGCCGTTCTCGCGCACCGAAGAGGGCAAGATTTATCAGCGCCCGTTTGGCGGCCACACCACCGAATACGGCGAGGGCCCGCCGGTGCAGCGCACCTGTGCCGCGGCTGACCGGACTGGCCACGCGATTTTGCACACGCTCTATGGGCAATCGCTGAAGAATAATGCCGAGTTTTTTATCGAATATTTCGCGATTGATCTGATCATGACCGATGGCCGCTGCACCGGTGTGGTGGCGTGGAAGCTCGACGATGGCACGATCCATGTGTTCAACGCCAAGATGGTGGTGCTGGCGACCGGCGGTTACGGGCGGGCGTATTTCTCGGCAACCTCGGCGCACACCTGCACCGGCGATGGCGGCGGTATGGTCGCCCGCGCGGGGCTGCCGTTGCAGGATATGGAGTTCGTGCAGTTTCACCCGACCGGGATTTATGGCTCGGGCTGCTTGATCACCGAAGGCGCGCGCGGCGAGGGGGGCTATCTGACCAACTCGGAAGGCGAGCGCTTTATGGAGCGCTATGCGCCGCATTATAAGGATTTGGCGCCTCGTGACTATGTCTCGCGCTGTATGACGATTGAAATTCGCGAAGGGCGCGGGGTGGGGCCAAACAAGGACCACATCCATTTGCACCTGAACCACCTGCCGCCGGAAACCTTGGCGCTGCGGTTGCCGGGGATTTCGGAAAGCGCGCGGATTTTTGCGGGCGTTGATCTGCACAAAGAGCCGATCCCGGTGCTGCCGACGGTGCATTACAACATGGGCGGCATTCCGACCAACTACTTCGGCGAGGTGCTGAACCCGACGCATGACAATCCCGATGCCACTGTGCCGGGGCTGATGGCGGTGGGCGAGGCGGGCTGTGCTTCGGTGCATGGTGCGAACCGTTTGGGGTCTAACAGCCTGATCGACCTCGTGGTGTTCGGCCGGGCGGCGGCGATCCGCGCGGGCGAGATTGTGAACCCGAAAGAGCGGGCTGCGGATGTGAATCGGGTTGAAGTGGACCGGGCCTTGGACCGCTTTGATGTGACGCGGCAAGCCAATGGATCGGTGCCGACCGCTGATTTGCGGTTGGAGATGCAAAAGACCATGCAGGCCGATGCGGCGGTGTTCCGTACCGACAAGACGCTGGGCGAAGGTGTGGCCAAGATGACCGCGATTGCGGGCAAGATGGGCGACATCAAGGTGACGGACCGCTCGTTGGTGTGGAACAGCGATCTGATGGAAACGCTGGAACTTCAGAACCTTATGCCGAATGCGCTGGCGACGATCTACGGCGCACATGCCCGCACCGAAAGCCGGGGCGCACATGCACATGAGGATTACGCCACGCGCAATGACGCCGATTGGCGCAAGCACACGTTGGCTTGGGTTGACGGCAATTCGGTCAAGCTGGACTATCGGCCGGTGCATACCGCGCCGCTGACGGCCGAGGCGGATGGTGGGATTTCCCTGAAAAAGATCGCGCCGGCTGAAAGGAAGTTCTGATGCGTCTGTTGGCTGGGCTGGCTGGATTGATGCTGCTTGCCGCCTGCGATCCGCAGGTTGTGGCGGATAAAGCGATGCGGCGGACGGCGGAGACGGTGGTGCGCCCGGTTCTGGCGCAGGAATTGCCGGGCAATGTCGCCGAGGCTGCGACGCAATGCGTGCTGGATGCGGCAGGAACCGACGAAATCCGGGCTTTGGCGCGGGATGTCGGCGTTGAGGCGGGCACGTTGACGGTGCAGAATATCCGCAATCTGGCGACCCGGCCCACGGCTGCGGCCTGCTTTGCACGCAATGGCGTGCCGCCATTGAGGGGTTAAGCCATGCGCCCGACCCTCGCCCTGCTGGCCCTGTTGCCGCTGATCGCCTGCGGGCCGATCCCGCGCGCGCAGGCCGAGCGCGAGTGTTTTGAGCGCGCCCGTCTGGCCGAGCATCCGCGCGGCGAGGTGGGGGTGGGGATTGGCTCGGGCGGGCGTAACCATACGTTTGGCGAGATCACCATCAGCTCGGATTACCTTCAGGGCAAAGATCCTGATCAAGTTTACCAAAATTGCGTCTATCACCGCTCGGGTGAGATGCCGACGCGTCCCTATAGCAGCATTCCCGCCCGCCGGTATTGACGCGGAAGATAAGAAAAGGTCTGAGACATGGTTCAGTTTACCCTGCCGAAAAACTCGAAAATCCGCACCGGCAAGACCTGGCCGAAGCCTGCGGGCGCCAATGTGCGCAAGTTCCAGATCTATCGCTGGAGCCCGGATGACGGCGAAAACCCACGGGTGGACACCTATTTCGTCGACATGGACAGCTGCGGCCCGATGATTCTGGATGCGCTGATCAAGATCAAGAATGAGATCGACCCGACGCTGACCTTCCGGCGTTCCTGTCGCGAGGGGATTTGCGGATCCTGCGCGATGAACATCGACGGCATCAACACCTTGGCCTGTATCTATGGTCTGGATGAGGTGAAGGGCGATGTGAAGATCTACCCGCTGCCGCACATGCCGGTGGTGAAGGACCTGATCCCCGATCTCACGCATTTCTACGCCCAGCACGCCAGCATCATGCCGTGGCTGGAGACCAAGACCAACAAGCCCGCGAAAGAATGGCGACAGTCGATTGACGACCGCTCCAAGCTCGACGGGCTGTATGAATGCGTGATGTGCGCCTGTTGCTCGACCTCTTGCCCGAGCTATTGGTGGAACAGCGACAAGTATCTCGGGCCAGCCGCCCTGCTGCACGCCTATCGCTGGATCATCGACAGCCGCGATGAGGCGACAGGCGAGCGGTTGGATGATCTGGAAGACCCGTTCAAGCTGTATCGTTGCCACACCATCATGAACTGCACCAAGACCTGCCCCAAGGGGCTGAACCCCGCGAAGGCGATCGCCGAGATCAAGAAGATGATGGTGGAACGGGTGGTCTGAGGGGGGCGGCAGGGCAGTTGGCGCCTTGCGGTGGACGTCATCTGCGAGCGGCCGGAAAGCCCTGTGCACGGGTTACCTGATGAACGCGATCTGCGCAAAGACAGAATATAGCCACGGACGCATCGGCTCGCCGAAATCCTCGCCGATGCTGCGGAAGACGGCGTCATAGGCATCCAGCGGAGCGGGATCGAGGCCGATCTGCGCGAAGCTGCGCAACACCTGCCGGCGCACAAGCGCACCGAAATCCTCGCCTTCCGGCAGGTGCGAAAAGATCACCCGCGCGTAGCCAAGCGCCTGGCCAAGGTCGATCAGTGCGCGACTGGGAAACTGGAACTTGTCCTCGATCGCCGCGAGGTTGTCGCGCGGTCCGGCCAGGTTCGCGGCCTTCACGCGCGCCCGACCCCGGATCGCGTCGAGTGCAAGGCGGTGCCGGCGGGTCATCGCCGCATCCTCTGCCGCAACGGCGAGCCTCAGGATCAGCCCCGCCG
>NZ_JAXMJJ010000017.1:0-13854 GCF_034376685.1 Cypionkella sp.
AAGGACTGATTTTGTTTTTTCACTAACGGGTTTGTGCTCTTGACCTTACAACGATGGGAAGCCCCATATGCTGTTGCATGAGACGGAACCCTGAAGGAGGTACTCATGCAGTTCCATATTGAGAACATGACCTGTGGCGGCTGCGCACGCAGCGTGACCAAGGCAATCCAGTCGGTTGATCCGACCGCCGAAGTCAATGCCGATCCCGGTGCACGCAAAGTCGATGTCAAATCCTCGGCTCCGCGCGACCAACTGGTTAACGCCTTGACCGAAGTTGGCTATGCACCTGCGTGATCGCGCTAGCTGGGCCATGAAGATAAAGTTTAGAAAGTAAAAGGAAGAAAACGATATGAAGAAGATTGCAACCGCTGCCGTGCTGGCCGCCGTGCTGGCCGCAGGAAACTATGTCTATGCCCAGACCGACAATATGGCAGGGATGGACCATTCAGGCATGAACATGGGAACCGACGGCATGACCATGATGAGCCACGCTGCCATGATCCCGCCAGAACTGGCCGACAACGCAGCCGTGAAAGGCTATGCCGCCGCGATGGACGCCATGATGGCCAATATGGCTCCCTATACCGGCGATGCCGACGTCGATTTCGTCAAAGGCATGATCCCGCACCATCAGGCTGCCATCGACATGGCGAAAGTGCAGCTTGAATTTGGTACGGATCCCGAGATGCGCAAGCTGGCCGAAGAAGTCATCGCGGCCCAGGAAGCGGAGATTGCCGACATGAACGCCTGGCTTGCCGCGAAAGGCATGTGATCAAACTTGCGGTGTGGGCATTGTGGCCAATGATCACCTTGCCCGCAGCATTCTTGCCCGTCACCCCATGCCGTGCAGTCCATGGAAGCCACCGGTGAGGATCACAGGCACGACGATCAGGGCTGCGGGCGCCAGGATCAGCGCCCGTTGCCATGCCCGCCTGAACTGCCAAAACAAGAATAGAGCGAGCAAGACAACCAACCCGACCTCGAAGACCGCGAAAACGTCGCCGTAGAAGCGCTGGTCCCAGTAGCTGACCGGGCTTCGGAAGATCCAGTCAGACAGCGGCCAGAACTGGCGTCGAGCGTCGTCGTGATGGGTTACGAAATCCGCTACAGCGTGAAGCAGACCAGACCCCGCGAAAGCACGAAGCAGGACGCGGCCGCTCCAATGGGCAGCGAGGAAAAGCGGGGCCCAGATCAGGAAGCCGTGATCCACCGCGAAAATCGCTTGCCACGGGGCCGAAAAGTATAGCCGTCCAAAGACATCATGCTCCGGCAAACCGAGCACGCGGGTGGACCACAGGACCATAGCGAACATCGGCAAGTCCGGGACAAAGCTACCGACCATCGCCGCAACAAGTGTTGCCGATGCCAGGGGCCGCGCAAAAAAAGCCGCTCCGATCAACATGTGCGACGGCGTGTTCATAGCGTCAGCATACAGATGTCTGTCTGGATTTCTCGTCTTCCGCGATGCGCCGGAGGAGTGTGTAGGGAATTGCGCCGTTGAGGACGGTTCGCCCGATCACGAGCCCCGGCGTGCCGATAAACCCGAAAATATCGGCGAGAGCCCGGGTCCGATCAAGGTCTGCCTGGACTTCCGGCGAGGCCATGTCGCGGGCAAGCTGATCGACGTCGAGTCCGATGTCGGTGGCTACGCGCAAGACGGATGCCGGTTCTGCGACCAGTGGCGTCCGCATGAAGTGTCGACGTAGCTCCTGCTGCTTGCCTTGCCGTGCGGCCGCAACCGACGCGCGTGCGGCGAGTTCGGACGCAGGCCCGAAAATCGGAAGTTCATGCTGGATGAGGCGGAAGGATGCCGTATCCTCTGCCAAAAGCGTGTCCAGATCCCGCTCAAGTGCCCGACAGTAAGGGCAGCGGAATTCACTGAAATATGCGATTGGGACGATTTCCGTCAGTACCGCCGGGCCGAACAGAGCAGGGCAAAGGTCGGCACGCAAAGCGTCTGCACGCGCGCGTCGCTGATCAACATCGGCGGGCGGTGCGTCTAGCCCTATGAGTGCGACCGTTGCTCCAGAAGTCTGACCCTGTTCCTCAAGCCGGCGAAATGGCGGCAAGTCTGGCAAGTCGATGTAACCTGGGCCGCGCCCGGGAAGACGGTCCCACGGCAGCGCACGCAAGCCGTAGATCAGGGCGACGGTCCCGCCAAGAACGAGCAGGCCACGGCGTGATCCTGTCACAGTACGGTCACCGGCGTGCCGACGGGCACTTGATCATAGAGCTGCTTTACATGATCGTTCAGCATGCGGATGCAGCCGTTCGATACGGATTGCCCTATGGAGGCCGGATCTGTCGTGCCGTGGATGCGGAAATAGGTGTCACGGCCGTCTTTGTAGAGATAAAGCGCCCTCGCCCCGAGAGGATTGCCGGGCCCGCCCGGCACGCCGTCCGCGAATTGCGCATAGCGGTCGGGGTCACGCCGTATCATGTCATTCGTCGGCCGCCACGAGGGCCACTCGGCCTTGCGCTCGATGATCGCCGTTCCCTTGAATTCGAGACCAGCCTTGCCAACACCGACGCCGTAGCGAATTGCGCGTTCGCTGTCGAAGACGTGGTAGAGGTAGTAAAGACGCGGGAATACAAGGATCTGACCCGGAGCGTGCTGCTCGCGGACGCGCACCTCTCGCGGCTGAAATTCTTCGGCCAAAACGAAAGGTTCTTCGGTGTGGGCTAGCAGGATAGACGGTGTGGCAAAAGCGGCAGCTGCGGCACCGCCTAAAAAGGAACGTCGGGAAATCATGATGTCTCCTGGGATGAAGCGATTGGACTTGGGTTCGTTCAGGAGACGTATCGCGGAGGCGGCGGTTGTGGAGAAGAGATGCGGCTGCTTGCCCGTACTGGCCCGATTTCGAACTGCGATGGGGCAAAAGCGATCTTCAATATCGGAGTCGCGACCTGACCGGCCAATAGGACCTGGCAGGCCACATGACCAGAACCGCCGCCGCAGTGGGATTCCTGGAATATTGGCATGGCATGCATTTCGAGAAAGGGGCTTTCATGAACTGCATGATCCGATCGCGCCTCCCCAAAAAGAGACGCGAGCACAACAGCGCTGCAAAGAATGGCGAGTAACTTTCGCATCACCATATATAGAGTCACATGTGCTCTGAAGTGTTGTTCACATCGCAGTGACCTCTGCTATTTTCGCGCGGCGCGGCGAAATCGCCACGTTATCACCAGTTTGTGACCATTTGATCTGACAAACCGGTTTGACCTTCCCACGTTGGAAGGCTGCATCACGATAAAAAAACCGAGGTGCAGCCCATGCGATTCAATCGACGTTACTTCGCTGTCGGAGCACTGGCCGCGCCCTTTTTGGTGGGCCGGGCCGCCTTTGCCTCCGAAGACACCGAAGGCCCGGTTCGCAATAACATTTCCGCGTTTCGGGTTCACGAGTGGCAAGACCATTTCGATGCGTTGGGTCTTGGGATCATCATATCTGACACGACCGCGAAGGTTCTCCAGCACTGGACCAGTGACGGTCAAATGTTCCTGTATCCGAGTTCTGTCCCACTTTCCGAGGATCTGACTCGCAGGGGCTATACCGAAGTCGTCGAAAAGCGCGTCAACCCAAGCTGGACACCGACGCCATCGATGCGGGAGCGCAATCCCGAGTGGCCAGCATTTGTGCCGGGCGGCGACCCCAGCAACCCGCTTGGAACGCGTGCCCTCTATTTGTCCTGGCAATATTACCGCATCCACGGCACCCACGATACGCGGAAAATCGGGCGCCGTTCCTCAAACGGTTGCATCGGCCTCTACAACGAGCATATTGAAGAAGTCTTCGACCGAGTTCCGGTCGGGACGCAAGTCAAGTTGATCTAGCCTTATGTTGAAGACGCACACCAAACGGACCGCGTTGAACTTCCTGCTTCCGGGCGGGATGGTCCGTGTTCTATGGGCATGGTCTTTCATGATCGTGCTGCTCTGCGGTTTGACTATTGGCCAATCTGCATCGGCGTTCGCCCCGGTTGATCATCACTCCCCGACCTCGGTAGAGATGTCAGACGGCACTGCCGGATCGACGAACATATCGCTGTCTTGCCATCCGGCGCTGGCATGTACTGCATTCGTGTTGCCAGTCGGCGCAGTGACTGCGTTCATCCCCAGCCATGCAGTGATGTCGCGACCGCGTTTGGCCCAGACCCAGCTTCGCTTCGGGGGCCCCTCTGTCAGTCTGCCCCCTCCACGTCTGCTGATCTGAAGGTCAGCCTGGGCAAGAGCCATGGTTCGATGGTGCCGTTTCAGGCCCAGTCGAGTGCTCTGTCGTTTTAATCCTGACCCAAAACATGTGCGCAGTTCGCGAACCGCCTGAAGTGCGGTGCGCGGTGGTCAATCAAAAACAACAAACCGAGAGCAGTCAGGCAGATGGCAAAACAATGGACAGGCGCTATGGCGCTTGCCGCTTCCGCAGTCGCGGCAGTGGCGATGGCACACAACGGGGCGAAAGGCGTCGTCCTTGAGAGGATGAACGGCATGACGGCGATGCGGGATACCGTGGCGGAACTGGCGCCAATGATGCAGGGCGCTGTGCCCTACGATGCCTTCATCGTCTCGGAAGGCGCCGCCGTGATCGCGAGCCACGCCGGCGAAACCATGCTGTCGCTCTTCCCCGAAGGCAGCCTTGAAGGCGTAACCTATGCCAAGCCGGAGATCTGGTCCAACTGGCAGGATTTTGCAGCTCTGGCAGAAGAGATGAGGGTATACGCAGATGCCCTGTCCGAGGCTGCGCCGAACGGGCTTGAACCGGCTTCCGCACTGCCGGCAGACATGGCGGGGATGGATCATACCGGAATGGCCATGCCCCCTGTCGAAGAGACCAATCCCGGTTTTTCGGTGGCAGAGTTAATGGGCTATGCCGAAAAGACCGCAGACAGCCCGGTTTCGTCAGGACAGGCAGACCCGGCCTCCCTAGCGCCGACCCTTTCTAGCCTTGCCGCCGATGATTTGTTCACTCGGATCAGCGGAACCTGCTCCTCTTGTCATGCGCAGTTTCGCGCGGGAAAGAACTGACCATGCGGGGCCTGATCCGGCTTTTTGCCATTTTGCCGACCGTGGTGGGTAGCCTTGGTGCCGGGGTGCTGGCGCTCTGGCCCATCGGAGATGCGGAGCCCGCCGCATTTCCGATCGGCGACCCTGAACGTGGGGCGTATCTGGCCCGTTCAGGCGGTTGCGTGTCGTGCCACACCAACGCGGCGGCGAAGGGCCCCGCACTTGCAGGCGGTGCACCGCTCGATACGCCGTTCGGAACTTTCGTGCCGCCGAACATCACGCCGCATCCTGTGGCGGGAATCGGGCGGTGGACCATTCAGGATTTCGCGCGTGCCGTGCGTCAGGGCGTTTCCCCAGAAGGGGACCCCTATTATCCGGTCTTCACTTATTCCTTCTACGCCGGGTTTACAGACCAGGACATCGCCGACTTGTGGGAGGCTTTTCGGACTGTCCCACCCGTCGCCGAAGCAGCTCCTGTCCATGATGTGGGCTTCCCCTTCAGTTTTCGGTCCGGGCTGAAGCTGTGGCGGGCCAACTATCTTGATGCGCCGGTGACGGACGCGCTGATGGGCACATCGTCGCCGTGGAACCGCGGACGTGTTCTGGTTGAAGGGGCGGCGCATTGCGCGGCCTGTCACACGGGACGAAACCTTGCCGGTGGCCTGAAAGACAGCGCGCGTTTTGCGGGAAACGACGATCTGCCCGGCGGCAGCAAGGCGCCGTCGATCCTCGTGGCCGACCTCGTAGGGCGGGGCTTTACGGTGGGCAACCTCAGCTATGCCCTCAAATCCGGGCTCCTTCCGAACGGAGATGCCTTTGGCGGCAGCATGGCTGAGGTCGTAGCGCAGGGCACTTCTTATTTTACGGACGCCGACCGCGAAGCGATTGCAACCTACCTTCTTGATCCCGATGGCACTGGATTAGTGCCCGCGCCCGGACCGCTGCCCACAGACACACCCATGGCGGGGATGGATCATTCAAACATGGACATGAGCAATGAAAACTAGAGTTCTGGCCATCCTCGTTGCTCTCGGCGTCCTCGGATTTGTGGGTGCATTCATCTGGGCAGCGATGCGGCCCCCGGCGTCAGTGCCGATATCATCCGGCGGAGTCGCACCGACTGCATCGGTTTCTGAAATGCTGTCGGACGGACGAATCGACGTGCAAGTCTACGCCACGGGGAACCGAGATGTCCGTATGGACATCCAGTTCATGCCAGACGCCGATGCCGTAGAGATGGTCGGCATGCGACCGGACGTCAACTTTGCCATGGTCGAGATGCACATGGACGGTCTCACACCGCCCCTTGAATTGGTCGAGGCAGGTGTTTGGCGCGTCAACCTCAAGCTGCCAATGGCTGGCCTATGGATCGTCAACGTCGGTTTCGGTGAGGAATTTGCGGAGATTCAGTTCGATGCTCCCTGAAATTATCGCGTCTGAGAAATTGCGCGCAGATGCCCTCCAAAGGCTCATTCGCGGAACTCTTGCCGGGCTGGCCGTGTTCGCCACCTTGGGTACAGTCACCGCTGTCTGGATCAATCCCTTCTTTGTGCGCATGACCCCGGTTGGACCCTGGGAGCTTGGGGCGACGACCTTAACTGCGATATTGGCTGGCGTGATCATCGGCCTCTGGGTTCCGCAGTGCCGTTTGCGAACGTCCGGGGCGGGTGGCGTTGCAAGCTTTCTCGGCATCGCTTGCCCGACCTGCAACAAAGTCCTGATGCTGATCTTCGGTGGCCCAGCCCTGTTGGCCTGGTTCGACCCGGTTCGGCCCTATCTGGCGGTGGCAGGCGTGATCATCATGTCATTCGCCGCGATGCGGGCGTTGCGGGCATACCGTGATTTCAGAATGTCGGCGGGCGGAACAGTAAACGCCAGTTCAACGTCGTTTGGGAGCAACAAATGAGGGTCGCCGAAATATCAGGCCACGCTGCAAGGCCGCGTCGTCTGGCACAACGGACGCTGGTTCGCCATGCGGCTGTGGCATTTTTGGCCACCGGACTGGTTCTTGGCTTTGCCGCCGTACACTTCGATTTCAGCCCGATGCACCGCTGGAACCGAGCATTCGGGGATGCCTCCATGGTACTTGTCGCTCTGTCCGTCGGGTTAGGGCCATTGGCTCGGTTCCTCCGGAGTATCGTGCGTGTTCTTCCTTTCCGGCGTGAGCTTGGCATCTACGCATGCCTTCTTGTGATCGTTCATGCCGCTGTGATCTTGATTGGTTGGGTCCAATGGGACCTGATGCGGCTTTTTGGCTTCGAATGGCATCCTGAACTTCTGACCTATGTGATGCTTCAGCATGGCTTCGGACTTGCCAATGCCATTGGGGTTGCCGCCCTTCTGCTTACGATCCTGTTGGGTGTGACTTCGAGCGACTTCGCCATGCGTCGCCTTGGTGTTTCGGGCTGGAAATTTCTTCAAATGGGCGTCCTGCCGCTCTGGTGGCTGACCGTCGCGCATGTAGCCTACTTTCTGTTCATGCATTTCCTCAGTTTTCACCGCGCGACCCCGCCGCCGAATACGCTCCAGCCTTGGTTCCTGGGGCTGGTCGCCGCAGTTTTTGCTCTGAGAGGGGCCGCTTATGTGCTGACCGTTCGCGCGAAGGGGAAATCTCGGCCGGAAGAAATGGGAGGAGACCGTGCGACGATCTCAACGTGACCTTGCCCAGATATCCCAGAAGACCACACGAAGGGCGCTTCTGATGGGGGGCGTCATGACAACGTTTGTCGGCGTGCTGGGCCTGCGGATGTGGCAACTGGGTGTACGTGACGCAGATCAATATTATCTGTTGGCTGAAGAAAACCGTATCAGCTTGCGGCTTGTGCCGCCCAACCGAGGTCGCATCTATGACCGCGCAGGAAAGATAGTGGCCGACAACGAGCAGGCTTTTCGTATCACGCTGGTGCGCGAGGAGGTCAAAGATCTTGAAGACGTGCTTGCGAAACTGCGACGTCTTCTGGGTCTTGATGACGAAGCCATCGTTAAGATCAAAGGCCAGATCGAGCGGACAAGCGGCTTTGCTCCAATCACCGTGAAAGACCGGGTCACGTGGGAAGAACTGTCAATCGTGGCTGTGAACGCGCCAGCACTTCCGGGGATCCATCCGGAAATGGTTTTGTCGCGCGTCTATCCGTTTGGTCCCGATTTTGCTCACCAGGTTGGCTATGTAGGCCCAGTGAGCGAGAACGATCTGAAGGAAGAAGAGGTCGCGGCTGAACCCTTACTCCGTCTGCCAGACTTTGAGGTCGGCAAGATCGGGATTGAGCGCAGACATGAACGAGCGCTGCGCGGCTTGCCGGGGACGCAGCGTGTCGAGGTCAATGTGTCTGGGCGCACCATGCGGGAACTGGCGCTTGATCCGCCGACAGCCGGGCCGGACATGCAAATCACGCTCGACCATCATCTGCAGAATTTTATGCGCGTGCGTCTCGAAGGTCAGAGCGCGGCGGCCATCGTCATGGACGTGACGGATGGCGATGTGCTTGGTTGCACATCAGCACCGTCGTTTGATCCGAACCTGTTCGTGCGTGGCATCTCGAACCTGGACTATGGCGCGCTGCGCGACAACGAGTTTCGCCCGCTGTCCGACAAGACAGTGCAGGGGGCCTATCCACCGGGATCAACGGTCAAGATGTCGAATGCGTTGGCCGCACTTGAGAGCGGTGTCATGGACCCTGCAGAAACGGTCGCCTGCAATGGCTATGTCGAGATTTCAGGCCGCCGGTTCCATTGCTGGAAACGTGGCGGGCATGGGCGGGTGGATATGGTCGGCGCTTTGCGTGAGTCCTGCGATGTCTACTTCTATGAGGTTGCGCAACGCATCGGGATTGACGGCATTTTTGCCATGAACGATCGGCTCGGGCTTGGCCAGAAGTATGATCTGCCGCTGTCCGGCATGGCGCGCGGCAACAACCCCTCGCGCGATTGGAAGCAGAAGAAGTACGGCCAAGACTGGCTGATTGGCGACACGATCAACGCCTCAATCGGGCAGGGCTTTACTCTGGCCTCGCCGATTCAGCTCGCAACCATGGTGGCGCGGCTTGCTTCCGGCACGGCCGTGCTGCCTCGGATGGTGCGGCCGATCAGCGGGACGTCGACGGAAAACTCTGCTCCAGCGTCTCTTGGACTTTCAGCTGAGGCGCTGTCCATCGTTCGGCAGGGTATGTTCGAGGTGTCTAACCACGAGCGTGGCACTGCCTACGCGTCAAGAATTGCCGACCCGACAAAAGTGATGGCAGGAAAGACCGGCTCAAGCCAGGTTTTCTCGATCTCGGCGGCGGAACGCGCGGCGGGTGTCCGATCACAGGATGAACTGCCGTGGAACCGTCGTGACCACGCGCTGTTTGTCGCCTTTGCCCCGTTCGACGCACCCCGCTATGCAGTCACAGTGGTAGTCGAGCATGGTGGCGGAGGTTCCACGGCTGCCGCGCCGATAGCACGCGATATCATGCTGTTTGCGCAACACGGCGGATTGCCACCGACGGACGCTTATCCCGCGTCGCAAAGGACCCGCGTCAGCGATCAGCTGGCACTCTTGTCCGATCGCATCCTTCCGCCCGATGGTGCGACATCAATTGTGAGCCGGACATGACCTTGCGGGAGAAGAACAAATGGGCGTTCCGCCTTCAAAGGTCGTTGCTCATCGGCGGCCTCTTGGCGACCGTGGCCACTCCATCCTTCGCCTTCTTTCACAGTGAGCTGGATATCGAGTTGGGCCGGAAGACGTATCAGGAAACCTGTGCATCCTGCCACGGCGCAAATCTGGAAGGGCAGCCGAACTGGCAATCAGCAAACTCGAACGGGACTTATCCTGCACCTCCCCACGATGAGACAGGTCATACGTGGCACCACGGGGATGAAATGTTGCTCAACTACATCCGCAAAGGTGGGCAAGTTGTGCTGGACGAGATGGGTGTCGATTTCATGTCAGGCATGCCCGCGTTCGGTGAGCAACTTTCGGATGCCGAGATCGAAGCGATCCTCGCCTATATCAAATCGACTTGGCCAGCGCGGGTCCGCGCCACGCAGGAAGACCGCACCCGCATGGAGGCGGCGAGCGAATGAACCAGCACCTTAGTCTCTCCCCAAGAAGAAACCTGCTTGCCTCTCAAGTGGCTAGAGGGTTCACACACGACAAAATCAGCCCTATTTCCCAGAAGGTCTCACCTATGCGCGTTACCCAAATGATACTTGCCGCCACGTTTGCACTAGCGTTGCCAGAACAATCCCTGTCGCAAGAGATCTCCGATGATCGGATCAAGGCGCTCGTGGCCGAAACACTTCGGGAAAATCCCGAACTGGTGCTGGAAGCCTTGCAGGCCCTGGAAGCGCGCCAAGCCGAAGCTCAGGCCGCCACAGCCGCGTCTGTCCTCACCAAAGAACGCACCACTTTGGAACGCGACCCCAATGCGCCAATCCTCGGCAATCCGGACGGCGACGTCACGATTGTGGAATTCTTTGACTATAATTGCCCCTACTGCAAACGGGCCATGCCCGAAGTCAATGCCTTGATGGCCGAGGACACCAACGTGCGCCTTGTTTTGCGTGAGTGGCCGATCCTGAGCGAGGGGTCTGCTTTTGCTGCCCGCGCCGCCCTGGCGTCGCGGCAGCAGGGCAAATACGCCGAAATGCACGACGCCCTGATGACGATGCGCGGCAAGGTTGAAGCAGAGGCCGTGCTGCGCATAGCAGGTGAGGTCGGTCTCGACATTGAGAAGCTGAAGATCGACATGCAGTCGCCCGAAGTTGAGGAGCATATTGCCACCTCAATGAGACTGGCCGAGGCGCTTGGTTTCAATGGCACGCCCTCGTTCGTGGTCGGCGATCAGCTGATCCCCGGTTTTGTGGAAAAGCCGCAGTTGGTCGAAGCCGTGACAGCAGCACGGGCGGTAGAATGAGTGTCCTATTGCCGCGCTTTCCTGTCGCCCGTCTTCCATTCTCGTTTGCGGACGTGGAAAGGGTCCAGACCGCGATCAAGAGGTCATTCTTGGTGGTTGTAGTGTGGATGGCCCTGTCAGGGAACGCCTTGGCACATTCGTTCACTGCAGCTCTTATAGTCGCCGGCGATAACCGTGAAGCAAGCCTCGCAGAAGCCGTCCGCGGTTTCCTGCTGGCGGCAGACGAGCGGGATGGGCACGCGAACGAAACGTCTGACGGGCATCTGGGTGGGGTCGATGTGCATGTACTTCCGCTTCCGCGCGATGCAGCGGCGCTGGTCGAAGGCCTGATCGGTAAACCTACCGAGCCTGGCGATGTCGTGGTCGTCCTTGGCACTGAACCTGCAGCAAGCGAAGCCGTGCGAAAGTATCAGTCCAACAGCACCGTCTTGCTGCAAGTGGTGCTACCGGTGGGATGGGACAGCGACGTAGGGACTGACAGTTTTGTGGCGCGCTACCGTCTCGCCTATGGCACAGCGCCCGGTTTGATGGCGGCAACAGGCTATCACGCAGCGCGTCGTCTGGATGTAGCCATCAGACCGCTGGACGGTGTGATCCCGCGGGCGGCACTGGAAGACGCTTGGCGATCAACCGAATCTGGGCTGCCTTGGTAATCCTGAAGTTCTCGGAAGTCGCCGCCTGCGCCGCGCCGCAAAGAGTCTGTGCTTTTGGCGCGTTCCCGCTTGCCTGACCCAGGTCAGGCGGCCGGATAGCTGGTGAAGATGCTGCTGCTGCCGTCAAGTCCGACGAGAAGAACGTCATAAGCTTCGCGCTCGGCCTCTGGCCCCATGCCGGGAGAGCCGAAGGGCATGCCTGGAACGGTAAGTCCGGTAGCAGCGGGACGTTCGGCCACCAAGCGACGGATATCGGCGGCGGGGACGTGGCCTTCGATGGTGTAGTCGCCGATCATCGCCGTGTGGCACGAGACAAGATTATCGGGGATGCCACGTTCGCGCTTGAATGCGGTCAGTTCTTCAAGGCTGCGCTCTTCGAAGCTGACGGCAAAGCCGTTCTCGCGAAGGTGGCCGATCCAGGCATTGCAGCAGGGGCAGCCCGGATCCTTGACCACGTGGATCCTCGCGTCTGTTTCGGCCCAAACGGGCGTGGTGGCGAGGCTGATGGCCCAACTCATTGCTCCGATCATGGTGCGTCGAGATATCCGCATGTTTTTGTCCCTCGCGGTTGAACACGTTGGCATCTTTGTAGTGGTCTGCAGGCATCCAAGCCATCAATCTTTGGTGGATTTGTGCCCGATCACCGAAAGATTACTCCAATCGCGGATCGTCAGCTTGCACCAGAAGAACACCATGATTGTTGTCTGCGTCGTCATCCGTAATCTTGCGGGTTTCGACTCCGGGCAAATCAGCAAAAGCTTCCATCATGCGCTTCGGAAACCACGTCATCGGCAAGCCTTCAAAGCCGGGGACACCTTCAAGGACCCGAGAGAGCGCAATGGTGCAGTTCGCTTTTGGAACGGCACCATAGGCCATTGCCCGCTGCATGATCAGTGCGGCCACTTCGGGCGAAACTTCGACCGTCTGCTCCACCACGTCGAAAGTCTCGCGCGCATGGTAGTCGATATAGAAATCAACCATTTTTGGCGTAACACCGAAATGCACATCGTTGCGCTCGGGAAGCTGCGGGTGGCGCCATGTTCCGGCGGGATCAAACATGACCCTCTGAGCGCCGTTGATCAGAAGCCCGGCATGCGCTCCAGAGCCATTGCGTGTCGAAAGCACGGTGTAGAGTGTTACCGACGTCGGGCCGGGATGCGTGTAGCGTGATGCGACAACGGCCGCCTCCGGTGCCCAGATCGGTTCCGCCCCGCAGGCTGCCAAACTCAGGGTTGTCGCTATGGCTAGAAAAATCTTCATCATCTGTATCACCCGCCCGTGTAGCCAAACCATTATTCGCAAAACTTCGGTCATCCAGTAAACTTTCTGATAGGGCAGGTGGTGTATACAAATTCCGACAATTCTGCCGCATCCCCCGCAGATTTTTGGGGCGGCGCCGAGACACCAAAATGTCAAATGACTGTGCCGCATCATGCTGATAACTACAGTTCCATGAACAAGTCGGCCCCCTTCGTTAAAGTCCTGGTTTTCGCAGCCTATATGCTGGCGATGCTTGTTCCCGGTTGGACCATGGGTGGAGAGCAAACTCAGGCTGAACATGCGCAGATGATGGCCATGGCCGGTCACGAAATGACCATGGCCGATATGGGCAGCGACAAGTCAGACCAAACAATGCTCTTGTGCCAGCAACATTGTTTGGTTGTGGTTGCGACCCTGCCGGCAGCAGATCAAACGATTGAAATAGCCGGGCACCCGATTGACGTTGTGACCGGAGATGATCCTCTGGTTTCCTCCCTGGCCTTTCCGCCCCCCGGACATCCTCCAAAAGCCGTAGTGATCTGACCCTGCAGAGCAGGCGTTCGCGCCATGGTCTGCCAGTCTGTTATTTTCTGCGACTTACAGGAGAACTCATATGTCGCTTTTGACCCGGCGCGGCTTCCTTGCCGCAACTTCGGCTTCGGCCGCTACTTTGCTTTTGCCCGCCCAAGTGCGTGCTCAATCCACCCGGATGACCCTTTCGGCCACATCGCGGACCATTGAGGTGCAAGGCAAGGCTGCGACAGTCTGGGGCTTGCTCGACGGCAACGGACGTTCCGGCCTTGTCTTTGATCCAGGGCAGACCTTCGCGGTTGATCTGACCAATACGCTTGACGCACCGACCATCATCCACTGGCACGGTCAGATCCCGCCCAATATACAGGACGGGGTGCCCCACCTGCCGATGCCGATGCTCCAACCCGGAGAGTCTCGCGGCTATGACTTTGCCGCACGTCCCGGGACGCATTGGATGCATGCCCATATCCCGGAGCATGAAATGCTACTGCTTGCTGCCCCGCTTG
>NZ_JAXMJJ010000018.1:0-6769 GCF_034376685.1 Cypionkella sp.
CCTTCGCCGTTCAGCGCGGCCGACAGGGTCAGCTTGCCACCACGACGGTTATCATCACCCTTTGCCTTGGCGCTGCGTTCACGCTCTTCGCGCTCACGATCAGTTTTACGCTGTGGCGTAGGGGCGAGCGGAGCCTTGGCAGCAACGCCGCGCGGTCCGGTCGCATCTTGATTGCGATTGGTCGGCGCGTCAGCCGGTGCAGGGGTCGCAGGTCCGGACTTGGCCTCGGCCGGCTTTTCGTTGGACCGTGGGCGCGTCCCAAGAACATCAGCCTTGCGCTGTGCAGCCGCTGCGACACGCGCATCAGCTTCGGCACGCACGGTGCGTTCTTCTTCTTCGGCCTTCAGGCGCAATGCCTCAAGACGCTCACGCTCCTCGCGCTCTTTCGCCTCGATTTCTTCGCGGCGACGCTGACGATCTTCTTCGCGTTGACGCTCATCCTCAGCGCGACGCTCATTGTCCGCAACTTCGCGCGCCTTGGCGGCGCGCAATGCGGTCAGGCGACGCTCCATCTCGGCGTCGGAAATTCCCGCAGGCCGCTTGGCCGGATCGCCGAGATTTGGTGACCCTCCGCCCGCGCCTGTTGCACCGGCTGCGCCCGGCTTTGTGGGAACGACCACGCGCTTGCGCTTCGTTTCAACCACGACGCTTTTCGTCCGGCCGTGGCTGAAGCTTTGCTTCACCTGACCGGAACGAGGTGCGCCACCCAAACCGAGGGGTTTTTTGCCGTCTGTATCGCTCATGCGTCCTTCGTATCCTTCCCGGCGATCATGTCGCCGACCTGCTTGTCATCTGCCCCACGCAGGCCGACAAGCCTTGCCGCTTCCTCTACAACACGGTTGTTGAGTCCACCAGCCGCAAGCGCGGCGTGTATCGCACGTTCGCGGCTGAATGCCAAACCCATTTCCCCTGCCGTAAGACAGGAAATCAGGGTTTCTCGCCCATTTGGTGGGCGGAGCTTGTCTTTCCCGCGTTCTGAACCATCACTGGCCTGAATCAGCGTTCGTGCCTGACCCTTGATCAGCCACTCTTTCACCTTTTCATAGCCGCAAATCGCGTCACCGGCTTTCCGTCCCAGCGATATAAGGTCGATCACCCGCTGCACCAAGAGCCGCTCGACCATATCGGGCAGATCATCAGGCACTTTCACCGGCTGACGCGCAGCCCGTGAAAACAGGTTCTTCTTCACCGCTTTAGCCAATGCGTCACGATCCGCAGAAACATAGATCCCACGACCGGGCAGCCGCCCCTGAATATCCGGAACGATCATATCTTCTGGCCCCAGCACAAAGCGGATCAATCCCGCTTTTGGCTGGCTTTCCCCGGAAACGATGCATTTGCGTTCCGGTTCATCGCGCGAGTCTTTCTGCCCGCCACGCGTCATGCGCGTTGCTCCGAGGCCTGAGATCAGGCCTCGGCCTCCGCAGATTCGGCGTCGTCGGCTGCCGGTTCCATTTCGGTAGGGTCCACCCAGCCCAGCATGACGCGTGCCGTCATGACAAGGGTTTGGGCTTCTTCAAGGCTCACGTCAAACGTCTCCAGAATACCATCATCTTTCTTGCGCTGTCCGTTTTCAGTGGTCCAGCCGCCTGCCAGTTCCCAATCAGCGCAGGTGGCGAAGTCTTCCAGCGTCTTAATGCCGTCTTTGGCCAGTGCCTCCAGCATCTGCGGGGTAAGCCCTTCAAAGTTGATCAGGCTTTCTTCAACACCCATGTTGCGCGCATTTTCAAGCGCCTTGCGGGCCTGTTCTTCCAGATTGTCGCGGGCGCGGGCCTGCAGTTCTGCCGCCGTGCCCTCATCAAACCCGTCGATAGACAACAGCTCATCCGCGTCGACATAGGCAACTTCTTCCAGGTTAGTAAACCCTTCGGACACCAGAAGTTGCGCCATCATCTCATCAACATCCAGCGCTTCCATGAACAGCTTGGTGCGCTCGGCGAATTCGGCCTGACGGCGCGCTGATTCCTCGGTTTCTGTCATGATATCGATGTCCAGACCCGTCAACTGGCTTGCCAGACGCACGTTCTGACCACGACGGCCAATGGCCAAAGACAGCTGCTCATCGGGCACCACAACTTCGATCTTGCCGATTTCTTCGTCGATCACAACTTTCGACACTTCGGCTGGCTGCAACGCGTTCACAAGGAACGTCGCCTGATCCTGATTCCACGGGATGATGTCGATTTTCTCACCCTGCAACTCATTGACCACCGCCTGAACCCGGCTGCCGCGCATACCAACGCAGGCGCCGACCGGATCAATCGAATTGTCATAGGAAATCACGGCAATCTTGGCGCGCGAACCAGGATCACGGGCCACAGCCTTGATCTCGATGATACCGTCATAGATTTCCGGCACTTCCATCTTGAACAACTCGGCCATGAACTGCGGATCGGTCCTCGACAAGAAGATCTGCGGACCACGCACTTCGCGGCGCACATCCTTGATAAAGCAACGAATGCGATCGCCGATGCGATACGCTTCGCGGCCAATCTTTTCGTTACGGCGCAAAATACCCTCGCCGCGGCCAACATCGACAATGACATTGCCATATTCTTCGCGCTTGACCACGCCGTTGATGATCGTTCCTTTGCGGTCGCGGAACTCTTCGTACTGACGATCACGCTCGGCCTCGCGCACGCGCTGCAACAGCACCTGCTTGCCCGATTGCGCAGCAATACGGCCCAGATCAACCGGAGGAACTTCGTCGATGACCTCGTCGCCAATCTGCGGGTCAGCCAGATAATTCTTGGCCTGCTTCACAGTCAGCTGTGCGTGGTGATTCTCGATCAGATCATCTTCCATCACCGTCCGCACGCGGGCAAAGGTGGCGCGACCGGTCTTGCGGTCGATGTTCACACGGATATCCAGCTCAGAGCCGTAGCGCGACTTGGCGGCACGAGCGAGCGTTTCTTCCATCGCCTGGATCACCAGATCCGGGTCGATCATCTTCTCACGGGCCACCGCTTCGGCAGTCTGAAGAAGCTCAAGCTGGTTGGCAGAGGTAATCGCCATCGGTCAACTCCCGGTCTTAGTGTTTGGTTTCTTCGGCGGGGTCTTCTTCCTCGCCTTCGGATTGTTCAATCTCGTCGAACTCTGATTCGTCAAAGTTGCCGCTGGCCTTTTTCTGGCGCAGCATCTCGGCGATCAGGTCGTCTGTCAGCATCAGCTTGGCATCAGACAGCCAGTCGAACCGCAACCCGATGGTTACCTCTTCGCCGCCTTCTTCAATCAAGATCAGAATTTCTTCATCCTCAACACCCGCAAGCGCACCCTTAAAACGGCGGCGGCCGTCGATCAGTTCAGTCGTCTCGATCCGTGCTTCCCAACCCTTCCACATCTCAAAATCCTTGAGACGGGTCAGCGGCCGATCAATGCCCGGAGACGATACTTCGAGAACATAGTTTTCTTCTACCGGGTCTTCGACATCCAGGACCGCCGAAACGGCAGTTGAGATCGTGGCGCAGTCTTCAACCACGATCCCACCATCAGGGCGGTCGGCCATGATTTGAAGGATGCGGGTCTTGCCCCCCATCAGGCGCACGCGCACCAGCTCAAACCCCAGCCCCTCGATGACAGGTGTGATGATGCTGGCAAGGCGGCGATCAATGGCAGTTTTGGCGATAAGATCGGTCATGATTTCCAAAAACAAAAAACGGGCCAAGCGGCCCGGGAACTTCTTTCGGTAGCTTCGGGTGTGGACCCCAAAACCGCTGTTAAGTGTCTTTACCCCTCAAACAGGATTCTTGCAAGGGCGAAACCAGCACCACCCGGCGCCTTGAAACGAAAAAAGGCCCGCCGAAGCGGGCCCTGTTCAGATGATCAAAGATCAGTGGCTGCCCGAAGACGATTTTGCGATAGCTGCAATCGCAGCCAGCGCAACCACGCCACCGACAACCGCGCCAGCGCCCAAACCGCCAGCCATCACTGGCACGGAAGACGACGAACCGCGCTTAACAATAACGATTGGCTCTTCTTCTTCAGCGACGCCGCCCATGCCACCGGCGGAAGCAGCGGAAACCGATGCAGCCAGAGCAAGAGCCGTAACAAAAGCAGTAATACGCGACATAGGAACTCTCCGTTTGTAAACTATTGGGTTGTAGCTAGCATAAACTGGGCCAGCATAAAAGCCCCCAGCAAGTCGATCAGCGGCGAAGATCCTCAACTGTTAAATATCCCACATCGTCACTAATCCATTGGCGCGATTTGCGTATTTTTTGATCAGATGAAAACCAGTAGTCATTCTGGAACACCGCCCCATCAGCAGAACAGTTTTCGCTGACACGTAATGTTGTGTAGGAAACCTCCACAATCTCAATAACTTCCGATCCGCGCGGCAACACGTTGCAGCTAAAACGGCGCCGGACGGATTTGTCTTCGCCATCCAGGTGAGTGTAAATACGGGATTTGGTCCCCGCCTGCCTGGAAACGGCCAAACCATCTGAAGCCATCAGATCATTGCCCAAACCCCGTGTTGCAACAATAACACCATTTCGGAATGATACAGTCACGTCATCAAGCGTGGACCAAGTTGCAACACCTTGGTTCTGCTGAACTTCTCCAAGCAAGGCCTGCTGACCCCGACTGTCAATGGTCGCAAGCAACACTGGCGTCTCCACCTGTTCAAGCGCTTCGCGGGTCAGGCCAAGATCAGCAGGCGCGGCACCCTTGAGCTTGGCGGTAGAGGCCGTCAGCAGTGATTTGGCAATTTCGCCTCCACCAACTGAGCCAGCTTCATTTCCACAGGCTGCAAAAGCGAATACTGCAATAATCGCAGGAACAAATTTCATTTCCAGAACCGTCCCCACTGCTCGGTCAAGCCATCGGCGCGATAGCCGCGTACGGTTTCGTAAAGCCGTCCGTCGACATCCAGTCTTTGCCCACCATCACGCCCAAAGGGCCGCAACACTGTTGTTCTGGTCTTGGTGCTTGGTATGCCCAACAAAGACGCGAAAGGCACCTCAACCGTTATACCCTTGTCAAACGACCCGCTGCCAAAGTCTTCGGCAGAGACATTGGTTTTTGTCACAAACGCCCCAACCTTCCAGCCGTTGTCAAATTCTCGTTTCAACGAAAGCGTCGCCCCGACATCCCCTGCCAGATAGCGGCCAATATCAACCTGAGCGTGAAAATTGTTGTCAAACTTATAGTACCCCGACACATGACCGGTCACGACCCGATAGCTGTTGCGCGCACCGCATGCTGCGGTTGCAAAGTCTGGTGTACAAAGGTCCGTTTCATACATATCAACCGGAAGTGAAAAGCCAAGCCGCTGATCGGGGGACCGTTGAGCCGTGTAGTTTACCTCGGCCCCGATTGCCCAGCGACGAGCCGTTGGCATCCAAAGCACTTCTGTGGACAAACCGCCATGCATCCGCTCCAGATAGCCAAGCGACATGCGGCCATAGAGTTCAGGCGCAAGTTTGCGATAATAGGTCAGCGCCAGGGTCTCGATAGCCGGATCACCGTCGCGATCGTAAAAATAGTTTGCCGACCGGACCGGCTGAAGCCGACCCCGCTCGGGCAACGGCGGACGATCGTCAAGATTGCTGAACAAGAACTTCGATACTGATCCGCTGAGGATCAGCCCCGGCGTCACTTCATACCGCCCGTTCAACTCCAGCCCGGCGCCCGCTTTGAATGGGGAGTTTTGGTCAAACACCCGCAATCGCCCCATCGGCACCAACGACCAGGTGAACTTGGGGTAGGCCTCAGGATCGCGGATACCGTCGTTCAACACGGCCGGCGCGGACAGGATCTGGGCCCGCGCAAGGATTTTTTCACCTGCTTGGGTGTCAAACTCCAGCGCTTCGATGTCAGATCTCTGCAGCACGACCTGTGAAACCGGCATCCCGTTGACCATTGGCACGATCACAAATTGCTCGACCGAAGCGGGGGCCACCTTTGTCAGGGCGCGCGCCGTGCGACCCACGGCCTGCGCTTCGGCGTCGACGGTCAGATTTCGGATACGGACATACGCCGTAGACCCGTCAAACCGCACCGATTCGACCTGAACCCCATCCTTTTCCAGTCTGCGCGTCAAACGGACCCGCAGCGTGTTCTGGACCTCTGGTTGTCCCAGCCAAGTGGTCGACCATGCCTCAGGGTTGGCGCCGCGCGATGGCCGGGGGTCGACCGGATCGGGCGCAGATGTTGCGATACCGCCGCCCGCACGCTTCTTCGGGTTCATGATGAAATGCGCGGCGATCCCGAATTCGCTGCCAGACATGTAGTAGGCGCCGACCCGCAAAGACTCGTTGCGCTGGTATTCGACCCCGAAGTTCAGCGGGCTACGCCGGTCAAACGTGCCACGCACCCGTGATTCTTCGTCGTAAGCGTCAGAGGAATACTCTGCCTTGGCCGTCCACTGGTCGTTTATCTGCCATTCAACACCGGCAAAGGGTGCCGCAGGGCCACGGAACCATTGGCCGAAATTGAAATTCCCACCCTTGCCGATCACCAGTTCGGGCCGGTCACCCAAAGGACTGCCGATCGATTGAAAACTGCCCAGACGTCCCCAGCCCAAACCGGCTGAAACCTTTACATCAGGGGTAACATGCTTGGTCGCGACCACATATTCGCCCGCGATCACGCCCGTTCCCACAAAATCCTGCAGGCCAATAGCGATCGCTGGCAGATAGCGCCCTTCATCAAGGATCTTGTATCGCAGATCAAACGAGCGGTCGTAGTACGTTTCAAACTGGTTCACGCCATCGCAGCAAAGAACCTTGTTCCAATCACGAATCCCCTGGAACCGAAAGCTGCCCGA
>NZ_JAXMJJ010000019.1:0-47670 GCF_034376685.1 Cypionkella sp.
GCGACCCGCGACGCTTGAGCGCCTTGTTATACGCGGGCCAGTTCAGCGTCTTGTAAGTCGGTGTGTTCGGTCTGCTCATGACCTCCAGCTATCACGCTGGTTTCACAAGATGAATCCATCACAGGATTGCGCAACAGAGCCAGCGCTTAGGGAAAAGCGATAACCAATCGGCAAGGTGTCTCGCCGGATCGATTACATTACAAGCGCCCGCGCATCCAGTGCTGCAACTCTGCTTCCGCCTTTTCCAATGCGCCGTAGTTCAGCAGTTTGCGCAGCATTGCCACAGTCACTGCCCTTGCCCGAAGGTTGAACGGACTGTCCTCGCGCTGGCTGCCGACTGATTGATGGACGTCAAGTTTGCCGTAAATCTGTTGCAATCGGTTCTGCACAGACCTCAGCGACAAGTGGCGCCGTTCGGAAATCACGCGGTCGGTCATGCCAAGTGCGATGTCCATCAGGATTTCGTATTCCGAATCGCTGAACCCCGAGGTCTGCGCGAAGCTGCGTTGCTGCATGCCACGCACCTCATTGTCGATAACGCATTGATTCTCTATGAATATGCTGCGCAGCGCCAGTTTCAAACGCTCTTCCGAGGTGGATTTCAGCACATAGCCATAGGCCGCGCCATTTGGCACGATCCGGCTGACGCCACGAACGTAGGCCTCGTCGGCGTAGTTCGACCAGAACAGGATGCGCGTGTCGGGCCGCTCTCGCCAGATCGTGCGCGCGGCCTCGATGCCGTTGCGGGCGTTCATCTGCAAATCCATGACGATATGCGCCGTGCCATGCGCTCGTGCCATTGTCTCGCCTTGCTGGCCATTTTCGGCTTCATAGATGGTGCAGCATTCTGGCAATGCTGCACTGACCTGTTCCTGCAGGAAAGACCGATGCAGCGGGTCGTCCTCGACGATCAGCACTTCCATTTTTGCCCCCTTCATTCTGCGACCGCCCGCAGGCTTGGCGACAGCGGCAGCACAATGCCGACGCTGGTGCCGCTGCCGCCGATCCCCGTCGCCAGAGTACAGCGCGCCGAGATAAGTCGCGCGCGAGTCTTCATGTTATCAATGCCGCTGCCTAACCGGGTTCGCTTTTTGGCAATCCCTTTGCCATCGTCGCTTACCGCAAGTGAAATTTGCCCCAGCATCGCCGCCAACTGCACCGAAATCCGTCCGGCTTCGGCATGGCTGACGGCGTTGTTGATCGCCTCTTGGGCGATGCGGTAGAGAGCGATGCTAACCGTCGGCTCCAGTGCGTCAAACGCTCCGGCTGAGTCGTCATGCAGGGTCCAGTTTATGCCTTGCCCCGAGTCGCGGATGGCCCGGTCCAGATGATGTTCGATTGCATGTGAAAAGCCGAACAGTTGGAGAAGCGACGGCTTGGCCTGTTCGATGATTTGCCGCAAATCTTGCATACAAAGGTGCAGACCCCGGGTGATCGGCTCCAGCGCTTCGGCAGGCGCGGGGCCTTCATGCGGTAGCCGCTCCAGATGTCGGGTCAGCCGGGTCAGATCGGCAAGGGTCTGATCGTGCAGATCCATGCCGATACGTTGGCGCTCGCATTCCAACGCCTCCGTCAGCTTCAGCGCCCCGAGCCGCAAGCCTTCCTCGCGCGCCCGCGCCTCGGCTTCGATGATCGCGGATCGTTGGGCCTGTTCGGCTGCGCGCAGAGCAAAGAAGTAGGGCGACAGCAGGTCGGCAATATAACGGGCATTGCGCACATCCTCCGCTCCATAGGCCCCGGCGCGCTGCAACGAGGCGCTGAACGCCCCAATCACCTCGCCATGCACCATCATCGGCACATGGATGCGTGCGCGCAGGCCATGGTCGTGGATCGGTTTGTAAAACCCGCCTGCGAATTGAAAGCGCGGGTCGGTGCAGGCATCTTCTGTCAGGATATGATCGACCGCACCTTGCAGCAGCGCCCGGATTGGGCTGTTGGCAATAGGTGCCTGCGGTTGCTTGCCCCAATCTGTTTCGATCCCGCTTTCATAGGCGGTGTGAAACTGCCCATCAGGGCGCAGGATGCAGACGTCCAGATGATCATGCGGCAAAATCTGCCCGATTTCAGCCGCAATCGCCTTTATGGCAGATTGAAAGTCGAGTTGCCCTGCCAATAGGCGCGATATGCTAAACAGATGGTTTAACAAAGCTCCTGGAGACGTTTCGACCATCTTCCGACCCTCCGCCAAGGCGGCTACCGCCGCACGGCCAGCATGGCAGAGAAGCCGCGTCAGACCTACAGCATCCCGCGCAAAGCGCTTGCGGGAACCCGCAGGCTTTTGGTGAAAACCCGCAAACGTGCTGCCTGAAAAACCCTATACAGAGTTGGGCTTCTCACCCATCCTGACCTTGTTGAGTGGAGGAACCTCAGCAGGAATACAAGCGGAATTCGGTTGCCCGCGTGGGCGCCAACAAGGCTGCCATGCGTGCAGCACACTTAGGGAGAGAGACATGAATACCAGAACGATGTTGCTGGCCTCGGCCACGATCCTTGCCGTTGCTGTACCTGCCTTGGCAGAGACCTCAACGAAAAAAATTGCCCTTTCAAACAACTATGCTGGCAACTCGTGGCGACAGGCCATGCTGACCAGCTGGGAAAAGATCACTGGCCCGGCCGTGGCCGATGGCACCGTCGCTGCCGCCGACACCTTTACCACCGCTGAAAATCAGGCCACCGAGCAGGCCGCCCAAATCCAGAACATGATTCTGCAAGGTTATGACGCCATCGTCATCAACGCAGCTTCGCCCACCGCGTTGAATGGGGCGGTGAAGGAGGCTTGTGATGCGGGCATTACCGTCGTGTCGTTTGACGGCATTGTGACTGAACCCTGCGCCTGGCGCATCGCGGTGAACTTCAAAGAAATGGGCCGCAGCCAGGTTGAGTATCTGGCAGGTGTCATACCAGCCGGTGGCAACCTGCTGGAAATTCGCGGCCTTGCCGGGGTGTTCGTAGATGACGAGATCTCGGCTGGTATTGCCGAGGGCGTCGCGCAATTCCCGCAGTTCAAAATAGTAGGTTCGGTGCATGGCGACTGGGCGCAAGACGTGGCGCAAAAAGCCGTTGCCGGTATCTTGCCGTCGTTGCCCGAAATTGTCGCAGTCGTAACGCAGGGCGGTGACGGCTATGGCGCGGCGCAGGCGATTGCCGCCACCGACCGTAAAATGCCGACCATCGTCATGGGCAACCGCGAGGACGAGTTGAAATGGTGGAAAGAGCAGAAGGATGCCAACGGCTATACCACCATGTCGGTGTCTATTGCCCCCGGTGTCTCGACGCTGGCTTTCTGGGTGGCTCAGCAAATTCTGGATGGCAAGGACGTGCCGAAAGACCTGACCGTGCCGTTCCTGCGCATCGATCAGGATAACCTTGAAGCCAATCTGGCGAATACCCAAGCCGGAGGCGTTGCAAACGTCGAATACAGCCAAGCCGACGCGATCGCAGTAATCGAAGCCACCAAGTAATGCCTATCCGGTCAGCGCCGCTGTGGCGCTGGCAACCAGACCTGCCCCTTGTTCTCCCTTGGGGCAGGTCGCCCGCATCCTGCCCTAACCGGAATACTGCCATGCCCTTGTCACTGTCCCCCGCCGTATTGGAAGTCGCCAATGCCGCAGTGCGTTTTGGCGAAGTGCGCGCACTGGACGGTGTGTCACTGGCGATCCTGCCGGGGGAGTGTATCGGGCTTGTCGGGCATAACGGAGCCGGAAAATCCACCATCGTCGCGGTGATCAATGGCGACCTTACCCCGCAGCAGGGCGAGATTTTCAGCGACGGCTCCCGGTTGGTCCCCTATGGCATTGGCGTGGCGCGCAGTTGCGGCGTGCGCTGCGTGTTTCAGGAACTGTCACTTTGCCCGAACCTTTCCATTACCGAAAACACCCGCATCATGCACCGCAACTTGGGCGGTTTCGGCTGGCGTGCCCGTGCCCGGGCGATCATTAACGCCAGCCTCGATGCGGTGTTTCCCAACCATGGCATCGACGTCGGCGGCCACGTCGGAGCGCTGTCGATTGCTCAGCGCCAGATGGTGGAAATAGCCATGGCGTTTTCCGATGCGGGCCAGCGGCCGCGACTTGTGATCTTGGACGAGCCGACCTCATCGTTGGATGCGGGGCTTGCTGCGCAGCTTTTGGCGCATGTCCGCCGCTTTGTGGCAACTGGCGGCGCGGTGATCTTGATTTCACACATGCTGAACGAAATTCTCGAAACCGCCAGTCGCATTGTGGTCATGAAAGACGGCAAGATCGTTGCCGAACGTGGTGCGGGTGGCTTCGATCACGCCGGTTTGGTTGAGGCGATGGGCAGTGTTGCCTCGCATGAGGCGGTCGCCCGCCGCAGCACAGCGGCCACTGATATGGTACTGGAACTGAGTCCGCCAAAAGGTCAGCCGTTCCGCGCCTTCAAGGGCGAGGTCGTAGGCATGGCAGGTCTCGGTGGCCACGGCCAGACTCGGATGTTGCTGGCACTGTTTGATCACTACAGCCCGCAATGGTGGCCACGCCGCGACGCTGCCGTCACCTTCGTCGCCGGAGACCGGCGCGAGAACGGCATTTTCGACTTGTGGAGCATTTTGAAGAATATGACGGTGGCATCGCTGGGTGACCTGTCACGTCGGGGTCTGCTGCAAGATGCCGCCGAGGCCACGCGCGGCGCAGAATGGAAAGAACGAATTGAAATCCGCACGCCTGACATGAACAACCCGATTCTGTCACTGTCGGGGGGCAATCAGCAAAAGGTACTGTTCGCCCGCGCCCTGTCGACGCGTGCCCCTGTCGTACTGATGGATGATCCGATGCGCGGCGTTGATGTGGGCACCAAGCACGAGGTTTATGGCATGATCCGCGCCGAGGCCGAAGAAGGCCGCACTTTTGTATGGTATTCGACCGAGATGGAAGAAATGCAGCTTTGTGACCGCGTCTATGTCTTTCGCAACGGGACCATCGTCGCGGAACTTGTGGGCGAAGCGATCAGCGAGCAAAATATTCTGCGCGCCTCGTTCGAAGGTGCGGCGGCATGAGGATTTCGACCGACACCCTGCGACTTGCCGTCCCGGTGGCGTCGCTTTTGCTGTTGCTGGCGGGCGTGTTCTATCTGCAACCTCGCGCGATGAGCTACACCGGGCTGAACCTGTTGTTCAACCTTGCGGTGCCGATTGCGCTGGCCACAATCGCACAGATGCTGATCATGGCGGTGAATGATCTGGACCTTTCGATGGGGACTTTTGTCAGCTTTGTCGCCTGCGTCGCCGCGACATATCTGCATGACACGCCGTTGCTGGGGGCCGCGATCTTGTTGGCTGTCATCGCGGTCTATGCGGCGATGGGGGTCATCATCTATCTGCGTGATTTGCCTTCTATCGTGGTGACGCTGGGGATGAGCTTTGTTTGGGCTGGTCTTGCCGTGCTAATCCTGCCCGCGCCTGGTGGCACAGCGCCTGAATGGGCACGCGCCGTTATGACCTCAAAACCGCCGCTGGTGCCCATGGCGATTGTCGCCAGTGCGTTGCTTGCGGTGTTTGCACATCTGTTGATCATGCGATCCTCTGTAGGGGTGCTGATCCGAGGTGTCGGCGGCAACCAGCGTTCGGTGCGGCGCGCGGGATGGTCGATTGTTGTGGCGCGGGCTGGGGCCTATGCGCTTGCCGCCACTTTTGCCGTCGCTGCGGGCATTTGCCTTGTCGGGCTGACCACCAGTGCCGACGCGAACATCGCCTTGCGCTATACGCTGTTGTCGATTGCCGGGGTTATCCTTGGCGGGGGCGAATTCACCGGTGGCCGCGTCTCGCCCATTGGGGCAGTGATCGGTGCGCTGACGCTGACACTGGCAGGGTCATTCCTGTCCTTCTTGCGCATCTCGCCGGATTGGCAGATCGGCGCGCAAGGCGCGATCCTGATCTTCGTGCTGGCCCTGCGGCTGTTGCTGAACCGGCTGGAAAGCAAAGGCGGTGTGATATGAAAACGCTGCTTGCAAAGCCGTGGATATGGTCTTTCGTCGCCGCGCTGTCGGTATGGCTGGCAACCATTGCTGTCACACGCGGAGCCTCCACGGTGGGCCTGTCGCAGGCTGCTTTGACCTTTGCTGCGTTCTCGGTGCTGGTTGGCATTGGCCAGATGTTCGTGATCACCCTTGGACCCGGCAACATCGACCTGTCGGTGCCAGCCACCATGACATTGGCCGGAACCGTGACGCTGAAATACATGGATGGCCAGAACGGCCTCATCTTGCAGGGCTTGGTCATCGCCATCGCGGTCGGTGCTGCAGTTGGGGTGCTGAACTACGCGCTGATCAAGGCGCTGCGCATCCCGCCAATCATCGCCACCCTGTCGATGAGCTTTATCGTGCAATCCGCCGCGATCTGGACCAACCGGGGGCTGCGGATCAAGCCGCCGCAAGTACTGGCCGATTTCACTACCTCGACCAGCTTCGGTATGCCCAATATCGCCCTGATTGCGCTGCTGATTTCGGTTGTCGCATGGGTTCTGCTGCACCGCACACCCTATGGGCGCTGGATCGCCGCCATTGGCCAAAGCCTGCCCGCCGCTCGCATGGCGGGCATCGCGGTTGATGGCAGCCGGTTTGTCACCTACCTGCTCTGCGCCGTGCTCGCCGCCATCTGCGGTTACTTGCTCGCCTGTTTCTCGGGCGGCGCGGCGCTGAACATGGGCACCGAGTACCTGCTGATGTCGATTACCGTTGTGGTGATCGGCGGGACCGCCGTCGCTGGGGGCGACAGCAACGTGCCGGGCATTTGGGGGGCCTCGCTGTTCATGTTTCTGGTCGTGTCGATGCTGAACACCTACGGCCTTGGGGCCGGAGTGCGGCTGATCATGACCGGAGTTATTATCATCACCGTGATCCTGCTGGCCAGTGGCCGCAAAGCTCGCGCACGCTAGGACAAGGTACTGCCATGACTCCCCCGCTGTATCAGATCGACGACCCGGCCTTTTTGCAGCTGATCGTGGGGTCTGCGGCACTGGATGTGCTGTACACGGGGTGCCGTTGGGCCGAGGGTCCGGTATGGTTTGATGATATGCAATGCCTGCTGTGGAGCGATATTCCCAATCAACGCATCCTGCGCTGGGCGGCGGATACGGCGGGGGGCGGCAGCGTGACCACCTTTCGGCAGCCATCAAATTTCTCGAACGGCCAGACGCGTGACCGGCAAGGCCGCCTTGTCACCTGTGAACATGGGCTGCGCCGGGTCATCCGCACTGAGGCCTGTGGCAGCGTCACGGTGCTGGCCGACAGTTTTCAAGGCAAGCGGTTGAATTCACCCAATGACGTGGTGGTGCGGTCGGATGGCAGCATCTGGTTCACCGATCCGACCTACGGTATTCTGTCTGACTATGAAGGCTATCGCGCAGCGCCCGAGCAGACGGTACATGGCGTCTACCGTGTTGATGGCATCAGCGGTGAGATCAGTCTTGTGGCCGATGATTTTTGCCAACCCAACGGGCTGGCGTTTTCGCCAGATGAGCGAAGGATGTATATCGCAGACTCCGGTGCCAGCCATGATGGCAGCAAACCCCGCCACATCCGCGCCTTTGATGTGCAGAACGGCAAGCTGACCGGTGACCGGGTGTTCGCCGTGATTGATGTGGGCATCCCTGATGGCATCCGCATCGATCTTGCCGGCAATCTGTGGTCGTCGGCGGCGGATGGCGTGCATTGCTTTGCACCTGACGGCCGCCGATTGGGTAAAATTCTGGTGCCAGAGGTCGTCGCCAACCTGACCTTCGGCGGACCGCGCCGCAACCGGCTGTTTCTAACCGCCACGACGTCGCTTTACGCGATCTATGTGACCACCACCGGCGCACAGCAACCCTGACAGGTTTCAGTCCTACCAAGTTGCCAAGTAAGCACCCCAGCTACCATGATCAACCCCGCTCCCTGCAGCATCGTCGCGCGCGGGGTATCCGCGAAAGTACCGCGCCTAACACGATGGCCCAGATCCGCAGCGAATACTGATAGGGCATTACCACCGCTGCCTCGGCATGTTTGAAGGCGCGATTGACCAGAATATGCGCGACCATTACCACCACGCCGAGCAGGCAAAGCGCCGCCACATCGCGTGGCGGCGTCGCAACCCAAGCGCCCGGCACCAAAGCAAAGATCGCGCCCGAGGCAATCAACGCCCCGACAATCTGCCAGGCCACCAGCACAGTATCAGGCGCGCCGCACAGCTAGCGCCCCAACAGCATTGCAGCGACGAGGGTCGCACTTCCGAGCAGGGCGATCCCGGATGCAGGCGTCAGGCTGGCCCGCCACGGGCCCAAGGCGATCATTCCTCCGACAAAGCCCAAACCGATCGTTGCCCAAGCCGCACCGCTGACCCGCTCGCCCAACACTAGCGGGGCCAGCGCCGCCCCATAGATCGGCGCTGCCAGCCAATAGGTAACCACATCGGGCAGCGGCTGGTAGGCGGCGGCAGCATAGAACCCAAGCCCTTCCGCGGCCAACAGCCCGACGCGCAGCGCTTGCAGGGCGGGGCGGTCCACTCGCCAGATGCGGGCTACTCCATCGCGCAGCAGAAACGGCACCAGCACCACCAACGCCGATAGGCTGCGCACCGCCATCAGCTGCGCCACCGAACAGCTGCCCATCAGCCACTTGCCCATGACATCGTTCAACGGAAGCATCAGCATTCCGGCCAGCATCAAGCAAATGCCGACCCGTGCATTTGCTTGAAAGTGCAGGTGTTTACATCACCGCGCCAATTTGCCACGGCACAAATTCCGCGCCGCCAAAACCCAGCTCTTCGGATTTAGTCTGCTTCCCCGAGACTACTGCCACCAGCTCCTCAAAGATCTCGCGGCCCTTGTCGGCAATGCTGACGCCGCCGGTGGTGATATCGCCGCAGTTGATGTCCATATCCTCTGCCATATGAGTGTATATCTCGGTGTTGGTCGCCAGTTTCAGCCTCGTAGCAGGCTTGAATCCTGAAACCGATCCGCGCCCGGTGGTGAAGGCGATCAGGTTCGCGTCGCGGGAAATCTGCCCGGTGACCGAGGCCGGATCATAGCCGGGGCTGTCCATATAGGTGAAGCCGGGCGTGGTGATCGGTTGGGCATATTCATAAAATCCCACCATCGACGCGGTGCCACCCTTGAAGACGGCACCCAGTGATTTCTCCAGAATGGTCGCCAGCCCGCTACGCTTGTTGCCGGGAGAGGGGTTGTTATCCATCTCGCCGCCGTTGCGGGCGGCGTTGTTTTACCGCGCAGGCGGGAAAGCTGCTCATCCCATAGCCCAAGAAATAATATTGACTAAACGTTTAGTCTAATTATAGTCGATCCTCATGCGATGGGGGTCGGCGCAACTGTTTGTTCAAGCACTTCAACGAAACGCGGAGGGAAAACCTATCTTGGCAACAAGCAATCTCGCCATTGAGGCACGGGGCGTCACCAAGGCCTTCGGAGCTGGTCAGTTCGCGGTCAAGGCTCTGGACAATGTTTCGGTGGCGATCCGGGAAAACGAGTTCTTCACGCTGCTCGGGCCCTCCGGTTGCGGCAAGACCACGCTCCTGCGGCTGGTCGCGGGCTTCGAATTCCCGACCGAAGGCGAGATCTTGCTCTATGGCGACGACATCGCGCCGCTACCGCCGTTCCTGCGCCCGGTCAACACGGTGTTCCAGAGCTATGCTTTGTTCCCACACATGACCGTTTGCCAGAACATTGGCTTTGGCCTTGAGATGCAGGGCAGGCCCCGGCGCGAGATCGCGGCGCGCGTTGACGAGATGCTGCGCCTGGTCCGCATGGAAGAATTGAAGCATCGCACGACCAGTCAGATCTCCGGCGGCCAGCAACAGCGCGTGGCGCTGGCCCGCGCCCTCGCCCCGCAGCCCAAAGTCCTGCTGCTGGATGAGCCGCTCTCGGCGCTCGACTTTAAGCTGCGCAAGGAAATGCAGATCGAGCTGAAGCGCCTGCAGCTTGAGACCGGCATCACCTTCATTTTTGTCACCCATGATCAGGAAGAGGCGTTGACCATGTCAGACCGCATCGCGGTGATGTCACGCGGCAGCATCCTGCAGGTGGGCACGCCGCGCGATATCTATGACCGGCCCGACCAGCGTTTTGTTGCCGACTTCATTGGTGAGGCAAATTTTCTGCAGGGTGAGGTGAGTGCAGCGACGGCAGATCAGGCAAAAGTCACGCTGGCGGCAGGTGCCGAAATCGTCGCGGGATTGCCGGAAGGGGCCAGGCCGGTCGGCAAGGTAACCGTGATGGTGCGACCGGAACATGCCGAGATCGTCGCTGATGCGAAACACGCCACTCTGAGCGGAACCTTGGAAAACATCGTCTACTTCGGCACCGACACCCATTTCAACGTGAGGCTCGCGGATGGCTCGCCCTTCATCGTGCGCCGCCAGAACTGCCGTTCGCAAGGCCTGGGCTTTATGCCCGGCACAGAAGTGGGTGTGCTGTTCAAGGATGTCGCGGCACAGGTTCTGAGGGATTGATGATGTCCAGAGCGCAAGAAATCATCAAAGCCGCCCAACGCAAGGATGTGCGGAACCGCTGGTGGCTATCGGCCCCCGCGCTGGGGATCATCCTGCTTGCCGCCATCGGGCCACTGGTCGTCGTGGTGCTTTATTCCTTCATGGTGAAGGGCGACTACGGTGATGTAAAATACTGGCAGTTCTCCGGCGAGGGCTGGTTCGGCGTGCTTTTCGAGCGCGACATGTTTGACGACACCGTCACACTCGCCGATGCGCATATGAGCATTCTTTGGCGGTCGGTAAAGCTGTCGATCATCACCACGATTGTCACGTTGATCCTGGGCTTTCCGACCGCCTATTTCATCGCCACCCGCGAGAAGAGCCGCCGCGATCTGTGGCTACTTCTGATCACCATTCCGTTCTGGACCAATCTGCTGATCCGCACCTTTGCCATTCAGGAAGTGTTTCGCAACGAAGGCGTGCTGAACACTGTGCTGATGAAGTCCGGCCTGATCACTGCGCCGATCCAGATCATGTTCACCGAAATCGCCATCCTGCTGGGCATGGCCTATGTCTATCTGCCGCTGATGGTGCTGCCGCTTTATGCCAGCCTTGAGAAGTTTGATTTTCGTTTGGCCGAGGCCGCATCCGACCTCTACGCCAAGGGATCAAAAGTGCTGTGGCGGATCATCGTTCCCATGGTGATGCCGGGTGTCATCGCCGGATCGATTCTGGTGTTCATCCCGTCGCTTGGCGCCTACGTGACGCCGCGCCTGTTGGGTGGTGGCAAGAATCTGATGCTGGGCAATCTGATCGAGCTGCAGTTTGGTCAGGGTCGCAACTGGCCGCTCGGGTCGGCATTGTCGATCAGCCTGACCGCCATCGTGATGCTGTCGCTCTTGGTTTATGTGCGCGCGGCCTCGAAATCGGAGGTGCAGCATGGCTAAGCCGTTTTCGGTCAGGCACCAGCGCGGCTTCACGTCGACTGCCTTGTTCTGCTTTTTCCTGCTCTATCTGCCGATTGCGACGCTGGTGGTCTATGCCTTCAACGCCGGAACAACGGTCGGCACCTGGGAGGGGTTTTCGCTACGCTGGTTCGCGGCAGCGGCGGCGAATGAACGGATCATCGACGCGACGCTGCGATCCCTGACCATCGCGCCGATTGCCGCCGTGATCGCCACCGCAGCGGCAACCATGGCGGCGCTTGCCACCACACGCACCGCACCATATCCCGGCCTCACCTTCAAATATGCCTTCATCAACCAGCCGCTGATGGTGCCCGAGATTGTCACCGCAGTGGCGCTGTTGGTGGTGTTTTCGCAGATCAAGGTGTGGACCGGCTATTCCGGCCTTGGCTATCTGATCGCCGCCCATACCGCCTTCTGCATACCCTTCGCCTATTTGCCAATTCGGGCGCGGCTGGAAACAATGGACCTGACGCTGGAGCGTGCTGCAGCCGATCTTTATGCCCGACCGTGGATGGTGTTCCGCCGCGTGACCTTTCCGCTGCTGTGGCCGGCCATTCTTGCCGGTTTCATGCTGGCCTTCGTCGTTTCGCTTGATGACGTGGTCATTACCGAATTCGTCAAATCCGCCGGGCAGGACACGCTGCCGACCTACATGCTTGGCCAATTGCGCCGAACCGTTACCCCCGAAATGAACGCGATCTCGACGGTTTTCCTCGGGCTATCAATCGCAATCGTGACCCTGTTCTTCGTCATCAGCCGCAAGAAAGACTGATCTCCCTCACCGCAACCCAAAAGGAAGTAATCATGCGATCCTCCCAGACTGCCGCCGCATCAAGCCTTGCCCTTCTGGCCTCGCTGGGGGTCGCCAATGCCGAAGGCGTGCTGAACATCTTTAACTGGGGCGAATACACCAACCCCGATCTGATCGTGAAGTTCGAGCAGACTTATGACGTCAAGGTCACCATCACCGACTTCGATTCCAACGACACCGCCTTGGCCAAGGCACGCCAGGGCGGCAATGATTTCGATATTGTCGTGCCGACATCGACCTTCGTCCAGATCTGGATCGACGAGGGTCTGCTGCTGGAGACCCGCCCCGACCAGATGGAGAACTTCAAGAACATGGATCAGCGCTGGATCGACGTGCCATTCGACCCCGGTCGTCACTACACGGTGCCGTGGCAGTGGGGAACCACGGGCGTCATCGTCAACAAGGCTGTCTATGCAGGTGATCCTAATACGTCCGCGATCTTCCTGGACCCACCGGAAGAACTGGTGGGCAAGATCAACGTCATTCCCGAAATGCAGGACGTGATGTATCTGACCGTCAAATACATGGGTGGCACGGCCTGCACCGATGACAAGGACATCCTGCGCAAGGTCCGCGACAAGCTGGTCGAGGCCAAGCCGAAATGGGTAGCGATGGATTACACCAGCATCGAGAAATACACGGCAGATGACTATGCGGCGGGCACGAACTGGAGCGGCGCGGTGTTCCGGGTGCGTCTCGCGGATCCGAGGTTTGTCTATGGCTACCCAAAGGAAGGCTATCCGATCTGGATGGACAATGTCGCGGTCCTGAAATCGGCACCGAACGTCGAGAATGCCAAGCTGTTCCAGAACTTCATCATGGATCCTGAAAACGCCGCGCTGATCTCGGCCTATGCCCGCTATGGAAACGGCATCATGGGATCGGAAGCCTTCATGTCCGAAGACATGAAGACCGCCCCCGAGATCGTCGTACCGGTCGAGTTCCTTGAACGGGGCGAGTTTACCCAAGCCTGCCCGCCCGAGGTGAACGAGATGTACACGAAAATCTGGACCGACATCCTAAAGTAACTCGCACGCCCTACATCCCGACTGGAAATGTTCGGCGGCATGACAGTTGCCGAACCTCAAAATCTATACATCTCAAAAACAGTTCAATTGCCGGAGCCGCCAAATGAGTGATCTCGATCTGTGCTACCTGCCTGCCCATGAAGCCCTGCGCCGGTTCAAGGCCAAGGAATTGTCGCCTGTCGAGCTGATGGAAGCCACGATCCGCCGCGCCGAAGCCGTCAAGGGATCGGTGAACGCGTTGACCTACACCCATTTCGACGAGGCGATGGAGCGCGCGCGCAAGGCCGAGGCCAAATATGCCAAGGGCGTGCGGACCGGGGCGCTTGAGGGCCTGCCGATCGGCATCAAGGACGAAAGCGAGATCAAGGGCAAGCCGACCTCGTCCGGCTCGCTGATCCTGAAGGACTTCGTTGCTACCGAAACCTCGACGATGAACGCGCGGGTCATGCGGGCGGGTGGGATTGTGCACGCCCGCACCGCAACGCCGGAGTTTTCCTGTGCAGGGGTCACTTGGTCGCGGCTTTGGGGGGTGACCCGCAACCCGTGGAACGCGGCCTTCACCCCCGGCGGCTCGTCGGGCGGGGCGGCAGCATCGCTGGCATCGGGCACATCCTCCATCGCGACCGGATCAGACATCGGCGGCTCGATCCGCATACCGGCTGCGGCCTGCGGCGTCGTGGGCTACAAGCCGCCCTACGGCCGCAATCCCGACGATCCGCCGTTCAATCTGGATTTCTTCTGCCATACCGGGCCATTGGCGCGAACGGTTACTGATGCGATCCTGTTGCAGAATGTCATGAGCGGACCCAGCCCGCGCGATATTGCGACCCTGCGCCCGAAACTGCGACTGCCGCTGGATTACAAGCCGATCAAGGGCTGGAAAATCGCGTTCTCGATGGACCTTGGCTGCTTCGAGGTGGATCCCGAGGTGCAAAAGAACACGCTGGCGGCGCTTGACGTGTTCCGCTCGCTTGGGGCGACGGTCGTGGAGGTGGATCTTGGCTGGAAACCGGACGTTCTAGTTTCGGGGATGAATTACCTTGAGCATTTGTTCGGGGCCTATCTGTCCGGGTTGCTTGAAGAACACGGCGATGAGATGACGACCTACGCGCGGCAGTTCGCGGAATTTGGCCGCAAATCCAAGGCGGTGGATTTTGTCGCCAGCCTGGGGACTATCAATGAGATGTATGCGACGTTTGGACCGATGTTGGAAAAATATGACGTGCTGATCTGCCCAACCAATGCGTTGCCAGCGGTGGCGGCGGATTTCGATCATTCCACCGGCACTGTCGAGATCAATGGCAAACAGGTCAATCCCTCACTTGGTTGGGTGATGACTACGCCGTTCAATATGCTCAGCCGCTGTCCGGTGCTGTCGGTGCCATCGGGCAGGGCGCACAATGGGATTCCCACCGGTATCCAGATTGTTGGCCGCAGCTATTGTGACGCCGATGTCTTTCGCGCTGCACTGGCCTATGAAACGGCGCAGGGCGCATGGTACAACGATGCTCGGAACCGGCCGTCGCTGTGATGGCGGGACGGTCGACGGTGCTGCTTGGGCCCTGTGATTTGCCGCTGTACCGGGCACAGCGGATGTGAGGAGGGTCCGTTGACCTCAGTCCGGCAATGATCAATAACGACATTCGAGGGCGTTTCCGCGGCCGAGGGCAAGCAGCATGACGGTAAACCAGCCAACAGAAAATGAGCCGACGAAGAGTCGTGCGCCCTCCGCGTCGGCGCCAATGACTTGCGCCGGCGCACCGGACCTGCGTCGTCTGCGTGGCGAAGCCAGCGCGCAGCGGATCATCGACGCAACCATCCTGCTGATCGCCCAAGAAGGCATCGCCAAGGTGACCATGCAGCGTATCGCCGCCGAGATCGGCTCGTCCAACGCATTGGTGGTGTTCCATTTCCAGTCTAAGGAAAACCTGTTCCGTGCGGTGCTGCAGTATCTCAGCGATCAGTACGAGCAGACTTGGCAGAGCATGGTGCACAAACCTGGCCTCACTCCCGCCGAGCGTCTGCTGGCCGCGATTGATTGTGGGCAATACTTCGCCCGGCTGTATCCGCACTGGGTCTCGGTTTGGGTGGCGTTCAGCAGTGACCGGAATACCAGGCAGTTGGACCGCCTTATCAGTCTGCCGAACGATATTGCCTACAATGCGCAGTCGCGGGCGATTATCGACGAGATCGCGCGCACGGGCGGATACCCGAGTGTCGATACCGACACCCTGGCCGAGGGCCTAAACTATCTGGTGCAGGGTGCCTGGTACTGGGACAATCTCAATCCCGAAGGTATCCACGCCGGCGCGATGCGCAAGACAGCGCTCACGTTGCTCAGCCAGGTCTTTCCCCGCCATTTTTCTGTCGCCGATTAACCACAGTCCCAAGGGAAACCAGCTTTCTTTGATGGCGGAGGCGGAGGAAACCTGGTCGAGGCGAGCCGGCATCCGCTCCAGGTGTTTTGTCCCGGCATTTGAGGGCGGTTCATGAAGCGGCAGAAGAACGACTTGGCCGTCGCGATGGCAATTGCCGAAGCGACCCTGCGGCCGGCAATGCGTACTGTGCCGGTTAAGACCGCCGAGCAACAATCCCGGGAATGCTGTTTCGTAAGCGCGAACTTCTGGTGGTACAACGCACCCGACTGGTGACTGCGCTGCGCGGCCATATGGCGGAATGTTGATTTCCACCCAGAAGTGAGCCGGGTTTTTCATCGAGAATTGACCCGCCTGACGGTTATGTTCTGAGGGTTATGCTTGGGTCAAGGCATGGGTGATCTCCCTTTTCGTTTTGGCTACTGCTGAGCTTGCATTGAAGCGGAAGCTGTCGTTGCCGTTTTCAAGGATGTGGCAGCGGCGGATGAGGCGGTCGAGCAGGGCGTGCCCGCGACGCAGGCCGAGCTGATCGCCGAGGTGCAGGATTGGTTTGCCCAGAACTCGCCAACGGGGGAGATTCCGGAGGAAAGCACCACGCGCAAGAAGCTCGCGCCGATCTGGTGGGCGCTGCGCAAATGGGAGTGAGGGGCGAGTCCCGCCGCCATCAGCACTCTTTTGTTCCTGTTCGGCATCATGCACCAGCTGCAGCCGGGGCTGGAAGATGCTGGCGACAGCATTGACCCTGTCGCGCAGCGGCGAGTCCATCAGATGGGCATAGGGCTGGGTCGTCTGCATCTGCGTGTTGCCTGGCAGTTTGCCGATCATTTCCAGTGAGGCCCCGCCGCTCACCAAGAGCGATGCCAAGGTGTGGCGCAGGTCGTGGAGTCGGACATCAGGCAGCTTGGCCTCGGTCTGAATCCCGATCCAGAACCGGCGGTTTTGATCAGCTGCCGAGGTCGAGGTTGAACTGTTCGAGCCTTGCCTGCCATATCTCGCCCGACCTCGCTCCGGTCAGCATGCACAGTCGGATGATGCCGCCGCCCGCTGATCCTTGGCCGTGTCCAGCGCCTTTGCCAAGCATGACAAAATGCTTTAGACCAGATGAACGTTTTGCGCGGCCTTCGGCTGTGGGCATAGCTGCAGCATGCATCCTTCTGGCGGCACGATGTTAGGTGATGTTAGGTATCGTCGCGCAAGGCGGTGCGGAAGTAGCGGGTCAGCGGCTCGATCAGATACCGCAACGGCGTGTGCTCGCCGGTGCGGATGAAGCTGTCCACGGGCATCCCTGGTACCAGAACCTCGCCTTTGGGCAGTTTTGCCAGCTCTGATTTCGGCAGTTCAATCTCGGCCCGATAATATGAATTGCCTGTCTGTGGATTGGTGAATGCGTCAGGCGAAACGCGCGTCACGGTGCCGATCAGATCCGGGGTCTCCCGCATGTCGAAGGCGGGAAACCGCAGCACCACCTCTAGCGGCGCATGCACTTCGTTGACGTTGATCGGGGCGATTTGCGCCTCGATCACCAACGGACGATCCTGCGGCACAAGAAACAGCAGCGGTTCAGCCGGGCGGATCACTGATTGAGCGCCATAGACCTTAAGATCGTAGACTACTCCGGCTACAGGCGCGCGAATTTCCATCCGGTCCAGTCGGGTACGCAGGCTGGCACGGTTCTCGGTCAGCTCCATTTCGGTGATTTCAAGGTCGCGCAGCGTGGTAATTGCCTGTTCGCGGCGCATGGTGCGCAACATGATGATCTGCATGCGGATTTCTGAAATGCGTTCCGCGCCCTGCGCGCGCTTCGCGGTCAGCTCGCCCGACAGTCCGGCCAAGCGGGCCTCTTCGCGTTGCAGACCAAGAAGGCGGGCGCTGACCGCCAGCCCGCGTTCCAACAGCGAGGATTGCGCCTTGCTTTCCTGCGCTGTCAGTTCTGCCTGACGCGCCGCAGCAGCGGTCTGGGCGTCAATCCCGGCGATCTGCTGGTGCAACTGACGTTCCTGATTTTCCAACTGCACCTTGTTCTGGCGTAGCGAGTCAAGCCGCGCTTCAAACAGTTTACGCTGACCGATCATCAATCGGCTCACCGCAGGATCAGCGGCGGCAGCCTCGGTCAGCAGCGGATCGAAACTGATTGTTGCGTCATCGTCGCGCTCGGCCTCTAAGCGGCCCCGACGCGCGATGACCTCAAACAGCCTGCTTTCGGTGATCGTCAACTGAGACAATGCCAGCGTCGGGTCAAGCCGCATCAATACTTCATCTGCGGCAACGGTATCGCCCTCGGCCACCAGCACCTCAGCGAGCACACCGCCATCGGGATGTTGCACCGCCTGTCGATTGCGATCCAACACGATCCGACCCTGAGCGATCACTGCGCCGTCGATGCGGGTGGCAACAGCCCAAGTGCCAAAGCCACCGACCAGTAAAAGCACCGCGCTAAAGCCTATCACCAGAGCCAGCCGGGGCGAGCCCAGGCCGATTCCAATATCGCGGCCCAGATCGCGGCTGGGATTAGAGGATGTCTTCGTCATGACAGCCCCCCACCGGTGGCTGTCGCCCTGCGGATATTCTCGACATTGCTCATCATGCTGGACATGATCTGCTCGCGCGGTCCCCAAGCCTTGCGTGCACCGTCTTCCAGCACCAGAAGCTGATCGCATTCCTTGATGGCAGCGGGGCGGTGCGCCATGATCAGCACCGCCTTGCCTTCGGCCTTCATCGCAATCACCGCCTGATTCAGCGCAATCGAGCCTTCATTGTCGAGGCTGGAGTTCGGCTCGTCCAACACCAGAATGACCGGATCGCCGTAAAGCGCCCGTGCCAGCCCGATCCGCTGGATCTGACCGCCAGACAACTGGGTGCCGATGGTCTGCACTGGGGTGTTGTAGCCCATCGGAAGTCGCAGGATCATCTCATGCGCCGCCGCTCGCTGCGCGGCCTCGACCACGCGGGCAGAGTCGAATTCCTGCGCCAGCCGGGCGATGTTTTCGGCTACTGTGCCGTCGAACAGTGTTACTCTTTGCGGCAGATAGCCGATGTATTCGGCCAACTTCTCGGCACCATATTGATCCAGCGGCGCTCCATCCAGCCTGATCTTGCCACTGCTTGCGGGCCACATGCCAGTCAGCGCACGGGCAAGCGTCGATTTGCCCGCACCACTGGCGCCAATCACACCGACTGCCTCGCCCGGCATGATGGTAAAGCTGATCTGTTTCAACGTCGGCATCGCACCGCCGGGTGGGATGACGGTGATCTGCTGCACGGTCAGTTTTGCCTGCGGGCGCGGCAGGTCCATGATCGGGCGGTCCTCCGGCACCTCGGCGAACAAGCGCGCGATATTGTCCCAAGCACGGCGGGATCGTTGTACGGTTCCCCATTGGTTGACGATGGTTTCTATTGGGGAAAGCGCCCGGCCAAGCAGGATCGACGAAGCCACCATGACGCCTGGCGTGACCTCGCCTTTCAACACCAGATAGGCTCCCAGCGCCAACATGCACGATTGCAGAAATTGCCGGAAGGTGCGCGACAGGGTTGAAAAGCTGCCACCCAAATCGGTGCCGCGCAGGTTTTGCTGCAAAGCGCGTTGGCGTGAGCGTAGCCATTTCTCAAAAGCATGGGTTTGCATCCCAAGGCTGCGGATCGTCTCGGCCTCATTCTGAAGCTGCTGAGAATAGCGGTCCGACACAAAGCTTGCGACCGAAGATTTCACGTTAGGCAGTTTGGTGCTGTATTGATTCAGCGCCGCGATCACCAACAACAGCCCGCCACCCGAAACTGCGAGAAAGCCAAGCCAAGGGTGAAACAGCCCGAGCCCAAGCAAGAAAAACGGTGCGAAGGGCGCGTCAAACAACGCAAGGAACACCGGCGAGGCGTAGAAACGGTTGATTGCCTCTAGATCCTTCAACTGCTGACCACTGCCGGTCGTCTCATCAACGCGGTGATCGGTCACGGCCTTCTTCAGCATCGCGTTGAAGACGCGACGGTCCAAGCGGGCCTGAAACCGCGCGCCCATCCGTGTGGTCAATCGGGTGCGCGCCCAGTCCAGCACACCCATGATGATAAACAGGAAGGCCACCATGATGAACAGCGCCACAAGCGTCGATTCCGACCGCGCACCCAGCACCCGGTCATAGGTTTGCAGCATAAATAGCGGACTGGTCAGCATCAAAATATTGACGAAAACACTAAAAAAACCAGCGGTCCAAACCAGCCCACGAAATTCACGCCAAGTTTCGCGCAATTCGGAGTGGCCAATAAGAATGTCATCTGACATCTTCGCCTCACATCTAAAATGATATAATCGATATACTTAAGTATTGTGGCGCGCTCGACCGTATCGGAAATCTACGATAGGATCGCCATCTGAGCGTAGCGCAACATTATAAATTTGTCACTCCATATTAGTTTCTTTTAGAAAGTAGAGAATTTTGATGCAGGCTGTAGGTTTGGGGATTGTGGTGGAAACTTATCGGAGATGGGGTCGGTCTGAACAGACTGATTCGCATCGAATCGATATAAATTTGATGTATGTTAATCTACGGCACAACCTAGAATTGCAATTAAGATAATCTTCAATTTTGCCATATAAGTAATGTAACCTATTGTATTTAATATGATATAGATCTGTTCCTCTAAGATTCTCGTTCATCGTTCACCCTGTCAAGTTACGAAAATATAGGCGTAAAGCGAGCGTTACCCCTAATTGAGGGTATCCGCGAAATCTCAATGGTGGCTTTTTTGAGGCACTGCATCAGCGGCTACTTCTGAACGGTATCCGCAAACGTGTGGAGCGGACGGGCAGTTTATTGTCCGTATTCGGTAATGTTGAAAGATTTTAAACCTTTGGGAGGACTCGATCATGGCTACGATGAAAACGAAGGACCAGGCGTGGGCGCTTATTAGCGGCGCGCCTTGGCTTGGCGGCACACCTAATTCTGACAATGGGAATTTTAACAGCTTACCCGGTGTCAACAAGGGCAGTGGTCTGGGCGGTGATGACCACATCCTTGGCAATGGCAATGCCAATGCGATCACCGGCGACGGTGGAAGTGACTTTATCCGCGGCGGCGGCGGCGGCGACTACCTGTTCGGCGGCGAGGGCAACGACATCCTGATGGGTGACGAAACCAGCGGCGATCAGGGCAATGACGAGCTGAGCGGTGGCAATGGCGATGACATGCTGGCTGGCGGTGGTGGCGACGATCTGCTCGACGGCGGCTCAGGCAACGACGTGGTGATCAGTGGCTCTGGCAATGATGTTGCTTGGGGCAACACGGGCGATGATGCTGTGTTGGGCGGCACAGGTGATGATCTGCTCTATGGTGGCGATGGCAATGATTGCATGGCGGGCCAAGAGGGCAACGACACGCTTTTTGGTGGCGCTGGCAACGACATGATGACCGGCGGAGCCGGTGACGACACGCTTTATGGCGACGACGGCGACGACGTGGTCGCGGGCAATGCAGGCGCCGATTACATCAATGCCGGTAAAGGCAACGATGTTGCCTTTGGTGGCAGCGGTGAAGATACCATTCACGGCTTTGACGGCCACGACAAGATTTATGGCGGCACCGGCGACGATGCTCTTATGGGTCAGCGCGGCATGGATGCCATCTCTGGCGGCGATGGCAATGATAACATCCAAGGCGGTGCCGACGATGACCACATTGCCGGCGATGCCGGGGATGATGTTATCGAAGGCAATGACAATGCCGACTGCATTTCAGGCGGCACTGGAAATGATCTGATCTACGGTGATAACGCCGATGGCCAGGTGGCTGCGGGCGAAGCCAGCGATTCGATCACCGGCGGCGCAGGCTGCGATACGATCTATGGTGGCCAAGACGACGACGCGGTCACCGGCGACGATGCCAATGACCTGCTCTATGGTGGTGTCGGCAATGACACGATGAATGGCAACCTTGGCAACGATAAGCTGTATGGCGATGCGGGCGATGACCATTTGAACGGCGACGCTGGCGCTGACTGCATCAGCGGCGGCACAGGTAACGACAAGATCGCAGGCGATGCTGGCGCTGACAAGCTCTATGGTGACGCTGGCGATGACTGCATCACTGGTGGGGCCGGCGCAGACGTCCTCTTTGGTGGTACGGGCCGTGACACGCTGGATGGCGGCGCGCAGAACGACCGTTTGGATGGTGGTCTGGGCAACGACTTCCTGCATGGTGGTGCTGGCAATGACCTGCTGGTCGGAGACACCGGTGTAACCAATGGTGGCAACGACCTGCTGCTGGGTGGTCTGGGTGACGACACGCTTCAGGGCGGCAAAGAGACCGACTGTCTGGTGGGTGACGAAGGCAATGATGTGCTCTATGGTGAAGGCGATGGAGACAACTTCTACTTCGGCTATGATCTGGACAGAGATGGTGACGGGGTTTGCGACACCACCGTTCTGAACATCGGCAATGATGTGATTAAGGACTTCGATGACGATCAGGAAGATCGCGTGATCTTCCATTCTGACTTTGAAGGCACGTTGTCGGCCTCTATTGTGGGCAATGACGTCCTGATCACCTCTAGCTTGGGTGGCTCGGTGCTGATCGAGAACTTGGTGGGCGAGTTGGAAGGCATCAACCCGCTTGATCCGTTCTTCAGCCCGGCGGCGCTGATGGACTTCTTGCTGAAACCCGGCATCGACGGCGACGGCAAGGGCATCATCAGCTTTGATGACAAGTGCATTACCCTGCCGAACTGTGAGCCGGATGATGCATCGGTCACGTGCGAAGTGCCATATTGCGAGCCGATGCCCTGCGTGATTGATCTGTCCAAAGATCATGTCGGCAACACCACCATCTTCACCAACGAACAGCAGATTGCCGACCTGTTCGTCGAAGACGATGTCAATGTTAAGGTCAATGGCAGCACGCTGACCATCGACCTGCTGGCAGAGTAAGTAATTTGTACTCGTGATTTCAATTTAAAGAGCGGGCGCCCCCTTCGTTGGGGGGCGTCCACCCTTGATGGGAGGGGAAAGTTGGATCGTCTTCGTTTGGTGGGCTGTGGTTTGCACTTCGGCTCCGTCTATCAGGTGCGACTATGCAAGCTGTATCATGTCGTAAAATTGACATTTGTTCATAGTTTCGATACGGTTTCTACATTTAGACCTGATCCTGTCCTCGATGATTTCTGACTTTGTTTTAGGGCACCCAAACTTCAATGCGCTAAGGCGTACCATAACCTGCGTTGATTGCGGCGCCGTGAAGAACCGTTGCCTTGTGTCGATTATTGTTTTCATCCAGTCCGATGACATCAACCCGGTCGTAGCGCTGGCATTGCTGGTAACCGGCAAATGCAAGATCCAGCCGCAGTTTTCCCGATGATGGCGCCGCCATTTTAAATGGTACGAGAATGAACATGCAACTTAGCGATTACAGCAATAATCACCGTGCGAATTTCGCGCAGTATTTTTGCACGAGCGCGGAACTTCAAGGCGTTTTCATGGGCTTCTTCGATGGAAGCGGCAAAATCTTTACCGATGCTTGGATCTCCAAGATGGCGGATTGTTCGCAAGAAACCGTGCGCACATTGGTCAAGATGGCTGAAAGTAGGCTGATTGCACATTCCAACGACACCGTCCGTGCAGACGTTGTCCACAACCAACCTGGCTTGGGCGATTTGCCAGACAAGACTTACCCCATCTGGATCAGCAATGGTCGCAATGTCGTGGGCATCGGTGCGCCGATCGCTCAAAGCTTTCCGGTCATGGCCTTCCCGCGACTGGGCCATGTCGATCTTATTGAGAAGCAACCGCTGCTGCGCATTGGCATGGCCTATGTCACTCAGCAATTGGCCGAGTCGCTTGATTGCCGCAACAACTTGCACCTCGCCTCGTTACAATCGGTGATCTCGCTGCTTGCACTGCGGGTTTTTGTCGTCAACAGCGCGGGACTGGTAGTTTACCATCAATCGCCGCGCCAGGGTGCAGTGAATGCGATCGACCGCATCGTAACCGGGGAAAAGCTGACACTGGTGAACAAGCGCGAATGTGTGGCGCTGCGCGAAGCAATCCGCGCTGCTACAAAGGAAGATGGACGGTCTTCTCTGTTGTCGTTGACATCTCTGGGCCAAGATTCGCGGCTGGCGCTGGTGGCACCGATGCCGCAGTCAAGTCTGCGGATGGCGATAGTGCTATTTGGCGAAAAGCAGATCAGACATAGCCTGCAGCACGAGCGTTTCTTTGACTCTTACGAAATGACGCCATCGGAACGGCTGGTTGCGCGTGAGGTGCTATTGGGCAAACAACTCAACGAGATTTCTGCGAGTACCGGCCTGTCGCTGTCGACGATCCGCAGCTATCTGAAACAGATATTCGCCAAGACGCGGACGCATCGTCAGATTGACCTAGTCCTGCTATATTATCAGACCTGAGTAACGCTTGGTTTCCTGAGGTCAGGAGCCGATCTGCAACACTCTGTCGATCGCCCCTGCCACCTACGACGGACATCTGACGAAGCGGGCGGACCCCTCGCAACTGTCGGATCGTGCTAGGCGGGACGAGGAGTTTCGTCCACAGATACAGTGCGTTTTCGAAACGAACTAACAGGTATATAGTGTGCGCAAGATCTGTCGGCAGTTGCGCCGCGAAGATTTTGACTCGCCCGATGCACTGTGTCCAGATCGATGAAGGACATGGATATTCAAGGGATTATCCAGAGTAAACCGCAAAAGGTAACGATCGTTAACAAGAATCTTCCATGCCCGTTGGACAAGGTGAACCGCCGATTCCGGGTGCCTGCGCCAAACATGCTGTGGGTTTCCTATTTTGCCTATGTCGTCATCTGGGACGGGTTCGTTTATGTCGCATTAGTCATTGATACCTATGCCCGGTGCATCGATGGCTGGCGGGGCGCGTTCTCGACGTTTGTTGGGATAGAAGACTGACTATGAAAGTGCGAAACAGTGTTCGAAACCCGTCTCTTCAGTAAAATCTTAGTAATAACAAGACTCTGCAAGGGAAGTCTTGGGGCCGTGACCTGAGCCACGTCCCCCCCCGATTTTTCGGAGAGTCCATGGGTTAATTTCTGAAACTATGCGGGGCTTTTTTTCAGTCTCATTTGCATGGCAAGCTCTGTCGGCGTGATGTTTCCGAGGGCGGAATCCGAACTGGAGGTACGTGCTCTCAACCATTTGCGCGACATGGATCTCAGGATGATCATGATCGACGAGGTGCACAATCTGTTGGCTGGCAGTTACCGTGAACAGCGACGCTTTCTCAATATGTTCCGATTCCTGGCCAATGATCTTTGCGCGTCCCTCGTCGTGTTCGGCGTCAATGAAGTTGTCGATGCCATTCGCGGCGACGAGCAACTCGCTCGGCGATTGGACGAACATTTCTTGCCGTTGTGGGAAGACGACGTCGAGTTTTCGCGGCTCATCCAAACCCTGATTGCGGCAATGCCGCTGAAACGGGGATCGGGTCTTGGCGATTCAAAAATCGCGCCTGACGATCAGGGCCTGACCCGCCTGCACAACATCATCAGTTCGGTCGGCTCAGGCCCTGATCTCCGCCAGTCAAGGGGTCAATATTGAGCGCCGATAGGGGGTCAGCTTTGCGTGCCGATTGACAAGTCGCGTCGATCATCACCGTCTTCGGAATGGCCGCCTCTAAGGTCAGACCTTCCATCATCCGGGCAAAGACACCCATGTCCACCCAACGCTTCCAGCGGTTGTAGAGGGTCTTTGCAGGACCACATTCTCTGGGCGCATCGCGCCAGCGCAACCCATTACGATTGATGAATATTATGCCGCTAAAAACATGTCGATCATCGACGCGAGGCTTGACATGGCTTTTGGGAAAGAACGGTTCAAGATGGGCCATCTGCACGTCGGTCAGCCAGAACAGGTTGCTCATTGACCGCTCTCCTTGCGGAGTCTGAATCATGCCGCAGAAGCAAGATCAATGGGTCCTGACCCCAGTTTACCAATTTCTCGAAGGGTGACGGAGATAACGAAATGTTTGTCCGACTTCTCATGCTCCTAGAATTCAAGATGAAGGTTCGGGATAGGATGCTCCGATGCCCGGACCACTGAGGGCAGCGACTGGCGCTTTCGGCCCAAAGCAGACACTCGCGTCGTCAAGATGCTGCGCGGCAGTACTCGCAGAAGCGGTCTTTTGACAATATCGCAGAATTTCTTTGCACCAAGCGTGTGCAGCGCAGATGTGTACTTGTCTCGAGTCAGCCGAGCCATTCACCTGTACGACGACCAGTATCGGAGGACGCGCCTAAAACAATCATGCCCCAAGTTCTACCGGTTGGACCGTTGAGGGTTATGCGATCAGCTAACGCACTATCGCCAGCCCTGCGTTCAGTTATCTATGCGCGTGCGGATGATCCAGCGACGCTCCAGCCGTGTAGGCTTTAATCGGGCCCAAGGCTGCCAGATGCATGCGCATCTCCCCGGCCGCTTCGGCGTTCCGGCCATCAAGGACCAGTTCAAGAATTCGGACATGTTCGGCGCAGCGCAGGCGAGCCTGTGCGCGGTCAACGATCTGGCGATATTCAATCAGCCGCCGCAACCGGTCGACGCGACGCAGGCTATCGATGAAAAATGTGTTGCCGCTACAGTCGATGATCGCTTGGTGCATCGCGCTGTTCTGTACGAAAAGCTGCACGCTGGAGATCGTATGAATGGCCCCGCTGACCAGACCGCGTTGTTGACAGAGATGGCGTTCAAGCTCGGCCGTGTTCAGCTGAAATCCGGGTTCCAGCAAAGCTGCCGGTTCGATGGCTTGCCGGAAACTGTAGCTTTGACGGTAGGTTTGCATCGACGTCAGCACGGGTAGAAACCGCCAGCCGTTGCCTGGCAGACGTTCGACCCAACCTTCTTCGGACATCTGCCGCAACAGTGCAAGAAGGCGTGGCCGGGTGACAGGGTAGCGCCGCAAAAGTTCATTCTCGCTGATCCGGTCGGGAATCTCACCCGCCAATCTGTCGCGGGCGATGGCCAGATAAATATCCTCGGCATTGTCCGAGGCGGTTTCGTCGGAAAGATCTGCTGCCGCTTGCGGATCGGCCAGTTGATATCCGCCACGCGCGCTCACACGTAGCAGACCGGCTTGTTCTAGCTCGCGCAGGGCCACACGGATCGGCGAGCGCGAGACGTCAAAACGCTTGGCCAGCATCCGTTCGGTCAGCGGGGTGCCTTCGGTGAGGGCTTCGGCAAGCACAAAGCGGGCGATCTGAAGGGCTAGGGTGCTGGCAAGCTGCGTCACTGTCTGTCCTGCAAAGCGAGGGTTGCTTGTTATCGCATGGGGCCGGGAAATTTCCAAGGCATGGTTTTTTAAGGTTGCAAAACACCACATCGCAAGATACTGGTCTTTTGTCGCGTCAAAAATCCACGCGCCCTGCTTTGATGGAAGGACACCCTTCATGCGCTTACTTGCCCTGCCGGGTGACGGGATTGGTCCTGAGATTACCGCAGCCACCTTGCGTGTGCTTGCTGCAGTTGATGCCCGGTTCGGGCTGGGGTTGCAGATCGAGACGGCGGATATCGGGCTGAAATCGCTGGCCGAACAGGGCACGACGCTGCCCGATGCCGTGATGGCGCGCATCCCGCAGGTGGATGGGGTGATCCTTGGGCCGGTTTCGCATTACGATTACCCGCCGCGCGATCGTGGCGGCATCAATCCTTCGGGTGCATTGCGCGTGCAGTTTGAGCTGTTTGCCAACGTTCGGCCCTGCCGCTCGCGCCCCGATCTGACGGTGCTGCGCAAGCCGATGGATCTGATCATCGTGCGCGAGAATACCGAAGGCTTTTATTCCGACCGCAATATGTTCGCGGGCACGGGTGAATTCATGCCGGACGAGAATATGGCGCTGTCGGTGCGCAAGATCACCGCACGGGCTTCTGAAAGGGTGGCGCGTGCCGCCTTTGAATTGGCGCGCGGGCGGCGGAAGAAGGTAACCGCAGTGCACAAGGCGAATGTGCTGAAATTGTCTGACGGGCTGTTTCTGCGCGAGGTGCGCAAAGTCGCTGTTGAGTACCCGGATGTGGTGTTGGAAGAGCTGATCGTCGATGCCACTGCGGCACTTCTGATCCGCAAGCCCGACCAGTTCGATGTGATCGTGACCACCAACATGTTTGGCGACATTCTGTCGGATGAGGCGTCTGAGCTGTGTGGCAGCCTTGGTCTTGGCGGGTCGATCAATCAGGGCGAGTCGATTTGCGTGGCGCAGGCACAGCATGGATCGGCCCCCGACATCGCCGGGCAGAACAGGGCGAACCCCACCTCGCTGATCTTGTCGGCGGCGATGCTGCTGGACTGGTTGGCGCTGCGCAACGACAGCCCACAGCTTGCAAAGGCCGCCCGCACTATTGAGGCCGCAATTGAGGTGTCGCTCGACAACAGGGCTACGCGCACTGCCGATCTGGGCGGGCAACTGGGCACGGTGGCGTTCACCGACCAGGTTGTCGCCGCATTGGTTGCGGTGGAGTGATTGATCCATGATGAACTGTCCTATATTGCAGCATAAGACGTTTTTGGGACCGATCATGAATGAACTTCATCGCAATCTCGCCGACAGGATCGTGCGCCATATCCGCACGTCCGACATGGCTGAAGGGCAACACCTGACCGAAGCCAGCCTACAGGACCTGCTGGGCATTTCGCGCCAGCCGATCCGGTCTGCCTTGGCAATGCTGGCCGAACAGGGCATCTTAGAACGGGTGCCAAATAAGGGATACTTCCTGCGCAACCTCGTGACGCGTGCGGATTCTGTGGTGCCTTCGGACGAAACGTCCGAGGAGGGGGTCTATCTGCGCATCGCGGATGACAGGTTGTCGCGCCGTTTGCCGGATAGGGTCAGTGAGAACGACCTGATGCGGCGTTACGGCGTGTCACGGCCCGGGTTGCGCCGCACCCTGACGCGGATTTCGGCGGAAGGCTGGATCGAACGGAATGAGGGTCGGGGCTGGACGTTTGCCGCGCTGATCGACTCGGTCGATGCTTATCGCGAGTGCTATGAATTGCGTCAGGTGATTGAGGTGCATGGCCTGCGCTGCCCCGGTTTCCGGTTGGATCGCACTGTGCTGGCTGACCTGCGGCGGCGGCAGGAAATGGTGGCCGAAGGCGGTTGGCAACGGTTGAGCCAGATGGAACTGTTCGAAACAAACTCGGAATTCCATGAAGGGCTGGCTGCGCTTTCCGGCAACCGGTTTCTGCAAAACACCGTGCAAAAGCTGAATCATCTGCGCCGCTTGGTGGAGTACCGCCAAACTTTGAATATCACTCAGGTGCTTGGGCAAAATGCCGAGCATCTGGGGATTCTGGATGCGCTGGATGCAGGCGACACCGCCCGCGCGGCGGATTTGATGTTTGAGCATCTGGGCCGTGCGAAAGACCGCAAGGCGCGGGCAGAAATGTTCTGATCCCCGCGTCTTGGGCGTGGGGCAACTGCAACGGAGGATACGTCAGATGACACGCGTATTGGTGCCCGCGGGCGCTTTGGGTCTGGGCTATGATCGCAAGGCGCTGGAGCGGGGGGTTGCGAACCACCCCGACATCATCGCGGTGGATGGCGGGTCCACCGACAGCGGACCGTCCTATCTGGGACGCGGTATGTCCAAATACTCGCGGGCCTCTACCAAAGCGGAATGGCGCGAGTTGATGCAGGCACGGCTGGCAGCGGGGGTTCCATTGGTGATTGGCACCGCGGGCACCTGCGGCGCCGACAGCACGGTGGATTGGTTGCTGGAAATCACCCGCGAGATTGCGACCGAGGATGGGTTGCATGTGCGCGTGGCCACGTTGAAATCCGCCCAGCCAAAGGCACGGGTCAAGGCGGCGATGGCCGAAGGCAAGTTGCATCCGCTTCCCGCTGCGCCCGATATTTCCGAAGCGGTGATTGACAGTTGCACCAACATCGTCGCGCTCGCTGGGGCAGAGCAGATCACGGCGGCACTGGCCACTGGCGCCGATATCGTCATTGCCGGGCGCACCACCGACACGGCGATCATTGCGGCGCTGCCGATTGAACGCGGCGACCACGCGGGGGCGGCGTGGCATGGGGCCAAGGTCGGCGAATGTGGGGCGCTGGCGACAACGCATCCGAATTCCGGCGTCATCCAGATAGATTTTGACGCCACGGGTTTCACGGTTGAACCGATGGCGCTAGAGGCGGCGGCGACGCCCTATACCGTGTCCGCGCATATGCTTTACGAGAATTCTGATCCGTTCATTCTGCACGAACCCGGCGGGCATCTGGACGTGACGCGATCCGAATATCATGCCATCGACCCGCGCCGCGTGCGGGTGGAAGGCTCGGACTGGGTGCCGGGGCGCTATACGGTCAAACTCGAAGGGGCCCGGGTGGTCGGCTATCAGACCGTCGGTCTGGCGGTGATCCGCGAGCGCCGCTATGTGCGCCACGCCCGCGAATGGGCGGCGGATGTGCAGGCGCGGGTGACGGAAAAGATTGTCACGCGGATGGGTCTTGCGCCCGAAAGCTTTCATCTGGAGATGCGACTGATCGGGATGGATGCCACACTTGGCGCGCTGGAAAACCGCACTGAATTGCCGGTCGAGGTCGGCATCATGGGCATCCTGACCTGCCCCACCGCCGAACAGGCTGCCGAAGCGGGCAAGATCCTGAACCCCTATCTGCTGCACCATCCGCTGACCGAGGATGAACCGATGCCAACGTTTGCCTTTCCGTTCTCGCCCGCAGAAATGCAGCGAGGCGCCTTGTATGAATTTTGCCTCAATCACGTGATGGAACTTGATGATCCGATGTCGGCCTTTGTTCTGGAACTGCATGAGGTCGGTCATGGCTGAGCTGGGATCCTTGGTCAGCAAGGTACGCTCGAAAAACGCAGGGCCCTTCTGGTTGACCGTCGATGTGTTTTGCGACGATGCCGCCACTTTTGCCCGGGTTTGCGATGGGCTGAAGGATGCCGAGGTGGCGCGCTTGTTCGGGGTCGAACAGCAACTGCTAAAGCGGTTTGACATCCCGTCGCTGAATGTCGTCAAGTTCTCGGTGCCGCGCCCGGTGGTGCAGGGCACGCGCGCTGACCGCGACATGCACGGCGCGGGCTGGGCGTGTTTGCTGGAAGAAATGCAGATCGCCTGACGGGCGATTCGGCTTGTCTGGATTGTGCGCCTTGCAAGGCTTGGCTTCGCTTGGCGCATATTCAGACAGATTGAATTATCTATCTGTAATACAACAATAAATGACGATTAACCTGCCGCGCCAAAGCGATTGATTGCTTTGCTTAATTGTCGTAAGTATAGTCATGAGACAAACGCAAGGAGGCGGTTGTCTTAGTGGCTGGGGGCGGAATAACCCTCTGGCTTGAAATCATCGGGAGGATGAAAATGATCAGAACAATTTTTGCGGCGACAGTCGCGCTTTCGCTGGCAGGTCTTGCTCCGGTTTATGCAGAACCGGCGGTGGTCATGGCGCCGGGCGGTGCTGGCGGCGGTTATGACGCGATGGCGCGCCTGCCGTTTGATGCCATGAACAAAGAAGGCATCTTCACGGATGGTGCAAGCTTTACCAACAAGGGCGGTGCCGGCGGCACGATCGGCCTTGCAGAGTTTGTCAGCTCTAACACCGGCAATGACAACGCGGTGATGTCGATGGGCGTCATCATAGTTGGCGGCATTCTGATGAACAATTCGCCGGTCACGCTGGACGATGTGACGCCGCTGGTGCGGCTGACCAACGACACAGGCGTGGTGGCGGTTGCAACGGACTCGCCGATCAAAACGGTGGAAGATCTGGTTGCGGCGATGAAAGCCGATCTGGGCGCGGTGGCGATTGGCGGCGGCTCGGCTGGGGGCGTCGATCATATCGTGATGGCGCTGATCGCCAAGGAAAATGGGCTGGAACCGGCCAAACTCAACTACATCCCCTATGACAGCGGTGCGGAAGTGGTGACGGCGCTCGGTGGCGGCGCTTTGACGGTCGCGGTTTCGGGTGTGTCTGAATTCAAGGCGATGGCTGATGCAGGCCGCATCCGCATTATTGCGGTGACCTCCGAAGGCCGGGTTGACGGTATCGATGCGCCCAGCCTGAAAGAAGCCGGACTGAATGTCGTTGTCGGCAACTGGCGCGGCATCGTGGGTGCCAAAGATATGTCACCCGAAGGACGTCAGGTCTGGCTGGATCGTTTTGCCAAAATGCACGACTCGGCCGCCTGGAAAGACACATTGGCCAAGCAAGGCTGGGAAGACGCTTATCTGTCCGGCGACGAATTCGTGGCTTTCCTTGAAACTGAAAAGGTGCGGATTGGCGAGATCCTGAAGGAATCCGGTTTGGTCAAGTAAGATCAACCTCACTTCAAAAGGATGAATGATATGACGGAACGCCCTTACTGGATTGCGGGTGGTGTTGTGGCTTGGGGCGCTATCGTGCTTGCCAAAGCTGCCGAGCTGCCGCAGTTCGATCAGTATGCCCATGTCGGGCCGGGTTTTGTGCCTTCAGCCGTTGGTTTGGGCCTGATCTTGCTGGGTATGATGCTCGCCTTGCAAATCTGGCAGGGCGTTCCGTTCGAGGAACAAGGTGCAGAGGACATAAATGACGCGCACGTCGTGTCCTACAAGGCGCTGGGGCTCGTCGCCTTGGCCTGCGCTTTACCGATGGTGACGATGCCCACCCTGGGCTTCGTCGCGACCTGCACCGGCTGCTTCGTTCTGATCGCCGCGGCCTTCAAATCAAGCCGCTGGATGTTGAACCTGATCCTGGGCTTGGGCTTTTCAGTCCTGTGCTGGTGGCTGTTTGGAAAACTTGGCGTGCAATTGGGCGGGCTATTGCCTGCCGTGGGGATGTGACAATGGATTCCATCACAGGATTGATGAACGGCTTCAGCATCGCGTTGCAGCCGCAGAACTTAATGTGGGCCTTCATTGGCACGTTTATGGGCACCGCCATCGGCGTGCTGCCCGGCATTGGCCCAGCGCTGACCATCGCGCTGTTGCTGCCGGTGACGGTATATATAGAGCCGACTGCCGCCTTCATCATGTTCGCGGGCATTTTCTATGGCGCGATGTATGGTGGATCAACGACTTCGATCTTGCTGAACACGCCCGGCGAAAGCGGGTCGATGATGACGGCGCTTGAGGGCAACCAGATGGCGCGCAATGGCCGGGGTGCAGCAGCGCTTTGCACGGCGGCAATAGGATCATTCGTGGCTGGCACAATCGGCACGCTTGGGATCACCTTTCTGGCCCCGCCGATTGCCGAACTGGCCTTTATCTTCAAACCGCAAGACTATTTCGGCTTGATGCTGCTGTCGTTCCTGTCGGTGTCGGTGGTGATGGGAACCTCGAAAGTGCGCGGCTTTATCGCGCTGTTCATTGGCCTGTCATTGGGACTGGTAGGCATCGACAAACAGTCGGGCCTGCAACGCCTGACCTTCGGTGTGCCCGATCTGATGGACGGGGTAGAGATGACGGTGGTGCTGGTGTCACTGTTTGCCATCGGCGAGACGCTTTATGTTGCCAGCCGCTTTGGCCTGCACAAGCCAAACCTCAACCCTTTGGCGGGCGGCATGTGGATGACCAAGGACGACTGGAAACGGTCGTGGAAGCCTTGGCTGCGTGGCACATTCCTGGGATTCCCCATCGGCGCATTGCCTGCGGGCGGGGCCGAGATTCCGACGTTTCTATCCTACACCCTGGAGCGCAAGCTGACCAAACATCCCCAAGAATTCGGTCATGGCGCGATTGAAGGCGTGGCAGGACCAGAGGCTGCAAATAATGCCGCCGCAGCCGGGGTGCTGGTGCCGCTGCTGACATTGGGTCTGCCAACCTCTGCGACCGCCGCTATCTTGTTGGCAGCATTCCAGAACTACGGTCTGCAGCCGGGACCAATGCTGTTCATCAACTCGGGTGATCTTGTCTGGTCGCTGATCGCCTCGCTGTACGTCGGCAACCTCATGCTGCTGATCCTGAACTTGCCGTTGGCGGGGCTTTGGGTGCGGCTGCTGTTCATCCCACGGCCCTATCTATACGCGGGCATCCTCATTTTCTCGCTGGTGGGTATTTGGGGGGTGTCGAATTCCTGGGTTGATCTTGCGATGATGTTTGGTGTCGGGCTGATGGGCTACACAATGCGGGTCTATGACTTTCCGATTGCGCCTGTGCTGATCGGACTGATCTTGGGACCGATGGCCGAACTGCAGCTGCGTCGGGCGCTGGCGATAGGACAAGGCGATCCGATGGTCTTCGTCTCAACCCCCTTGTCGGCGGTGCTGATAACCGTGTCCGTGCTGATTGTCGTGGTTCCAGCCGTGCTACATTGGCGTCGCACCCGGAAGATCAAGTTTGACGATGCGCCCTCGGGCCACTGACAGACGTTCCACGGATGAAGCCGTGAATGATGATGTAGCCGGCCGCTGTGGTGGCCGGGTTGGACAATGCAACCTGCTGGAGCCCAAAGATGGCCAAAACGAGCTACTTCCACGCACAGGATCTGACCGATTATGCAGTGGCAATGTTCCGCACCGTCGGGATGAGCGATGAGGATGCCAAGCTCATTGCGGGCGATCTGGTCAAAGCGAACCTGCGCGGCGTCGACAGCCACGGCATCAGCCGCATCCCGATGTATCTGGAACGGCTGCGGCAGGGGCTGGTAAACCCGAGGCCGGATGTGAAGGTGACAAAGGTTGCCGGGGCGGTGGCGCATGTTGATGGTGACAACGGCATGGGCTTTGTGCCCTCGCATGTCGCAATGAACGCGGCATGCGACATTGCTGCCGAGATGGGGATCGGCTTGGTCGGTGTGCACCGGTCGACCCATTTTGGCATGGGGGCCTCCTATGCGCTGCGGGCGATCGAGCGCGGCTTTATCTCGATGATCTTCACCAACTCGTCGCCTGCAATCGCGATGTGGGGGGGACGGACGGCGTTCCTTGGCGCCAGTCCAATCGCCGCGGGTATCCCCGGTGGTAAACATCCGCCCTATGTCATGGACATGGCGATGACCGTCATCGCGCGCGGCAAGATCCGGTTGGCGGCGATGAAGGGCGACCCGATCCCCGAGGGACTTGCGCTGGACCTTGAGGGCAACCCCACCACTGATGCTGCCAAGGCATTTGAGGGCGTTTGCCTGCCATTCGGCGGGGTGAAAGGCTCGGTTCTTGGGACGCTTATGGATCTGATGTCAGGCGTGCTGACCGGGGCGAATTTTGGCGGCGATGTCAAAAGCCTCTACTTCGACCATTCCGAACCGCAGAATGTCGGGCATCTGTTTTTTGCCATCAAGCCAGACTTGTTCATGTCGCTGACCGATTTCGGCGCGCGGATGGATACGTTTTATGAAAGGATCAAAGACCTGCCGCGGGCCGCCGGGGTGGACGAGATTATGCTGCCCGGTGAGCCGGAACAACGCCGCGAAATGCAGCGGCGGCGCGACGGTGTGCCGGTGACCGCAAACGTTGTCGATGATCTTATTACCGAAGGCAAAGCTGCGGGCGTGGTGTTTCCCGCCGGAGCCGCCGCACCGTTCAAGGCGGCTTGATGAACCGGCTGTCCGCCCATATCGGCTACCTCTACACCGATCTGCCGTTTGCCGACCGGCTGACGGCTGCAGCACGCGACGGCTTTACCGCCGTTGAACACCCAGAGCCTTGGGCGATCCCTACCGCAGAGATGCGGACGCGGCTTGGCGATCTGGGTCTGACATTCTCGCAAGTCACGTCCGGCATGGGCGAACCTGCACGAAGCGAAAAAGGCTTGGCAGCGCTGCACGGACGCGAGGACGACTTCCGCCGGGGGTTTGAGCGGGCGTTGGATTATGCCGTTGGCGTGGGTTGCCCCTTCGTGCATCCGATGGCGGGGGTGCCAAAAGACGGCTTGCAGCAGGCAGATGAGACCTATCGCAGAAATCTGTTGTGGGCGATCAGGCATTGCCAAGGCACAGGTGCGCGCGTTCTGGTCGAAGCGATCACCATTCCCGGATATCACGTTGGCTCGCTGGCCTTTGCATCACAGCTGCAAGACCAGTTTGCAGATGCGTTTTCCCTGTTGTTCGACACGTTTCATGCCGCAACGCTTGGCGAAGATCCGGTGCGCTGGATAACAGCCAACCCGACCCGCCTTGGCCACGTTCACATCGCCGACCATCCCGGCCGCCACGAGCCGGGCACGGGGAATTTGCCGTTCGACCGCATCCTGTCTGCCCTCGCTGCGGCCGGTTATGCGGGTGCCATCGGCTTTGAATACATCCCCTCAACGGCGTCCACATCGCACAGCGCACAGTTTCTGTCCGGTTGGAAGCCACATCTCCCAAGCGTTTTTCGCCGATCAACCGGAGCCTGAGCCATGACCACAATCACCTCGATCAACCCGACCACGGGCGAACCGATCCGCAGCTTTGTCTTGCAAGACGACGCGGCCATTGAGACGGCCCTGGCGGCAGCAGCGACAGCGCAGAAATCATGGCGCAACGTGCCGATCGCAGAACGGGTGAAACTGCTGATGCGGATCGCCGTCGTTTTGCGGCAGGATAAGGCCCGCTATGCCGAAATAATCACCCGCGAAATGGGCAAACCGATCGTCGAGGCCGAAGCCGAGATTGAGAAATGTGCGTTCAACTGCGATTTCTACGCTGAACATGGCCCGATCTATCTGGCGGACGAGCCTGTGGCCTCAAACGCCACTGAAAGCGTGATTGCATTTGAACCGTTGGGCGTGGTGCTGGCGATCATGCCGTGGAACTATCCGTTCTGGCAGTATTTCCGCTTTGCCGCCCCTGCGCTGGTCGCGGGCAATGGTGCTATCCTGAAACACGCCAACAACGTGCCGGAATCGGCGCTGGCTGTGCAAGAGGTAATGGACAAAGCCGGAGCCCCGGCAGGCTTGACCGCGACCTTGCTGATCGACAATGCCAAAGTCGCAGGCATCATCGCAGATAACCGGATCGCCGCGATCACTCTGACCGGCTCGACCGAGGTGGGGTCGATTGTGGCGGCCCAAGCCGGGAAGGCGCTGAAAAAGCAGGTGCTGGAACTGGGTGGGTCCGATCCGTTCCTTGTGCTGGCGGATGCCGATCTGGAGGCTGCGGCGGAAACCGCTATAAAGGCGCGCTACGTCAATGTCGGGCAGTCTTGTGTAAACGCGAAACGCTTCATCGTCGAAGACGCCGTGGCTGACCGTTTTGTCCAACTGTTTGTGCAAAAAGCTGCGGCTCTGAAGGTCGGCGATCCGATGCAGCGTGACACCAAAATTGGCCCGATGGCGCGGGCCAATCTCCTGGCGACGCTGCATGGGCAGGTCGAACGATCAGTCGCGCAAGGGGCGGTGCTAAAGCTCGGCGGGCAGCCGCTGAAGCGTGAGGGCTGTTATTATCCCCCCACCGTGCTCGATCATGTAAGGCCCGGCATGGTGGCCTTTGTCGAGGAAACCTTCGGCCCTGTTGCGGCCATTATCCGCGCGCGAGATGCCGATGAGGCTGTGGCCATGGCCAATGACAGCGAATACGGTCTTGGTGCTGCCTTGTGGACAGGTGACGCCGTTCGGGCGCGGCGACTGGCCAGCCAAATTGAGGCCGGGGCGGTCTTCATCAACGGCATGACAGCTTCGGACCCGCGCTATCCTTTCGGCGGCATCAAGCGCTCGGGCTATGGGCGGGAGTTGGGCGTCTATGGCATCCGCGAATTCGTCAACATCAAAACCATTTGGATCGGCCCCGCAAAATGAGCATTATCCGATCTGAACCCGCAATTCTTCGCCCCGCCCAGTTGAAAGCCAACGACCGGGGTGGTGGTGCGCGCACCACGCCGCTGGTGACCCGGCGTTGCGGTTCGACCAGCTTGATAAACGGCATCACCGCCTTCGATCCGGGTGCGGCCATCGGTCTGCATTTCCACAACTGCGAGGAAAGCGTTATGGTGATTGAAGGTCAGGCGATTGCCGAGATTGATGGTGTGCAGCACAATCTCGACACCTTTGACACCACATGGATTCCGCCAAACGTCCCGCACCGCTTCATCAACGCCACGGACAAACCGATGCGGATTTTCTGGACCTACGCAACCATTGACGCAACCCGCACCATGCTTGCCAGCGGCGAGACGCGCACAATCGACGCCGAACACGGTCATGCGCCAAAGTAGAGAAAGAGCTTTCATGTCTACATCTCTCGTTGAAACGGCCGAGATCACCGTGACCGACACTGTCGGGTTTGAAGCCGCAGTGGCACTGGCTCGACCGCATTTTCTGGCCGCTGCGGGCTGTTTGGGGCTGTCGCTGCACCGACTGATTGAGACACCTCAAGTCTATCGACTGGTGGTCATATGGCGCAGCCTTGAGTATCACACCGTGACCTTTCGCGGCTCGGAAGGTTTTCAGGCCTGGCGCACGCTGGCGGCACCCTTCTTTGCCCATCCGCCTGTGGTGACACATACAACCACCATTAATCTGGATTGACATGTATGTGGCGCGCCGCCTTCCCAAAGCAAGCACTGACAGCCGCTATCGCACTTTCTGGCGTTGGCCTGTTTGTGCTGCTTGCGCTGCCGCTGCCTTTCTTGTTCGGGCCGATGGTTGCCTGCCTCATGGCGGCATTACTAGGGGCGCCCCTGCAAGGGTTTGGTCAGGTCTCGATTGCGGCCAGATCCGTGCTGGGTGTCGCCATTGGCGCGTCGGTCACACCGGCATTGGTGGCAAAACTACCTTCCATGCTGGCCTCGTTGGCAATCATTCCGGTGTATATCGCAGTGATCGGCCTGATTGGGGTGCCGTTCTTTCGCAAGGTCTGCGGCTTTGACACGGTGACGGCGTTCTATGCCGCGATGCCGGGTGGCGCAGCAGATATGACGATTTTTGGCCAGGAGGCAGGGGCAAATGTACGACAGTTGTCCCTGGTGCATGTAACCCGGCTTTTAGTCATTATGGTCGTGGCTCCGGTGGTTCTGGTCAATGTCTACGGGGTGAGTCTGGGGCAACCCATCGGCTTGCCTGCGGCTGACCTGCCCACGACTCAGCTAGTGCTGATGGTGGCAGCCGCGCTTGTGGGTTGGAAGGGCGGCGCGCGGATCGGGCTTTTCGGCGCAGCCATCCTTGGGCCCCTGATCGTCAGCGCCGCATTGTCGCTTGGCGGTCTGTTGCACCAGCGTCCGCCGCGAGAAGCGCTTTTGATAGCGCAGCTTTTGATCGGCACGGGTATCGGTGTCAGCTATGTTGGTGTCACGCTAAGAGAGCTGCGCAACACTGTGGCAGGTGGTGCAGCGTTTGTGGCCATTCTTGCGATACTGGCGGGGATCGTTACCGAAATTGTCACGCTGTCGGGGCTTGCTCCGCCGGTTGAGGGTTTTCTTGCTTTTGCGCCCGGGGGGCAGGCAGAAATGTCGATGCTGGCCATTGTCGCAGGGGCCGATCTTGGCTTTGTCATAGCACATCACCTGACGCGTATTCTGCTGGTGATCTTGGTCGGGCCACTGTTGTTTCGGCTACTGATCGGCCGCCTGCGGTAAGACAGGCGGAGGTTTCATTCAGAAAGATTTGCGGTGTTTTTTGTATTGTGGCCAATGCTGAGTAAGTGATGCGACCCCAACGTTGGACGGCCCGAAGTCAAAGTTTCCCAGATGCTCTGCTCCCCAACCTTGGACCGCCGGATGGTGGAGTTTTCCGGCCCGATGCTCAGGGTGACGGGCTGGTGATGCGCTTAGTTTCGTCAGCAGGATCGGGACCTTGTTACCGATCGCGCAGTGCGGCCGGTACTTGTTGTGGTCATTGAAGAACTCATCAACGAGCCAGATATGAGGTCGGGTTGCTGCGCTTAGCCGAAACTGGTGCAAAGATGCCGCGATGGTCTGCTCTCCAGCCTCACGCCTGATCCGTTGACCTTTTCGCTGCTAACCGCGCGAATGGCGGCTCTTTTAAGGTCTCTGCAACTGCGCTGCCGTCAGACGGCTCTCCGCTTATTGCGCAGTTCATGCCTGTCAGGGCTGCGCTCGGCCAATAACGGAAGTTCCGTGTCGCTATATGGTCTTTCGAAAGTGGGCACTCGTGATGAATGCAGTGAGTGCGAACTTACCTCGTTAGGATTTGCCGCAGGCAGCGCAGATGTGGTCTGCACAAATCACCCGATTGCACTCACTTGGTCGTGGAGCGCTTGGTGATACGCCATCGAGCTACTGCCGCGAACATTGCTGCATCACAACGAACGAAGCATGGAGGAAAGGTAGATTTCGGAAAACGCTCCATTCCCGAAAGGAAAACCAGATGCTGACCAGACGATCTGCACTCTTGGGCGCCGCATTGGTTGCGGCCTCACCCTATGTGACGAAGACCTCCGTGGCGGCGGAAGAGGTGATGGACACTTCGGCGGCAGCCCCTGTCGATCTGTCGACACTGACACGCCGCAAGGTGAAGCTGGTGGCTCCGCCCTTCGTGCATCCGCATGAGCAGATTGCAACCACCGGCCCGCAAATTGTCGAATTCGAGATGAAGATCATCGAGAAGGAAATTCAGGTCGATGAGGGCGCCTGGTTGCAGGCAATGACCTTCAACGGCTCGGTTCCCGGCCCGATGATGGTGGTGCATGAGGGCGATTATGTGGAACTGACCCTGTTCAACCCGCCAGAAAACATGATGCAGCACAATATCGACTTTCACGCGGCGACGGGCGCTTTGGGCGGCGGATCGCTGACGCTGGTCAATCCCGGCGAAAAGGCCGTGCTGCGGTTCAAGGCCACGCGTCCGGGCGTGTTTGTCTACCACTGCGCGCCGGGCGGCCCCATGATCCCTTGGCATGTGGTTTCGGGCATGTCGGGGTGTATCATGGTCCTGCCGCGCGACGGGCTGAAGGATCATCTGGGCGCTCCGGTTGCCTATGACCGTGTTTACTACATCGGCGAGAATGACTTCTACATTCCGCGCGGCCCGGATGGTGCCTATCTGCGCTTCGCCGATGCTGGCGAAAGCTATGCCGACACGCTTGAGGTGATGAATCGCCTGATCCCCTCGCATGTGGTGTTCAATGGCCGGGTGGGTGCCCTTACAGGCGACACGGCTCTGGCAGCGGAACAGGGCGAAACCGTGCTGTTCGTGCACAGTCAGGCCAACCGTGACAGCCGTCCGCATCTGATCGGCGGGCATGGCGATCTGGTCTGGGAAAGTGGCAAGTTCAACAACCTGCCCGAGCGCGATCTTGAGACCTGGTTCATCCGCGGCGGATCGGCGGGGGCGGCGCTCTATACCTTCCTGCAACCGGGCGTCTATGCCTACGTCAACCACAACCTGATCGAGGCGGTCAATCTGGGGGCGACGGCACATGTGATCGTCGGCGGCGACTGGAACAACGATCTGATGGAACAGGTGGTGGCCCCGGTCGAATACGATGTCGCGCATGAGGGGCGGACCGCGCTCCCGTAAAGCTGGTCGGCATTGATCAACGGGCGGCTCCAGCCTTGGGGCCGCCTTTTCTTGACTATGGGGGCAATCATGAAACATCGTTCAGGTCTTGTGTTGCTGGCAGGATCGGCTTTGGCAGCGGCGATCCTGCTCTGGCCCGATCCGCCCCCGTCGGTGGCGCTACCCAAAACCGTGCAGATTGCCGCTGGTCTACAGCACTATCGCCCGGCGGGCGAGTTCCGTCAGGGCACCAAAGTCGTCGATGCCCCGAAACATCCATTGGATGCGGGTGCACTGGAGATCATGAAATACCAGGTGAGCGCGGCAGACTATGCCCGCTGCATGACCGAGAACGCCTGCCCGCTCGTGGCGTCCAGCGGACAGGCAGGCTTTGCCCAGACCAACATCAACCACGCGGATGCGACCGCCTATGCCGAATGGTTCTCAGTACGCACCGGACAGCACTGGCGCTTGCCGACCGATGCCGAATGGCTGCGCGCGGCAGCCGAGCGCGGCAGTGATGACAGTTTTGCTGACGATGCCAACGGTGCGGACCCATCGCGGCGCTGGATCGCAAGTTATCAGCGCGAGGTCGCTTTGCGCGGCGCGGCCGATCTGGTGGCGCATCCGTCCGGATATTTTGGTGAGAACACTCTGGGGGTGGCCGATATGGCTGGCAACGTCTGGGAATGGACGGAAACCTGCTTTCAAAACGGCACGCTCAGCCCAGACGGGGCAACCATCGCGACACAATCAGACTATTGCGGCGTGCGGGCGGTGCAGGGCAAGCACCGGGCCTTCGTGATCGGTTTCATCCGCGATGCGCGCTCTGGCGGATGCGCCGCCGGGGTGCCGCCAGATTATCTGGGGTTCCGGCTGGTGCGGGACGGGGCGGCATGACACCACTCAATGACCAAAGGGCGGCCCCGCTGCCGGGGCCGCCCTTTGTATGTGTGTCACGACCTTACTGGACGATCTGCGCGACCAGTGGCTCGAACCGGGTTTTCGCCTTACCCTTCAGCAGCACAGCCGCAACGGCCTCTTGATTGACCGGCGCACCCGCCTGGATCAACGCGACCATGCCCATCGTGTAATGCGGCGTGCATTTCACGCCATAGAGCCCCTCTGCGGTCAGGGTCAGCACATAGTCTTCGCCCATTTTGCTTTTGAACGCCTCGACACCTTCCGGCAGCATGTCGGCGATGCCTTCGGCATTGTGGCCCTTGTCAGTCGAGATGAACGTGACAGTGTCACCAACAGCCGCTTTCACGAAAGCAGGTTCGAACACCATGGCACCCTCGGTGCCTTTGTTCAGCATCTTCACCTCAAAGTTTTCGGCAAAGGCGGCAGGGGCCAGCAGAAAAGCAGCAAGGCTGGCGGCGATCAGTTTCGGGAACATGAGGCGTCCTTTCGAGGAACGGGAGCGATTGGTCTTCCCTTGGTTCTAGGCTAAGGTCACACGCGGCTCGTTGTGCTGCGACAACATCGGAGGCTGTGGTTGAAAAAACTTGATGAAAGCCTGCTGATCGACCTGCCGCCGTTTCGCAAACTCGCTCGCCCGCAGATCCGCGAGATCCTTGATGCCGCTACGTCTATGCGTTTTGATCCTGGGGTTGCGGTGTTCAGCGAAGGTCAGCCGGTCGAGCGGTTCTTTCTGCTGATGGACGGACATATCCGGGTGATACGCACCACACCGGGCGGCGACCAGATCATCGCCTTGCATATCGCACCGGGACAGTTGTTCGGCATCGGCGCTGCATTGGGGCGCACCACCTATCCGGCGACGGCGATGACGGCTGATGAATGTCTGGCGCTGGCCTGGCCCAACCGGCTGTGGGCGGGCTTCGTCGAGCGTTATGACGGCTTTGCCACCGAGACTTACAAGACCGTTGGCGAACGTGTGGGCGAGATGAACAACCGTATCGTCGAAATGGCCACGCAGCAGGTCGAACAGCGCGTGGCCTGCGCCATCCTGCGCCTGATCACCCAGACCGGCCGCAAGGTCGAAGGCGGCATCGAGATCGCCTTGCCAATCACCCGGCAGAACATATCGGACATGACCGGCACCACGCTGCACACCGTCAGCCGCCTGCTCAGCGGATGGGAGCGGGACGGAATTGTGCTGTCAGAACGTCGCAAGATCACCGTGACCGCCCCACATCGGCTGGTCATCCTCAGCGGTGCAACCGCCTGACCTGCCCTCCGATGGGCCGTGCCGGGCCTGTCATCGACCATTGGGCTGACGCCGCGCCGGATTGGGCAAGCTGAGCACCGGGGCCATGCGCCAGACAAAGATGCCAAAGCCCAGCGCCCAGAGCACCGCCGCGATCCACAGCCCCATCATTGTTGGTGCTGCGACCCGCACAACCGCCGCAAGGGCCACACTGACAAAGGCCAATGTCAGCGCAGGCCCCGCCTGCAACGCGCGCCCGGTGTGGCCAAGCGACGCCCGCATCATGACGGCCAGAGTCATGCCGCCAAACCCGCCCACTCCCAACAGATGAAGCCCAATCGCGGCAGGCAGGTGGCCAAGCGACGCGAGGCTCAGCGCCGCCAATCCCACCGGGATGAATCCAAACGCAAGATGCAGCATCAGCAGCAAGGGTGATGACCAGACGCGCCACCCGCGCCACCGCAGAAGGCGCAAGCCCTGCACCGCTGCGGCCAGCATCAGCGCCACCCCGGAATAGCGGGACTCTGGCCAGACGACCCACGCCAACAGCGCCGTCAACATCACCACAAGGCTTGCCACATCAAACCGCCCGAACGGCACCGGCAGTGGCCCCGGTTCGGGGCTGCGCTTGACCAGCCAGTTGCGGGTAAAGCTGGGGATGATCCGCCCGCCGATCAGCAGGATCAGGATCACCACCATCGCAAACCCCAACCGCCGCCCAATGTCGGCGCCGCCCGTCGCGATCGACTCCAGATGAAACGTGATGTTGGCAACCAGATACAGCAGAACCGGGGCGACCACCTTCAGGTTGCTCCAGTTGCGCCCCGCCACGATCTCGGTAGTAACCATTGCACCGATTGCCAGCATGAAGCCGCAATCCACCGCCATCACCGCCACTGGCTCCAACCCCAGCATACCAGCCACCGCCAACCGCCCGGCCAGCCACAGTGCCGTCAACACCATCAGCGGCCAGCCGCGGGTTGGCATGCGCCCGGTCCAGTTTGGAATCGCGGTGAACAGGAAACCGGCAATCACCGCCGAGGTATAACCGAACAGCATTTCGTGGATATGCCAGTCCAGCGGCGAAAACGGCCCGCTCAGCGTGATATCCCCCGACCAGACCAGCATCCAAAGCGGCACGATCAATGCGGCGAACAGGCCCGCTGCCAGAAACAGCGGGCGGAAGCCATAACTGAACAGGCTGGGGCCGCCATAGGCCGCGCGGATGGATTTTTGCATGTTTGATACCTTTCAGCATGGTTGGGCGGGCCTGATCAGAGCGCGCGGGCGATCGGGCCAATTTGCAATCGGTGGCCAAGCCGAATGCCACGCAACGATTTGCGGTTTCGGACGTTGACACAGCAAGCGGACGTTGCCACAGCTGGTGGGCGATTGACGTTGCGCTGGCACAATCTCAGGAAACTCCATGAAAACCTATGAAGCTGCCAGGCTTGGCCAAACGCCGCCCTTTCTCGGTCTTCACATGCAGCAGCTTCGAGATGTTATGGCCCTGGCCGAGCCGCGACGTTTGCTTGGCGGGACGGTGATTTTTGACGAGGGGCAGCCGGTGCGCCGTTTCTCGCTGCTAATGACGGGCGACATCCGATTTGTGAGGCTGACAGCCGAAGGTGACCAGATCATTGTGCTCCACATTCAGGTCGGGCAAATGTTTGGCATCGGGGTGGCGCTTGGACAGATCACCCATCAGACCACGGCGATAGCCGCAAATGATTGTTTGCTTCTGTCTTGGCCGAATGCGCTCTGGTCGGTATTTTGCGCCGCCTATCCCGCGTTTGCGGCCGCGACGTTTCGAGCAGTTGGTGCCCGCGCCGATGAAATGAGCAACCGGATTGTCGAATTATCCACCAAGTTGGTGGAACAGCGGATCGCCTGTGCGTTGCTGCGAATGATTGGCCAATCCGGGCGCAAAGTTGGGGGCGGGGTCGAGATCGGCTTTCCACTGACACGCGGCAACATCGCCGACATGACGGGCACCACGCTACACACCGTCAGCCGCGTGCTGAGCAGTTGGGAAAGGCTGCGGCTGATCGAAAGCACCCGGTGCCACATCGTGGTGATTGACCCGCACCGCTTGGTCATGATCAGCTTGGCCACCGGCCGCAGCCCCACCGATCACCCCGGTTTCGCAGAGATCGCAGCGGCGATCCACTAGGCCTGCCCAGTCAGCCAGTCACCGCCATACGCAAATTGGCGCGAAAGATGGCTTCATCCAGCCCGTATTCGGCACAGGCATCAATCACGGTGTGAAATGGTGCGATCGGGCAACCGAAGCACATCATGCGATGGGACAAGAACACCCGCGCCGTGTCGGGCCAAAGGTCGAACAGCAGGCGCAGCGGCATATCGGGATCGTCCAGTCTGGGGCCGCGCATCCTGCCTCCGTCTCGACCGAATGGCCGTCCTGCCACCCTGTGTCCGCCATTGCCCTGCGTCGTTGTGCTGGAACAACGTCTGGCGGCGGCGCAGCGCGTAGACCGGGCTGATCCGCAACAATCGCCAGGACCGACCCCATGTCAGAGATCCTCACGAAGTCACGCGCCAGGAACATATTTTACGGTGGATCGCTGTTTTTCATCATCGTGTTCATTGCCATGACCATCCATTCCCACCGCTATCTGGTGAATGTCTCCACCGCAGGCATGCCGCTGTCGCCCGAGGTGATCCTTGGCAAGCATGTCTGGGAGCGTCACAGCTGCATCAACTGTCATACGTTGCACGGCGAAGGCGCGTATTTTGCCCCCGAACTCGGCAATGTGATGACCCGTTGGGGCGTGCAGGACGATCCGCAGGCCGCGTTTGAGACGCTGGACGGCTGGATGGCCGCCCAACCCAGCGGCATCGAAGGGCGTCGCCAGATGCCTTTGTTCAAGATCACCCCCGAAGAAATGCGCGCTCTGGCAGAGTTTCTCCGCTGGGCTGATCAGACAGACACCCAAGGCTGGCCGCCAACGGATGCGGGATAGGAGAAAGACATGAAATATCAATCACAAAGGGTCGCCCTTGCCTATTTTATTGTGGCAATGGGGCTGTTCGGAATTCAGGTCGCAGGCGGGCTGCTGGCGGGGTGGATCTATGTCTCGCCCAACACATTGTCAGAAATCCTGCCGTTCAACATCATCCGCATGATCCACACCAATGCGCTGATCGTCTGGCTGCTGCTGGGGTTCTTTGGCGCGGCCTATTTCCTTGTGCCAGAAGAATCCGAGCGCGAAATCTGGTCGGTGAAACTGGCCTATCTGCAACTGATCATCCTCGTCGTCGGCACCTTGGGGGCAGTTGGCAGCTATCTGGTCGGCATCCACGGCGGGCGAGAATTTCTCGAACAGCCGCTCTGGGTGAAATTCGGCATCCTTGTCGCGGCGGTGATCTTTCTGATCAACATCTCGATGACTGTGCTCGCTGGCCGCAAGACCGCAATCACCGGCGTGTTGTTGACCGGGCTGTGGCTGTTGTCACTGCTGTGGATCTTTGCCTTCATCAACCCCGACAACCTCAGCCTCGACAAGATGTACTGGTGGTTCGTCGTCCACCTCTGGGTCGAGGGCACGTGGGAGCTGGTGATGGCCGCGATCCTGGCCTTCCTGATGCTGAAGCTTACAGGTGTCGACCGCGAGGTGGTGGAGAAATGGCTGTACGTCATCGTCGCCACCGCACTGTTCTCTGGCATCCTTGGCACGGGGCACCACTTCTACTGGATCGGTCTGCCGGAGTACTGGCAGTGGACCGGCTCCATCTTCTCGGCCTTCGAGGTGGTGCCGTTCTTCGCGATGATGTCCTTTGCCTTCATCATGGTGTGGAAGGGTCGTCGCAACCATCCGAACAAGGCGGCCCTTCTCTGGGCGCTGGGCTCGGCCACCGTGGCCTTCTTCGGTGCGGGCGTCTGGGGCTTTCTGCACACTTTCCACGGCGTGAACTTCTACACCCACGGCACGCAGATCACCGCGGCCCACGGCCACCTGGCCTTCTACGGCGCCTATGTCGCGATGAACCTGGCGATCATCAGCTATGCCATGCCGCTGCTGCGCGGCCGCGCACCCTATAATCAGGTGCTGAACATGGTGTCCTTCTGGCTGATGACCGGGGGCATGGCGTTCATGACCTTCGTCCTGACCTTCGCCGGCACGATCCAGACCCACATGCAGCGCATCGTCGGCGACTACTACATGGATGTGCAGGACCAGCTTTCCCTCTTCTACATGATGCGCTTCGGGGCCGGGATTGCCGTGGTGCTGGGCGCGATCCTGTTCATCTACGCCCAAGTCGTGGTCCGGCGCGAAGTTATCGCCCCCGGTCCGGTGGTGCTGCCGGAAGGAGAGGTCCTGTGAACGCCCTGACTCCCGAACGCACTGTCCCCTACTACCGCCCCGTGGCGCAGGAAGTTGCCCTGTTCGAAGCCGCCCATGCACGCGGTCTGCCCCTTCTTCTGAAGGGGCCGACCGGCTGCGGCAAGACGCGCTTCGTCGAGCACATGGCCTGGCGGCTCGGCCGCCCGCTGGTCACCGTCGCGGCGCACGAGGACATGACAGCCTCCGACCTCGCCGGCC
>NZ_JAXMJJ010000020.1:0-53988 GCF_034376685.1 Cypionkella sp.
GTCCATCCTGCTCTGGTTTAGATCCCAGATTGTGCATTTTCACATTTTCCCGTCCTACTCAGGGAACCAAACGCGCGGCCATGCGTTTGGTTCCCAAGAAAATGTATGAGGGAGTTAAAGAATGAGCAATGACGCCAGCGCCAATCCTTCCGATCTTGTCGCTTTGCATTTGCCCAGCCTGCGCCGCTATGCACGGGCACTGACGGGCAATCAAACCAGCGGTGATCAATATGCACTGGCCGCTTTGGAAACAGTTTTGACGGAACCTGCACTGATCGCAGCCGCAAGTGATGCCAAGGTCGCGTTGTTCAACGTGTTTCATATGGTCTGGGCCAGTTCTGGCGCACCCGTGGGTCAGGCAGACACCCGGCTGTCTGCGGCAGCGCAGGCGCATATGGCCGATCTGACCCCGAACAGCCGCGAGGCCCTGCTGCTGCATTTCATCGAAGGCTTCGGCTTGGATGAAATCGCTGCAATCATGCAGGTTGACCAAGAAGAAGCGCAGGGGCTGATCGCACTTGCGCTGCGCGAGATGACCGGCACTGTCAGCGGTCGGGTGATGGTGATCGAAGATGAAGCCATCATCGCGATGGATATCATCGGTATCGTCGAGGCGATGGGCCACCAGATCACCGGCGTGGCCCGCACCCGCAAAGAGGCGGTAGAGCTCGCCAAGGCCGATATGCCCGATCTGATCCTCGCCGATATCCATCTGGCCGATGCCTCTTCCGGCATTGATGCGGTGAACGACATTCTGGGTGGCTTTGATCAGCTTCCGGTGATCTTCATCACCGCCTTCCCCGAACGCCTGCTGACCGGCGAGCGGCCAGAACCCGCCTTCCTGATCAACAAACCCTATACCGAAGAACAAGTGCGCTCTGCGGTCAGTCAGGCGATGTTCTTCGCCTCGACCGAAACTCTGATGGTGAAAGAAAACGCCTGATCTTAAAACCTGATCGCAAAGGCCGCCGCGCAGCAGCGTGGCGGCCTTTTGCTTGGCGTCGGCTTAGCTGATCGGCCCCAACAGCACATTGCGGTTCATCTTGAACGACCGCCCCTCGACCAGCACGCCATAGCCAAGCCCTGCGGCCCAAGCCAGCAGCGGCTCGTTGTTCTTGTGATCGACCTCAAGGAAAATCGGTGGGCGCGAGGCTGCGATGGTTTGCTCAAAGCCGCGCAGCACCTCCAGCTCCATGCCCTCGACATCGACCTTCAGAAAATCAATCCGCGCACCGCCCAGCAGCGCATCGCCCGAGGCCATGCTGATCTGTCCTTCCTCCGACGCCACCAGCCGCGTCGCGCCGAGGTTCTTCTCACGCGCCTCAAGGCTCATCGACGGCGCATCGCTGCGGTCCGACAGCCCGTAGCCCAGCGTCGACAGGTTCACCCGATCCAACACCCCGTTCAGGATCATGTTCGACAGGAACAACTCATACGCCACCGGGTTCGGCTCGAACGGGATGCTGACCGAGGCCCCCAGCAGCTTCAGCGCATAGATCGAATGGTTGCCAATGTTCGCCCCCGCATCGCAAAACACCCCGCCGCGCGGGAAATGCTGCGCGATCAGCTTCAACTCCTCCGGTTCATAAAACCGCCCTTTGGCATGGCGGGCCTGAATGCGGTCCTTGCGATCCGCCACGGTGAAGAAAATCGGCACGCCATCATACATCGCCCGTGTCACTCTGGTGCGGCGCGGGTTGGTAAAGATATCCGGGCTTGCGATCATCGCCAAAGCCGTCGCAGTCAGATGAGCGGGCGGGCGGGTCATGTCCATGCGGGTATCCATTCGGCTTTTGGCGGCTTCTGTTTTGGCCAGCATCACCCGCAGCGGCCCGGGGGTCAACGGCCCGCAACGCTGTGGCAGATTTGCTGTTCCCTTTCCCAGCCCTTTGCCCTATAGGCCAACGGTACATGCGTGTGAGCCCGCTCTAGGCAGAATCATCCCTTCACCACTGAGGGGGCCTTGGGGCTTTTGCGCGACAAAATTTAGTTGACCCCAAGGATACCATACCAATGGCAAACACTGCCCAGTCCAAAAAGCGCGCACGCCAAGCCGATGCCCGTCAAGACATCAACAAAGCCCGCCGCTCGCGCATTCGCACCTTCCTGCGCAAAGTTGAAGAAGCTCTGGCTTCCGGCAACCAAGACGCCGCCGCTCTGGCGCTGAAAAACGCACAGCCTGAACTGGCGCGTGGCGTTTCCAAAGGTGTCATGCACAAAAACACCGTGTCGCGCAAAATCTCGCGTCTGGCCTCGCGCGTCAAAGCTCTGGCAACCCCTGCAGCCTAAGACGCTCGGCTGCCAAGCCAAGCTGACCTTACGTCACGATAGGGCGCGCGCCGAAAGGCCGCGCCCTATCGCATTTCCGCACAGAAACCCCACCACAGAATCGGTCATCAGCGCTGTCCTGATTTTCAAAAACGCAAGCAACTTGCCGATTCCGACAGCAGATTTTTGAGGCTTTCGGCCCGCAGCGTTGCCGATTTGCACGAGCCGGGGGATTCGCGAAAGCAAACTCCTGTCAAGCAACAAGATCGGTTGCAGCGCCCCGCAGCGGCTTGCTAACTTGCCCAAGCGATTCACGTCGTCTGGGGGACACAACGCCGACAAAACCGGAAAATCAGGGGCGCCGCTGCCAAGCCATGCCCGCAATAATCTGATATTATCCTTTGTCGTCAGAGTGTTATAATGTTTGCGCCAATCTTTGGCCAACAGAGACATCACATACCGTCACCGGGTCTGCCGGCTGCGGTCGTCACAGTTTTGTCCCCGCCACCGGGCCGGGACACTCAAGCAGGTCTGGTGGTTTCACCGGTCTGATCAGAGTGTTTTTCCGGTGGAAACAGTCGTGCTGAACCGCGTGGGAACGTGGGACAACTAGAAAGCGCCATCGGGTCTCCGAAAGGCGCTTGGGGAAGACGAGACAATGACGCACGAGGCTTGGGGCAAGGTACGCGAGACGCTGGCAAAGCGGATCGGCAAAAACAATTTTACCAGTTGGATCGAGCCTTTGCGCTGGGCAGGTCTGGCCGATGGCGTCGCACGTTTTGAAGTGCCGACGACGTTTTTCGGCGACTGGGTATCGCGCAACTATTCCGACCATATCCTTGGCTTGCTGAACGCCGAAGGCCATGCCGCAGGCCGCACCGAGTTTTTCGTGCCGGTTCAGGCGCAGGCAGCCAACGCGCCTGCAGCCCCGCTCGCCGTCGATAAACCCGCCCGCGCAGGCAAGCCAAGCCGCGCGCGCTCGGATGAAGACCTGCCAGGGGCGACCCTGGACACCCGCTTTACCTTCGACAGCTTTGTCGTCGGCAAGCCCAACGAACTCGCCCATGCCGCCGCCCGCCGTGTCGCCGAAGGTGGCCCGGTCACCTTCAATCCGCTCTTCCTTTATGGCGGCGTCGGCTTGGGTAAAACCCACCTGATGCACGCCATTGCGCATGAATTGCAGTCCCGCCAGCCACACCTGCGCGTGCTGTATCTCTCGGCCGAGCAATTCATGTACCGCTTCGTGCAGGCCCTGCGCGACAAGCAGATCATGGATTTCAAAGAGCTGTTCCGCTCGGTTGACGTGCTGATGGTCGATGATGTGCAATTCATCGCGGGCAAGGATTCAACACAGGAAGAATTCTTCCACACCTTCAACGCGCTGATTGATCAAAACAAACAGATCGTGATTTCGGCAGACCGCGCGCCGGGCGAGATTAAAGATCTGGAAGACCGCATCAAATCCCGCCTGCAATGCGGCTTGGTGGTCGATCTGCACCCCACCGATTACGAACTCCGCTTGGGCATCCTGCAACAGAAGGCCGAGTATTACCGCCAACAATACAAAGGCTTGGCGATCTCAACCGGGGTGCTGGAATTCCTCGCGCACCGCATCACCACCAACGTCCGCGTGCTGGAAGGTGCCCTCACCCGCCTGTTCGCCTTCGCCTCACTGGTAGGCCGCGAAATCACGCTGGAATTGGCGCAAGATTGCCTCGCCGACATCCTGCGCGCCTCGGATCGCAAGCTGACCATCGAAGAGATCCAGCGCAAGGTCGCCGAGCATTACAACATCCGCCTGTCGGATATGATCGGCCCGAAACGCCTGCGCAACATCGCCCGGCCGCGCCAGGTCGCGATGTATTTCGCCAAGCAACTGACCTCGCGCAGCCTACCCGAAATTGGTCGCCGTTTTGGGGGCCGCGATCACACCACGATCATGCATGGCGTGCGCAAAATCGAAGAGCTGATGACCACCGATTCGCAGCTTTCCGACGATCTGCAACTGTTGCGGCGTCAGTTGCAGGCTTAAGGCGGTCCCGGCGGGCTTGACGGCCTGCGGAATCGCCCTCAAAGTCCCGAAAATGCTTGTGAACCGGCCAAAACCGGATAGTTTCGACGTCCCTGCATGGGGGCGCCACCAAGGGGAACGACATGAAGATCAGCATCGAACGCGCAACGCTTCTGAAGGCGCTGGCGCAGGCTCAATCGGTGGTGGAACGCCGCAACACGATTCCGATCCTCGCCAACGTGCTGATCGAGGCCGAGGGTGACACGGTATCCTTCCGCGCCACCGATCTGGATATCGAAGTGGTCGACCGCGCCCCTGCGATGGTGGAACGCGCCGGGGCCACCACGGTTTCCGCCGTCATGCTGCATGAGATCATCCGCAAGCTGCCCGATGGCGCTTTGGTGGCTTTGACCGAAGATGCCACCACCGGCCGCCTGACCATTGCCGCAGGCCGATCTACATTCAGCCTTGCCACCCTGCCGCGCGAAGATTTCCCGGTGATGGCAACGTCCGAGTATTCCTCGAACTTCGCCGCCCCTGCCCCGGTGCTGCGCCGCCTGTTCGACAAGGCGAAGTTTGCGATCTCGACCGAGGAAACCCGCTACTACCTGAACGGCGTCTACATGCATGTCTCGACCGGCGATGTCGGTGCCGTGCTGCGCTGCGTGGCGACCGACGGCCACCGTCTGGCCCGCATCGACGCGCCCTTGCCGGAAGGTGCGCAGGGCATGCCCGGCGTGATCGTGCCGCGCAAGACCGTGAACGAATTGAAGAAACTGCTGGACGACGATTCCGCAGTCATCGCGGTGTCGGTGTCAGAAACCAAAGTCCGCTTTGCGACGCCCCTGATCACCCTGACCTCCAAAGTCATCGACGGCACCTTCCCCGACTACACCCGCGTCATCCCCACCGGCAACACCCGCCGCTTGGAAGTCGACGCCACCGAATTCGCCAAAGCCGTCGACCGCGTGGCCACCGTGTCCTCCGAACGCTCGCGTGCGGTGAAACTCAGCCTCGACGAAGACCGCCTGATCCTCTCGGTCAACGCCCCGGATTCCGGCGCTGCCGAAGAAGAACTCGCCGTGGCCTATGCCGATGAACGGCTGGAAATTGGCTTCAACGCCAAATACCTGCTGGAAATCGCGTCGCAGGTAGACCGTGAAAACGCGGTGTTCCTGTTCAACTCCTCGGGCGATCCGACCCTGATGCGTGAGGGCAATGACATGTCGGCGGTCTATGTCGTCATGCCGATGCGGGTTTAACACGCGCTAGGGGGCTAGCCCCCAAACCCCCAGGATATTTCCGCCAAGATGAAAGGGATCAGCGTGAGCGGGCTTGCCATCACCGCGCTCAGCCTCTCGCATTTCCGCAGCCACAAAGCCGCGCGGCTGGCCTTTGATGGCCGCCCGGTGGCGATTGTCGGCCCGAATGGCGCGGGCAAGACCAATATCCTTGAAGCGGTCTCGCTGCTCTCCCCCGGTCGCGGTTTGCGACGGGCAGGTGCCGATGAAATCGCCCGCAAGCCCGAAGCCTTGGGTTGGAAAGTCACCGCCGATCTGCGCGGCTTTGGGGCTGATCATCAGGTGGAAACCTGGGCCGAAAGCGGCGACACGCGCTCTGTCCGCATCGACGGCAAAGCCACCACCCAATCCGCCTTGGGCCGCATCGCCCGCGTGCTCTGGCTGGTGCCCGCGATGGATCGGCTGTGGATTGAGGCTGCCGAGGGTCGCCGTCGCTTCCTTGACCGCATGACGCTGTCTTTCGCCCCCGACCATGCCGAAGCGGTGCTGGCCTATGAAAAAGCCATGCGCGACCGCAACCGTTTGCTGAAGGATCAGATCACCGATCCGCATTGGTATGGCGCTTTGGAGTCGCAAATGGCCAGCGCTGGCGCGCAGATCACCGCCAACCGCCAAGCCGCCCTGACCCGCCTGCGCCAAGCCCAGCAGGATGCCGAAACCGCCTTCCCCCGCGCCGATCTGACCCTGACGGGCGAGGATGCGGATGATCTCACCACAACCCTGTCGGAAAACCGTCGCCGCGATATGGCCGCTGGTCGCACGCTGGTAGGCCCACACCGCGCCGATATGTCTGCTGTTTACGCCGCCAAAGCCGTGCCCGCCGAGCAATGCTCCACCGGCGAGCAAAAGGCGCTGCTGATCAGCCTGATCCTCGCCAATGCCCGCGCGCTGGCTGCCGATCTGGGGGCAGCCCCCATCCTGCTGCTCGACGAGGTTGCGGCCCATCTCGACACCAACCGCCGTGCAGCACTTTACGACGAACTCTGCGCCTTGGGGGCGCAAGCCCTGATGACCGGCACCGAAGCCGCTTTGTTCGACAGCCTTGGTGCGCGGGCACAAAGCTTCACCATCACCGACCAAGACGGCGCGTCGCAGGTCAGCCCATGATCGAAATCACTCCTGAGGCCGCCCTCACCGCCACGGATGAGACCCAAATCGCCACCCTGCTGGCCCGTTGCTTCGACACCCCCTTCAGCAACCGCAGCTACTACCGCCAACGCCCGCATCTGCGGCTGATCCATCGCCAGCACGGCCAGATCATTGGCCATATCGGCCTGCTGTTGCACGGGATCCGGCTTGGCGGCACCCTGACCGAAATTGCGGGGCTGGTCGAAGTCGCCACTCACCCCGCCCATCGCGGCCAAGCCATCGCCAGCACTCTGCTGCGCGCCGCAATCACGCAAGCCCATGCCACCCAAGCCGAGTACCTGCTGCTGTTTGGCGAGGCAGCCCTTTACGCGGGCCACGGTTTCACCCGCCATACCAACATCTTGACCTACCTCGACATCACCGAAACCCGCACCCGCGATATCCTGACCGAACCCGCCCAAACCCTGATGGTGTTACCCCTGCGCGGCCAAATCTGGCCCACCAGCGCACCGCTGGACATGCTCGGCCCGCTCTTTTAAGCATCACGCAAAGAGAGGTTCCAAATGACGGTCAGCCTGTACGAGTTGATGCTTTACGCGGGCGGCATGGCGCTGCTGTGGGTTGTTCCCGGCCCGGTCTGGGTGGCACTGACTGCCCGCGCTTTGTCGGGCGGCTTTGCCAGCGCCTGGCCCCTCGCCATTGGTGTCGCCTTGGGCGATCTGATCTGGCCTATGGCGGCGATCTTTGGGCTGATCTGGATTCAATCAATCTACGGTGATTTCCTATTGCTGCTGCGCTGGGTCGCGGCAGCGGTCTTCATCGTCATGGGGATTTTGCTGATCCGCAAGCCCGCCGTGGCCCCCACGGCAGACGGCCGCATGACCAAGCCGGGGATGTGGGCGGGCTTTGCCGTGGGCCTCGCGGCGGTGATCGGCAACCCAAAAGCGATCCTGTTTTACATGGGCTGGTTGCCGGGCTTCTTTGATCTTTCCCGCGTCAAAGCCCCTGACATCGCCGCGATTCTGGCGATTTCAGCGCTAGTGCCGATGCTGGGCAACCTTGGCCTTGCGCTGTTTCTCGACCGCGCCCGCCGCCTGCTGTCCAGCCCGGAAAGCATCCGCAAACTCAACCTCGTCTCGGGCATTTTGCTGATCGGCGTCGGCCTGGTGATTGCAGCGTCAAACCGCTAAATCTTGTGCCCAAGGCGTGACATCCCCCCCCCGAGCCGCTATAAGTCGGGCACAATTTAAGGGGTGAAAACCACATGGCCGAAGAGCCGAAAAAGCCGGAATCCTACGGGGCCGATTCTATCAAAGTTCTCAAAGGCTTAGAAGCTGTTCGCAAGCGTCCGGGCATGTATATCGGCGACACCGACGATGGCTCGGGTCTGCACCATATGGTGTATGAAGTCGTCGACAACGGCATTGATGAAGCTTTGGCCGGACATGCCACTGCGGTGACGGTAAAAATCCACGCCGACAACTCGGTTTCGGTGCGCGATAACGGCCGCGGCATCCCGGTGGACATGCACAAGGAAGAGGGCGTTTCGGCGGCCGAGGTCATCATGACCCAGCTGCACGCTGGCGGCAAATTCAACAACACTGACGACAGCGGCAACGCCTACAAAGTCTCGGGCGGCTTGCATGGCGTTGGCGTTTCGGTGGTAAACGCGCTGTCGGAATGGCTGGAACTGACCGTCTGGCGCAACGACATCGAATACCGCGCCCGCTTTGAGCATGGCGAATGCGTGGTGCATGTCTACGAAGTAGGCCCCGCGCCGGGGATGCGCGGCACCGAAGTGCGCTTCCTCGCTGCCGCCAAAACCAACATCCCGGACGGCACGTTCTCGAACCTCGATTACAGCTTCAAAACGCTGGAACATCGGTTGCGCGAACTGGCCTTCCTGAACTCGGGCGTGCGCATCATCATCGAAGATGACCGCCCCGCCGAGCCTTTGCACACCGAACTTTACTATGACGGCGGCGTGAAGGAATTCGTCAAATACATCGACAGATCGAAGACCTCGATCATGTCCGAGCCGATCTACATGATTGGTGAGCGCAATGGCATCGTGGTCGAAGTCGCGATGTGGTGGAACGACAGCTACAATGAAATGGTGCTGCCCTTCACCAACAACATCCCGCAGCGCGATGGCGGCACGCATCTGGCGGGCTTCCGTGGGGCGCTGACCCGCACAATCAACGCCTATGCGCAATCCTCGGGTATCGCCAAGCGTGAGAAGATTGATTTCACCGGCGACGATGCCCGCGAGGGCCTGACCTGTGTGTTGTCGGTGAAAGTGCCGGATCCGAAATTCTCCAGCCAGACCAAAGACAAGCTGGTCTCGTCCGAGGTGCGCCCTGCGGTTGAAAACATGGTCAACGAAAAGCTGGCCGAGTGGTTTGAAGAAAACCCGCAGAACGCCAAGATCATCGTGGGCAAGATCATCGAGGCCGCGATGGCGCGTGAGGCGGTGCGCAAGGCCCGCGAACTCACTCGCCGCAAGACCGCGCTCGATGTGTCAAACCTGCCCGGCAAACTTGCTGATTGTCAGGAAAAAGACGCCTCCAAGGCCGAGATTTTCCTCGTCGAGGGCGATTCGGCTGGTGGTTCCGCGAAACAGGGCCGCTCACGCGCCAATCAGGCCGTGCTGCCTTTGCGCGGCAAGATCCTGAACGTCGAACGCGCGCGCTTTGACCGCATGCTCGGCTCTCAGGAAATCGGTACGCTGATCACCGCACTCGGCACCGGCATTGGCCGGGATGAGTTTGATATCAAGAAGTTGCGCTACCACAAGGTCGTCATCATGACCGACGCCGATGTTGATGGCGCGCATATCCGCACCTTGCTGCTGACCTTCTTCTTCCGGCAAATGCCGCAGCTGATCGAGGGCGGCTTTCTCTACATCGCGCAACCGCCGCTGTATAAAGTCGCGCGCGGCAAGTCCGAGGTCTATCTGAAAGATCAGGCCGCGCTTGAAGATTATCTGGTGGAAATGGGCATCGAAGGCGCGGTGCTGCGCCTGACCGATGGCTCTGAAATCGCGGGCAACGATCTGGCACGGGTCGTGGAAGGCGCGCGCCAGTTCCGCCGCATTCTGGATGCCTTCCCCACCCACTACCCGCGCGGCATTCTGGAACAGGCCGCTTTGGCCGGGGCGTTTGATCCGGCCAATCTTGGCGGCGATCTGCAAGGCGTGGCCGATATTGTCGCGAAGCGCCTGAACATGATCGCGCTGGAATATGAAAAAGGCTGGACCGGCCGCATCACCCAAGACCACGGCATTCGCCTGTCCCGTGTGCTGCGCGGCGTTGAAGAGCTGCGCACGCTCGACGGCGCGGTGCTCCGCTCGGGTGAGGCCCGCCGTCTCGCCGCGATCTCGCGCGACACCCGCGATCACTTCCGCGATCCGGCCCGTCTGACCCGCAAAGACCGCGAACAACTGGTGCATGGCCCGATTGATCTGCTGAAATCGGTGCTGGCCGAGGGCGAAAAAGGCCTTACGCTGCAACGCTATAAGGGCTTGGGCGAGATGAACCCGGAACAGCTGTGGGAAACCACTCTGGACCCAGAGGCTCGCACCCTGCTGCAAGTCAAGGTCGATGATCTGGCCGAAGCCGATGACATCTTCACCAAACTTATGGGCGATGTCGTGGAACCCCGGCGTGAATTCATTCAGGCCAACGCACTGAACGTCGAACATCTCGACGCCTGACCAAAATCGGCTGCCGTGTCGCAAAGACGCGGCAGCCGTCCCGTGTGGCTTACACACTCCATCCGCTCAATCGCGGCCTTCATCCTTGATCGCCAGCAGATTGCCGCAAGCCTTGCAATGCACCGCGTCTCGATCGTGGCGGCTAAACCCGCAATGGGTGCACGTGTAATCCACTTTCGCAGGCCGCAACACCACTTGCACCAACCGCAAGAACAGCGACACGCCAAAGATCATGATCGCAATCGAGATCAACTTGCCGAATGGCCCCACCAGCGTCACATCGCCAAAGCCGGTGGTCGTCAGGGTCGCGATGGTGAAATAGGCCGCATCCACATAGTTCTGGATCCCTGGGTTGATGCCGCGCTGAGTTTCAAACACCAATGCCGTGGTAAAGAAGATAAAGCAGGTCAGATTGATCGCGGCCTTAATCGTGCTTTCACGGTCGCGGAAGAACTGAACATCGTTGCGCAACTGCTTCAAGATCTGATGCGATTGCAACAGCCGCAGCATCCGCACAACCCGCATGAAGGCCAGCCCCTCGCCGGTCAGCGGCATGATCAGCGAGATCACCACAAGCACGTCAATCACATTGAAAAAGCGCAACATCTCGCGCAATGGGCGCTTGCTCAGCCACAGCCGCGCGACAAGATCTGCCAAAATGATCACGCCAAACAGCGCATCGACCAGTTTGACATACAGCCCATAATCGAAAAACGACGAGGCAATCAGAAACACAATCGTGGTCAGATCGAAGGCCAGCAACATATAGCGAAACCGTATCGCCACCACTGAACGCCCAAAGTAAAGCTCTCTCAGTCGCGCTCTTGCCCGTATCTCGGTCATTGCCCCCGGTGCTGCCTCTCCAAATCGTGCTGCCCCTGCAAACCGTGCTGCCTGTCCAAAATGGTGACCCCGGCGTGATTCGAACACGCGGCCTACGGTTTAGGAAACCGTCGCTCTATCCGGCTGAGCTACGGAGTCACGCGACCCTACATGCGAAAAATCCTGCGCAGATGCAACAGGATTGGCACAGGTAAAGGGAGGGGAATTAAGGGGGAGTGACTTTTGGCCCACCACTCCCCCTCGGGTCCGTCGCGTCTGGGTTGAGAGCTTGCAGGACGCGCCGAATATCGTCGGCACGAATGCCGTTACCGCTAACATATCGCAGCCATGATCACAGAACAAGCATTTTCTTGCGCGCATCCCCCGCCCAAAGACCGCTTCACCCAAGAATAGGAACGGGGGCTTGGACATATGCGGAATTGGCGATAACAAGGTAGAAACCATTTCACAGGCCATTCCCTTGAGCAAACCCCCGATCACCGAACCGCGCCGCACCCTGACCCTTCGCGATGTGTCCGAGGCCTCAGGCGTCAGCGAAATGACGGTCAGCCGGGTGCTGCGCAATCGCGGCGATGTGTCGGACAGCACGCGCGAACGCGTGTTAGAAGCCGCTCGCCGTCTGGGCTATGTGCCGAACAAGATCGCAGGCGCCTTGGCCAGCCAGCGCGTCAATCTGGTCGCGGTGATCATCCCCTCGCTGTCGAACATGGTGTTCCCCGAAGTGATGACGGGCATTTCCGATATATTGGACGATACCGGCCTGCAACCCGTTGTTGGCGTTACCAATTATTCGCCAGACCGCGAAGAATCCGTGCTGTATGAGATGCTGTCATGGCGTCCCTCGGGCGTGATCATCGCAGGGCTAGAGCATACCGAAGCCGCGCAAGCCATGCTGGCGCAAGCCGGGATTCCGATTGTCGAAATCATGGATATCGATGGCAATCCGGTCGATTCAGCCGTCGGCATCTCGCACCGCCGCGCGGGTCGTCAGATGGCCGAGGCGATCATCGCCGCAGGCTATCGCAACATCGCCTTCCTTGGCACGATGATGCCCTACGATCACCGCGCCCGCAAACGGCTGGAAGGTTTTGAAGAGGCGCTCGCCAAGGCTGGCCTAAGCCTCGTGGACCGAGAGTTTTACTCCGGCGGCTCGGCCCTGCTGAAAGGTCGTGAGATGACCGAAGCCGTGCTGACCCGCAGCCCACAGGTCGATTTTCTGTATTATTCCAATGACATGATCGGCGCGGGTGGCTTGCTCTACTGCCTGCACAAAGGCATCGACGTGCCGGGGCAGGTCGGTCTGGCAGGCTTTAACGGTGTCGAATTGCTCGACGGCCTGCCGATCAAACTGGCGACTATGGACGCCTGCCGCTTGGAAATCGGCCGCGTCGCCGCCGAAATCATCTCAGGCAAACACTCCTCTGGCACCATCGGCGGCGAGGTGATCGAGCTGTTCCCCACCCTGCAAAAAGGCGACACGATTCGGGGGTAGGGCGCGATGTGAGCAAATCGCGACAGAGGGTCGCGCCCGACCTCGGGATGGCGCGCCAAGGCTGGTTCTAGGCGCTTTATGCCTCAACAACTCCCACCGAATTTCTGCTGGCACCGTTGCAAACGCGCCCTCCCAGCGGGAGGTCGGGCGCGGCCCGGCGGGCTTCGCCCTTGATTCCGGGCACAGAAGAGGCAAGCGGACGACCAGATTAGGTTTGCAACTAGTAGCTACCCTGAAAGAGAGCCTGTATGCGGACCTTAATGGGTACAGCCTGTTATCCTTTAGATACAGGCTAAGCCTTTTTGGCCGCCTCATCGGAAATCCGCTTCACAGCACCGAGCGCTTGAATAACGAAAGCCGCGCGCTGGTCCTTGTGTCTCGACATATCCATCGCCGCCCATATCAAACCGATAGAGATGACCGTATGTTGTTTTAGCTGCAATTCCAGAGCTTCAGCACTCATGGAGCGCGTCCCATGTTTGCCAGCATAAATAGCTCGGTTCCGGAACTCGGCTCGATCATTGATCGCTTCAACCATCCTTCTGTCGTCCGGAAAATTTGATAGGAACGCGTCGAGGGCTCGGTCTGGGGCTGTATCCTCACCGTCAGGATTATAGGATATAAGCCCTAGGTTTAGATGGTAGATTTTTGGTTCTTCGTCGCTGTCAATGCGTGCGAAGAGATCATCCTTCTCTTGGTGCAGAGTGAAACTCATTTTTGCACGTCCGGCATCGTCAGCAACCATGCGCGCAAATTCGACCACCACCGACTTGTGACGATGATCCTTTACATTGACGCAGTTGGCCACGTCCTTGTAGCCGTGCGCCTTCGCGGACCACACGAAAGCCGCGACCGCCTCCTCAACGGCATGGGTGGCACAGAAGAAGGATACCGTAGGAGCAATACCGGCTATTTTATCCGCGTTGATCAGATACACCCAAGCGTTCATAGAGCAGTACTTTGCGCGTCCAGATAACCGCTCACGCGCGTTTGCGCATATCCACTGTGCCGTTGCTGCGGACATGAGTTCACTGATGATGGTCATGGATTACCCCAAATACCGTTCTTATCCTGCAATAGAAAAGCTCAAAACTAATTCTTTCTTGTCTCAATACGTAACGAAGTGCAGGGTCCGCAATGGGCTCAAAACGACATCTCGATCCCAGCCCCCTAAGGATTGATCCACTCTCTGCCTCAAAACGTATCACTACCAAACCGCACCGGAGGCTCGCATGACACCGCAACGCCCGCTTGCAATTTGCACCGCTTTGGCCGCAGCCTTCATCCTGTCGCAAACCGGAGCACCCCAGATGGCCGAAGCAGCCGATCCCGCCCCCAGCTTTCAGTTCACTTCAATCGACGGCGGCAGCTACGATACCGCAAAATGGCGCGGCAAGCCGGTGCTGGTGGTCAACACCGCCTCGATGTGCGGCTACACCCCGCAATATGCCGATCTGCAGGCGCTGGCAGATCACTACGGCGACACAGCCGTGGTGCTGGCGGTGCCCTCGGATGACTTCAACCAAGAACTTGCCTCGGATACCGAGGTGAAAGATTTTTGCGAGTTGAACTACAATCTGACCTTGCCGATGACCACCATCGCCCATGTCGCGGCGGGTGAGGTGCATCCGTTTTACGCGTGGATCAGCGACACCACGGGCTTCGTGCCGGGTTGGAATTTCAACAAAGTGCTGATCGACCCCGATGGCAATTTCGTGCAGGGTTGGGGCTCCAACGCGCAGCCGATGGGCGCCGTGAAAGACGCGATGGATGCGGTTATGACCGCAGGGAAGTCCTAACAAGTCGTTAACGACATCCCTCTAACCCATTGAAATCATGCGATGGCATCCAGTGTCCACACGTGGACACTCACAGCCGCGCCGCCAATCGCGCGCCCTGATCAATCGCCCGCTTGGCATCCAATTCCGCCGCCACATCCGCCCCGCCGATCACATGGGCGGCAATCCCAGCCTCGGCCAAAAGGTCCGCCAACCCCCGCTCCGGCACCTGCCCGGCACACAGAACCACATGATCCACCGCCAGCATTTCCTCGACCCCATCCCGGGAAATCCGCAAGCCTCCCGCCTCGATCCCCAGATAGCTGACCCCGCCCCACATCTTCACGCCCTTCATCTGCAAGGCCGCGCGATGGATCCATCCGGTGGTTTTCCCCAGCCCGCGCCCCGGCTTCTCCGCCTTCCTCTGCAGCAACCAAACCTCTCGCGCAGGCGCATCCGGGTCCGGTTCCGCCAGCCCGCCCGCCGTCACCCCCGGATCACCCACCCCCCATTCCCGCCGCCATTCCGCGGGATGCTCCGTCACCGAATGCCCCCCCGCCACCAGAAACTCAGCCACATCAAACCCGATCCCCCCGGCCCCGATCACCGCAACCCGTCGTCCAACGGGCGCGCCCCGCAGCACCTCGATATACGACAGCCCCCGCTCCTGCCCCGCGATCCCCGGATCACGCGGGCTAACCCCCGTGGCCACCACCACCTCGTCAAAGCCGCGCAGATCGTCGACCCCAGCGGTTTGCCCCAACCGGGTCTCAATTCCAGCCGCAGCGACACTCGCCGCGAACCAATCCACCAGCCCGTTGAACTCCTCTTTCCCCGGCACCAACCGCGCCAGATTCAACTGCCCACCCAAGACTGCGGCCCGGTCAAACAAGGTCACCCGATGCCCCCGCTTGGCCGCGACCAGCGCCGTCATCAGCCCAGCAGGCCCCGCCCCCACGACAGCCACCCGCTTGGAAATCTCGGCCGGTTCGTAGGACAGCACGGTTTCATGACAGGCGCGCGGGTTGACCAGACAAGAGGTCAGCTTGCCGGAAAAGGTATGGTCCAAACACGCCTGATTGCAGGCGATACAGGGCGCGATCTGATCCGCCCGCCCCGCCGCAGCTTTGGCGACGAAATCCGGGTCGGCCAGAAAAGGCCGCGCCATCGACACCATATCGGCGGCCCCTTCGACCAGCAAAGCCTCGGCCACTTCCGGCGCATTGATGCGGTTCGACGTGATCACCGGGATCGAAACTTCGGGCCGCAGCCGGGCGGTCAGATGGGCGAAAGCAGCGCGGGGGACCGAAGTGGCGATGGTGGGCACGCGGGCCTCGTGCCAGCCGATGCCGGTGTTCAGGATGCTCGCCCCGGCAGCCTCAATCGCGCGGGCCAAAAGGACAACCTCGTCCCAGGTCGAGCCATTCGGGATCAGGTCGATCAGGCTGATCCGGTAGATCAGGATGAAATCGAGGCCAACAGCCTCGCGCACCCGACGGACCACCTCGACGGGCAGGCGCATGCGGTTCTCAAAACTGCCACCCCAGCGATCCTCGCGGTGGTTGGTGTGGGAGACGAGGAACTGGTTCAGGAAATACCCTTCCGACCCCATCACCTCGACCCCATCATAGCCCGCCTCGCGGGCGCGGGTCGCGGCGGTGACGATATCGGCGATTTGTTTCTCTATCCCTGCCTCGTCCAAAGCGTGCGGGGGAAACGGCGAGATCGGGGATTTCACCGCCGAGGCCGACACGCAGTCTTTCGAATAAGCGTACCGTCCCGCGTGCAGGATTTGCATGGCGATCAGGCCGCCGGCTGCGTGAACCCGGTCCGTCACGATGCGGTGGTTTGCGATATCTTGCGGGGTGAACAGCCCTGCCGCGCCCGGAAAAACGCCGCCTTCAGAGTTCGGGGCCATGCCGCCCGTCACCATCAATCCGACCCCGCCGCGCGCCCGTGTGGCGTAAAATTCCGCGACACGGTTCCAGTCGCCGGTCTCTTCCAGCCCGGTGTGCATCGAGCCCATCAGCACGCGGTTTTTCAGGGTGATATGGCCCAGATCAAGCGGGGCGAGCAGGTGGGGATAGGGCATCTTGGTCCTCCGGTTCGGCGCAGGATGTCTGGGTTTGGAGATTTTGTCACCCAAAACGCGGCGTCACTTTTGTGGCATGTCCACGCGTGGCCAGATTTCCGATCCATGTAAATCAAGGGCTTACACATAGCCCATTTACACTTTCTTCATAGCTTCGCGCATCACGCCACAATCCCATTGCAACCCCGGCAGCAGGGCGCAATCTTAGGCCACGCAGCCCGGAGGCCACTATGACCCAGATTGCCCGCATCACCAATCTTGTCGACGCCATGACGCTGGCCGAACAGGTCAGCCTGTTGTCGGGCGCGGATTTCTGGAGCCTTCCGGCGATCCCACGCCTGAACATCCCGAAACTGCGCGTCACCGATGGGCCGAATGGCGCGCGCGGCGGCGGCAGCTTGATTGGCGGGGTGAAATCTGCGGCGTTTCCGGTGGGAATCGCGCTGGGGGCAACATGGCACCCGGATTTGCTGCGCGAAATCGGCGGGGCCTTGGCGGATGAGGTGAAATCAAAAGGCGCGCATGTGCTGCTGGCGCCGACGGTGAACATCCAACGCAGCCAGACCAATGGCCGGAATTTTGAATGCTATTCGGAAGACCCGATTCTGACGGCAGAGCTTGCTGTGGGCTATATCACCGGGCTGCAAGCGCAGGGCGTGGCTGCGACGATCAAGCATTTTGTCGGCAATGAATCCGAGATCGAGCGCACCTTGATCTCGTCCGAAATTGATGAACGCACGCTGCGTGAGGTCTATCTGGTGCCGTTTGAAGCGGCGGTGAAGCGCGCGAACACCTGGGCGGTGATGAGCAGCTACAACCGCTTGGGCGGGATTTTCACCAGTGAACACGGCTGGCTTTTGAACACCGTGCTGCGCGACGATTGGGGCTTTGACGGGGTGGTGATGTCGGATTGGTTCGGCAGCCATTCAACGGCGGAAAGCGTCAATGCGGGTTTGGATCTGGAAATGCCGGGGCCTGCGCGGGATCGCGGCGCCAAGCTGATTGCGGCGGTCGAGGCGGGCGAGGTTTCGGCTGAGGTGGTGCGGGAACGCGCGCTGAACGTGCTGCGCTTGATGGCGCGGACAGGGGCGCTGGAAGATCATTCCGACTGGGCGGAGCACGCCGATGATCGGCCGGAACACCGGGCCTTGATCCGGCGTGCCGGGGCGGAAGCGGCGGTTTTGTTGAAGAATGACGGGGTGTTGCCGCTTGGCACTGGCAAGCTGGCGGTGATCGGGCCGAATGCCAAGGTGGCGCAGATCATGGGCGGCGGCTCGGCGCAGCTGAACGCGCATTACCGGGTGTCACCCTATGACGGGCTGATCGCTGCCGGGGTTGCGGTGGATTATGCCTATGGCTGTGACAACGGAAAATTCCAGCCGCTGTTGCCGGGGCCATTAAAAATGGAAATGTTTTTCAATCGTGCGCTGGAAGGCGAGCCGGTGGCGGTGGATGAGCTGCCAGAGGCGACCGGATTCTGGTTTGGCCAGTTGAAAGGCGGCGTCGATGCCGCGCATTTCTCGGCGCGGATTTCAACGCGGTTCACCGCCAACGCAACCGGAACTTGGCGGCTGGGCCTGCGCGCCGCGGGCTTGGCGCGGGTGTTTGTCGATGGCGTGCAACTGGTCGAGGCTTGGGAAAGCTGGACGCGGGGGACGACGTTTTTTGAGGAAGGCTGCGACGAGGTTCTGGCCGATCTGCCGATGGTGGCGGGGCAAAGCTATGACATCGTGATCGAGTTTGCCTCACGGGTTTCCGACAATCTGGGCTTTTCTGCGCTGGCGGTGGGTCTGGGCCTGCCCGCAGGCGACGGTGAAATCGCCGAGGCGGTCGCCGTGGCGCAAGCGGCGGATGTGGCGGTGCTGTTCGTCGGGCGCGATGCGTCCTGGGATACCGAGGGCGCCGATCTGCCGGACATCGCTTTGCCGGGGCGGCAGGCGGAACTGATCGCGGCGGTGGCGGCGGTTCAGCCGCGCACGGTGGTGGTGTTGCAAACCGGCGGTCCGGTCGAGATGCCTTGGCTGGAGGATGTCGCGGCGGTTTTGCAGGCGTGGTATCCGGGGCAAGAGGCGGGCAATGCGATTGCCGATGTGCTGTTGGGGGCCGAGCCCGGCGGGCGGTTGCCGCAGACCTTTCCGGCACGCTGGGCCGATGGCGTGACGCAGACGCAAGACCCCGAGATTTATCCGGGGCTGGCTGGCCGGGTGCGCTATGAGGAAGGCGTGTTCATCGGCTATCGCCATGCCGATCGCATGGGCGTGCCGCCGCTGTTTCCGTTTGGCTTCGGGCTGTCTTACACGCAGTTTGAACTGGCAGATCTGACGGTGGACGGCACAGAGATTGCGGTGACGGTGCGCAACGTCGGGGCAAGGGCGGGCAGCGCGGTGGTGCAGCTGTATGTGACCCCGGTGGCGGCTGCGGTGGCGCGGCCTATGCGCGAGCTGAAGGCTTTCGCCAAGGTGGCGCTGGCGGCGGGGGCCGAGCGGCGGGTGGTGCTGGGGCTGGCCCCGCGCGACTTTGCGTGGTTCTGCGTCGAGCGGCGGGCCTGGGTGGTGGAAGCCGGACGCTATGGCATCGAGCTGGGGCAATCCGCCGCCGATCTGCCGCTGAAGGCCGCAGTGCAGATGCAGGCGGCGGTGCTGCCAGTGTGATTTTGCGGCGCAGCGAGACGGGCAGAATGCTGCGATTTCGCTGCGCAGCAAGGGCGTTAAATCAATGTGTTAGATCACATCGCCGTTTCAAGGCAATGGCGGCGGAACGCGCGCTTCAACATGTCCAGCTCGGCGCGCAGCAGGTCAAGTTCGGCGCGGACATCGTCTTCCATCGCCACCCCGGTGATGATGGTGAAATGTGCCAGGGTTTGCCCGGTGCCCTGATTGCGGATCAGAAAGGTCTGCACGCCTTCACTGAGCAGTTCCGCCGGGATCGGCACCTGCACGGCAAACTCGCCGGGGCGGTCAGGGATAGCGGTGACGGTGACGCCGGTGACGGGCTGCTCCAGATGCAGCACGTCCAGCGCGGGGGCCGTGGCAACCCCGGTCAGCACGCCTTCCCAGATGCCAGCGCGGATGCGGGTTTTGGTGAGTGTGGTATCAGACATCAAAACCTCAGAGTTCGGCGCGCGGGCGGCGCGAAAAGGTCACATCGCGCAGGATGATCTGGTTCATCTCGGGGCCTTCGAAGATCAGGTCGATCCAGAGTTTTTCCACCCGCTTTTCGTTGATCTTGGAATAGGCGAGGTCAAATTCGACCATCACCTCTTCTTCATTCAGCGGCAGTTCACGGACGATCTGTTCGATGTTGGGGCCGTGTTTGATGTTCAGCCGGGCGAAGATTTCCAGCGGCTTTTCCATCTCGACGATCACATCCATGCGGATGATGTGATTTTGCTTCAGGCCGCGCGCGGCGTCTTCCGGCAGATCGACCACCAGCGACAGGAAAGAGCCATCGAAGCGAAACACGTCCATGCGAAAGCCGAACGGCGCAATATCGGCCTCACGCGTGTTGCGGATCTGGCGCACGGTCAGTTCCGAGCGGCGGCAATCGTGAAAGATCGTGGCACCTTCGTAGATCGGCGATTTGCCGGGAACGCTGGCAAAACCCGGCACCGGGATCGAGCCCTTCCACAACTCGGGCCGCCAGACCCAATCGGTGCCAAGCGGTTTGCGGATGATGTTAGAGCCGATCACCGGCAGGGCAAGGCGATGATCGGCCGCATGGATCACCCGATCCAGATTGCGGCGCAGGGCGCGGGCGCGGGCGCGCATACCACGCAAGCCGTCAAGATCGGTGCCAGGTGCCGCATCGGCCGCCTCGCCCCAGCGGCGCAAGGCGCGCTTGTGCAACAACCGATCGAGCAACCCTGTCATCCGCCCAGCCATGAAGCCTTCCCGCACTTTCCTTGAGCTTTCCACTGTTGAATATATGGAAACTATACTGTTATCGCTGCAAAAATCTTAATACTCCACCCCAAAGGCTGGCAATCGCCAAGAACTGTCGCGATCTTTGACGGATGCCAGGTTATGTGGGCGCTTTGTTGGCGGCGCGCAGCGCGTCCAGGGCTTTTTCAAGCAGGATGCGGCCCTCGGCTGGGTCAAGCCGCAGTTCTTCGGTGCCGGTTGCGGACAGCGTGACCAGTCGGCCTTTCACCCCGATCACCGCGCGCCAATATTCGCCGACATTGCGGTCTTGCAGGTGCAGCAGGAACGCATCGCCCGAGCCCAAAGCCGCAATAATCCTGACATCCCCCGCGCGGCCCGAGCGTGCCAGCGTGGCGCGCCCCTGCGCCGAGGTGAAGAACGCGGCCAAAGCGGGGCCACCCGCTGTCATCACCCCCGCAGAGCCGCCCTGCCCGATGGAAACCGTGATCAGCGCGGGCTTGGCCGTCATGGCATCGCTGCAACGCCCCATCAGAATAACGGCGGTGTCACGGCTTTCCCGGCTGGCTTTGCCGTCGATGCAATAGCCCGGCGGTACGCCAACTTGCAGCGCGCCACCCAGCACGGGTGCTGTGCGCGACGAGGTAAAGCCGCTGCCAATCTGACAACCCGTCAGTGCTATCCCGAGGGCGATCAAAGCGGCAAGACGGGTCAGTTTTTGCATCGGTCAGGCTCCGGTTCGGCACCATGCGGGGATCAGGCTGCGGCAGGCTGGTGTTGGCAAAGCGATAAGGCCGGGTGCGCTTTGACACAAGGCGGATATGTGGCTAGCACAGGACAGGGAGATTTCACATCAAGGTGCCGACGGCATATGACCAGCATTCGTGACATCGCAAAGCTCGCCGGGGCCTCGGTGGCGACAGTGTCGCGCGTGATCAATCACAGCGGCTATGTCAGTGCGGCCACGCGGGCGCGGGTGGAACAAGCCATTGCGGCGCTGGATTTTACCCCCAGTGCCAATGCGCGGCGGATGCGCAGCGGCAGCAGCAAGATGGTCGGCGTGGTGCTGCCTGCGCTGGATGTGCCGTTCTTTGGCATCTTGGCGCATGTGGTCGAGCAAGAGCTGTTCCAGCGCGGGCTGCAAGCGCTGATCTGTTGCACCGATGAAAGTGCGGCTCAAGAAGCACGCTACATCTCTATGCTGCTGGCGCATAAGGTTGATGGCGTGCTGGCGGCAAGCGTGCTGGAAGACAGCACACAATATCAACGGCTGGTCGATGCCGGAGTTCCGATTGTGGCAATTGACCGGGCTTTGCCGGGTTTGGCGGCGCACAGCGTGACCGCAGACCATTTTACCGGCGGGCGGATGATGGCCGAGCATTTGCTCGACTTGGGGCATCGTCGCATCGCGGTGATTGGCGCACCGTCACACAGCACGCCCGTACAGGCGCGCGTGCAAGGCGCTGTAGAACGGCTGGCCGAGGCTGGTCTGAGCGCGCAAGTGGTGTTGGGGGGCGCGCATGACTTCGATTCCTGCCGCAGTCTGGCCGAGAGGATTTTGGCGCAGGGCAATGCAGAGGATCGCCCGACAGCGCTGATCGGCACCACCGATATCGCGGCGATAGGCGCTATTCATGCCGCGATTGGCATGGAGCTGTCTGTGCCCGACGATATCTCGGTGATCGGGTTTGATGACTTGCCGGAAGCCCGCTATGTCTTGCCAGCTTTGACCACGGTGGCGCAGCCCTTGCGCGAAATCGGCGTGCAAGCGGTGGCGCAGCTGTCCGCGCTGATGGCGGGCGAGCTGGTCGAACCTGCCGAATTGCCGCTGCGCCTGATGCTGCGCGATACCACGGCGCCGCCGCGTTAGGCGGGCTTCTGTGGTCGGATGTGAGCGTCGGCTTTGGCCATTCGCCCATATTTCGCGCCATATGCACATATTATAGGCATTACCGCGCGGGGCTGCGCAGTTTAGCGGCACTGCTGCGCCCTGCGCATTTTCGCCGACCCATGGCAGTGCTGTAGTCGGGGTCGAGGAGACTCCGATGCTTGCGACCCCGGCCACCCCAATGCAGCGCAGCCATGGTTCGGCTTTCGCCAGCTTTCGCTGTCTGGATGGTCGCGCGCGTCTGGTCGATCTGGCGCAAAGTGGTTCGGCCAAGGCGATGCTGCCGAAGGTGGCGGGCGTGCCAGAGGTGGTGTTTCTGAACACCTCGGGCGGGCTGACCGATGGTGATGTCTTGTCGTATCGGCTGGATCTGGCGGCGGGCTGTCGGGTGACGGCCACAACGCAAACCGCCGAGCGGGTCTATGCCAGTCGGGGTGCTGCGGCGCGGGCGGTGGTGCAGATGCAGATCGGCGCGGGCGGCCATCTCGATTGGTTGCCGCAAGAGACAATTTTGTTTGATGCCAGCCACTTGGCGCGCGACACGCAGGTCGATCTGGCGGCGGATGCCTCTTGTTTGCTGTCGGAAACCGTCATTCTGGGCCGTCATGCGATGGGCGAGGTTTTGACCGATGCACGGCTGACCGATGCACGGATGGTGCGGCGCATGGGGCGTCCGGTCTGGGCAGAAACCATGCGGATTGACGGGTCAGTTTTGGCGGATGCCTCTGCCGCGCTGCTGGGCCAAGCGCGCGGCTTTGCGGTGATCGCGCTGATCGCACGGGGAGCAGAGGATGCTTTGCCCCGGCTGCGGGCTGCCCTGACTGTGGCGGGGTGTGAGGCCGCCGCCTCAGCCTTTGACGGCAAATGTATCGCCCGGATTGTGGCCCGTGATGGCTGGCCATTGAAGCAACAAATAGCCCAAGCGCTGGCGGCTTTGCGGACCGGACCGCTGCCCCGCGTTTGGCAACTGTAGGAGACACGGATGAACCTGACCCCGCGAGAGCGTGAGAAACTGCTGATCTCGGTCGCAGCCATGGTGGCGCGTGGGCGACTTGCCCGTGGCGTCAAGCTGAACCACCCCGAGGCGGTGGCGCTGATCACCGATTTCGTCGTCGAAGGCGCACGCGATGGCCGCACCGTGGCCGATCTGATGCAGGCCGGCGCGCATGTGATTTCCGCCGATCAATGCATGGATGGCATCCCGACGATGATCCATTCCGTGCAGGTCGAGGCAACCTTTCCCGATGGCACCAAGCTGGTGACCGTCCACCACCCTATTCGCTAAGAGGTTCATATGAAACGTATTCTGACTGCGCTGCCGATGCTTCTTGCCCCCTCTGTCGCCTTGGCGCATCCGGGGCATGGTTATGGTCTTGAGGCCGGATTTCTGCACCCCTTCACCGGAACCGATCACCTGTTGGCGATGATCGGAGTCGGCCTTTGGGCGGCAATCTTGGGCGGGCGGGCGCGATGGGCGCTGCCTGCGGGCTTCCTTGGCGCGATGGCTTTGGGCGGTGCGTTGGCGATGAACCTTGGTCTGGGTGCCGCAGCGCAAGCGGTGGAACCTGCGATCATCGCCTCGGTGATCCTGCTGGGCGCTGTCGTGGCACTCGCCCTGCGCGCGCCTTTGGCTGCGGCGCTGCCGCTGGTCGGCCTGTTCGGGCTGGCACATGGCGCAGCGCATGGGGTCGAGATGGTCGGCAACGGGTTGGTCTTTGGTGCCGCGATGCTGACCGCCACCGCCTTGCTGCACGGCGCGGGTCTGGCCTTGGGTCTGGCGTTGAACGGGCGGATTGCCCGTGCTTTGGGTGGTGCGACTGCAGTGGCGGGCCTCGCGCTCGCCTTCGCGTAAGGGGGCTTTGATGATCCCCGGAGAAGTGTTCCCCGCCGAAGGCACGATTGAACTCAACGCAGGCCAGCCGAGTATCACCCTGATGGTCGCCAACACCGGCGACCGGCCCGTGCAGGTGGGCAGCCACTACCACTTCGCCGAAACCAACCCCGGCCTGAGTTTCGACCGCACCGCCGCCCGTGGCATGCGCCTCGACATTGCCGCAGGCACCGCCGTGCGCTTTGAACCCGGCCAATCCCGCGAGGTTCGCCTGACCCCCTACGGCGGCCTCCGCCGGGTGTTCGGCTTTAACGCCGCCGTGATGGGAGACCTATAATGGCCACACGCATCGCCCGCGCCGATTACGCTGCCATGTATGGCCCGACCACCGGGGATCGTATCCGGCTGGGGGACACCGATCTGATCATCGAGGTTGAGCGCGATCTGACCACCTATGGCGAAGAGGTCAAATTCGGCGGCGGCAAGGTGATCCGCGACGGCATGGGGCAAAGCCAGATCCCACGGGCTGGCGGTGCGGTGGATACCGTGATCACCAATGCGCTGATCCTTGATCATTCCGGCATCTACAAAGCCGACGTCGGCCTGCGCGATGGGTTGATCCACAAGATTGGCAAGGCGGGCAACCCGGATACCCAATCGGGCGTCGATATCATCATCGGCCCCTCCACCGAAGTGATCGCCGGAGAGGGCCGCATCCTGACCCCCGGCGGCATGGATGCGCATATCCATTTCATCTGCCCGCAGCAGGCCGAGGATGCGCTACACTCCGGCGTCACCACGCTGTTCGGCGGTGGCACTGGCCCCGCACATGGCACTTTGGCGACCACCTGCACCCCCGGCCCTTGGCATATCGGGCGGATGCTGATGGCGCTGGATTCCATCCCGATGAACTTTGGCATTTCCGGCAAGGGCAATGCCAGCCAACCCGCGGGTCTGGTGGAAATGGTCAAGGCGGGCGCGTCTGCGCTGAAGCTGCACGAGGACTGGGGCACCACGCCCGCCGCCATTGATTGCTGCCTGTCGGTGGCCGACGATATGGACGTGCAGGTGATGATCCACACCGACACGCTGAACGAATCCGGCTTTGTCGAGAACACCTTAGCGGCGATCAAGGGCCGCACCATCCACGCCTTTCATACCGAGGGCGCGGGCGGCGGCCATGCCCCCGATATCCTGCGCGTGGTCGGTCATGCCAACATCATCCCATCGTCCACCAACCCGACGATGCCCTACACCCGCAACACGGTGGAGGAGCATCTCGACATGCTGATGGTGTGCCATCACCTTGATAAATCCATCCCCGAGGATGTCGCCTTCGCCGAATCCCGCATCCGGCGTGAGACGATTGCGGCGGAAGATATCCTGCACGACATGGGCGCGCTGTCGATCCTGTCGTCGGACAGTCAAGCGATGGGCCGGATTGGCGAGGTGATCATCCGCACCTGGCAAACCGCGCATAAGATGAAAGTCCAGCGCGGTCGACTGTCCGATGAAGCCGGGCAGAATGACAACATCCGCGCCCGCCGCTATGTCGCGAAGTACACCATCAACCCGGCGATTGCGCACGGGATTTCCGCCCATATCGGCAGCATCGCCGAGGGCAAACGCGCCGATCTGGTGCTGTGGAACCCGGCGTTCTTCGGCGCAAAGCCCGAGATGGTGCTGATGGGCGGCATGATCGCCGTGGCGCAGATGGGCGACCCGAACGGCTCGATCCCGGTGCAACCGATGTATTCCCGCCCGATGTTCGGCGCTTTGGGCCGCGCGATGCACGCGAGCACCGCCACTTTCGTCAGCCAAGCCGCTTTGGCCGATGATGTAGGCGGCAAACTGGGCTTGGGCAAAACCGTGCTTGCCGTGCAGAACACCCGCACCATCGGCAAGGCCGATATGATCCTGAACCACGCCCGCCCCGAGATCACCGTCAACCCGGAAACCTACGAAGTCCGCGCCGATGGCGAACTGCTCACCTGTGAACCCGCCACCGAACTGCCGCTGGCGCAGCGCTATTTCCTGTTCTGATGTCACAGCGCAGCCATGTGATTGCCGCAATGCAGCAATGTCCTTTCAGGCATTGTTTCGTGTCGGCTGTGCTGCCAAATAACATGCAGGGAGGAAACACATGGATCACATCCGAGGTTTCCAATGACACAGACACTCACGTTGAACGCATCGGCCCGCTCGCTTGGGCTAATTCTGGCAGCGCCCTTCGTAGGCTTTGCAAAACTGATGATGCTGTTGGCCGAAGCCCACACCCGCTTGCAACAAGTGGAACGTCTCAGCGCTACAAGCGACGCGCAGCTTGCCGCAGCCGGCAAAACCCGCGAAAGCGAAATGCGGCGCATCTTCGGGCTGCAGCTCTACCTCTAAGGGCTTTCCAAAAGCCATTCCAAACAGGCGGTGATCCGCCTGATGTTGCCGCGGCGCTGCGTTGCACGCCGCCGCTATGCGGATTAGGTTTCCGGCATTTCACCTTTGGGGAATTGCCATGAAACTTGCCGCTCTGATCGTATCGCTGCTGACGGCTTTGCCCGCCTATGCCGAGTGCGTTACCCCTGCCAGCCTTGCCAATGGCGTCAGCTTCACGCGCGAGGATGGCCGCCAAGGCATGATCCGCACCGAAGGCAAGCGCTTTTCCATTGATTACGCTGTAAATTCCAACACCGCTTGGCAGGATAAGCGCCAGTCGTGGCTGGGGATTTACGATGCCGAATGGGTCTGGGTGCCAACCGACACCTATCAGGCCGAGGGTGGCCCCGGCGGCAGCTACAGCTTCAGATTTGCCACCAAACCACCGATGCCTGCCGCCGGAACCACATGGGACACCACGGTGACCCAGCGCGGCGATCAAGCAGTGCGGTTCAAACTTGGCCCGGTTGCCATCTCGCAGCGCGACCGCACTAGCTACAGCGTCAACTATCGCTTCATGGCCGAAACCGCCGCGAAAATCTCTGGCTGCACCTATCGGGTGATGCCGGTTGAAGCGGTGTTCAAGAACAAAACCACCGACCTGACCCGGCGCTGGATCTACTTCCCTGACCTTGGTTTCGGTCTGGAAACCCAAGTGACCGACCGTCTCGGCACCACCAGCCGCGCGCTTGGTCTCACCTCCCTTACCCCGAAAGGTTAACCCATGCTGCCCGCCCGATCTTTGCTGCGAAATGCCTCTGCGGGCGCGATAGATCGGGTGATCTTGTCATATGACGAGCGGTTCTTGCGCCGCAAGCGGCTGACTTGCGAAAGCGGGGCCAGCTTCATGGTTGATCTGGCCGAGACGATTTCGGTGGAAGATGGCGATGCGTTTCTGCTCGATGATGGCCGCAAGGTCGCGGTGGTGGCGGCTGAGGAACCCGTGGTGCAGGTGACGGGCAATCTCGCCCGGCTGGCATGGCATATCGGCAACCGCCACACGCCGTGCCAAGTGGCCGAGGGTCATCTGGTGATCCGCCGCGATCCGGTGATTGAGGCGATGCTGAAGGGGCTGGGCGCGACCCTGACCCTGCAAATCGCCGCCTTCCGCCCCGAAGGTGGCGCTTACGGCCATGGCCGCACCATGGGTCACGATCACGGCCCCGCAGGCCATTTTGCGTTGAACTTTGGCGGTGCACATGGCTGACCCGACCGACCGCCTCCGCCTCGTGCAATGGCTTTCCCCGGCCTTCCCGATCGGCGCATTCGCCTATTCGCAAGGGCTAGAGGTGGCGATCAGCGACGGCGATATCCGCACGGCGGCGGACCTTGAAGCATGGATCGCCGCCATCCTGCGCCACGGCTCTGGTCGGATTGATGCGATCCTGTTGGCGCATGCCCGCAAGCCCGATGCTGATCTGGCGGGGCTGACCGACCTGATCCTCGCCCTCGCCCCCAGTGCGGAACGGGTGACGGAGCTGCAAGAACAAGGCCGCGCCTTCGCGTTGGCGATCAGCGCCATCACCGGCGCCGACCACCCCGCCCGTCCCTATCCCATCGCCGTAGGTGCCGCCACCGCCACCCTGAATGTCTCCACCACTGAAGTCCTCACCCTCTGGCTGCAAGGCCTAAGCGCACAACTGACCTCCGCCGCCGTGCGCTTCGTGCCATTGGGCCAGACTGACGGCCAAAAAACCCTCGCCCGCCTTGCCCCCCGCATCACCGCCTTGGCCGCCGCATATGCCGAAGCGCCGCTCTCGGCCCTACATTCCAGCGCCATCCGCGCCGACATCGCCGCGATGCGCCACGAGACCCTCCCCGTGCGGATATTCCGCACATGACTCACAAATCGGTGGATCTTCCGCACATAACCCTAGTATCTCAGGATTTTCCGCCCATGACCAACCCAAACGGCCCCTTGCGCGTCGGCATCGGCGGCCCCGTGGGCGCAGGCAAAACCACGCTGACCGAACATCTCTGCCGCGCTTTGGCCAAGCGCTGCTCGATGGCCGCGATCACCAATGACATCTACACCCGCGAGGATGCCGATTACCTGACCCGCGCCCAAGTCCTGCCAGCTGCCCGAATCCGCGGCGTGGAAACCGGCGGCTGCCCGCATACCGCGATCCGTGAGGATGCCAGCATCAACCTCGCCGCCATTGCTGATCTGCGCCAGAACTTCCCCGATCTTGACCTGATCCTGATCGAATCCGGCGGCGATAACCTCGCCGCCACCTTCTCGCCCGAACTTGCCGATATCACCATCTACGTCATCGACACCGCCGCAGGGCAGGATATCCCCCGCAAACGCGGTCCCGGCGTGACCCGCTCCGACCTGCTGGTCGTCAACAAAACCGACCTCGCGCCCTATGTTGGCGTCGATCTTGCCCTGCTGGAATCCGATACCAAGACCGCCCGCGCCCATCGCCCCTATGTGCTGGCACAGCTGCGCAACGGCAAAGGCATCGACGATGTGGTGGCGTTTCTGGAGCGTGAAGGCGGTTTGATCCTCAGCTAGCGCGCCCCGAGTTGCTCTTTCTCAAATACTCACCTTGCGCCGCTTCCCAAGCGACTAACGCCCCGGCACCATCCGCGCCAGCACGCCGTCCATCGCTTCATCCCAGGCAGCCAAAGCGCCGCGCTGATCCAACACGCCCACCAACTGTTCGGTAATCCCACCCGGAGTTGTCACCCCCACCGCGATCTCATCCAAGCCCGCATCAGCCTGCAACAAAACCTCGGCATTGCCCCGGAACGTCTCGGCCACCAAGGCCCGCGCCACCACCGCGTCTAATCCCTGCCGCTCATACCAACGCACCAGATGCCGCAACAGGAAGATCGACGCGCCCGACATTGCGCCAAACACCGCTGCGGTTTCGAACGCATTGCCATCGGCAAACCGATGCACCGGGCCGAGCAACGCCAGAAACGCCTCCCATTCCGCATCGCCGGGATACAGCAACGACGGTCCTGCCGAGAACGCATTGGCAAACCCCGGCATCATCGCACAAAACGCCTCAGCCGGCGCCACCGCCGCCGAAAGCTGATCCCAAGACGCCCCCGCCATCGCCGAACACACCGACTGCCCGTCGCGAAACTGCAAGCCCTGCAACACCGCAAGCCCCGTCGCCGCAGGCAGACACACCAGCACCATCTCGCACTGATCGATCACCGCCTGATTGCTTTCCGCCACAGCACAGCGATAGGTCTCCGCCAGCCGAGCGGCCTTGTCGCCTGATCGCGGGCTCAGCACAAACTCCACCCCAGCAGCGCCTTGCACCAGATATTCCGCCAGATGCCCAACGCCGAGGATGCCAATCTTCACGGCATTTCTTCCAGCACCTGCGCAATCGCCGTCCCCGTCGCGGCAATATCCGCCTCGGAATGCACCACCGACGACAGCGAATGCAAAGTGGCCGAGGGGTTCATATAGATGCCCTTATCCATCAGCCGCAGCGCGAAATCCCGAAACTTGGCGCGATCGACATGGCCGCAGAAATCGCGGTAATCCGTCACCGCCTCCAGATCGGTGAAAAAGATCTGGAACATCGAATTCACCCCCTGCACCACGATCTTGTGCCGGTTTGAATGCTTGGCGACCTTGCGCACCTCATCCGCCATCGCCTTACCCAAATTCTTGATGCGGCGAAACCCGGTCTGATCATCGGCGAGCATGGTCTGCAGCATCACCTTGGTGACATGCAAAGCCAGACGCCCGGCATTATGGGTGCCAAAGTGCAAGACCTTGCCCCATTCCAGCCCCGCCATCACATCCGCCCGCCCGCCGATCATCGCCATCGGCAACCCGCCGCCCAAGGCTTTGCCATAGGTGACAATATCCGGCGTCAGACCATACAACTCGGCACAGCCGCCCGCCGCCAGACGAAACCCCGTCACCGTCTCATCCAGATAAAACAGCGCGCCGTGTTGCTGGCATAGCTCTTGCATCCGCATCAGATATCCCGGCTTCGGCGGGATCACCCCCATGTTCGACATCACGCCTTCGGTGACCACACAGGCCGTCTCGCGGCCATGCAAAGCCATGACCCGCTCCAACGCCTCGACATCATTCCAGCGGCAGACAATCGTATCCGCCTGCGCCTCGGGTGGTATACCCGACGAATCGCAGATGCGGATCGGATCATTCGGATGCCCCAAAGCCGCCAGAGGCATCGGGTTGGTATTGAGCAAGATGTTATCCGCCCAACCGTGATAATGCCCCTCAAACTTGATGATCTTGCGCCGCCCGGTATGACCGCGCGCCAACCGAAACGCCGCCATGCAGGCCTCGGTGCCGGTATTGGCAAACCGCACCTTGTCGACATGCGGCAACAGGCCGACAAGGATCTCGGCCACCTCAACCTCCACCTCCAAGGCGGTGGCGAAATGACTGCCGCGCATGATTTCGCGGCTGACCACCTCGACAATCGCCGGATGCGCATGGCCCAGAGGCAGCGCGCCAAACGCCATCATCCAGTCAATATATTCCCGCCCATCGACGTCATACAGCCGCGCCCCGGCGCCGTGGCTCATATACCTTGGAGCCCCGCCAAAGGTCGCAGGCCCGCGAGAGGCCGAGGACACCCCCTCGACCAGCACCTTCATGCCGCGCTCAAACAAACTCTGCGATGTATTGGCCATCTGAAACCCTCCCCAGTTGCCAAACTATCGCGCGCAGCCGCGCCGCAAAGCAATGCCTGCACCGACATCGCCCGGCGCAAGCGTCGCATTTGAGTATTTTCAAAAGAGCAAATCCTTGAGCGCAGCACCTGAGAAAGCCGAGCAGAGGGTCAGGCAAGCAAGCGGCGGGTTGCGGTATTTGCTCTTTTGAAAATACTCAAACTCACCCGATGCCGCGCAAGTGCAAGCCTGTCATCTTGCGCCAACCAGTCGCAGCAGGGTTAATGAGAGATGAACGCGTCAGCTTAACACGCTGATTTCTAATAAGTTTATGTCCTGTCCACGCGTGGTCCCGTCACGGCATCACCTCAAACCGATCCACATCGACCATGCCGTGATCGGTGATTTTCAGATGCGGGATCACTGGCAGGCAGAGGAAGGCCAGTTGCAAGAACGGCTCCTCCAGCGTCACCCCCAACGAGGCCGCAGCCGCCCGGAGTGCGACCAGATCCGCTCGCACCTCTTCAAACGATTTCAAGCTCATCAACCCCGCCACAGGCAGCGCCAGTTCGGCCAGAACGCGGCCATTTTCCACCACCACAAAGCCGCCCTCAATCTGACCCAGCCGTTTCACCGCCAGCGCCATATCGTCGTAATCCGCCCCCACCACCGCGATATTGTGGTGATCGTGGCATACAGTCGATCCAATCGCGCCCCTAGCCAACCCGAAGCCCTTCACGAACCCAGTGGCCCTGTTCCCATTCACCCCATGCCGCTCGATCACCGCGATCTTCACTAGGTCGCGGGCGATATCGGGGCGCTTGTCGCCATCTTCGGGGGCGATCTCAAAGGTCAGATGCTCGGTGATGATCTTGCCCGGCAAAATCCCGATCACCGGGGTTTCCACCCGGTTGCCGCCGGTGCGGAAATGATGCGCCTCAATCTTCGGGGCCTTCACCGAATGCCGCGCCACTTCGGGGATCAGTTGCCGCGCCGCGAAAGCCGCATCGGTGATCTCTACCCCTCCGGTAAACACCCGCGCCACCCGGCAACTTTCCAGACTGTCGATCACCGCAATATCGGCCCGCTTCCCCGGCGCGATCAAGCCGCGATCTTTCAGCCCGAACGCCTCTGCGGCTGAGAGGCTTGCCGCGCGATAGACAGCCAGAGGAGGCGCACCCAAGGCAATCGCGGTGCGGATCAGGTAATCGAGATGGCCATGCTCGCCGATATCCAAAGGGTTGCGGTCGTCGGTGCAGAAGCACAGATACGGCGCGTGGCGTTCGGTCAGCAGGCCCACCAGCGCGTGCAGATCCTTCGAGACCGAGCCTTCGCGGATCAGCACCCGCATGCCCTTGCGCAGCTTTTCCAAGCCCTCGGCGTAAGAGGTCGCCTCATGTTCGGTCCTGATCCCCGCCGCGATATAGCCATTCAGATCATGGCCCCGCAGCAAGGGGGCGTGGCCGTCGATGTGGCGGTCTTGGAAGGCTTCCAGCTTGGCCATGCAGCCGGGGTCTTTGAACAAAACACCGGGGTAATTCATGAATTCCGCCAACCCGATCACCCGAGGATGATGCATCAGCGGCACCAGATCGGCAGCCTCCAGCCGCGCGCCCGTCGTCTCCATATGGGTCGAGGGCACGCAGGAGGACAGGTTGACGCGGATATCCATCAGGGTGCGGGCGGAGGCCTCAAGGAAGTAAGTGATCCCGGTCAGCCCGCAGACATTGGCAATCTCATGCGGGTCGCAGATTGCCGTCGTCACCCCGTGTGGCGATACACAGCGGTCAAACTCGAACGGCGTCACAAGGCTGGATTCGATGTGCAGATGGGTGTCGATGAACCCCGGCACCAGCACCTTGCCCGACACATCAATCTCAACCCGCCCGGCATATTCGCCGAACACCCCCACGATGCTATCGCCGCAGATCGCCACATCCGAGGCCACCAATTCGCCGCTGATCAGATCATAGACGAGGCCACCCTTCAGCACGATATCGGCGGGCGTAATCCCGCGCCCCTGATCAATTCGGTTGGATAGGGATGCTTTCGGCATGGTAATCTCCTTTTGAATAGGGAAGCTTATGCCACAGGCTTCGTCCAGTGCGGATTTGCCGGAAACTGCTTCAAAAACCGAGTGTGCCATGAACCAGCCCGCCCAGCCCCCCGCCCGCCCGCTGCGCGGCATCGCGTTGAAACTCGCTTCCGTGGTGGTGTTTATCGTGATGTCGGCGCTGATCAAGGTGACGGCCGAGCATGTGCCGCCGGGCCAGACGGTGTTTTTCCGGTCGTTCTTCGCGATACCGGTGATCGTGGTCTGGCTGGCGATGCGGCAGGAGCTGGCGACCGGGTTTCGCGCGCATAATCTGTTCGGGCATTTCTGGCGCGGCTTGATGGGGACGATGGCGATGGGGCTGGGCTTTGCCGGGCTGGCCTATCTGCCGCTGCCGGAAGTCACTGCGATTGGCTATGCCTCGCCCTTGCTGGTGGTGGTGTTCGCGGCGATGTTTCTGGGCGAGGATGTGCGGCTGTTCCGCATCGCCTCGGTCGCCTTGGGGCTGACCGGGGTGATGGTGGTGCTGTCGCCGCGCCTGACGATCCTGCAAGGCGATGAGGCGTCGCACCGCGAGGCGTTTGGCGCGATGCTCGTGCTGTGCGGTGCATTTTGTGCGGCTTTGGCGCAGGTGTTTGTGCGCAAATTGGTGCAGAATGAAAAGACCGCCGCCATCGTGTTTTACTTTTCGCTGACCTCGACTTTGCTGTCGCTGACCACGCTGCCGTTTGGCTGGGTGGTGCCGACGATGACCGAGACGGTGTTGCTGGTGTCGTGCGGGTTGCTGGGAGGGGTCGGGCAGATCTTGCTGACCTCAAGCTACCGCGAGGCGGATGCGTCGCTGGTCGCGCCGTTCGATTATGCCTCGATGCTGTTTGCGCTGCTGATCGGCTATTTTGCGTTTGACGAGGTGCCGACGCGGACGATGCTGATCGGGGCGGGGCTGGTGATCACGGCGGGGATTTTGATCATCTGGCGCGAACGCAAGCTGGGGTTGGAGCGTGCCAAGGGCCGCAAGGCGATGACGCCGCAGGGGTGAGGCCTTTGCTTCGAACCGAAAGAAAACGCTCCAGTGGAGTGTTTTCCGGTTTGTTGCTCATAAGGCTGGCGGCCGTTGAGCAAGCGGAGTGGGGCAGCAAACACTCGCTTGGTAATCTGGCAAGGCAAAAGGCGTTGCGATTAATTTCCGCTCAGCCCCAACGGATCGTCATATCAGCCGCCCGGCTGTTCTGCGTCACCCGCCGAATGTTGGGCAGGTCGTTGCTGTCGATCCACGCCCGCGCCTCGGCGGGAGTTTTGCCGTAATGCGCCCAGCGGGCTTGCAGGCGACGATCGAGTTCTGCTTCTGGCACGTCGATCCAGACGGTGAGGTCGAACAAAGGCGCGGCTTCGGGCCACGGCGCTTCGTTCAGCAAAAGGTAGTTGCCTTCGACCACCAGCAGGCGATCAGCGGCGGTCACAATGTCCGCCCCGGCACGCGAAATCTCTAAATCACGGTCGAACAGCGGGATCGCGACTTCATCCTCGATCCGCAGGCGCTTCAGCAAATGAAAGAAGCCCTGCGCATCAAACGTATCGGGTGCGCCTTTGCGCGCGCGCGCGCCTCGGGCGATCAGCACCGCGTCGTCATAGTGAAAGCCATCCATCGGCACGGCTTTGGCACCCTGCCCCAAGGCGCTTACCAATTCAGCGGCGAGCGTGGATTTCCCCGCACCGGGAGGGCCAGCAAGGGCGGTCAGAAACCGCCCCTGCTCTTGGGCTTTCGCCCGGATTACTGCGGCAAGCTCAACCGGTGTCATGCTTACCTACACCTGTTCCGTCACACCTTCGGGCAGTTTCGCCCCGGTCATGAAGGCCACCGCGTCAGACATCGAATAGTCCTTCGGGTTGATCTCACACAGCCGACGGCCCAGACGGTGAATGTGGATACGATCGGCCACCTCAAACACATGCGGCATGTTGTGGCTGATCAGGATGATCGGAATGCCGCGCGCGCGCACGTCGCGGATCAGTTCCAGCACCCGGCGGCTTTCCTTGACGCCCAAGGCTGCGGTCGGCTCGTCGAGGATGACCACTTTCGAGCCAAACGCCGCAGCCCGTGCCACCGCCACACCCTGACGTTGACCACCCGACAGTGTTTCCACCGCCTGATGGATGTTCTGAATGGTCATCAGCCCGAGTTCCGACAGCTTGTCGCGGGCGAACTTCTCCATCCGCGGGCGGTCCATCTGGCGCAGCACCGTGCCCATGAAGCCGGGCTTGCGCCATTCGCGGCCCAGAAACATGTTGTCGGCAATCGACAAGGCCGGTGACATCGCAAGGTTCTGATACACCGTCTCGATGCCTTCCGAGCGCGCATCTTCCGGGCCACGGAAGTTCACCGGGCGGCCATCAAGCTCGATCGTGCCGTGATCCGGCGTAACAGCCCCCGACAACGCCTTGATCAAGGTGGATTTGCCCGCACCGTTGTCGCCGATCACCGCGACAATCTCGCCCGCGTTCAGGTCGAAATCCGCGCCGTTCATCGCCACAACCGTGCCATAGCGCTTCATCAACCCGCGTGCGCGCAGAATAGGAGTTCCAGTCGTCATTGCGAAGCCCTCCGCAGCCATTGATCCAGTGCAACGGCGATGATCACAAGGCAACCCGCCGCGAACATCTGCCAGTAATCATCCACCCCGGCCAGCGACAGGCCGGTGTTGAACACGCCGACGATGAACGCCCCCAGCACCGAGCCGATGATCGAGCCGCGCCCGCCGAACAGCGAGGTGCCGCCAATCACCACAGCGGTGATAGAGCCAAGGTTCACCGTATCAAACGCGATGGGGGAAACCGACCCCACCCGGCCAATCGCGATCCAGGCCGCAAAACCGCAGATCAGACCGGCCACGGCATAGACCGAAATCAACGTGCCGCTGACCTTGATCCCCGACAGCATCGCCGCATCCGGGTCATCGCCAATCGCATGGACATGCCGACCCCAAGCAGTCTGGTTCAGCACATACCACAGCACCGCTGCCAGCAAAATCAAGGTGATACCGCCGTAGGAAATCGAGGCCCCGCCCATATTGAACCCCTTGCCGAACCACAGCAAAGCCGGAGCACTTTTCTCAATATCGACGTTGCGGATCGATTCAGACTGCGAATACCACAGCTTCAGCGCGTTGAAGATCGACAGCGTGCCAAGTGTCACGATGAACGGCGGCAGCTTGACCTTCGCCACCAGCACACCATTGATAAAGCCCATCAGCCCGCCAAAGAACAACCCGATCAGGATCGCCAAGCCCACCGGCAGCCCGGTGACCACCGCAAGGTTGCCCATGATCAGCGAGCTGACCACAAGGATCGCGCCGACCGACAAATCAATCCCCGCCGTCAGGATCACCAGCGTCTGCGCCAGCGCCACAAAGCCCGTCACGGTCACCTGCTTCAGCACCGTCGATAACGCGCCGATGCCCATGAAGCGCGGCGCGATGATGCTGAAACACACCACCGAGATGAACAGCACAAGCGCCGGGATCATCGTGGGGTAGTTGCGCAGATAGCCGCGCAACACGGGTATGAAAGATTTATCGTCCCGCTCAAAGGCCGCGACAGCCGTATCGGCTTTGGTCAGCGTCGCTTCATAGTCGGAAATGGTCTTGGTTGGTGCTTCATCTGTGCTCATCGCTTCGGCTTCCCCTCCGGTGATGATCCTCGAAACCATAGCGTCAGGTTTCGCTTAAGAAGAAGGGCGACTGTAAAGCCGCCCCTCTGTTAATCAAGCCACTTGGTCAAGCGGCTGCAGGCTTAGCCCCAGCAGAGCTCGGTGCCTTTGGTGCTGTCGATCGACTCGACGCCAGCAGCCGGCTTGTCGGTGACAAGGTTGACCCCGGTGTTGAAGAAGGTCAGCCCTTCGGTAACCGTCGGTTTGGTGCCGTCTTTGGCGAAGGCAGCGATGGCTTCAATGCCTTTCGATGCCATCAGCAGCGGGTATTGCTGCGAGGTGGCACCGATCACGCCGGATTTGACCGAAGCCACGCCGGGGCAGCCGCCGTCAACCGAAACGATGATCGCCTGGCCTTCTTTGCCTGCGTTCTTCAGGGCCTGGAAAGCCCCTTCAGCCGCCGGTTCGTTGATGGTGTAGACCACATTGATATCCGGGTCTTTGGCCAGCAGGGTTTCCATTGCGCGCAGACCACCTTCGGGGTTTGCATCCGACGATTCATGGCCGATCACGCGCGGGTCAGTTTCAGACCCCATCACGGTCAGATCCGGCACTTCGATGCCAAAACCTTTCAGGAAGCCGGTGTCGCGCTGCACATCAACCGAGATGTTGTCTTTGTTGATGTCCAGCATGGCGATCTTGGCGGTTGCAGCGCCGTCACCCAAGGTGGCAGCAGCCCATTGGCCGATCAGCAGGCCAGCCTGGAAGTTGTCGGTTGCAAAGGTCATGTCTTGCGCTTCGGCATCGGCCAGCGGCGTGTCGAGCGCGATCACCAAAATACCAGCGGCGCGAGCGTCTTTCAGAGCCGGACCAACCGAGTCGTTCGACGGCGTGATCAGGATACCTTTGGCACCGGCCGCGACGCAGTTCTCAATCGCGGTGATCTGCGGGGCCGCGTCGCCGTCTTTCTCACCAGCATAGGCTTGGAAATCCATGCCCGCATCGGTGGCAGCTTTCTCGGCGCCCTTTTTCATCATCACGAAGAAGGGGTTGGTGTTGTTTTTGGTGATCAGGCAAGCCAGATCGGCCGCCGAAGCAGAGCCCGCCATCAGCGCAATCGCAGCCGCGCCCAGCAGGGCTTTGGTGGTGAATTTCATTGGTCGTCCTCCCAAGGATTTCGGGGTTTATTCCCCTGTCGAAAGCATTTCGCCACAGTTTCTCCTGCCCGGCGATGGCGTTACATGGCCTGATTCCCTCACTTGCGTCAAGATAAATAAATCAGAGTGATTTATTATTGACAGCGCCGTCCCCACGCCGCAGTCTGCCGCTCAATTCGGGTGCAAACGCCCGCGGAATCGGCTGGGAGGCCTGCCATATCATGCTGATCGGAATCTCTCCGTTGCTGGGTCCAGACCTGCTGCATGCGCTGCGGGCGATGGGTCACGGCGATGAGATTGCCTTGGTAGATGGCAATTATCCGGCGGCCGAACATGCCCGCCGCCTGATCCGCGCCGATGGCATTCTGTTGATGCCGATGCTGCGCGCCGTGCTGAAGATCCTGCCGGTCGAGGCCGCTTTCCGCTCCAGCCTGAACAACGATCCAGCCCAACGCGGCGTCATTCATCACGGTCTGGATGATCTGTGCCACACCAGCGCGCAGCGCTTTACGCTCACCCCGCTGGACGGCGATCAGCTTTACCCGCGCATCCGGGCGGCCTATGCCATCATCGCAACGTCCGAAGCCGAACTTTTCGCCAATGTCATCCTGCGCAAAGCGGCGCTTCCCGCCTCTGTATCAGAATAGGTTCCAATATGCCCTCGGGCGCTGACATCCTTCCAGATCGACCAGGCGACGACCTCGGGTTGCGCGGCTCGAATCAATCGGGGATGCGGGATCACAATGAACGGCTGGTGCTGTCTTTGGTGCGCCAGCAGGGCGGGCTTGCAAAATCCGACATCGCACGCAAAACCGGGCTATCGGCGCAAACCGTCTCGGTGATCATGCGGGCGCTCGAGCAAGACGGGCTGTTGCTGCGCGGCGAGCCGGTGCGGGGCCGCATCGGTCAACCGTCGGTGCCAATGTTTCTCAATCCCGAAGGCGCGTTCTTTCTGGGGCTGAAGATCGGGCGGCGCTCGGCAGAACTGACGTTGATCGACTTCATGGGGAAAGTGCGCGCCACCAAACGGCAGATTTACCGCTATCCCTCGCCCAGCGCCGTGGTGGATTTCGTCGCACGCTCTTTGCCCGAGGTGATCGCCACCCTGACCGCGTCCGAACGCACCCGCATCAGCGGTATGGGCGTGGCGATGCCGTTTCAACTCTGGTCCTGGGTGCAGCTGATCGGCGCGCCGAAAGCCGATATGGAGGCATGGCGGCACGCCGATATCCAAGCCGAACTTGCCGCTGTGACGCAATTGCCCGTCTATGTGCAGAACGACGCCACCTCGGCCTGCGGGGCAGAGCTGGTGTTCGGCACGGGGGAACGCCCGAAGGATTTCCTCTATTTCTACTTCGGTTATTTTGTCGGCGGTGGCCTTGTGCTGAACGGTCAGCTGTTCCTGGGCCGCTCTGGCAATGCGGCAGGCGTCGGCCCGATGCCGGTGCCGGGGCGCGATGGCAAGATGGACCGTCTGATTTCCGCCGCTTCGATGTCTTCGCTGGCCACCGCGATGGAGGCTGCGGGCGAATCCTCGGATCATCTGTTCGAGCAGCATGAGCACTGGAACGTCTCGCCGCAGATCCTGTCCGACTGGCTGGATCAGGCCGCCTCTGGGCTGGCTTGGGCGGCGCTGACCGCCGCCTCATTGCTGGAGATCGAGGCGGTGATGATCGACGGCTGGATGCCCACCGAAATCCGCGCCGAAATCACCCGCCGCACCCATGCAGCGCTGCACGCATTGGACCTTGACGGTATCGACCCACCGGTGATCCGCGAAGGCAGCCTCGGCGCGCAAGCCCGCGCTTTGGGGGCCGCCGCGATCCCGTTGTCGCAACGCTATCTGATCGACCAGAACGCAGCGGGGCGTGAAGCGTAGATCACCCCGAACCCCGCCCAGTATCCTAAAATTTCTCTTAAATTTTCATCCTCTGCGCAGAAGTATCCCACGGGGGAAGGTCTGATGTGCTTTATGCACATCAGGCCTTGGGGGTGTGAAACCCCCAAGCGCGGCCCGCCCAAGACGCTGACCATAAAGATCCAGCGGCTTTCCTATCCGGTTTTGCCTTGATCCCGGCGGCAAAGTCCTTATCTTTGAACCAGATAGAGACGACCTTGGCTTTGGTCATCCTCTCTGCTCAAATATCCCACGGGGGAAGGCGGGATGTGCGCTTTGCACATCAGGCCGTGGGGGTGTGAAACCCCGATTCCCTGCAGTCCAGCAAACTGCGGTTTGCCATCCAGCGCCGGAAGGGCAAACCGATGTCTCTTGCCTTGATCGCCGCCCTGCCCTTCCTCGGCGCCCTCACCCCCGCGCTCAGCCAGCGGTTCGGGCGCGGCGCGGCCACGCTGACGGTCGCCCTGTTCACCGCCACAGCCTTGGCGCTGATCCTGCAACATCTGCCCGCGATCATGGCAGGCGACACGCTGACCACCCAGATCAACTGGCTGCCCGAGCTTGGCCTCAACGCCAATTTTCGCCTCGACGGCCTCAGCCTGCTGTTCGCCCTGCTGATCCTTGGTATCGGCCTGTTGATCCAAGCCTACGCCTGCTTCTACCTCGATCGATCCGAGCCCTACGCCCGCTTCCTGACCTACCTGATGCTGTTCCAAGGTGCGATGCTGGGGATTGTACTGTCCGACAACATCCTGCTTTTGCTGGTGTTCTGGGAGTTGACCTCGCTGTCGTCTTTCCTGCTAATCGGGTTCTGGAGCCACCTGCCACAAGCCCGCCAAGGTGCCCGCATGGCCCTAGCCACCACCGGCGCGGGCGGTTTGGCGATGATCGCGGGCATGATGATCTTGGGCCACATCGTCGGCAGCTATGATCTGTCGACCATCCTGACCCAAACCGCCGCGATCCAGGCCAGTCCGCTTTACCTGCCCGCGCTGATCTTGATCCTGCTGGGCGCGTTCACCAAATCCGCGCAGTTTCCGTTCCATTTCTGGCTGCCGCACGCGATGGCCGCCCCCACCCCGGTGTCGGCCTATCTGCATTCCGCCACGATGGTGAAAGCCGGGCTGTTCCTGATGGCCCGGCTGTGGCCCGTTCTCTCCGGCACGCCGGAATGGTTCTGGATCGTCACCTCCGCGGGTCTGATCACCATGGCCTTCGCCGCCAAAGTGGCGCTGTTCAAGGATGATCTGAAGGCGATCCTTGCCTATTCCACCGTCAGTCATCTTGGCCTGATCACCTTCCTGCTTGGCCTTGGCACCAAAGCCGCCGCCACCGCTGCAATCTTTCACATCATCTGCCACGCCACCTTTAAAGCCGCGCTGTTCATGCTGGCAGGCATTGTCGACCACGCCACCCACACCCGCGACATCCGGGCTTTGGGCGGTTTGCGCCGTGCCATGCCGATCACCTTCGGCCTTGCCACAATCGCCACCCTGTCGATGGCAGGTATTCCGCCGCTGAACGGGTTTTTGTCAAAAGAGATGATGCTGGAAGAAGCCGCCCATACAGCGCCTTGGGTGATCCCGGTGCTGGCGACCCTCGCTGCCCTGCTGTCAGTGGCCTATTCGCTGCGGTTCCTCAGCTTCACCTTCCTTGGCCCCGCCCCCAGCTACAGCCACACCCCGCATGACCCCGGCCTCGGCCTGTGGCTGCCGCCCGCCCTGCTTGCCGCGCTTGTTGTGGCCATTGGTCTGGCCCCGATGCCGATGGCCGGCTGGTTGGTTGATGCCGCCGCCTCTGCCACCACGGGCGAGCCCATCCACGCCCATATCGCGCTTTGGCATGGCCTGCAAAGTCCTGCCCTCTGGATGTCGCTGGCAGCCTTTGGTGGTGGCCTTGCCAGCCTTGGCCTTTATCCCCGCCTGCGCCGGATTTGGGATGCCAGCCCCAAACCAGAAGCCAAACCGATCTTCGATGCCACGCTTGGCGCGCTAATCCAGACCGCTGACAGCCTGACCGCAAAGCTGCACAACGGCAGCATGGCGCGCGCTTTCAGTCTGGCGGTGCTCACCATCCTTGCGCTGGGGCTTTACGCCTATCAAACCGCTGAAAGCCTTCCCGGCAGCCGCGCCCTTACCCCGATCGCGCTTGCCCCCGCCACAGGCTTCGCCCTGCTGATCACCGCCGCGCTTGCCGCCACCCTGCTGCACCGCAAGCGCTTGCTGGCGCTGCTGCTGGTTGGCATCATCGGCCTGATCCTGTCGGCGGGCTTCGCCTATCTCTCGGCCCCGGATCTTGCCCTGACCCAGATCACGGTAGAGGTCGTCACCGTCGCGCTGATGCTGCTGGCGCTGAACTTCCTGCCGAAAACCACCCCGCACGAGACGTCAGGCTTGCGCAAATTCCGCGATGCCGCCCTTGCCATCGCCGCAGGCACCGCCACCGCTGCCCTCGCCTATGCGCTGATGCTGCGCGAGGCGATCTTCCCACCGATCTCGGCCTTCCACCTTGCGCAATCTCTGCCCGGAGCCGGGGGCCACAACGCCGTCAACACCATCATCGTCGATTTCCGCGGCTATGATACCTATGGCGAGATCATCGTGCTGGGCATCGCCGCCCTGCTGATCTTCGCTTTGACCGAAAGCCTGCTTGGCACGAAATGGGCGATCCACCCCAGCCAGACCGCAGGCGATGCCGGTGATCCGCATCCGCTCATGCTGCAAGTCGCCACACGGCTGATCCTGCCGATGGCGATGCTGGTCGGCACCTATCTGTTCCTGCGCGGCCATAATGAACCCGGCGGCGGTTTTGTGTCGGGCCTCGTTTTCGCCATCGGATTCGTCATGCAATATATCGCCTCTGGTCAGGAATGGGCCGCAGCCCGCAGCCGCATCCCCTATCATGCCATGATCGGCGCGGGGGTGTTGGTGGCCAGCGCCACCGGGGTCGGGTCTTTCCTTGCCGGTCGCCCGTTCCTGACCTCGAATTACACCCATGTGCATCTGCCGCTGTTGCAGGATTTCGAACTCGCTACCGCCGCGCTTTTTGATCTAGGCGTGTTCCTCTGTGTGCTGGGCGCGGTGATGCTGGCGCTGGATGCGCTCGCCCGTCTGGCAAAACCACAACCGGCAAAGGACGCACTCTGATGGAGATCGCACCCTGATGGAGATCCTAGTCGCCATTGCCATCGGCACCCTGACCGCCTGCGGGCTTTATCTGATGCTGCGCGCCCGCACCTTTCCGGTGATCCTTGGCCTGTCGCTGCTGTCCTATGCCGTCAACCTGTTCCTGTTCATCTCGGGGCGGATCAAGCTGAACGCCGCCCCGATCCTGACAGATGCCACCGCCTATACCGATCCGCTGCCGCAAGCCTTGGTGCTGACCGCCATCGTGATTTCCTTCGGCATGACGGCGGTGCTGGTGATCATGGCGCTGGGGGCTTACCTGACCGCAGGCCATGACCGCGTAGATACCGATGCCGACCCGGAGGATCAGCCATGAGCCAGCTGCTGATCCTGCCGATCATCCTGCCTGCCATCCTTGCAGGCGGCATCATTGTCTTCGCCCGCGATGCGCTGAACCTGCAACGCGCGATCTCGATCCTTGGCACCATCGCGCTGTTGGCGCTGGCCATCACCCTGATCCAAGCCCCCACCCAAGCCTATTTCCTCGGTAACTGGCCCGCCCCATTCGGCATCACACTGGTGCTCGACAACCTGTCAGCGCTGATGCTGCTGCTGACCGCAGCGCTGGCGCTGATCATCCTGATCCACACGATCCGCACCGGATGGGATGTCAAAGGCCGGCATTTCCACGCGCTGTATCTCTTTCAACTGATGGGCCTGAACGGCGCTTTCCTGACCGGCGACGCCTTCAACCTGTTCGTGTTTTTCGAGGTGCTGCTGATCGCCTCCTATGGCCTGATGGTGCATGGCGGCGGGCAAGCCCGCATCCGGGCGGGCGTGCAATATGTCGCGTTCAATCTACTGGGATCAACTTTGTTCCTGTTCGCGCTGGCGACGATCTACAGCACCACAGGCACGCTCAACATGGCCGATCTTGCGCTGAAACTGCCCGAGATTCCGGTGGGTGACACCGCGCTGATCCGCGTCGCCGCCGTGCTTTTGATGCTGGTGTTCGCCGTCAAAGCCGCCCTTGTGCCGCTGCAATTCTGGCTGCCCGGCACCTACGCCAACGCCCCCGGCCCGGTTGCCGCGCTGTTCGCGGTGATGACCAAAGTCGGAGCCTATGCGCTGATCCGGTTTGGCACGCTGATCTTCCCCACCGACCTGCCCGCCACCGCCACTCTGATCGCGCAGCTGCTCTACCCCGCAGCACTTGCGACCATCGCTGTCGGCGCGATCGGCACCCTTGGCACCCGGACCCTACCCCGCCAGATCGCCTTCGCCGCCATCGGCTCGATGGGCACCCTGCTGCTGGCGGTCGCGGCCTTCACCCCTGAAGCTACCTCAGCCGCACTTTACTACACTGTCCACTCCACCCTCGCGACCGCTGCGCTGTTCCTGATCGCAGACCTTGCCCGCAACCGCCGAGACGGGCTGACCGCCGCGCTCTACATGGCTACCGCGATTGCGATGGCCGGGATGCCGCCGCTGTCGGGCTTTGTCGGCAAGCTGCTGATCCTCGATGCGCTGCGGGGGGATGCGATCGCATGGACGGCCATCCTGCTGGCCTCCCTGCTCACCATGATCGGCTTTGCCCGCGCGGGGTCTGATCTGTTCTGGAAAGCCCCCAGCCCCGAAGCCCCTGCCGAAAGCAAAGCCGCCATCTTGCTGTGCCTTGCCGCGCTGGCGGCCCTCACCCTTGCCGCAGGTCCAATCACCGATTGGCTGTCCCTGACGGCCCAAGCGCTTCATAACCCGGCCGCCTATATCGCCGCCAATCAGCTTGGGGGCTCATGATGCGCCGCCTGTTCCCCCACCCGATGCTTTCGGCCACGCTGTTTCTGGCGTGGCTTTTGTTGGCAGGCAGCATCGCGCTGAACTCCTTGTTGATGGCCGGGTTCCTTGCCGTACTGATCCCGCGGGTCACGCGGGCCTTTTGGCCTGGCCGCCCCAAGATCCGCCACCCGCTGCGCCTTGTCAGCTATGTCGCCCTGGTGGTCTGGGATGTGATCCTCGCCAATATCCAGGTCGCCCGCATCATCCTGTTCATGCCCGCCGACCAGATCAAATCGGCGTGGATCACCGTTCCGGTCGATCTGCCCTGCCCCGAGGCCATCGCCTTGCTGGCAGGCACAATCACCCTGACCCCCGGCACGCTGACCGCCGAATTCTCGTCTGATAACAAGGCCCTGCTGATCCACGCTTTGCACGCCCCCGATCCCGACGCCACCCGAGATGAGATCAAATCCCGCTATGAGGCCCGGTTGCAAAGGATTTTCCGCTGATGCTGACCTATGCGCTTACCTTCGCCATCACCTGCTTTGCACTGGCGCTGGTGCTGAACCTGTGGCGGCTGGCCACAGCCCCCACCATGCCCGACCGCATCCTGACCGTCGACACCATGGTGATCAATGTCATCGCCCTGATCGTGCTCTATGGCGTGCAAGCCGGATCCAGCCTCAGCTTTGACGCCGCCTTGCTGTTGGCGATGACCGGCTTCATCTCGACCATCGCCTTCTGCAAATTCCTGCTGCGCGGGGGCATCATCGAATGAACTTTGCTGTCGAAATCCTGATTTCCGCGCTGCTGATCATCGGCGGCATTTTTGGCCTGATTGGCAGCTTTGGCCTGTTGAAACTGCGTGACGCGATGCAGCGGTTGCATGCGCCCACCAAGGCCACCACGGTCGGGGTCGGGGCCTCGCTGATCGCGGCGGCCATCACAACGGCGTGGCAAACCGGGGCGGCCAGCTGGCAGGGCATCATGGTTGCGGTGTTCCTGTTCCTGACAGCGCCGCTCTCGGGTCTGATGCTGGCCAAGGCGCATCGCCACCTCGGCCGCCCTGAACTGCCGCCCACAGGCACCGAAGCCCCTTGGGCGGGTGAGACACCCCCCAAGCCTTAACCCCCCAGATTTAACCCATCGGTCAAATCTTGCCGAACCAGCGCAACTGCCCCCTTGCCACCCCGGCCTTCCCCGCGCACTCTGCCGACAACCCTTTAGGTGAGGCCGCGATGCAAACCCTGACCGAGACCAAAACTCAACTGCCGACGCTGACCCATACCCGCAATCCCGGCATGGCGCTGGATCTGGATTGGGTGGCGGGCGTGCAAGCCAACACTTCGGCGATTGAACGGCGCGCGAACACCTTGGGCGGCAGACGTTCGGTTAAAAAAGATTTTCAAGCGGCGTGGCTTTTGAAAGCCATCAGCCTGATCGACCTGACAACGCTGTCTGGCGATGACACCGAAGGCCGCGTCAAACGCCTGTGTGCGAAGGCCCGCCAGCCCGTCGCCCCGTGGATGCTCGACAAGCTGGGGCTTGAGGGTCTGACCACCGGGGCGGTCTGCGTTTATCACGAGATGGTCGAAACTGCCGTGCGCGCGCTCGAAGGCACCAACATTCCCGTCGCCGCTGTCTCTACCGGGTTTCCAGCTGGCCTGTCGCCCTACCATTTGCGCATCGCTGAAATCGGTGAAAGCGTGAAGGCGGGTGCGAAAGAAATCGACATCGTCATCTCGCGCCGCCATGTGCTGACCGGAAACTGGCAAGCACTTTACGATGAAATGTCCGAAATGCGCGCCGCCTGCGGCGAGGCCCATGTCAAAGCCATCCTTGCCACCGGCGAGCTGCAAACCCTGCGCAACGTCGCCCGCGCCAGCCTTGTCTGCATGATGGCCGGGGCCGATTTCATCAAAACCTCGACCGGCAAAGAAGCCGTCAACGCCACCCTGCCCGTCACCCTGACGATGATCCGCTGCATCCGCGAGTATCAGGATCGCACCGGCATCAAAGTCGGCTACAAGCCCGCAGGCGGCATCGCCAAAGCCAAAGACGCGCTGCTGTATCTGGCGCTAATGAAAGACGAACTTGGCCACCCATGGCTGCAACCCGACCTGTTCCGCTTTGGCGCATCGTCCTTACTCGGCGATATTGAGCGCCAGTTGGAGCACCACCTGACAGGCCAATACTCGGCGTCCAACCGCCATGCGATGGGGTAAACCCATGCGCGCCCTCACAATTTCACATTGGTCCAAATACTCAGACCGGAATCCTAGAATTCCGGTTAGCCGGAGGCGCATGTCAGCCCCAACCGCCCTCGCCCAAAGCCTGCCGCCCCGCCAAAGGACAAAGCCATGACCAACCCCACCGTCCGCGAGATCTTCGACAGCATGGCATATGGCCCCGCCCCCGAAAGCAATGCCGAGGTGCTGGCTTGGCTTTCCAAACACAAGGCCTTCGGTCACTGGATCGACGGCGCCTTCACCAAACCCGGCGCGACCTTCGAGTCGAAGAACCCCGCCACCGACAAGCCACTGGCCCTGATCACCCAAGGCAGCGCCGCTGATGTCGATGCCGCCGTCAAAGCCGCCCGCAGCGCGCAACCGAAATGGGCCAAGCTTCCTGGCCATGCCCGCGCGAAAGTGCTCTACGCCCTCGCGCGCCTCGTGCAGAAACATTCCCGCCTGCTGGCCGTGCTGGAAACCATGGACAACGGCAAACCGATCCGCGAGTCGCGCGACATCGACATTCCCCTCGTCGCCCGCCACTTCTACTACCACGCCGGCCTCGCGCAACTGATCGACACCGAACTGCCGGGGCAAGAGCCTTTGGGTGTCTGCGGAGCCGTCATCCCGTGGAACTTCCCGCTGCTGATGCTGGCGTGGAAGGTCGCGCCCGCGCTGGCCGCAGGCAATACCGTGGTGCTGAAACCCGCCGAATATACCCCCCTCACAGCCCTGCTATTCGCTGAACTCAGCCGCGAAGCGGGCCTGCCGAAAGGTGTGCTGAACATCGTGACCGGCGATGGCGACACCGGGGCCGCGGTTGTGAACCACGCAGGCGTGAACAAGATCGCCTTCACCGGGTCCACCGCCGTAGGCCGCAAAATTCGCGAAGCCACCGCAGGTTCTGGCAAAGCCCTGACCTTGGAATTGGGCGGCAAATCCCCCTACATCGTGTTCGACGACGCCGATATTGACTCTGCCATCGAAGGCCTCGTCGACGCGATCTGGTTCAACCAAGGCCAAGTCTGCTGCGCCGGATCGCGCCTGCTGATTCAAGAAGGCATCGCCGACCGCTTCTATGAGAAGCTGAAACGCCGGATGGACGGCCTCCGCCTTGGCGACCCCTTGGACAAATGCATCGACGTCGGCGCGATTGTCGATCCGGTGCAACTGGCCACGATCAAAGGCCTCGTTGAAACCAACCAAGACGGCGAAACCTATCACGCCGCTTGCGACGTCCCCGAGGGTTGCTTCTACCCGCCGACCCTGATCACTGGCCTGTCTGCCGCCTCTACGTTGATGCAGGAAGAAATCTTCGGCCCGGTGCTGGTCGCGATGACCTTCCGCACCCCGTCCGAGGCGGTCGAACTGGCCAACAACACCAAATACGGTCTCGCCGCGACGATCTGGAGCGAAAACATCAACCTCGCGCTCGATGTGGCCCCCAAGATCAAGGCGGGCGTGGTCTGGGTCAATGCCACCAACCTGTTCGACGCCGCAGCCGGTTTCGGCGGCGTGCGTGAAAGCGGCTTCGGCCGCGAAGGCGGATGGGAGGGGCTGATTGCCTATCTCAAACCCACCCACACCACCAAACCGCTTAGCCCAGTAAAACCCTTCGAGCCCCCCGCCGTCATCGAAGCCTCCAGCATCGACCGCACCGCCAAACTCTACATCGCGGGCAAGCAAGCCCGCCCCGATGGCGGCTATTCGCAACCGATCTGGTCGCCGAAAGGCAAGCTTTTGGGCCACGCTGGCCTCGGCAACCGCAAAGACATCCGCAACGCGGTCGAAGCCGCCCATGCCGCGAAAGCTTGGGCCAAAACCACCGCCCACACCCGCGCGCAGATCCTTTACTACATCGCCGAAAACCTCTCGGCCCGCGCAGCCGAATTCGCAAACCGCCTGCGCGATCTGACCGGAAAATCCGGCGAAGCCGAGGTTGAAGCCGCCATCGCCCGACTGTTCAGCTATGCCGCTTGGGCCGATAAGTTCGACGGTGCGGTGAAATCGGTGCCCCTGCGCGGCGTCGCCTTGGCGATGAACGAGCCCTGCGGCGTGATCGGCGCGCTCTGCCCCGATGATGCGCCGCTGCTCGGTCTGATCTCAATCATGGCCCCCGCCATCGCGATGGGCAACACCTGCATCCTTGTGCCGTCCGAACCGTTCCCGCTCGCCGCCACTGATTTCTACCAAGTGCTCGACACCTCTGACCTGCCCGCAGGCGTGGTCAATATCGTCACCGGCAGCCATGCTGAACTCGCCAAACCCCTCGCGGGCCACCGCGATATTGATGCGGTGTGGAGCTTCTCGTCCACCAATCTCTCGACGCTGATCGAGAAAGAATCCGCCGGAAACATCAAGCGCACCTGGGTCAACAACGGCCAATCCCGCGACTGGATCACCGAGATTGACGCCCGCACGTTCCTGCGCGCCGCCACCGAGGTAAAAACCATCTGGGTGCCCTTCGGCGAGTGATTGCAGCAGAATCCGAGCCTAAACTCCCGGATTCGCCCCAAATTGTTCACGATGGGCGAAAAATTCCCCCTGATCAGGTGCAAAAACCTGTGGCATACTTGCCGTGTCTTGCGGCAGCCGCAGGCACGCAATCACGCCGAAATGGCGGAAACAGACAAGGGACACATAATGATCAACGAGTTCAAAACCTTCATCATGAAGGGCAATGTGATGGACCTCGCCGTGGGTATCATCATCGGCGCCGCCTTCACCGCCATCGTCAGCAGCCTTGTCGGCGATCTGATCAATCCGATCATCGGCCTGATCCTCGGCGGCGTGAACTTCTCGGACATGTTCATTGACCTCTCCGGCACCAACCCGCCGACCATGGCCGCCGCGAAAGAATCCGGCGCTGCGGTCTTCGCTTATGGCGCCTTCATCACCGCCGTGATCAACTTCCTGATCATCGCCTTCGTGGTGTTCATGCTGGTGAAATCCATGAACAAACTGATGCCGAAAAAGGTCGAAGCGCCTGCCGCACCGGCTGGCCCGACCGAGCTGGACGTGCTGAAAGAAATCCTCGTCGCCGTCAAAAAGTAACACGCGCGGCAAACGCCCATGCAAAAGGCCCCCGCGCACAGCAGGGGCCTTTTCATTGCAGCATCAGCCAAGCAAACCCGGCAGAGCGTTTGGGGCGGGCTCGATGCCCGCCGCGAACGCCCCTGGTTTCAGATCGACAGCGCGTCCAGCCCCGAGATCGTCGGCAGCCCCAAAGCCACACCCACCGCCGTATAGGTCAGCTTGCCCGCATGCACGTTCAGGCCAGCCAGCAGATGCTTGTCCTCGGCACAAGCGCGCTTCCAGCCCTTGTTCGCCAAAGCCAGCATGAACGGCATCGTCGCATTGCCCAAAGCCAGCGTCGAGGTTCGCGCCACCGCCCCCGGCATGTTGGCCACGCAGTAATGCATGATGCCATCAACCTCATAGATCGGGTCTTGGTGCGTGGTGGCCCGGCTGGTTTCAAAACACCCGCCCTGATCAATTGCCACATCGACCAAAGCCGCGCCCGGCTTCAACTCGGCCAGTTGCGCCCGCGAAATCAGCTTTGGAGCAGCCGCACCGGGGATCAAGACCGCGCCGATGATCAGATCGGCCTGCCGCGCCAGCTCAATCGTCGTTGCCGCATCGGCATAACCGCATTTGAACTGGCCACCGAACACATCATCCAGATAGCGCAGCCGGTTCACCGACCGATCCAGCACCGTCACATCCGCGCCCATGCCCGCGCTGATTTTCGCCGCATGGGTGCCCACCACCCCGCCGCCGATCACCAGAACCTTCGCAGGCAACACGCCCGGCACACCGCCCATCAACACGCCGCGCCCGCCGTTGGCCTTCTGCAAGGTCCAAGCGCCAACCTGCGGTGCCAACCGCCCCGCCACTTCCGACATCGGTGCCAGCAGCGGCAAACCGCCGCGATCATCCGTCACCGTCTCATAAGCGATGCAGGTCGCACCCGATGCCAGCAGATCCCGCGTCTGATCCGGGTCCGGGGCCAGATGCAGATAAGTGAACAACACCTGCCCCGGCCGCAACATCGCCCGCTCCACCGCCTGCGGTTCTTTCACCTTCACGATCATATCGGCGGCTGCAAACACCTCTGCCGCCGTGCCAATAATCGCCGCCCCCGCTGCGATGTAATCGCCGTCAGCAAAGCCAGCGCCCACGCCAGCTCCGGTTTCAATCATCACGGCATGACCCGCGAGCACCGCTTCGCGCGCGGCGTTCGGCGTCATGCCGACACGAAATTCTTGCGGTTTGATTTCCTTCGGACATCCGATTTTCATAAGCTCTCTCCCTGATGGACTCCTCGTCCCTGAGACCCAGCTTGAACCCGAACCGTTGCAATTGTTTTGAAACTTTAATGACAGCGCGCGGCCTTCTTGATAGATTCTGCGAAGAACTGCCGCCGATAGAAAGATTTCCACCATGGCCACCGAACTGGACGCCACCGACCGCCGCATCCTGGGTGTGCTGCAAAAAGACGGCCGCATCACCAACGCCGATCTGTCGGAACGGGTAAACCTGTCGCCCTCGGCCTGCCACCGCCGCGTGCAACTGCTAGAGGAAGCCGGTTATATCGACGGCTATGTCGCGCTGTTGAACACCCGCCGTATGGGCAAACCGACCACGGTGTTTGTCGAAATCACCCTGCAAAGCCAAGCCGAAGACCTGCTCGACGCTTTTGAACGCGAAGTCGCCCGCGTGCCCGACATCCTCGAATGTCACCTGATGGCGGGCACCGCCGATTATCTGATCAAGATCATGGCCGAAGATACCGAGGATTTCGCCCGCATCCACCGCCAGCACCTCAGCCGCCTGCCCGGTGTGCGCCAGATGCAATCCAGCTTCGCGTTGCGCACGGTGGTCAAAACCACCGCGCTGGCAGTCTAAGCGGGCACCTCGTCCGCCCAAACCGTGAATTTCTGCAGCACATGCGGGCCAAACGAATGGATCAGCGGCACATCCGCCGCATCCCGGCCATACGCCACCTCAACCCGGCCAATCCGCGGCACATTGTTGCGCGGATCAAAGGTATGCCAGCCGCCATCCAGATAAACCTGCATCCAGGCCGCGAAATCCATCGGCCCGGTGACAGGCACGCCAATATCCGGGATATAACCGTTCACATAGCGCGTCGGGATGTTCATACAGCGGCACAGCGTAATCGCCAGATGCGCGAAATCGCGGCACACCCCGGTGCCCTCTTGCCAGCCCTCATAGGCCGTCCGCGTCACCCGCGCGTTCATATAGTCAAACCGGATATGCCGATGCACATAATCGCAAATCGCCTGCACCTGGGCATGGCCGGGGGCGATATGGCCAAACATATCCCAGGCAATCTGGCTCAGACGATCCGTCTCGCAATAGCGGCTGCCCAGCAGATAGATCAAAACCTCATCCGGCAGTTCCGCCAGCGGCGTTGGCCGCAACCACGGCTGCACAGGGTCGGGCATGCCGCTGACTTCAATCGTGCAATCGCTGCGCAGACTGAACAGCCCCGGCTGCGCCACCATCCGCCGACAGGTATTGCCGAACAGATCGCGATACAGCGTCGTCGGCACCGCAGGCGTCGTCACCATCGCGGACTGCACGCGCAACGACTCACGCAATTCATCGCGCACCGACATCATGCAGATCATCGGTGTTTCCCCAGCACAGGACACGGTGATGTCGTAGCCAAACCTCATAAGCATAGACAGCCCTTTCGCCTTTGATCATCTGAGATAGAACGCCGCCGCAGGCTTTCGGTTGCAGCATCCCGGCGAATAGGCCGTGCCACGGGTGAATAAGCCACGGACGCCCGCATTTCGGGCACTACGCGCGCAGAACAGGCAAAAGAAAAACCCCCGGCCTTGTGGGTCGGGGGTCAATCGGGGTGGGGATCGCTCCCCCAGTGTCGCTAACGTATACGCAACTGGCCTAGGGCTGCGGCGGCGTCCTGCTCAATTTTCGTCGCGCTCGCTGTAATCGGCGATCAGGCGGAGCTTGATGCTGTCGCTCGGTTCGAGCAGCAATTGCGCGCGCGCCAGCCAGCGGTCGCGGTCGTTGATGTCGGGTTCGCCCGCCGTCGCATTTTCGATAAAGCCGTCGCGCTGTTGCCAGACGCCGTCGACGCGTACCGCGGCCTTTTCGCCCAGCGGCGCGTTGACCATGCCGTCGACCCGCCAATAATCATAATTGCCGTAGCTGACCGACCCCTTGGCGCCAAACCCGCTGGGGTCCGGCCCCTTGGTGACGATGTTGATCAGCCCGGCGGTCGAGTTGCGACCGAACAACGTGCCTTGCGGGCCGCGTAGCACTTCGACGCGCTCGATATCGCCCAGCTCGGACAGGCCGACCCCGGTGCGGCTGCGATACACCCCGTCGATGAACAGCCCGACCGACGATTCCAGCCCGGGGTTTTCACCCACCGTGCCGATGCCGCGGATGCGCGCCGAAAAATTGACCTCGCTCGTCGCGCCCGACACCAGCAGCGACGGCGCGACCTGTCCCAGCGCGCGCACGTCGGTCGCGCCGGTCTTTTCCAGCGTCTCGCCGGTGACCGCGGAGACCGCGATCGGGACGTCGGACAGCGCCTCGCTGCGCCGCGTCGCGGTCACGATGATCGTCTCGTCGTTTTGCTGGGCGCCCGGATCCTGCGCCGTGACAGGCACGGCCCACAGGGCGAGGACAATCGGCAGGCCCGCGGCGCAGCTACGCAGCAGGCGGATATGGCGCGAACGGTCTTTCATGGTCATGAGCCCTCCTCCACAGGTGTTTTTCGCGGGAGAGCGTCACGATATTCTATTTGAGCGGCAGCCTATCATGACCGGGCCGCGCCAAGCCAGCGCAAGCCCTTTCCACAGCATA
>NZ_JAXMJJ010000021.1:0-27129 GCF_034376685.1 Cypionkella sp.
CGAACCGCTGTGTCTGGACGAGATCGGCGAAACCTCGGCCGAGACCCAGCTTTACCTGCTGCGCATCCTTGAGGAACAAAGCGCGCGCCTCCATGGCCCGCATCCCCCTGCCCAATCGCTGCGGGTGTTGTCTTTGACCAATCGCGCGATGCGGGACGAGGTTGAAGCCGGGCGGTTTCGCCGCGATCTGTTCTATCGGCTGAGCACGGTCGTCCTGACCATTCCACCCCTGCACGCACGTGGCGAGGATGTTTTGCTGATCGCCGAGCATTATATCCGCAAGATCAGCATGGAGACCGGTCGGGATCGGTTGCAGCTTGCGCCAGAGGTTCAGGATGCGCTGATGGCCCATGTCTGGCCGGGCAATGTCCGGGAACTGCGCAATCTGGTCTCCGGGCTGCATGTGCTTGCCAAATCGCGCATGGTGACGCTTGCCGACCTGCCCCCGGAAATCACCACCCCCACCCTGCCCAACGCAGGATTGGTCGATCCGGCTGATGCGCAAGATCAGCTATTGCCGATTGGTGCCTCGCTTAAACACGCCGAGATCAGATTGATCGAAAATGCGCTGAAACACCACCACGGCAACCTCAGCAAGGCAGCCATTGCGCTGGGGATTTCACGGCCAACCCTGTATCGCAAGATTGAGGCCTATGGGATCAGGGCATCGTAGGCCGATCAACTCGTAGCTCCCTCGAAGCCCTCGCTTTCAGATCACCGCTCTCAGGCGGCGGATCGAGATCCAACTTGCCGCCGCCATCACGCCCGCCGTCGCAAGGCAAAGTGGCAGACCGCCAAGCTGATAGCTGATCCCCGACAAGGCGGTTCCCAGCAGACGGCCAGCCGCGTTGGCCATGTAGTAGAACCCCACATCCATCGTCACCCGGTCAGACTTCGAGAAGGCTAAGATAAGGTAGGAGTGCACCGAAGAATTCACCGCAAACACAAAGCCAAACAGCAGCAAGCCTGCGACCAAGGCCAAGGTAAACCAAAGCGCGGGCGCAGCGGCCGTCAGCGCCAGGGCGGCAAGCGCGAAGGGAATTGGCGTCAGCAACCCCGCCCAGCGCATGGCCTTGGCGGCAATGGTTGCTTCGGACTTGCCCTTGGCGTTCAGAATTTGCGGCGCGAAAGCCTGAACGGCACCGTAAGCAATGGTCCAGACCGCCATGAAACTGCCAATCAGAAAGAAGGCCGCGCGGCGGCTGTCGGGTGAGCCATCCGAAAACACCGCCTGAAAATACACCGGAACACCGACCACAAACCAGACATCCCGCGCGCCAAACAGAAACATCCGCGCCAGCGACAAGCGGTTGATGCGCGGATCTTTTGACCAGATATGTGAGAACTTGGCGTCCTTTTTACCCCCAGGCAGCCCTTTCGGCAGAAAGACCATCACCGCGAGCAAAATCACCGCCAGAATGGCAGCCATCCCCCAGATCGCCGCCTTGAACCCCACCACAGCCAACAAAACCGCACCAAGGAAAAAACCAAAACCCTTTACCGCATTCTTGGATCCGGTCAGCATCGCAACCCAGCGAAACAACACGCCCTCCCCTGCCGGAGCCAGCACCTTGACCGCCGATTTGGAAGACATCTTGGCCAGATCCTTGGCCACCCCGGATGCGCCTTGCACCGCCATCACGAAGGTGACTGAAGCCGCAACACTCCACGCCGGATCAAGCTGCGCAAGCACGGCAAGAGCAGCTATTTGCAGGCCCAACCCCAGATACAGCGTGGTGGAAAGTCCAAACCGTGCCGCCAGCCAGCCCGCATAAAGATTGGTGACAATGCCCGCGACTTCATAGAGCAGAAACAACCACGCCAGTTGGATCGGAGAAAACCCCAAGCCGTTGAAATGCAGCAACACCAGCAGCCGCAGCGCACCGTCTGACAGCATGAAGGCCCAGTAAGCCGCCGTCACCGCCGCATAGGCGCGCAAGCCGTTTGGTGCGGGCGCGCTGCTCATAGTGACGCCGCCACCATCCGCACCACATCGGCCAGGCGACAGGAATAGCCCCATTCATTGTCATACCACGCGTAAATCTTCACCTGCGTGCCGTTGATCACCATGGTCGAGGCCGCATCAATGATCGACGAGCGTGGATCATTGACATAGTCGGTCGAGACCAAAGGCCGCGTCTCATACCCCAGAATGCCCTGCAACGCGCCGTCCGCGGCAGCCTTGAACAACGTGTTGACCTCTTCCACCGTGGTTTCACGCGCCACTTCAAACACACAATCGGTCAGCGACGCATTCAAAAGCGGCACCCGTATCGCGTGGCCATTCAGGCGGCCTGCCAGTTCGGGGTAAATCAACGTGATCGCTGTGGCCGAGCCGGTACTGGTCGGGATCAGGTTCATCAGCGCAGATCGCGCGCGGCGCATATCCTTGGCGGGACGGTCCACAATGGTTTGCGTGTTGGTCACATCATGGATCGTAGTGATCGAACCATGACGTATGCCGATGCTGTCGTGGATCACCTTGACCACCGGGGCAAGGCAGTTGGTGGTGCAACTGGCCGCCGTGATCAGATCATGTATGGCCGGATCATAAAGATGATGGTTGACGCCGTAGACAAGGTTCAGCGCGCCGCCGTCTTTCACCGGTGCCGAAACCACCACTTTCTTCACGCCCGCCGCATAGTAAGGGGCGATCTTTGCCGCCGTCTTGAACACTCCGGTGCAATCAATCACCAGATCAACGCCCATGGTCGCAAGCGGCAAATCTTCGATCCGTTTGGCACTGGTCAGCTTTATTTTTTGCCCGGCCAGCGTCAAACTGTCCGCATCAAAGGAAATCGGGCGCGGCCAACGCCCATGCACAGAGTCAAACTCCATCAGTAGCGCATGTTGTTCAGGCGCGCCGACCGGGTCATTGATCAAAACGATCTCACCGCCAGCGCCAGTGTCAATCAAATCACGCAGCGCAAGCTTGCCGATCCGGCCAAGGCCGTTCAATGCAATACGGGGCATATCGGTTATTCCTTCCCGAGCGTGTCGAGATGGCCCTGCAACGCCACCTTCTCCAGTTCCGCGAAAGGCAGCGCCGTGAAAGCAAGAATACGGCGGCGCAGGCTTGCGAACACATTGGCAAAAGCCAAAGCCTTTTCGGCATCGGTGCCCGTCGCCTTTACCGGATCTGGCAAGCCCCAGTGCGCGGTCATCGGCTGACCCGGCCATGGCGCGCATTCTTCTGTCGCCGCCTGATCGCAGACGGTGAAAACAAAATCCATCTTGGGGGCATCCGGCCCTTCAAACTCGGACACATGTTTTGAGCGCAGGCCAGAGACATCCAGCCCCGCCCGCGCCAGAACCTCGATGGCAAACGGGTTCAGCTGGGTTCCCGGCCGCGTTCCCGCCGAATAGGCGTTGAACTGCCCTTTGCCCACATCCGTCAGGATGGCTTCGGCAAAAATTGATCGGGCGGAATTTCCCGAACAGATGAACAGGACGTTCCAAGGGTGATTGGCCATGTCAGACTCCACAGGTTTGAAAAGGGCGGCGGCAATGTCAGGGCGACTGCGCCCTGCATCGTGAACAAGGTAGCCAAGCAGTGCAGACACTTGATCCAACCGGATGCTGTAAAACAGCGACCGGCCTTGCCGATCCACTTGGATCAACGTGGCTTGCTCCAGCTCGGACAGATGATGCGACAGCGTGTTTGGCTTCATCTCCAGCGCTTCTGCGATTTCCGTGGGCCGCACGCCTTGCGGTGCAAAGCGCATCAGCAGCCGAAAAATCGCAAGGCGTCCGGGATGGCCGAGGGCCGCAAAAGCCTGAGGGATCAAGTTTGTTTCCATATTTCCAGAATAATAGAAATATTAGTATTTCCAAGTGAAGTTTTTGTAACGATGGCAGATCAGCTGTGTCTGGGTGCGATTACCTGTGCGCAGGGCTGATCGATTGAACAGTCAAACCCCAGCTTTATCAGTTGGATACTGCCTGTCCGTCCCACAGGCGCATCCAAATGATCTGATAACCCTCTCTTCACGCAGATTCATCACACGGCGGTGATATCCCTTGCACCCTGATTAGCTTTAGCTGGCGTCTGGGGATACCCAAGGTTGGCAACCCGCAAAAACATCGCTATGCCGATTTCAGCGAACATGGAGCCGGGTGCGATTCCCGGCTGGCTCTTCCGGCCGCCAATCCGCCGGATAACCGTCAGACAGACTTGAACATATTATCGATAGGGCGCGCGGCGTCAGATCGGTCTGGAACGGATTAACATGATTTCAATCGACGCTTACCGCAACCAATGGTTCGGCAACATCAAGGCAGACCTGCTGTCGGGGCTTGTCGTGGCCCTTGCCTTGATCCCCGAGGCCATCGCCTTTTCCATCATCGCCGGGGTAGACCCGAAAGTCGGCCTCTACGCCAGCTTTTCCATCGCCGTTATCACCGCCGTTGCGGGCGGGCGACCCGGCATGATCTCGGCAGCCACCGCCGCTACGGCGGTGCTGATGGTCACGCTCGTCAAGGATCATGGGTTGCAATATCTGCTGGCGGCAACTGTGCTGGCGGGGCTGTTGCAGATCGGCATGGGCCTTCTGAAGCTGGGCTTTGTGATGCGCTATGTATCGAAATCCGTGATGACGGGTTTTGTGAATGCGCTGGCGATCCTGATCTTCATGGCGCAACTGCCCGAACTGGACCCGACCAAGGTGACATGGCTGACCTATGCCCTTGTCGCCGCAGGCCTCACGATCATCTACCTGTTCCCCTATGTTACCAAAGCGGTGCCCTCGCCCTTGGTCACCATCATCGTTCTGACCGCGCTGACCCTGACCTTCGGTTGGGATGTGCGCACCGTCGGTGACATGGGCGCCCTGCCTGATACCCCGCCCGTATTCCTGATTCCGCAGATCCCGCTAAGCCTGGAAACCTTGCAGATCATCTTCCCCTATGCGCTGGCCGTGGCAATCGTGGGCTTGCTGGAAAGCCTGATGACGCAAAACCTTGTGGATGAGTTGACCGACACCAAATCCAGCCGCAATCAGGAATGTATCGGTCAGGGCTTGGCCAACACCGCCACAGGTTTTATCGGCGGCATGGCGGGCTGTGCGATGATCGGGCAAAGCATGATCAACGTGAAGTCCGGGGGCCGCGGACGGCTGTCTTGCGGCTTTGCGGGCGTGATGCTGCTGATCTTTTGCGTGGCGTTGGGGGATTGGGTCAGCCAGATCCCGATGCCTGCATTGGTGGCAATCATGATCATGGTCAGCATTGGCACGTTTTCGTGGTCTTCGGTCAAGAACCTGACGACGCATCCGAAATCATCCTCCATCGTGATGATCGCGACCGTGGTGGCCGTGGTTTATACCCATAACCTGGCAATCGGGGTGCTGTTGGGCGTCCTGCTGTCGGGCATCTTCTTTGCGGGCAAGATCGCGCAACTGTTCCGGGTGACAAGCACCGTCAGCGCCGATGGCCGCGAGCGCACCTACCGGATCGAGGGACAAATGTTCTATGCGTCCGTCGAAGATTTCATGAACGCCTTTGATTTCAAAGAGCCGCTGGACAGGGTGATCATCGACGTCTCGGCCGCGCATATCTGGGACATATCGTCTGTGCAGGCGCTGGACATGGCGGTGCTGAAGTTCCGTCGCGGCGGGGCACAGGTAGAGGTCGTCGGCATGAATGCGGCCTCTGAAACCATCGTCGACAAGCTTGCCGTTCACGACAAACCGGGGGCGGTAGACGTGTTGGTCACACACTGACCGGGTTGCGCGTTTTTATCGGTGGATCAGGATCAGGCGGCGATTGCCATCTAAACGCTCATCGTCGCGGCCACAGCGCGGCTCCATCGGGCATATTTGGCGGCGCGCGTGTCCGCATCCATCTGCGGGGTAAATTGCTTTTGCCGCGCCCAGGTTTTCTGAAACTCTGCCGGAGCCGGGCAAATCCCGGCTTTCAGCCCCGCCAGATAGGCCGCGCCGACAGCAGTGGTTTCGGTGATCACCGGGCGATCCACGGGGGCGCCCAAGATATCGGACAGAAACTGCATCGCCCAGTCTGACGCTGTCATGCCGCCATCCACCCGCAGCACGCCATCCGCCGCCACGCCCCAGTCGGCGCGCATGGCTTCCAGCAGGTCGCGGGTTTGAAAGCCGACGCTTTCGAGCGCGGCCTTGGCCAGTTCAGCGGGGCCAGAGTTGCGGTTCAGCCCATAGATCGCGCCCCGGCAATCGGGCCGCCAATATGGCGCGCCAAGCCCAGTGAAAGCGGGGACGAGGATGACGTCTTGCGCAGGGTCGGCGGCTTCGGCGAGGGGTTGGGTTTCCTTTGCCTCGCGGATGATCTTGAGGCCGTCGCGCAGCCATTGAACCACCGCCCCCGCGATGAAGATCGAGCCTTCCAGCGCGAAGGTTGGCTTGCCGTCAAGTTGGTAGGCGATGGTGGTCAGCAGGCGGTTTTTCGACGGCACCATCTTGTCGCCGGTGTTCAGCAAAGCGAAGCAGCCGGTGCCGTAGGTGGATTTCATCATGCCGGGCTGAAAGCAGGCTTGGCCGACGGTGGCGGCTTGCTGGTCGCCTGCGACGCCGAGGATCGGGATTTCATGGCCGAACAGATCGGCGCGGGTCAGGCCGAAATCAGCGGAACTGTCGCGGACTTCGGGCAGCAGTTGCATCGGGATGTCGAGAAGGCCGCAGATCTCGGCGTCCCATTCTCCGATGCCGATATTATAAAGAAGGGTGCGGGCGGCGTTGGTGGCGTCGGTGGCGTGGGTGCGACCGCCGGTCAGTTGCCAGATCAGGTAGCTGTCAACGGTTCCGAAGGCGAGCTCGCCGTTTGCGGCGCGGGTGCGGGCGCCCGGGATGTGATCCAGCAGCCATTTCAGTTTGGTGCCGGAAAAGTAGGGGTCGAGCAGCAGGCCGGTGCGGGCGGTGATCATGGGTTCATGGCCTGCATCCTTCAGGGCGGTGCAGGTGTCGGCGGTGCGGCGGTCTTGCCAGACGATGGCGTTGTGGAGGGGTTGGCCGGTGCGGCGGTCCCACAAGAGGGTGGTTTCGCGTTGGTTGGTGATGCCGATGGCGGCGATGGAGTGGGCATCAATTCCGGCGCGTTCGATGGCGGCGCGGGAGGTGGCGGCGACGGTGGCCCAGAGATCGGCGGGGTCATGTTCGACCCAGCCGGGCTGCGGATAATGCTGGGGAAACTCGGCTTGGGCGGAGGAGATGACTTTCAGGCCCGCATCAAACAGGATCGCGCGGGACGAGGTGGTGCCTTGGTCGATGGCGAGGATATGGGTCATGTGGCCTCCGGGGTGGTATGGTCCCAACTCGGGACCTTTTATTGTTGTTTTATATCAGATGGTTGGGGTGGTCACGTTAAGGAATTTTTAACGTTTGAGCGGGTTTAGGGTGGAGATTAGTGCAGGTCGCAGGAAGTGGAAACGCTGTTTGTCTTGCCAGATTTGGCGCGCAAGTTGTGACATGAGGTCTGAACCGGAAGGAACCTCTGCGGGGCAGAGGTTCTCGGTTCATTGCTCATAAGGCTGGAAGCCGTTGAGCAAGGGGAGTTGTGCCACAAACCGAAGGCTGGATAATCGGGGCGCGCCTGACTGGGCTGGCGCGGACTCGCGCCTGCCGAGGGCAGGCAGGCGCGGCCCGATTTGTCTGCGGCCAAATCGGGCAAGAGAAGCCGCCCGACAAAGCCCGCCAAGTTCATAAGAAAAAGGGCGAGGCTTGCACCTCGCCCCCTTTCGTCGCCTGTCAGATCACTTCTGCCAGGATTTGATCAGCTCGTCATAGGCGATGGTCTCACCCGCTGGCTTTTCGTTCTCCAGCTTGGCCACCGGAGCGCCCGGCGCATCAAGCCAGACCTGCGGGTCTTGCTCTTCGTTCAGCTTCGGACCGATATCGCCCTGAACGCCAGCTTTCTCAAGCCGGGCCAGCACTTTCTCCTGCTCGGCACACAAAGCATCCAGCGCTTCTTGCGGGGTTTTCTCACCCGACATTGCGTCGCCGATGTTCTGCCACCACAGCTGCGCCATCTTCGGATAATCCGGGATGTTGGTGCCGGTCGGCGACCATGCAACCCGCGCAGGCGAGCGGTAGAATTCGATCAGGCCGCCGAGTTTCGGGGCACGATCGGTGAAGTGCTGGCTGTCGATGGTGGACTGACGGGTGAAGGTCAGGCCGACATCAGACTTCTTCATGTCGACGGTTTTCGAGGTGACGAATTGTGCGTAAAGCCAAGCCGCCTGCGCACGATCCACCGGGGTGGATTTCATCAACGTCCAAGCGCCCACGTCCTGATAGCCAACCTTGGTGCCTTCCGACCAGTAAGCGCCGTGCGGGCTGGGGGCCATGCGCCATTTCGGCGTGCCGTCTTCGTTCATCACCGGCAGACCGGGCTTTACCATATCGGCGGTAAATGCGGTGTACCAGAACATCTGCTGGGCAATTTCGCCCTGTGCAGGCACTGGCCCGGCTTCGCCAAACACCATACCCGCAGCCGAGGGCGGCGAGTATTTCTGTAGCCAGTCAATCGCCTTGGTCACAGCATAAACCGCAGCAGCGTCGTTGGTGGCACCGCCACGCGCAACGCAAGACCCGACGGGACGCGAGTTTTCATCGACGCGGACACCCCATTCGTCGACCGGCAGGCCGTTCGGCTCGCCCTTGTCGCCCATACCGGCCATCGACATCCACGCGTCGGTGTAACGCCAGCCAAGCGACGGGTCTTTCTTGCCGTAATCCATGTTGCCGAACACAGCGGTCGGCCCGCCCATATAGGACATGTCGCGCCCGGTGAAGAACTCGGCGATGTCTTCGTAAGCCGACCAGTTGATCGGAACGCCCAGATCATAGCCATATTTGGCTTTGAAATCGTCTTTGGTTTTCTGATCGTTGAACCAGTCGTAGCGGAACCAGTAGAGGTTGGCGAACTGCTGGTCGGGCAGCTGATACAGTTTGCCATCCGGTGCGGTGGTAAACTTGATGCCGATGAAATCATTCAGATCAAGGCCTGGGTTGGTGACCGCAGCGCCTTCGCCTGCCATCCAGTCGGTCAGATCGCGCGCCTGCTGATAGCGCCAGTGGGTGCCGATCAGGTCAGAGTCGTTGATATAGGCGTCATAGATGTTTTCGCCCGACTGCATTTGGGTTTGCAGCTTTTCAACCACGTCACCTTCGCCGATCAGATCGTGGGTGACTTTGATGCCGGTGAGGGCCTCAAACGCCGGGGCCAGCACTTTGGCCTCGTATTCATGCGTGGTCAGGGTTTCCGAGGCGACCTTGATTTCCATGCCGGCATAGGGCTTGGCAGCGGTCTCGAACCATTGCAGCTCGGCTTCCTGATCGGCGCGCGGCAGCACCGACAGATCGCCGATCTCTTTATCAAGGAAAGCTTTTCCCGCCTCCATGTCGGCGAGGGCCGGCATCCCATAGGCCATCAGCGCAAGCGCAATGGCGGTTGATGTTGTGCGAAGTCTCATTCGATTCCTCCCAGAATGTTGAGTGTCGTGTCGTTGTTGCCCGGCAGGTGCCTGCCGGGGTGGTTTGCTGCCGTCAGACCCAGCGGAATACTGCTGCGGCGTAAAGCAGGCAGAGGATCAGCGCCCAAGTCAGCGGTGCGCCGAAGAAGAACAGCCAGGCCAGATTGATAAAGGCCGAGCCGAGTAAGGTGATGAACAGCCGGTCGCCGCGCGTGGTCTCAATGCGCAGAATGCCGAGACGCGGGGTTTCAGGATAGCGGATCGCCAGCAGGGTGAAGGTGATCAGCAGGCCAGCGATGATGTAGAAAAACAAAGCGACCGGGAAGGTCCAGGCCATCCAGCCGCCCTGAATCATCGGGTCAAACCATTGGAAACCTTCGTCATTGCGTGGCGTGGCCCAGATCAGGAAGGCCAGAAAGGCGGCCATCGCGGCGGCTGTGGTGGCGAAGATGGTGTTCCAGCGTGAGGCGGTCATATCAAACCCTCCCGAGGGCAAAGCCCTTGGCGATGTAGTTGCGCACGAAGTAGATCACGAGGGCTCCGGGGATGATGGTGAGCACGCCTGCGGCGGCGAGCACGCCCCAATCCATGCCAGAGGCCGAGACGGTGCGTGTCATGGTGGCCGCGATGGATTTGGCGTTCACTGCCGTCAGGGTGCGCGACAGCAGCAGTTCGACCCATGAGAACATGAAGCAGAAGAAGGCGGCGACGCCGATACCCGATGCGACCAGCGGCATGAAGATGCGGATGAAGAAGCGCGGGAAGGAGTAGCCATCGATATAGGCGGTCTCGTCTATTTCTTTGGGGACGCCGCGCATGAAGCCTTCCAAGATCCACACCGCGAGGGGGACGTTGAACAGGCAGTGGGCGAGGGCCACGGCGATATGGGTGTCGAACAGGCCGATCGAGGAGTAAAGCTGGAAGAACGGCAGCGCAAAGACGGCGGGCGGCGACATGCGGTTGGTCAGCAGCCAGAAGAACAGATGTTTGTCGCCCATGAAGCTGTAGCGCGAGAACGCATAGGCGGCGGGCAAGGCGACGGTGATCGAAATCACCGTGTTCATCACCACATAGATCATCGAATTGACGTAGCCCATATACCAGGACGGGTCGGTCAAGATGGTGATGTAATTGGCGAAGGTCAGGTTCTGCGGGAACAGTGAGAAGGTCGAGGTGATCTCGGTGTTGGTCTTCAGGCTCATGTTGACCAGCCAGTAGATCGGGATCAGCAGGAACAGCAGGTAGAGCGTCATGACGATGGGCGAGGTGCGGTTTTTCATCATTTTGTCTCCTGCGCATCAAGGGTGGTCATCACGGTGTAGAACACCCACGAGACGAGAAGGATCACCAGGAAATACATGATCGAGAAGGCGGCGGCGGGGCCGAGGTCGAACTGGCCGACGGCCATTTTCACCAGATCGATGGACAGGAACGTGGTCGAGTTGCCGGGGCCGCCGCCGGTGAGCACGAAAGGCTCGGTGTAGATCATGAAGCTGTCCATGAAGCGCAGCAGCACGGCGATCAGCAGCACGCCGGACATTTTCGGCAGCTCGATGTAGCGGAAGACGCTCCAGCGGCTGGCTTGGTCGATCTTGGCGGCTTGGTAATAGGCTTGCGGGATGGACTGCAGGCCCGCGTAGCACAGCAATGCGACAAGCGAGGTCCAGTGCCAGACATCCATCACCACGATGGTGATCCAGGCGTCCAAGGCATCGTTGGTGTAGTTGTAATCGACGCCAAGATTGGCGAGGCCACGGCCCAGCAGGCCAATGTCGACGCGGCAGAAGATTTGCCAGATGGTGCCGACGACGTTGAACGGGATCAGCAAGGGCAGCGCCATTAGCACAAGGCAGAAGCTGGCCCAGAAGCCCTTCTTCGGCATGTTCAGCGCCACGAAGATCCCGAGCGGCACTTCGATGGCGAGGATGATGGCCGAGAACATCACTTGCCGACCGAGGGCGGCGTGCATCCGGTCTGAGGTGACCATTTCCTCAAACCAGCCGAGGCCGTTCCAGAAGAAATCGTTCGACCCAAACGTGTCGTTGACTGAATAGTTCACCACGGTCATCAGCGGGATCACGGCAGAGAACGCCACCACGATCAGCACCGGCAGCACAAGGAACCATGCCTTGTTATACTGGGTCTTTTCCATCAGATGGCCCCCCCTTGAACGCGCCAGTCGTCGGCGTAGACGTTGATGCGTTCCGGGGCAAAACGGACGCGGGTTTGATCGGCGGCAATCTCGGCACCTTCAGCGGCGATGACGTTGACGACTTGGCCTGCTACTTCGCCGCGAATGATGCGGTGGCGGCCGACGTCTTCGACGCGGCGGATGGTGATCGGCAGGCCCTCGGTTGCGGACAACTCGCAATATTCCGGGCGGATGCCGATTTGGGTGCGGCCGGTTTGCGGAGCGTAAGATGCGCCCAAAGCAAGATCAGCCCCCAACAGATGCGCGGTGTTGCCCGACACGGAAGCATCCAGCAGGTTCATCCCCGGCGAGCCGATGAAGTAACCAACAAAGGTGTGCGCGGGGGTTTCGAACAATTCTTCCGGCGTGCCCATTTGCACGACGCGGCCATCATACATGACGACGACTTTATCCGCGAAGGTCAAAGCCTCGGTCTGGTCGTGCGTCACATAGATCATGGTATGGCCGAATTCGCGGTGCAGCTGCTTCAACTGGGTGCGCAGCTCCCACTTCATATGCGGGTCGATCACGGTCAGCGGCTCGTCAAACAGGATGGCGTTGACGTCTTCGCGCACCATGCCGCGACCAAGGCTGATCTTTTGCTTGGCATCGGCGGTCAGGCCGCGCGCTTTGCGATCCAGAGTGGCTTCCATGCCGATGGTCTGGGCAATCGCCGCGACACGGGCCTTGATATAGGCCGGGTCCATGCCGCGATTGCGCAGCGGGAAGGCAAGGTTTTCGCGCACGGTCATGGTGTCGTAAACCACGGGAAACTGGAACACCTGCGCGATGTTACGCTCGGAGGTTTCGGCATCAGTGACGTCGCGATCGCCAAACAGCACGCGGCCTTGGCTGGGGCGGAGCAGGCCCGAGATGATGTTCAAAAGCGTGGTCTTGCCGCAACCGGACGAGCCGAGCAGCGCATAGGCGCCGCCGTCTTGCCAGACGTGATCCATCTGCTTCAGCGCGAAATCGGCATCGCTGGCGGGGGTGGCGCTGTAGCTGTGCGCGAGGTTTTTCAGGGTAATTTGCGCCATTATGCAGCCACCGCGTAAGCGGCGGTTGAGGCCAGAAGCCCCTCGCCGTCAAAGACATAGATATGGGCGGGGTCAAGCCAGAGGCTGACCTTGTCGCCCGCGTTCAGATTGTGCACGCCATGCACCAAGGCAACCCAACGATCCGCGCCGTGGTGCAGATGCAGGAAGGTTTCCGATCCGGTGATCTCGGTCCCGCCGATGGTGCAGGGCAGTTCAATCGCAGCAGCGCTGGGTTTGTGCAGATGCAGGTGGTTGGCCCGGAAGCCAGCGGTATAAGCGCCGTCGGGCAGGCTGTTGAAAGCTTGTGCCTGAGTGTCGCCAAAGCGCAGGGCATTGCCCTGTTTGGTGAAGCCGAGGAAGTTCATCGGTGGATCGCTGAACACCCGTGCCGTGGTGGCATCGACCGGGTGGCGGTAGACATAGGGCGTCGCGCCAAACTGGGTGACGCGGCCCTGCCAGAGCGTCGCGGTATTGCCGCCCAGCAGCAGGGCTTCTTCGGGCTCGGTGGTTGCATAGACGAAAATCGCGCCGGATTTCTCAAAAATACGTGGGATTTCGGCGCGCAGTTCCTCGCGCAGTTTGTAGTCAAGGTTGGCGAGTGGTTCATCCAGCAGCACAAGGCCGGCTTCTTTCACCAAAGCGCGGGCAAGGGCGCAGCGTTGCTGTTGACCGCCGGAAAGTTCCAATGGCTTGCGTTGCAGCATCGGGGTCAGCTTCAGCATTTCGGCGGTTTCGCGCACTGCGCGATCAATTTCGGCTGTCGATTTGCCGATCAGACGCAGGGGCGAGGCGATGTTGTCATACACGCTCATGCCGGGGTAGTTGATGAATTGCTGGTAAACCATCGCGACCTTGCGATCTTGCACCCGCATTCCAGTGACGTCTTTGCCCTGCCAGAAGATCTTGCCGGTGGTCGGTTGGTCCAAGCCAGCCATCAGCCGCATCAGGCTGGTTTTGCCCGACAGCGTCGGCCCCAACAGCACGTTCATCGTGCCATTTTCCAGCGTGAGGTTGGTGGGCTGGATATAGCTTTGCCCCTTCACCAGACGCGAGACGGATTGCAGTTCAATCGACATCAGCGTTCCTCATTCCGCCGCGGGGCTGATCGCCCGCGGTGTATTTATAGCAGCCATAAAGGCCGAAAGTTGTGCAATTTGCGTGTCAGTCATCCGCAGGCCAAGCTTGGTGCGGCGCCAGATGATGTCATTGGCCTCGCGGGCGAATTCATGGGTGATCAGCCAACGGACTTCGGCTTCGGTCAGGGTTGCGCCGAAATCCTGGCCAAGATCGGAGGCTTGGGTGGCTTGGCCGAGCAGGGTTTTTGCCTCTGATCCATAGGCGCGGATCAGGCGGGCGGCCCAAGCTGGGGTCAGGAACTGGTAGGATTGCGTAAGGCTTTGGGTGAGCTTCGCGACATCGGTATGCGGGAAATCACCGCCGGGCAGGGCCGCGCGGGCGGTCCATGCGGGTTTGGCATGCGGAAAGAACGGGGCGAGTTTTGCCAGCGCACTTTCGGCCAAGCGGCGGTGGGTGGTGATCTTGCCGCCGAACACGTTCAGCAAGGGCGCGCCGTTTTGATCCAGCGACAGCACATAGTCGCGGGTGGCGGCGGTGGCGGACGATGCGCCGTCATTATAGAGCGGGCGGACGCCGGAATAGGTCCAGACCACATCATCCACGGTGACGGGTTTGGCGAAGTATTGGCTGGCGAAGTTCAGCAGGTAGTCGCGTTCTTCATCGGTGCAATGGGCGCTTCCGGGGGCGGATTGGTGATCCTTGTCGGTGGTGCCGATCAGGGTGAAATCTTGCTCATACGGGATGGCGAAGATGATGCGACCATCTGTGCCTTGGAAGAAATAGCAGCGGTCGTGATCGTAGAGTTTACGGGTGACGATATGGCTGCCGCGCACAAGGCGGACGCCTTCGGTCGAGTTGATGCGGGCGACGTTGCGGATCACGTCTTCGACCCAAGGCCCGCCTGCATTGACGAGGGCGCGGGCGGTGTGGGTGGTTTGGCCCTGCGCGCCTTCGGTGGTGACGTGCCAGAGATCGCCTTGGCGGGTGGCGCTGATAACGCGGGTACGGGTGTGGATTTGTGCGCCGCGCTGAGCGGCGTCGCGGGCGTTCAGGGATACGAGTTTTGCGTCTTCGATCCAGCAATCGGAGTATTCATAGGCATGGGCGAAGCGCTTTTGCAAAGGTCCGCCTGCGGGGTCGGTTTTCAGATCAAGGGTACGGGTGGCGGGCAGGATTTTGCGACCGCCAAGGGTGTCATACATGAACAGACCAAGCCGGATCAGCCAAGCCGGGCGGCGGCCGCGCGTCCACGGCATCAGCCGGGCCATCAGCTTGCCGGTGGGGGTTTCGCCTTCAAAGCGCATGTCGGGGTGGTAGGGCAGAACGAAGCGCATCGGCCAAGAGATATGCGGCATCGCGACCAGCAGGGTTTCGCGTTCTTCCAGCGCTTCGCGGACCAGACGGAACTCGAAGTATTCCAGATAGCGCAGACCGCCGTGAAACAGCTTGGTGCTGGCCGAGGAGGTTGCCTGCGCCAGATCGCCCTGTTCGGCCAATGTCACCGACAAGCCGCGGCCCACCGCATCACGGGCGATGCCGCAGCCGTTGATGCCGCCACCGATGATGAAAAGGTCGACCGTTTCGGGCCGCTGTTGCAGATTCACGCCAAGTCTCCTCCCTAGCGAGACTTAGGCTGAAGCAATCACGCTGGGCGGTCAACTATTATTTTCGCTTTTGCGCGAATTGGATAAAAGCGAACATTTGGACAAAACTGATTGCGCTACCACCTTTGATTACGCAGCATTATTCTGAAATTCGCGCAATTTCGCGCTGCAATGCGGCGTGAAACCTCACTGCGGCGCGGCGTGATTTCGGCCTTGATAGACGCGGCGACATGCCCGAAAGATGCCGCTTATCCCGGCGTAACAGCGCGAAAGGAAAGCCCTTGGCCCTGAGTTTTCGGCAGAGTGAAATTGTCGAACTGGCCCGCGCCGATGGCCGCGTGGTGGTCGAGGAATTGGCACAGCGTTTTGACGTGACTTTGCAGACCATTCGCCGCGATCTGACGGAATTGGCAGACTCGGGGCTTTTGGACCGGGTGCATGGCGGCGCGGTGCCGCGCACGGGGGTTGCCAATCTGGGCTATGACGAGCGGCGGTATATGAACGAGGCCGCCAAGGCTGCGATCGCCAAGGCTTGTGCTGCGGCGATCCCGAATAACTGCTCGATCATCATCAACCTTGGAACCACCACAGAAGCAGTGGCGCGCGAGTTGCTGCACCATAGCAATATCACCGTGATCACCAACAACATGAACGTCGCCAACATTCTGGTGGCCAATCCAAGCTGCGATATCATGGTGGCGGGCGGTGCCTTCCGGCGCTCTGACGGCGGATTGGTCGGCGAGCTGACCACGCAGTTCTTTGAGCAATTCAAGGTGGACTACGCGATTATCGGCAGTTCGGCTTTGGACGCGGATGGCGATCTTCTGGATTTCGACCTGGCCGAAGTCCGGGTGTCAAAAACCATCATCCGGCAAGCACGGCAGGTGTTTCTGGTCTGCGATCACTCCAAGCTGGGCAGATCGGCCCCGGCAAGGCTGGCCTCGCTGAGCGAGATCAGTGAAGTCTTTACCGATCAGGCATTTCCCGAAGATTTGGCACAGCGGTGCAGCGCCTGGGGCACCAAGATCAACTGCGCTTAGCTGGTCGCGCAGCCCCTGCCCTCTCGACAGCAAGATCTGTATGCGCGGATTCGCGTCCAGGATTGGCTCGGACCCTTCTATGCAAAACCGTGCATGCCGCTGTGCAGTCAGACAGCGCGTGCACAGTTGATGGATGGGCGGGCAACACCTGAAGATGACCATAATGGAATAGATCCGATGGCACGCCAGATTGCGGAAACCGAATCGTGCGCCAAGAACTCTACCTACGGTCGTTGTCCTGCGCGTCACTCTACCCAGAGACCACCCGCTGGCATTAATACGGCCGAGGATTTACCAGAGTTTAGGAATTGGCGGATATAAAGCTCAGAAGGGCATAGATAAAATTTAGCATATCTCAATACATACTTTAGTTTGACTTATCCCCCTAAGTGTAGTAATTAAATACTTGGGTGGGGTGGTGCGGAGACTTTATCTCCGTGAAACTCTAGAGGGTAAGTGCTTCAAATGGCAACTTTTACTGGGACAAATGGCAGCAATATTCTGCCCGGACTGCTTGGCGCGTTAACAGCACTCGGAAACGACCAATTCTACGGATTGGGTGGCGATGACCTGATGATCGGCTTTCTCGGCGACGACACCTTCGAGGGTGGCGCTGGTGCGGACATCATCATAGGCGGTGTGCTGGATATAAATTTGCTGAGCGCCACCGTGAACGTGGCGGGCAAAGACACCGCCGCATATACCACATCCAGTGCGGGCGTATCGGTTGACCTGTCAACGACGAGCTCGATCAAGCTGAATCTGCTGAACACCGGCATCAAAATAAACGTGATCGATGTGGTGACTGGCTCGGGTGGGGACGCCCAAGGCGATATCCTGATCGGGATCACCAACCTCACCGGCTCAAATTTTGCGGATTATCTGGCTGGGAATGAAGATGCGAACTTGCTGCTCGGCGGCGGTGGCATCGACACGCTTCTTGGTCATGCCGGCAATGACACCATTTTTGGCAACACTGGCAACGATCTGATTTACGGCGGCGACGGCGTGGATCGCATCGAAGGTGGTGACGGGGCCGATTCCATCAGTGGCGGGAACGATGGCGACGTTCTGTACGGCAATGACGGTGCCGACGTGATCTATGGCAATGCAGGCAACGATACTCTGTTTGGCGGCACTGGCCCCGATACGTTGGTCGGTGGCACAGGCGATGACATTTATTACCTCGACAAAGTGGGTGATAAGATTGTCGAGCTTGTCGGTGAAGGTATCGACGGCGTGCAAAGCACGATCACCGTCCATATGGCTGCCTTCAGCCAGTTCATCGACAACCTTGAACTGCTGGACGATGGCGGTTCGATCAATGGCTTCGGAAACGATCGCGACAATCGAATTGTTGGCAATACCAGCGACAACATCATCCGCGGCGGCGTTGGAACGGATACTCTGTATGGCGGCCAAGGCGACGATGCGTTGTTCGGTGACAGTGGCAACGACTTCATCAATGGCGGGATCGGCGACGACACTCTGACCGGTGGTGGTGGCAACGACACGCTGCTTGGCAGCAACGGCGCGGATACCTTTGTGTTTGCAGGAGCTTTCGGAAACGATATCGTCGAGGACTTCTCGGTTGCGAACACCAAAGAGTACATCGATCTGCGTGCGTTGCCAGGTGTTACCGGATGGGCCGATCTTCTGGCAAACCACCTGAGCTCGAACTCCGATGGCGATGCCGTTATCACTGTTGGGGCGAATACGATCACACTGGACGGCGTGGCCATGACCGCACTGACGGCGCACGAGTTCCTGTTCTGATTGCAACAAAGTAACTGGCGGCGCATGTCCCACCGTTCATTGAATGGTGAGGATCTGCGCCGCTGATTTTGTTGACTGAGGCATCCGGGTTTTCGGACGGGAAGCGGCGACCGAAAGCACGCAACAATCAGATGCAGGGCGGTGATATCCGGTGCGGTAGTGCCGGAAAGCAGGTCTTCGCGATAAATACCAACCTGCACGGTGACCGGATCGCAAGCGATAGGGTCTGCCCGAGGGCACCGCGCTATTTCAAACGAGCGCAACGCATCAATGACGGTGACGGTGGCCAACACCCGCGGCATGAAGAACAGGGTTTCATATAGCACATGGCGCGGATCTGCTGGTTGACCAGTGCAGCCAGCGCCCACCCAAGCGGCAGGGCCAAGATGCGCATCGTCAGCCAGATCACTTTGTTATTCAACGAAACATAGAGCTGCGTATCCTCGATTAAGGAGGACTGCGGGTCGTTGCGCCGCCGCCCTATACAAAGCGGGACGGCTGGATCACTATTGGCCGCGGCACGATTGCCATGGATGCCGGAGGTGGCCTGGTTGGGGTCGACATGCGCTTGATACGACGATCCTCTTTGATCCTGCTTGCGATCTGCCTTGCAAGCGCGCTTGCGGTGTTCATGGTCGCCTCGCGCACCGCCACTGGGATATATATGGCAGAGGGTCGTGCACGGGCTGAGGCTCTGCTTGGTCTGACGATACAGGCGCTGGACGGGCATTTGCGGCGGTTTGAAGTGGTGCCGGATTTGTTGGCCGATCAAGAACGGGTATTGCGGCTGGTGCAGAACCCGACGGATGCTGCGCGCATAGAGGCGATGAACCTGTGGCTTCAGGCGCGCAACGCGGAACTCGACTCGTCGGATATTTACATCATGACCCCGGATGGCGTGACGATTGCGGCATCCAACCACCATCGTGCCGACAGCTTCATCGGCCAGAACTTTACCTATCGCCCCTATTTCACCGCAGCATTGGCGGGACAGACGGGGCGGTTCTACGCGATTGGGACAACGTCTGGGGTGCGCGGATATTACTTTGCAGCCCCCATTCTGGATGAAAACAACGCCACGGTGGGCGTTGTTGCGGTGAAAATCGGGTTGGATGTGATTGAGGCAGAATGGCGGGCGCAGGACGCGGCGATCATGGTGACCGATCCTGAGGGGATCGTGTTTTTGGCTTCGGACAGCGGGCTGCGCTATCAGGGCCTGTTGCCACTGACCCCGGACAGGTTGGCGCGCACTGCCGCGTCGCGGCGCTATGCCGATGTTCCGGTCAGCGAAATGGCGGTGACGCAGGCGGATGACTTGTTGACGATGGATGGCCACGAATATCTTACCGCGCAAGAACTGATGCCTCGGGCGGGCTGGACGGTGCATGTGCTGCTCGACGCCGCCTATTTGCGTGCGCAGGCACGGCTGGCGGCGCTGGCGTTTCTGGGCGCGGCGCTGGCGGTGGTGTTGCTGATCTGGCAGCGCAGGGCGCGGTTGACCGAGAGATTGGCGCTGCAATTGCAAACCAAGGCAGAGCTGGAGCGGCGGGTGGCAGAGCGCACAGCGGATCTGGCACAGGCGAATGCGCTGATTGAAACCGAGATCGCAGAGCGGCGGCTGACCGAGCAGGAGTTGCGCCGCACCCAAAGCGATCTGGTGCAAGCGGGCAAGCTTGCCGCATTGGGGCAGATGTCGGCGGCACTGAGCCATGAGATCAACCAACCGTTGGCTGCGGCGCGGAACTATGCGGATTCGGCGGCGATCCTGATTGACCGGGGCGATGGCGTTCGGGCGAAAGAGAATGTCGGGCAAATCCTGTCGCTGATCGACCGGATGGCCGCGATTGCGCGGCACCTGCGCAATGTGGCGCGCAAACCGGATGCGCCGTTGCAGGATATCGTGTTGCGCGATGCGGTGGCGGAAGCGCTGGCGCTGGTGGCGCCGCGTCTTTTGCAGGTCGCAGTGGATCTGCCAGACGACCTTCCCCCGGTGCGGGGCGGTCCGGTGCGCTTGCAACAGGTGTTGGTGAACCTGTTGTCCAACGCGGCGGATGCGATGGCAGAGTCCGGCGCATTGCGGATTGAGGTGACGGGGCGACGCGCGGCGGGACGGGTGTTGTTGACCCTGCGGGACTACGGGCCGGGGGTTCCGGCGGCGATTGCGGACCGGATTTTCGATCCGTTTTTCACCACGAAAAGCGTTGGGTCAGGCTTGGGGCTAGGGTTGTCGATTTCCTACAACATCATGAAGGATTTTGGCGGCGATTTGCGGGTGGCGAACCACCCGGAAGGCGGTGCGGTGTTTACCTTGGATCTACAGGCGAGCGTGGCACGACAGGAGGCTGCGGAATGACGCCAACACGGGTTTTGCTGGTCGATGATGATGCGCAGATGCGGGCCTCGACGCTGCAAGCGCTGGAGCTGGCAGGGTTGCCAGTGACAGAGTTCAGCTCGGCAGAAGAGGTGCTTGATCACGCGGGATCAGGTCTGAACGGCGTGGTGGTCAGCGATATCCGCATGCCGGGGATGGACGGCATGACACTGCTGCAACGGCTCCGCGATATCGACGCCGACCTGCCGGTGATCCTGATCACCGGTCATGCCGAAGTGCAGTTGGCCGTCGAGGCGATGCGACGCGGGGCCTACGATTTCATCGAAAAGCCCTTTGTCGCGCAGTCGCTGATTGCCGTGCTGCGGCGGGCGATGGAACATCGGGCATTGGTGTTGGATAACCGCCGTTTGCGGGCCGCTGCGGGGCAGCGCGATGATATGGAGGCGCGGCTGCCGGGGCGGTCGGCAGTGATGATCGACCTGCGCTATCGGCTGCGCGCGATTGGGGCGTCTGAGGCGGATGCGTTGATTGTGGGGCCAACTGGCGTGGGCAAAGAGGTGGTGGCACATGCTATGCACGATCTTTCTCCGCGCAATGCCAAGCCGTTCGTGGCGGTCAACTGTGCCGCCCTGCCCGCCGAACTGATTGAGTCAGAACTGTTCGGCCACGAGGCGGGGGCGTTTCCCGGCGCGATGCGGGCGCGGTTCGGGCGGTTTGAGCATGCGCGCGGGGGCACGGTGCTGCTGGATGAAGTGGGCCAGATGCCGCTGGATGTGCAAGCCAAACTGCTGCGCGTGTTGCAGGAACGAGTGATCCGGCGGCTGGGCTCGAATGATGCGATCCCGCTGGATGTGCGTTTCATCGCAACCTCGAAAACCGATCTGGAAGCAGAGGTGGCAAAGGGGGCGTTCCGCGAAGATCTGTATTGGCGGCTGAACGTGGCCATGTTGCGGGTGCCGCCGCTGTCTGCGCGGCGCGAGGATATTCCGCTGTTGTTCCTGCAACTGGTGCGGGAAGCGGCGGCGCGCCATTCCGCACCAGACCGCACGCCAGAGCCTGAGATGCTGGCCGATCTGGCGGGGCGCGACTGGCCGGGCAATGTGCGCGAGTTGCGCAACATGGCGGACAGGTTTGTGTTGGGCTTAGACTGGATGCCGGGCAGTTCGGGGCCGGAAGTGCCCCGGCTGGCAGACCGCGTGGCGGGGTTTGAACGCTCAGTCATCGCGGGCGCGATTGCGGCGCATGGCGGGCGATTGCGGCGGGTGTATGAATCGCTCGGGGTGTCGCGCAAGACGCTGTATGAAAAGATGCAGAAGCATGGTTTGGACCGTCGGCTGATCGAGGACGCCGACGACTGATGGCGAAATGGGTGGATTTCCACCCACGCGCAAACCCCGGATGTTCCGCAATCCACCCATTGCCGTGCCGCGTGGTCACATTTCTGTCAACTTGGCCGCACAGCAGGCTTGCACCACAGCCGCAAAGCGCCCCCTGCTTGGCGCAACCGCAGCGCCAATCGGTGCGCGGCAAAAATTGCCACGTTTTGGGAGGAACCAATGGCCCTGTCCGTCAAACTCGCAGCCTTCGCTGCGGCAACCGCATTTACGGCATCTGCCGCCTTTGCGCAAACTTACCCTGATCGCTCGATCACGATGGTCGTGCCGTTTGCCGCAGGTGGCCCCACCGATACCGTGGGCCGCCTTGTGGCAGAAAAAATGTCGGCAGATCTTGGCCAGACCATTCTTGTCGAAAACGTCGGCGGTGCGGGCGGCACGCTGGGGGCCGGTCAGGTCGCGACAGCCGAAGCGGATGGCTATACCATCTTGCTGCATCACATCGGCATGGCGACATCTGCCTCGCTGTATCGCAACCTTGCCTACAATCCGACGGAAGCCTTTGAATATGTAGGGCTTGTCACCGAAGTGCCAATGACGCTGGTGGCCCGCAAGGATTTCGAGCCGACGGATATGGCGTCGTTCATCACCTATGTCAAAGCAAACGCCGAAACCATCACGATGGCAAATGCGGGTATCGGGGCGGCCTCGCATCTGTGCGGCATGCTGTTCATGCAGGCGATGGAAGCGCCCATCGTCACCGTGCCCTACAAGGGCACCGGGCCTGCGATGACAGAATTGCTGGGCGGGCAGGTCGACATCATGTGTGACCAGACCACCAACACAACCGAACAGATCAAGGGCGGCACGATCAAGGCTTTTGCGGTGACATCGCCCGCGCGCCTAGAGATCTTCCCGGATCTGCCGACCGTGGTGGAGGGTGGTTTGCCGGGGATGGAAGTGTCGATCTGGCATGGCATCTACACCCCCAAAGGCACCCCTGCTGAGGTGAATGACCGGCTTGCGGCGTCGCTGCAAAAAGCGCTGGCAGACCCGGAAATCGTCGCAAAATTCGGCGAGCTGGGCACCGCGCCGTCACCTGCTGCTGACGCAACTCCTGCGGCGCTGAAGGCAAAGCTGGAAGGCGAGATTGCCCGCTGGAAGCCGGTGATTGAAGCGGCTGGCGTTTACGCTGACTGATTTTTGCGGCCCCGGTCGATGATCGGGGCCGTTTTTCTTGCCGGGAGGGGCGACGATGGCTGCAATCAACAAGGCGGATTTCTCTGCCGGGATTTTGTTCATTTTATTCGGTGCGGTGTTCGGCCTGCAATGTCTGGGGCTGGAGATGGGCACCACATTGCGGATGGGGCCAGGATACTTCCCCGCCGTGCTGTCGGTGATACTGCTTGGTTTGGGTGCTGCGATCGTTGTCAGCTCGTTCGGGTCCATCGGTGAGGATGTCGGCAACTATGCTTGGCGCGGAATGGTGTTCATCCTCGCGGCACCGATCTTCTTCGGGTTGACCGTGCGTGGCCTTGGTTTTGTGCCATCCATCTTTCTGACCACGCTGATTGCTGCACTGGCTGGGCTAAAGCTGAAGCCGCTTTACGCCGTGGCTCTGGCGGTTGCCGTGACGATTTTCTGCACATTGGTATTCAGCGTCGCATTGGGTCTGCCGTTCCGGCGGTTTGGCCCTTGGCTACCATTTTAAGGGGCGATCATGGATCTGTTGTCAAACCTGGGCCTTGGCTTTGCCACCGCGGCCAGCCCTGAAAACCTGCTGTTCTGCCTGATTGGCGTCATTCTTGGCACCTTGATCGGCGTGTTGCCAGGCATCGGGGCCACCGCCACCATCGCCATGCTGTTGCCGATCACCTTTCAGCTGGAGCCCATCACATCGCTTATCATGCTCGCCGGGATCTATTACGGCGCGCAATATGGCGGCTCCACCACCGCCATCTTGATCAACATGCCGGGCGAGAGTTCATCTGCGGTGACCGCCATCGACGGCTATCAGATGGCGCGGCAAGGCAAGGCGGGCACCGCGTTGGCTGTTGCGGCCTTGGGTTCCTTCTTTGCGGGATCGGTGGCCACATTGCTTGTGGCGGTCTTTGCGCCGCCGCTGACGGTGATCGCCCTGAAATTCGGTGCGGCTGAATACTTTAGCCTGATGCTGCTGGGTCTTGTCTCTGCCATCGCGCTTGCGCATGGCTCTGTCCTCAAGGCGCTGGCGATGGTGGTGCTGGGGCTGCTGCTGGGCGTGGTTGGGACGGATATCTATACCGGCACACCACGGTTTACCTTTGGCATCACCGCCTATGCCGACGGGCTGAATTTCGTGGCTTTGGCGGTTGGGGTGTTTGGCATCGCGGAAATCCTGCGCAATCTGGAGGGCGAGCAGGACCGCACCGTGCTGGGCACCAAACTGGGGGCGCTGTGGCCGTCGCGGGCAGACCTGAAGGAGATGGTGGCGCCGATGCTGCGGGGCACCATGCTGGGCTCGGCCTTGGGCATTCTGCCCGGAGGCGGCGCGGTGCTGGCGGCGTTTGCCTCTTATACCGTGGAGAAGCGGATCTCAAAAACCCCGGAACAATTCGGCAAGGGTGCAATCGCTGGGGTTGCAGGGCCGGAAAGCGCGAACAACGCAGGCGCGCAGACCAGTTTCATTCCCTTGCTGACCTTGGGCATTCCCGCCAACCCTGTGATGGCGCTGATGGTGGGTGCCATGATCATTCAGGGCATCGTTCCGGGGCCAAATGTGGCGACCGATCAACCCGCCTTGTTCTGGGGCATCATCGCGTCGATGTGGATCGGCAACCTGATGCTGGTCGTGTTGAACCTGCCGCTGATCGGGCTGTGGGTGAAGCTGCTGAAAGTGCCCTACCATGTCCTGTTTCCGATCATCATGGCATTCTGCTCTATCGGCGTTTATTCTGTGAATTCAAACGTCTATGATCTCTATGCTGTCGCGGGTTTTGGTCTGCTGGGGTATGTGCTGCTGAAGCTGCGGTGCGAACCAGCACCACTTTTGCTCGGCTTTGTGCTGGGCCCGCTGCTGGAGGAAAATCTGCGCCGCGCAATGATCCTTGGACGCGGCGACCCCACAACCTTCCTGACCCGCCCGATCAGCGCCACCCTGCTTGTGCTGACGGTGCTGGTGCTGGTGGTCGTGCTGTTGCCAACCGTCCGCAAGAAACGGGCAGAGGTGTTTGTCGAGGGCGATTGATCGCCCAGAACCGTGCAACAGCTTCCCAACTGCGGGAGCTGTTGCTTGAAAAGAAGCCGCAAAATCAACGCTGAAACACAGATCCGCCTGTGGCGTCCTTCGTTTCGAAGAGCATTTGGCAATGCTCCGTCAAGCCCGCCCACCAAGAGCATCGGAAAATGTCTTGTCGTTCTTTTCTGTCGGCAGTGCAGGCCCCGCCTGCGCTGCCAGGTAATCAGGTGCGGTAACGTAAAGCGGTTCGGAATTGCTGAAGCCCCTGCGCCAGAATGCCGTGTGCCTGCTCAAACACCTCCCATGCAGCCACGTCAGGGACCTGCAGAATCGTGACGACTTCTTTGCGGTCGAACCCGACCAATGCCGCATCGACGAGATCTTCAACTTCCATGACATTGCGAACCTTGCTGATATCGCCACCAGCGCGATCGCAGATTTCCGTCCGCCTCCACCTGCACATAGACGCCCTTTGCCGTGATTTCTGCAGCGAAGCTTTGCGACAGTGTCATCAGATAGGATTTCGTGGCCACGTCAACTCCCCGTGAGTATTCGGGCAAACGCGTAGAATTGTATGGCTCCAGATAAAACTATCCAGTCATTCAACCCCAGATCCTGTGGGGCCACCAGCGCGAACACCACATTTGAGGAACGGGCCGGGTCGAATCCGATCTGGATACGCGGCCTTCAGGTCATGCAAAGCAACGCTGAACCCCGCAGCGCCATCGGGGGCCAAGGCGATCAGAACGCCATGGGCAAGGTCTATAAGGCCCACGGGTTTGCGACCCGCCGCCAGAAAGGCGCGCATATAGGCCATGCCCGCAAGGCCGCTCTGTCCCGTGGCAGGGTCTTGCGCCAGACGGATGGCCACAAGCGGAACCGCCTGCCCCGGACAAAACGCCGCCGCCTCAACTGCAACACCCAAGGCCGAAAGCGCGGCTGACGGCAAATCGGCCGGCGGCCTGACCGATGGATACTATGTGATCCACCAGCTTGATGGCAGGGGCGAGCCGATCCGGGATAATCGAGAGATCGCCCCACATGAGGTCGGTGTCGTTAGCCATATTTTCGCCGCCTATGCCAAAGGGATTTCGCCAAAGAAGATTGCCGAAGCATTGAACCTGGAAGGCATTCGGGGTCCGCTGGGTGGCGACTTGGCACATCAACGCGGCATGGCACTGCGAACGTGGCACCGGCATTTTGAACAACGCGCTCTATATTGGTAGGTAAATCTGGAACCGCCTGCGCTATGTGAAAGACACCGGCAAACGGCTGTCCCGGCGGAACCCGGAGGCCGATTGGGTGATCATTGACCGCCCTGCCCTGCGCATCATCGACGACTCACTCTAGCAATCGGCCCGCGGCCGCCAAGGCGCGCTGGTGTCAAAGGGAACGGTTACGCCGGTCTGGGAGCTCCTCCGCCATCGCACGCTGTTTTCCGGTCTGATGGAATGCGGCGGCTGTGGATCAGGGTTCTCTAAAACGTCAAAGTATAGCTTTGGCTGTTCGGCGGCCCACAACAAAGCCATGGCTGTCTGCACCAATATGAGGTTGATCAAACAAAAGAATCTGGAAACCGCTGTCTTGAAGGCCATGCAGCATCACCTGATGGATCCTGAGGCTGTGGCGATATTCTGCGAGGCATACAGAGCCGAACGCAACAGACTGGTCAATGCAGCCACCACCAACCGCAAATCGCTGGAGAAGGAACTTGCCTCGGCAATCCGTGATCACGCCAAATTGGTCGATGCGATCATTGCGGGCATAGCGGTCGCGCAGGTCAAGGACCGGATGAACGACTTGGATGCACGACGCAAAACGCTTGAGGCACAACTGGGATTCTTGACCGAAGCACCGGAGCCATTGCGGTTTCACCCAAAGATGGCAGTGGTATACAGAGAGAAAGTATCGGCGCTGATCGCGGCGCTTGGCGAAGCCGCTCCAGTTGCAACCGACGCAAAGCGTCATCGATCATCCTGCGCAGATACCACGCCGGATAGCGCCCCCGCATCTGCGGGGCGTCATCGTTGGGAGCGGGCCATTCCACTGGCTGTGCCTTGGTGGCGACGTAAATCTTGG
>NZ_JAXMJJ010000022.1:0-10316 GCF_034376685.1 Cypionkella sp.
ATGCGAGATCAGGTGCATCTCTGATACATCTCGCGCCTTGCCCAGCCATTCGGCCGGTTCGATCCATGCCGGATGCGCTTGGCAATCGGCATAGTTCAGCCGTGCCAGCGTCTTGCTGCCCAGCACGATCTTGCCGCTTTCGGTGGCAAGGGCGTGATCTTGCGGGTGTTCCCGGAAATCCGCCAAATAGGTGTGTTCGGCGATGGTCGGGCACGCCGCAAAGCCCGCCTGCCAGAAGTCGTCAAACGTCGGCATCGCGAAATCCAGCCGGGTTTGCGCATCATTGCGGCTGATCTCGTACATATGGCGCAGCCAGCCCATCTCATCGCGGCCTTCGTTGAAGGCGTGGCCCACACCGAGCTTCGTCGCGATGGCGTTGAAAATGTCGAAATCCGAGCGTGACTGCCCCAAGGGCTCAATCGCCTTGTGCATCGCGAGGATCAGATCGGATCGTTTGTTGCCTGCGATGTCGTTGCGCTCGATCGAGGTCGAGGCGGGCAGGATGATATCGGCGCGCTGGGCGGTGGCGGTGAACATCGGGTCTTGCACGATGATGGTTTCGGGCTTGGTCCAAGCCTCAGACAGCCGGTTCAGATCCTGATGGTGGTGATAGGGGTTGCCACCCGCCCAATAGACCAGCCGGGTATCGGGATAGGTCCGGGTTTCGCCTTCATAGGTGTAGGTGCCGCCGGGATTCAGCAGCATGTCGCTGATCCGCGCCACCGGGATAAAGCTGTCGATGGCTTTCGGCAGTTGCGAGATATAGGGCGATTTGCCCAGATTGATCGGCGCACCCACCCCGCCGAGTGAGGCATAGCCGTAACCGACGCCACCACCCGGCAGGCCGATCTGGCCGCTGATCGCTGCCAGCCCAAGCGCCGCCCAGAACGGTTGTTCGCCGTGATGGGCGCGTTGCAGGCTCCAACTGACGGTCAGCATGCTGCGGGTGTCCACCAACCGCCGCGCCAATGCTGCGATACGGTCGCGGTCCAGCCCGGTGATGGCTGCGGCCCAAGCGGCATCTTTCACAGCACCATCGGTCTGCCCGCGCAGATAGCCAAGCAGCATGTCCGAACCACTGGTGCAGCGGGTCAGAAAGTCATCGTCCTGCCGCCAGGCTTTCACGATCTCGCCCGCCAGCCCCAGCATCAGCGCGGTGTCGGTGTTCGGGCGGATCGGCCACCATTCGGCATCCAGCCAATCGGGCAGATCATCGCGCAAAGGCGAGACAAGGATCACCTTCGTGCCCCGCGCCGCGATCTGGCGCAGGTAGGTTTCCAGCGAATGCACGCCAATGCCGCCCGCTTCATTCTGCGCGGTGCGCGGCGACAAAGCCCCGAACACCACCAGCGTATCGGTATGTGTGGCAATCGTGTCCAGCGTGTTGGATTGCCCACCGCAGGCTTTTTCATCGCCAAGGGTGTGGCGCAGGATCACCGGACCAGCGGCAATCGAATAGGTATCAACATGGCCGGTAAACCCGCCCGAAAGGTTCATCATCCGCTTCAGCAAAGACGGCGCGTGGTGAAAGCGGCCACAGCTTGTCCAGCCATAAGACCCGGCAAAGATCGAGGCATTGCCAAAGCTGCCTGATACGCGACGGATTTCATCGGCTACCAGCGTGGTGGCGTCCTCCCAACTGACGGGCACAAGCCGTTCCTGACCACGCCCGCGCCTGTCGCTGCCCTGCCGCTTTTCCAGCCAGCCTTGCCGCACCATTGGCTGCAACACCCGGCGTTCCGGGTTGGCCCATTCCTTGACCGATCCGATGATCCGCGAGGGTGCGGGATCTTGCGGCAAAGGTTCCACCCCGACGATCCGGCCATCCTGCACCAGGATCGTGTAAGCGCCCCAATGGCTGCAATGTGGAAACCGGTTGATCTTGCCCATCGTCATGCCCTCTTTGTCGTTCAGATCATGGCTTCGATCAGGAACGGGCCTTTGCGCCCGCAGGCGGCCCGCAGCACATCGGCGAAGCCTTCGGCTGTGTCCGTACGCGCGGCCTCGACCCCCATGCCGCGGGCAAGGCTGACCCAGTCCAACTCGGGGTTATCGAGATCCAACATGCGGCGCGCGTTGCGGCCGGGGCTACCCGCGCCGACATTCTTCAACTCACCATGCAGGATCTGATAGCGGCGGTTGGCGAAGATGATGGTGACAATATCCAACTGTTCGCGCGCATGGCTCCACAATGCCTGAAGCGTATACATGCCGCTGCCATCGGCTTGCAGCACCACGACCTTACGGTCTGGGCAAGCGACCGCAGCCCCCGTCGCCAGCGGCAGACCAAGCCCGATCGCCCCGCCGGTCAGTTGCAGAAAATCATGCGGCTCGGCGCAGTAAGTGCTGCGAAAGAAATCGCGGCCAGATGAGACGGATTCGTCACAGATGATCGCATTCGCGGGCATATGATGCGCCAGTGCCACCGCAATCGCGGCGGGCGTCAATGTGCCAGTTGTCAGTGCTGGACGCGCGCGGGTGGCCAGACGTGGGACGCTTGCTGCGGTCACGCCCAGTTCATCGGCCAATGCTGCAATCGCAACGATCATGTCTTGCTCGGGGGTGACAAGATCGACGCAGATGCAGGCCTCCGGCAACATGCTGCCCGGCTTGCCGGGATATGCAAAGAACCCAACCGGGGCTTTCGGACCGATCAGCACCACCTGTTCGGTATCGGCAAACACCGCCAGCGCCTGTTCGATCACATAGGGCACGCGGTCTAATGCGACGCGGCCCGCGCCGCGCTGCATCCGGCCATTGGCCTGCTGCGCCATCAGTCGCGCCCCGGTGTGGGTCGCAATCCGGTCCAGCAATTCCAGTTGCGGTGCGCGCAACGCCAGACCGGTCACCAGAATAGTCGTGCGCTTGCCTGCCCGCAGCGCTTTCGCCGCAGCGGTCACGCGGTCGGCGTCAGGGGCATCTGGCACATGTGTGGCGAGTGGCGCGGGCTTGCGCATCGCGGTCTCGGTCCAAGCCGCATCGGCATGCAGGATCAGCGTGGCAATCTGACCCGAGGCGCTGCGGGCGGCTGTGATGGCCGCTTCGGTTTGGCTGCCCACCGTATCTGCGGTTGCAGCCCGGCCCACCCATTGCGACATCGGCCAAGCCAGCGAGTCTATATCCGAGGTCAGCGGTGCATCATGGATCAGATGATAGGTTGCATGGTCGCCGACCACATTGACCATCGGCGTGCGCGCCCGCCGCGCATTGTGCAGATTTGCCAGCCCGTTCGCCAAGCCCGGCCCCAGATGCAGTAGCGTCGCCGCTGGTTTGTCGGCCATCCGGGCGTAGCCATCGGCAGCCCCGGTCACCACGCCCTCAAACAGACCGAGGATGCAGCGCATCTTCGGCTGACGATCAAGGGCTGCGACGAAATGCATCTCGGAGGTGCCGGGGTTGGCAAAGCAAACGTCGATATCATTGGCGAGCAGCGTCTCGCACAGCAGATCGGCACCGTTCATGCGGGTTGGTCCTTTGTCAGATGCTCCGCTTGATCGCGGACAGTGGAAAGTGTCTGCCAGAAGGGCGCAACCGCGCCGATCAACTGAGAGAACACCCCGAATTTGCTTTGTGCATAGGCGGCGATTGCGCCCTGTTGCGGCGCTATGGGTTCGTCAGTCGCGCCAACCCAGTCGCGTGCAATCGTCGCATCATCCGCCCCAAGCAAGAACCGCGCGCCAATCGCGGCAAGCCCGTGCAATCCGGCATGTCCACTGGTGCTGCGCTGCACATCACTGCCCATCACCGTGGCGATGAAACCCGCGAAATCGGCATCGCCCGCCAGACCACCGCCCAAAGCCAGTGTTCCAGTAGGCGCGTTCATCATATCGTGGCTGGTACGCGCGATGAAGGCCAGCGCCTCGCGCGCGGCCCAGGTGATTTGCGCGGGCGTGGTCGCGGCGGTCAGGCCAAAGGCGGCACCGCTGGCATGTGGAGCGGTAAAGGGCGCGCGTTCGCCGCCGGGTTCAAAGAACGGATGCAGCACGACGCCGGAATAGCTTGGCGCGTGGGTAGGTGCGGCCCCTGGCAGCAGTTGGTTGACATGCTGCAACAGTGCCGCGCCATTAAAGCAGGGGTGAAAGCACAGATAGCCTTCGCCCATCACAAAGCGTTGTACCATCGCACCCGCCGGTTTTTCGCGCATCGCGGCAGGGTCGGGCAAGTGGCAGGCGTGAATGGCGCTGGTTCCGAAGATCGAGGCCCGCGTGACCCCGGTTTGCCCACCGAGCCCCAGCCCGATCAATGTCGCCTGGACATCGCCGGGGCCCAGCAATACCGGCACTCCGGCAGGTAGGCCAATGGCCGCAGCGGCTTGCGCGGACAAGCTGGCACGGCAGTCGCCGACCGGGGTGAAATCGGGCAGTAGCTCAATGCCGCGCGTCAGCCCTAGCTGATCCTGCACCACGCCCGACATCTGGCCATTGCGCCAATCGCCCCAGACCGGCAGCGCCGCACTCGGCTCGGCCATCAGCTTGCCCGTCAGCGACAGGAACAGCCATTCTTTCAGCCGCAGCACATGGGCGATTTGCGCCAGACGCGCGGGATCATTCTGTTGCAGCCACAGCAGTTGCAGGCTTTGCGAGGCGGCAGTCGGGCGGGCTGCTGTCACCTCTTCAATCGCTTCCAGCGCAGCCATGCGTTCGGGGGCAGCGGCCAGCGCCCGCGCCCGCCCGTCCAGCCATGTCATCGCAGGCCCTACAGGCTGACCCTGCGCGTCAATCGGCCAAAGCCCGTCGCCCTGCGCGGTCAGGACGATGCCTTCAACCCGCCCCGTCAGTTGTTCCACGCAAGCGCGCAGCACGGCCAGCGCATCGTCACGGCTGACCGTCATATCCTGTTCAACGTGCACCCTGTCGCGCCGCAGCGCGCTGTTTTCGCGGTGCGCGATGGCCACCATCCTGCCGCAACGGTCAAAGGCCGCGGCCTTGACGGTCGTAGTCCCGGAATCGAGGCAAAGCAGCACCGCGTCCATCGCTCAGGATGCCTGACGCAGACCGTCAAGCGCAGGCACCGCCTGTTGGCCATAGGTCTTGAATTTGACCAGAACATCCGCGATCTGGCTTTGCGACAGGATCGGCGGCTCGCCGAACGGCAGGCACATCAGATACTGATGCGCCAATTCCTCGACCGTCACCGCCAGTGCCAGTGCGCGTGCAATCGACACATGTCCGGTGATCACGCCGTGATGCGCCAGTAAGCAGGCCCGCCGCCCTTCAAGCGCTGTCACCACGCGGTCGGCCAACTCTTGCGAGCCGAAAATCTCATAGGGCGCGCAGCGGATATCCGCGCCCCCCGCCGCTGCGATCACATAGTGTATCGCCGGAATGTCGCGCCCCAAAATTGATAGGGTCGTGGCGTGGGTGGAATGCGTATGCACCACCGCATTCAGATCGGGCCGTGCACGCAGGATGTCGCGGTGAAAGCGCCACTCGCTCGATGGCAGCACATCCCCGGCATAGGTCGCATCCCAGTTCATCGCCACCACATGCTCGGGCAGCAGCTTTTCATAGGGAATCCCGGTGGGCGAGATCAGAAACCCGTCGCCATAGCGCACGCTGATGTTGCCCGAGGTGCCTTTGTTGATGCCAAGGCGGTTCATGCTGCGGCAGGCTTCGAGCAACTCGGTGCGCAGGGCCAGTTCTTCTTGTGTCATCGGAATCCCCGTCATTTGGTCGGATCTATTTGGTTGGATAGAGCGGCTGTTTGCCGTCAAGGATCAGTCCGATATCTTCGGCGATCATCTTGGCTGCCTTGGTGATGGAAAAGCGCGAGGCCCCCGCGATATGCGGTGACAGTGTGACATTGGGCAGCTTCAGCAGCGGCCAGTCGGCGGGTGGCGGTTCGGGATCAAACGTGTCCAGCGCAGCACCGCGCAGATGGCCGGACACCAGCGCGTCATAGAGGGCGACATAATCCAGCACCTGGCCGCGCGTGGTGTTGACGATATAGGCCCCGGGTTTCATCCGGGCGATCTGATCGCGCCCGATCATGCCTTTGGTCTGCGGCGTCACGCGCGGATGCAGCGTGACCACATCCGATTGCGCCAGTAGGTCGTCGAAACTGACCATCTCGATCCCCGCCGCGCGATCTGCATCGGTCAGTTTTTTGAACGGATCGGCGACAAGGATGCGACAGCCAAACGGCTGCAACAGACGCGCCACGCGGGTGCCGATATCGCCATAGCCGATGATGCCCACCGTCAATTCGCACAGTTCCGGGCCTGTGTGATCATAGTGGTAGAACTCGCGACGGAACTCGCCACTGGCGACCGACAGATGCCCCCGGATCAGGTTGCGCGTCTCTGCCAGCAATGAGGCCACGGTGAACTCTGCCACAGCCGAGGCATTGCGCCCCGGTGTGTTGACCACGGTGATACCGCGCTCGCGGGCCGCAGGCATTTCGATGTTGACGGGGCCACCGCGTGACACCGCGATGATCTTCAGATCCGGCGCGTGTTTCAGGCTTTCGCCGGTGATCGGGGCCAGATGGGTGATCAGAATATCCAGATCGGCCAGGAAGCTGAAGTAATCCTCGGGCCGTCCGACGAATTCAGCGACGGGCAGCGAGTGGTCATGTTTGGTGGACACCAGCCGCAGCGGCCAGTCCAGTTCCATCCGGCTAAAGCGCACATCACGCCCTGCAAGACGTTGTGTCAGCGCCTTTTCAAAGAACGCAGGCTGCATGAAACCGTCGCCGATGATGCCGATATTCAGGGGTTTTTGTGCGCTTTGCATGTCATATCCCTCAGGCAGTTTTCACATCGACGGCGGGGGCCATACCCGGCAGAACCGCACGGTAGGTTTCACCGTCCAGCGCCAGATCGCCGATGATTTCGGCGCTGTGCTGGGCAAATTGCGGCGGGGCCAGCCTGTAGGTCGCCGGCGTACGCGACAGCTTGATCGGGCTGCCAGTGCCGCGATAGGCACCGATATCCACCACCATCTCGCGATGGGTAGTGTGCGGATCGGCCACAACCTGATCAATGCTGCGCACCGCACCACAAGGCACGCCGGCATGGATCAGCCGATCGGCCAGTTCGGTGCAGGTAAAGGCGGAAAGGGCGGATTCTAACTCGCCCTTCAGCGCATCGCGGTGAATGTTGCGCTCTCCATTCGAGACAAAGCGCGGATCTTGCGGCAGATCGGGGCGACCGATTTCGGCGCAGAGCGTGGCAAACTGACGGTTGTTGCCAACAGCCAGAAAGATCGGGTCGGTGCCGGTGGCAAAGGTGTCATAGGGGCAGATATTGGGATGCGCGTTGCCTGTTGGCCCCGCGACTTTGCCCGACAGATAGTAGTTCGGCAGATGCGGGTGCAGCAGCGACACCCCGCAATCATAGAGCGTGGTTTCGACAAACTGGCCCTTGCCGCTGATGGCGCGCTCGGTCACCGCCATCAGAATGCCGATCACCGCGTTCAGCCCGGTGACCATATCCACCACCGGCAGACCCACCCGCAGCGGTTGCCCGCCGCTTTCGCCATTCACGCTCATGATGCCGCAAGCCGCTTGAATAGCGGCATCATAGCCCGGCAGACCACCCAGCGGGCCATCCGCGCCAAAGCCGGATACCCGGCAATGGATCAACCGGGGAAAGCGCGTTGACAACTCGTCATAGCCGATGCCCCAGCGTTCCAGCGTGCCGGTCTTGAAATTCTCGATGAACACATCTGCGGTTTCCAGCAGGGCCAGCAGCACCTCACGCCCCGCTGGCTGCGCCATATCCAGTGCCATGCCGCGCTTGTTGCGGTTCAGGCCAAGGAAATAGCTGGCGGTGCCATCCAGAAAGGGCGGGCCCCAACCTCGGGTTTCATCGCCCGCTGGCGGTTCCAGCTTGATCACATCCGCGCCGTGATCGGCGAGCACTTGGCCCGCATAGGGGCCACCCAGCACACGGCTGGCGTCGATGACCTTAAGGTGGGCGAGGGATCCGAAGTCAGGCATGTCAGGTATTCCAGTCGGTCAAATATGAGTCAGGCAGCGGGCAGGGCGGCACCGTCGCGGCGCATCTCGGCCGCAAAGGCGGGATAGGTTTCTTCCAGCTCATCCAGCACCCGACCGCGCAACAGCGCAAGCGTCGCGCTGTCGGGGGCGGGAGTGACGGCAGGTGTGGCGTCGTGCAGAAAATCAAAGCCGGTCGCGGCGCGGATTTCATCCAGATCATGGCCGGGATGCACGCTTTCCAGCGCAAAGCCGGGGCGGGTTTTGTCAAACCGGAACAATCCCTTGCTGGTCAACAGCGCAGTGGGGCCGCCGGTGCGGTAGACCCCCGGATCGCTGACCCCCGGCGCGCTGATGAAATCGACCTTCTCGACAAAGACCCGCGGCGTATGTTCCTCGCGAAACAGGATGACGCGCGGGACGACGAAATACAGATAGGCCGCGCCAAACGATCCCGGCCAGCGCACGGTGGATTGCGGATAGCTGCCCGCACCGACAAGGTTCACGTTGGCCTGCCCGTCGATCTGGCCGCCGCCCAGAAAGAACGCATCAATCCGGCCCTGACCGGCGCAATCAAAAAGTTCCGCCGAGCCGTTGGTGAAAAAGTTATGCTCGACCGAGCCCAAAATCGAAATCCGCACCGGGGCTTCGCCGGCCTGTTGCTTCATCGCCCGCAGCAGCATCGCCCCAGCGGCTGGCATCGGGGAAGACGCGCCCACCGCAACATGGCGCACGCCGTCCAGCAGGCGGGCAATGGTGCAGATCAGAATTTCGCGCGGCAGCACTGCAGTCATTGCACTGCCTCCGTCTGCTGCGATGCCATGTAGTCGGCAAAGCCTTCGGCAGAGCGCGCGGCTTTGGCATAGCGCAGCATTTCTGCTGTATCGGGGGCATATTCGCCCCACAAACCATAGGGCCAGGCACCCTTGGGGGCCATCGCGATGGCAGTGACATAAAGCGCGGGCAGGGTGCCCGCCGCCGTGACCTCATCGGCAAGTAGTGAGCCTTCGACAATGCGTTCCACCGTCACCAGCGTCACCGTCGAGGCATAGGCCATCGCCGCCAGTTCGCGCCGCCGACCGATCCAGACATTGCCCTGTCGATCCGCCATTGGCGCATGAAAGATCGCAAGATCCGGCTTGATCGCAGGGATCAGGACAATGGGATCACCATCCTCTGCAAAGGGATTGTCGATCACCCGCCAGTCATCGCGGTGGCGCAGCACATCGGTGCCGATCAGCCCGCGCATCGGCACAAACGGGCTGCCCTTTTGCGCCGCCAGCAGGCCCGCGTGAATGGCGGGGCAGGTGGCATCCTTCAGCCGGATCGCGCCATCCTTCACCGCCTGATTGAACCGTGGCGCACCGCCTGCTTCGCCCAGCGACATCGCACTGGTTTCCACCGACCGCACCAACCCGGCCCCGATCAACTGATCCACCTGCAAGCCCCCGGTCGGCACGCAAACCAGATCCAGATCGCCCGCGCCATGTGCAATCAGCGGCTTGGTCATCGCCATCGACACGCCAGCATAGTCAACCGGCAGGGCAATGCGCATACCGGGCGTCACATGCGCAGCCAAGCTGCGAAGATCATCTGGCATCGGCTGTCCTCCTTCCGGCTGTCAACATCGCGGCTTCTGACATTTTTCGCAGAGTATCCTTAGTCTTATTGTTCTACAATGTAGAATAATATCCTGTAATTCAGGATAGCGGTAGCATTTATGCCCTGTCAACCGACATTGTCCCGCGTTGCCTCTTAAAGATTTTCTAGGACAAACATATAGTTATGCTGCATTGCAGAAAAACACCCCCATGAGCGGAAACGCTTGACAACTGCGCAGAGTAGGCGACTATAAATCGGAATGCTGTTCTATAATATGGAACAGAAGAGGGGGAATCAATGACTGACAGTTCGATTTGGCGCGGGGAAAGCCAAGCTGGGGCGACAGTTAACGCGTCACAGATCGACCAGTTCCAGCGGCAAAGCGGGATTGGCTCCAGCATCACGATTCGCGACGTGGTGAAGACCTATGGCAACTTTCGCGCCACCGATCAGGTCAGTCTGGATATCGAGCCGGGCGAATTCATCACCCTGCTTGGTCCGTCCGGTAGCGGCAAGACCACGCTGTTGAATCTGCTGGCGGGGTTTCAGCGCCTCGATAGTGGTGAGATTCTGGTGGATGGTCAGCGCATTGATCAGGTGCCCACCCATAGGCGCGGCTTTGGCATGGTGTTTCAAAGCTATGCGCTGTTTCCTAACATGACGGTGTCCCAGAACGTCGCCTTCCCGCTGCGCATGGCGGGGGCAGACCGCGCCACCACGGATCGGCGCGTCGCCGAAACCTTGGAAATCATGCGGCTTTCCGAACATGCGCAGAA
>NZ_JAXMJJ010000023.1:0-33373 GCF_034376685.1 Cypionkella sp.
CCAAGATTTACGTCGCCACCAAGGCACAGCCAGTGGAATGGCCCGCTCCCAACGATGACGCCCCGCAGATGCGGGGGCGCTATCCGGCGTGGTATCTGCGCAGGATGATCGATGACGCTTTGCGTCGGTTGCAACTGGAGCAGATTGACTTGTTTCAACTGCACTCGTGGATGGCGACGGGCCTTTATGAACTCGATTGGCTTGAAACCCTGAACGCCCTGCGGATTGAGGGGAAGATTGACCAGATCGGCGTCTCTATCCGCGATTATCGCCCAACCGATGGGGTTGATCTAGCACGGTTGGGGTTGGTTGCCAGCCAACAAGTTGTGCTGAACCTATTCGAGCAACGCCCGGCGGGGGAGTTGTTTAAGGCGGGCGCAGGAAGCCAAGGCTTTATTGCGCGGGTGCCGTTGGATTCGGGATCGCTGGTGGGCCATTGGGATGATCACACCTATGCCAGCTTTGCCGAAGGCTCGGTTCCCGCTCAGTTGTTCCGAGGGGATCGGTTTGCCGAAACGCTGGCACGTGTGCGCGCTTTGAAGGCGCTGTGCGTGCCATACTATCCCACATTGGCCGAAGCTGCGATGCGCTACGTGTTGTCTTGCCCCGAATTGTCTTGCGTGATTCCGGGCATGTTGAACCCTGAACAGGTGGATATGAATGTGATTTACAGCGACGGCGCGCCATTCCCGGCCGAACTGAAAGCCGCTCTCGTCGCGCATGTCTGGCCGCGCAATTTCTACCAATAGCCAAAGCTTTGACCAAAGGGATGAACATGACCCGCCAATTAGAACTGCTTCGACCCGCGCAGATTGCCGAGGAAATCTCCCGCTGCGCGCGGGTCTGGCTACCATTGGGAACTATCGAATATCACGGCAAGCATTTGCCTGTCGGTCTGGATGGTTTGCAGGCGCATGGGTTGTGTCTTGATGCCGCAGAGATTGCCGGCGGGCTGGTCTATCCGCCGTTGTGGTGGGGCATAGGCGGCGGTCATGCGCGCTATCAATGGACAGTGATGATGTCCGAGGCGACCGAGATTTCCAGTATACTGAGGCATACTCTGGCACGCTTGCAGGATTTTGGCGTGCGGCAAGCGGTGCTGTTCACCGGCCATTTCGCGGATGAACAATTAGCGATGATAGCGCAACTTGCCGATACGTGGAACGCGCAGAACGGGCCGCTACACGCCTTGGCGTTGGGCGTCAATGGCAACACAGAGGCGCCGCTGCCACCAGATCACGCGGGGCGGTTTGAAACCACTCTTTTGGCGGCGTATCATCCGCAGGCCGTGGATATTTCGCTGCTGCCGCCCCCGCAGCCCGATGAGGCAGGCGAAGATCCATTCGGCCCGCAGCGCCATGCACTGAGCCACAGCCTGCACGGCATATTCGGCGCTGATCCGCGTGGATATGCGCCTGAAGACACAGCCATTTTGCGCGGCGCGATGGCCACATGGCTGGCCGCACGCGCAGGCACAATCTAACCTTTGCTGGGCTATTCCGGCGCTTTGTTGGGCAGATTTTCCGGCCCATACAGCACGAACGGCACGGTCGAGGCATAGGGCGGCGTGATCTGCGTAGCACCTGCGAAATCGAAGTGGTTCAGCAGCACGTCAATGGCGAATTGTGCCTGCAATTCCGGGCTTTGGTCGATGGTCAGGGTCATCACCCCCTCGCGCAGGCTTTGATAGGTGAAGGCGGTCAACTCATGTCCTATGAAAACCGGCGGCTGCCGGGAAATTCCTGCACGTATCGCGCCCACCGCACCGCGGTTGGCAGCGCCGACGTTGTAGATCGCCACAGCTTCGAAATGGCGGCGCAAAGCGTCCTTCAGTCGCGCCTCGGACCGCACAGCATCATCGCCGCCCTCGACAATCTCAACAATGGGAAAGTCTGCTGCATGGGCAGCCAGATACGCGGTCAGCCCACGCACGCGCTCGGCATGAGACTGAAACCCCAGATGGTTGCACAGCACTAGTACCGGGCCCGGTTTCGCAATGCGTGACAGGAAATATCCTGCCGAGCGCCCCGCCTTCGCGTGGTCAGTCCCGGCATAGGCCAGACGCGCCGACCCCGGCAGGTCTGAAATCATCGTGACGACGGGGTTGCCACGCGCGGCAAGTTCGGCGATGGCCGCGTGGATCTGCGGGTGATCTTGGGCATAAACAATCGCCGCATCGCAGGGGCTGCGTAACAGCGCCTGCGCAATCGTCGCCGGGGCTTCGTTCTCAAGCGTTGTACGATGGATCGCCACCGAGTGGTCCATCCGATCTGACAAACGGCGAAACTCCACCCCCATGCGGCGGATCAACGGCAGTTCGGGGCGGGCGAGAATGACGTTGATGCGCACCATGCGGTGATGGCTGACCGGCAGCATCCGCCTGAGCCCCAAGGTACGCGCCGCCTGCAAAACCTGTTGGCGGACCTCGTCCGAGACATTGCCGCGCTCGTTGATCACACGGTCCACGGTGGCGCTGCCAACCCCGGCAAGCTGGGCCACATCGGCCAAAGTGATGCGAAGGGGGCGGTTATTTTCGGTCATAATTCCAATAATTTAGCGATTGAAGGCCAAAAGCGCGCAGCCAGCCTGATGGGTTTCAATCAACTATCCACTGCGACAATATGTCAAGCGGTTCTAGAACAGCCCAAAGCATTTGGCCAAGCGCCGGATGCGGACACGCACCAAAGCACAGTTTAAGACGGTGGGGGATGGATGGACGATCTAAAGTTTGGCAAGCGCAACAAACGTGGAGATTTTTCACCGAGCACACCCTTGCAAGTCGCCCCAATCATCGTCTGGCCGCCAAGGCCGCTGAAATTGCTGGCTTGGTTGCCGCATTACATCTTGCCATGGAACGCGCTGTTCATGGGCTTTGCCGCGGTGATCTGGTTCTATCTGACGCCTTCCAAGGAAAGCCTGCAAACCCTGCACTGGACGTGGATCGCGTTTATTCTTCTGCGTAATGCAGCACTTGTGTTCTTGTTCTACGGCGCGTTGGAGCTGCGCCTTTATATCCGTCGCGCGCAAGGAAACCGCTTCAAATTCAACGGGCTGTTCCCGGCGGATAAGAAATCCGACGTGTTCATGTTCAAAAGTCAGAACATCGACAACATCCTGCGCAGCTTTGGCACAGGCGTGCCAATCTGGACCGCCTATGAAGTCGGGATGCTCTATGCATGGGCGCATGGCTTTGGCCCTTGGACCACATTTGAAGCCCATCCTTGGGCCCTGATTGCGCTGCTGGCCATTATCCCGCTATTTCACGAGGCGCATTTCTTCTGCATCCATCGTCTGATCCATACACCTTTTCTGTATAAATGGGTGCATTCGGTCCACCACAACTCGGTCAACCCCTCGCCATGGTCCAGCCTGTCGATGCATCCAGTCGAACACCTGCTGTATTGGTCGGATATTCTGATCCATCTGGTGTTGCCGTCACATCCGCTGCTGATGCTCTATCATCTGCAAGTCACTGGCACGGGCGCTGTGGTCGGTCACATCGGCTTTGACAAGATCGAGGCGGGCGAGGCTGCGATGGATAGCCACGCTTATGCCCACTATCTGCACCACAAATATTTTGAGGTGAACTACTCTGACGGGATGGTGCCCTTCGACCAATGGTTTGGCACATGGCACGACGGCTCGGCTGAGGGCGAGGCCCGGATGGAAGCGCGGTTCCAACGCACCCGCGCCAAAGCCAACGCAAAGGTGAACAACGCAAATTCGACAACGGGCCGCTAAGGCCCTCCCCCAAAGACGTTGCGGGAGGAGGAGAGATCCCGCAGCGTCTTGCAACCCATAACAACAAATATCCGCCCAAAACGGCGGCAACTCGGAGGAGACACTACAATGAAATTCCCGAAACTGAACATGAAGACCGTCCTGATGGCAACGGCTCTGGCCTTTGGCGCGCAAGCCGCATTCGCCGAAGGCGTCAGCATCGCAGTGGTCGGCGGCAAGGCAGACGACCCGTTCTTTGCCAAGGTGAAAAAGGGCATTGATGATGCCACGCTGGTGGTGGCGGCCCGTGGCGGCACGGTCAACTATCTGATGCTGCAAAACTATGACAACATTGGTGGCGATGCGGCCAATCTGGTGCGCACGGCGATTTCGCAGGGCGCTTCGGTGATTGCGGTGCCAAACTGGGTGCCCGATGCGCAGGACGAGGCGATCAAGGCCGCGATGGATGCGGGCATTCCGGTGCTTCTGTATAATTCGGGTGGCGCGGATAAAGCCAAAGAGTTGGGCGCGATCAACTACATCGGTAACGAAGAATATCCGGCAGGTTTGGCAGCGGGGGCCTATTTCGGCAGCCATGGCTTCAAAAACGTGATCTGTGTCAACACCGTTCCGGGCGCGCAGAACCTGGAAGACCGCTGCAAGGGCGTTGCGGACGGCATTGCCAAGGAGGGTGGCGTCTCCACCCAACTGCCGCTGCCAGCCTCCAGCTTTGGCGATCCGACAGCGGTGGCCGAAGCGATTAAGGCGACGCTGATGAAAGACCCCACCATCAATGGCGTGGCCACCATCTCGGCTGCGGATGCCAATTCGGCAGCGATTGGGATCGAACAGGCAACACTGACCGGCAAGGTGCAACTCGCGTCCTTCGATATGGACGGCGCAGGTCTGGACCGGATCAAGGCGGGCACGCAGCTGTTCGCTGTCGATCAACAGCCGTGGCTGCAAGGCTTTCTCGCCGTGTCGATGGCGGATGCCTATGTCAGCTTTGGCACTGCCATCGCCACCGCTCCGGTGCTGACCGGTCCGGGCATTGTCGATACCGCCAATGTTGATGCCACCATCGCTGGCGCTGCGGCCGGGTTCCGCTAAGCTTTCACCTGCCGTCCGGTCCCGCTAGATTGCGACGGGGCCGGACATTTCAAGACCCATGATCTGACCCGCCCGCGACACTGCGCGGCAAGGCCTCGGATCTGCATCGACGGGAACCTGTACATGACCAATACCACCACCTCGTTTTCCATCGGTGCCTTGTTGCGCCGCCCCGAGACAGGCTCTTTCCTGGGACTTGCTGCCGTGTTCGGCTTTTTCACCTTCTTTGGCGGCAGCAACTTTGCCTCAATCGGTGGGGCCGCGTCTTGGCTGAATGTGGCTGCGGCGCTGGGTATTATTGCCATCCCCATCGGCCTGCTGATGATCGCCGGAGAGCTGGATATTTCCATCGGATCCTTGGTGCCCGCAGGGTCGATGATGGTTGCAATCATTTCGGGGCATTTTCACATGCCGATCCTGCTAGGGATTGGGGCCGCCTTGGCACTCGGGGCATTCGTTGGCCTGATCAACGGCCTGCTGGTGGTGCGCACTGCCGTTCCCAGCTTTATCGTCACGCTTGGCACGCTGTTTGCGGTGGCTGGGTTAACGCTGGGGCTGTCTGTTCTGGTCACCGGCACCACCTCGGTGGCGCTGAAGGCCGGGCCCGAGGCGAAATGGCTGCTGGGGCGCTTCATCGGTGGCGTGTTCCAAGTCACCATTTTATGGTGGATCGCCGCCGCGCTCCTCTGGGGCTTCCTGTTGCACTTCACCCGCTTTGGCAACTGGATCTTCGCCATGGGCGGCGACAAGGTTTCCGCCCGCAACGCAGGTATCCCGACCGATCGGATGACGATCCTGCTGTTTATGTGTAGCGGTGCCAGCGCCACCTTTGTCGGCGTAAGCCAAGCCATCCTCTACAACTCGGCCCAAGTGTCAGCAGGGCAATCCTATATCTTCAACTCGATCATCTCGGTTGTGGTCGGCGGCGTGCTGCTGACCGGAGGCTATGGATCGGTGGTGGGGATCATCCTTGGCACTCTGACCTTTGCGGTGGTCAGTCAAGGCATCTACTACACCCCGTTTGATGCAAATTGGGCCAGCCTGATCATCGGGGTGCTTTTGCTGCTGGCGGTCCTGATGAACAACACTTTCCGCAAAATGGCGCTGTCCTACGCGCCGAGGAAGAAAGGAGCCAAGCCATGACCGCGCCGATCCTTAGCCTGAAAGGCGTCAACAAGTCGTTCGGCCCCATCGACGTTCTCCATGACATCAGCCTTGATCTGCGCGCGGGCGAAGTGCTGTGCCTGCTGGGCGACAACGGCGCGGGCAAATCCACCGTGATCCGTCTGTTGTCGGGCGTGCATCAGCCCAGCAGCGGCAGCATCGAGATGGACGGCAAGCCGGTAAAGTTCAGCAGCCCGCGCGAGGCCGCAGACCATGGCATTGCCACGGTCCATCAGTTTGGCGGAACATTTCCGCTGATGTCGATCGGGCGCAGCTTTTTCGTCGGAGTCGAGCCCACCAAGGGATGGGGGCCGTTTAAAATCTACGACCGCAAAAAGGCCAACACCATCGCGGTGGAGGCCGTGCAACGCCTTGGCATCACCCGCATCACCGATGGTGACCGCTTGGTCGGGGGCTTGTCTGGCGGCGAGCGGCAATCGCTTGCCATCGCCCGCGCCGTGCATTTCGGTGCACGGGTGCTGATTCTGGATGAACCCACAGCGGCACTGGGCGTCAAGCAAGCCACCCACGTTCTGCGCATCGTCAATGAGGCCAAGCGACGCGGGCTGGCGGTAATTTTCATTACCCATCAGGTCATGCATGCCATGGCCGTGGGTGATCATTTTGCGGTGCTGATCCGCGGAGCCATCGCGGCTGATTTTCGCAAGGGTCAAAAGTCCCGCGAAGAAATCACCGATCTGATGGCCGGGGGCGAAACCATGGCCACGCTGGAAGCTGAAATTGAAGGCTACAGGTCTGCACATTCCGGTAAGTCAGCTATACCTGCCTGAGCCAAGCGTTTCCCAGGGTGTTGACTTCTCCCAGCACCCAAAACCTGTCCGGGCCGGGGTATTCCTCGGCCCGGACTCTTGGATATATTACACCTAAGACTTTAATTTTGGCGGCGCACGTTTGCAGTCGAACTTTCTTGCCGCCGATTTTGTCTCGTGCGGTGCCGACGCAATGACCGTTCCTGGAGCGAACACTCCAGAAAACGAATGGCTGCTTTGGGCCGAAAGGCGCGTGCGTCTTGTGCTGTCAGCCACAACTGGCATGTGAGAGTGGCCCGGACGCCAGTTTGAAGATGGGCAGGCAGTTGAACATGCGCAGACGATTTAACTGCCGCTTTGGCGGATAACTGTGGCTCGCGATCCCCTGATGCGGTCAGGGGATCGCGTTGCCAATACCAGCACTGCCTTCTTGGCCGCATAAAAAATTAGAGTGATCGTGTTGATCTTCCACGGGATTATTCCTCCAGTTGCGACTCGGGTCCGCTCCAAGGAAGGGATGTCGGAATTTGCCACATTGACGCACGAAGCTCGCTCAGATGCCCAGACGGATGTCTTCCAGTCCTTCGTCCCAAGAGATGACTGGCCTATAGTCAAGTTCACGTAGGGCCTTGTCGGTGTTCAGTGAGATTTCCACCGCGCTGGTGGCGTACTCCTGAAAGCTGAGGGGCCCTTTCAGCCGCCCTCTGCTGGCGCGGTAAAGCCCGTCCCCGACCCGCGCGAGCAGGCGCAGGACTGTGCGTGGCACGGATTTGTCAGGAACGATCAGGCCTTGCGTTGCCAACAGGCCGGTCACAGTTTCGCGGAAGGTGCGAACAGGACCATCAGTTATATGGTTGATCTCGCCAGTTCGACCCCGTTCCAACGCCAGATCCACCGCATGGCTGAGATTAGCGATATGGGTCGCCGATGAGAGGTAATCCCCACCCGAAATCCAGGCAAAGCGCCCCGTTTTCACCATTCGAACAAGCGTGGGCAGCGCAGTGCCATCATCGCGCTCCCAGACCATGCGCGGGCGCAGGATCATCACCCATATGGCTTTCGCAGCCGCGAGTGCGATACGTTCGGCCTCGGCCTTGCCCGCCGAATATGCGCCTGCCGGGCGGGCCGGATATGGCGCAGTTTCATCGACATCCCGCAGCGGCTGCCCGGCCTGCAGCACGGAATCCGTGCTGAGATGGACGACCGCGCTGATCCCGGCCTGCTGTACCGCAGCCATCACCCGCGCGGTGCCATCACGGTTGGCGGCCAGGGCGTCCCGGCCCGCACTGTGGTCGAGGCGGGCTGCCGCGTGGATCATGCTCTCGGCCCCCGCCATCAGCGGGGCCAGATCGCCGGTTAACATATCGCCGATGACGGGCCTTGCACCAAGACTACGCACAAGCTCGGCCGCCGCCGCACTGCGGACCATGCCGATGACCGGCCTTCCTGTCGCGATGAAATAGCGGGTCAGGTTGCGCCCGACATAGCCATTGGCGCCAGTGATAAAGATCGGCTGGTCAGACATGATCCGCCTCCGTCGTGATGCCGCCCGACCGAGCAAGGGTTTCGATGTCTTGCAAAATTTCGGCACGTTCCAACGCGTTCCAGTCGTGGAACTCGAGATGTTGCTGAAACTTCAGGCCTTCCAGCGCAAGCCAGGCAAGCCGTGTCGCGCGGGGATGTGTCGCGCCCGAAAGCAGAGCCTGTCCGAGCGCATTCTGGTTGTGGCGGAACTCATCGCGCAAAGCACCATTTTGCATCAGAGCAGCAACAAGGCTCAGCACGGCCGGATTGCCGCCCTCGACCGGTGGACTTAGCCGGGCCGCTTCGATCCGACCGCGCAGCACGGCGTCGGGCTGACCTTCGAATGTCGCAGCACAGCCTGCGTTGAATGCATTGTCGGCCTTGATCGTGCGCGCGACCAAGGCCGCGACCAGATCACGCTTGCTGGTATGTTCGTACAGAACAGTGGCTTTCGCCACCCCTGCCTCTTTCGCCACGGCATCGACAGTCAGCACACCGTCCCGGGCCACCACCCGCTCTACCGCGTCAAGTATCTGGCTTTGGTCATGTTTGCGTGGGCGTGGCATGGTTCATCTATTTATTTCCGACCGGTTGGAAATAAATAGATGAGTCGTCGGTGTCAAGGGGAGCATGTTCGCACAGGATGTTCATGGCGAACAGATTCGCCATAGCGGGAATAGCGGCCGCCCGGTCTGAAAGCTCCGCACCCAGCATCTCGTCAAGGTTTGAGGCCGGATCGGTGCTGACCAGCAGCACCCGCCTGCCCTGATCGACCAACGAAAGTGCCGCAGCACAGCTGAGCAAAGTCTTTCCCACCCCACCCTTGCCTGTGAAAACAGTAAGCGGCTGGGACTTTTGAGAAGAAATGCAATCGTGATCAGAAATTCCTCGATTAGGCTGGCGTGATCGTGACGTCTCAACAACTGTGCTGCGATGACATGGGTCAAACACACTCTGCATTTCGGCACCCTCTTCACGCAGCTCAAACAACACACGTTCAGAAAAGTTAAGAACGACAGCTTTGGACAGGACGTCGATGCGAGCGCCACCGGCACAACGGGCGGGTCTGCGTCTATCCGGCCCGATTGATTGCTTACGCCAGCAAGGCCAAGATAGCCTTCGGCGCTTCCGCCGAGGAGGCGGGGTTTTGTCCGGTCACGAGCTTGCCATCACGCAAAACAAAGCTGGCCCAATCGGCACCCTTCTCGTATTTGCCGCCATTGGCTTTCAACATATCTTCCACCAGGAACGGCACGATTTTCGTTAAGCCAACGCCCTTTTCTTCCGTATTCGTGAACCCAGTGACGCGGCGGCCAGAAACCAAGGGCTTGCCATTCGTGGCAAGCGTATGGCGGAACACTGCAGGCGCGTGACAGACCGCGCCAATGGGGCGGTCCGCTGCGGCGAAGGCCTCGATCAGGCGCTTGCTGTCTTTGTCTTCCGCCAGATCCCAAAGAGGGCCGTGACCGTCGGGATAGAAGATCGCGTCAAAACCATTCTCCGTGACATCAGCCAGCGTCCGCATTGCCGCCAAATGACTTTGCGCCTCTGCGTCAGCCTTGAAACGGCGGGTGGATTCACAAGATGAATCCATCACAGGATTTGCGCAACAGAGCCTCATTATGCCGCAAAAAGTGCTGTAGCACGGTCAGCAGATCGCTCTCGAAGCCGTCCAGCCCAGCATCGGTCAGATCATAAGTCGTCATGGGATCACTTTTGCGTTGTCATATCCAAGCCCTCTGCCAGATGCCGGATTGGGGCATCTCTGATAGATCTGGCGAGGATTGGCTGGATTGCGGCATTATCTGAAAAAAGCATTTTGATTTGCAATCCATTTTCTTTCAGGCCGTATCTAGATCAATAATCTCAGCCATAATAGGGGTTTGTGCAATCCACTCACGTTTCGTATTTTAAAAGTTGCGACATCCAGAGGCTAACCGACCTTCGGCCTAAATCCTTGCGGAGTTGCACGAAACTACAGGAACAGATCCGTCGTAACTATTCCTTGGTTTGGGCACGTGTAAAGCTGGTCACCAAGTATCTTGATCAAGCAGAGCAGACCATTGTCCACGCCCAGCAAACACCTGAGGAAAAAGACCTGATTTTATCCCAAATTGCGGATGGCTATTCTGCAACATTCGACAGGCCGGGCCCTGCCGTGCTTGTTTCGCAATGCGCCTTGATCTCTACACCTGTCGCAAGCATCTTCTGTAGTCGAGATACAGGAGCGTCAGATGTTTAAATCTCTTTCCCTTGCCGCGTTGATGGCCGGAGCCGTTGTTCTCCCCGCCGCTGCAGAGACCATTCGTGTCGGTATGTCCGGCGGATATTTTCCCTTCACATTTGTTCGGCAGGACAAGCTACAGGGCTTTGAGGTCGATCTGATGAATGCCCTTGCCGAACGGACGGGCGATACGGTGGAATTCTCCACCATGTCATTCTCGGGTCTGATCGGCGCGCTGGAATCCGGTCGCATTGACACGGTTGCCAACCAGATCACCATCACCCCCGAGCGCGCGGCGAAATTCGCCTTCAGCCAGCCCTATGTCTATGACGGCGCGCAAGTGGTGGTGAAGCAGGGCAACGAGACAGAGATCACCGGCGTTGAAAGCCTGAAGGGCCGTTCGGTGGGGGTCAACCTTGGATCCAACTTCGAGCAATTGCTGCGCGCTTTGCCGTTCGCCAGCGAAATCGACATCCGCACCTACGAAAGCAATATCGAGCAGGACACGGCGCTGGGTCGGATCGACGCCTTCGTGATGGACCGTGTTTCCTCGGCACAGGTCATCAAGGAAAGCCCGTTGCCGCTTGCGCTTGCAGGCCCCCCGTTCAGCGAGATCCAGAACGCCTTGCCCTTCCGCAACGATGCCGAAGGCCTTGCCCTGCGTGACGAGCTGGATGCGGCGCTGACCGAGATGAAGGCTGATGGCACGCTGAAGGCGATTTCCGAAAAATGGCTGGGTCTTGACGTGACCGCGCCGACAGGCTGACGCGATGCGGGCGCTCGACGTTGACTACATGCTTGGTCTGGTGCCCGTCATCTTGGGCTATGTGCCGCTGACGATCGGTATGGCGCTGGCCGCGATGGTCTGCGCTTTGCTGCTGGCTTGCCTGATGGCGGTGGAACGCGTGATGCGCGTGCCTGTGCTGGACCAGTTCGTTCAGCTGTTCATCAGCTTCTTCCGGGGCACGCCGCTGCTGGTGCAGTTGTTTCTGTTCTACTACGGCCTACCGCAGATCCTGCCGGTCCTGTCCGGGATCAACGGTGTGATGGCGGCGATCATCGGGCTGACGCTGCATTTTTCGGCCTACATGGCCGAAAGCATCCGCGCCGCGATCCTTGGGGTCGAGCGCAGCCAGTGGGAGGCCGCACAGGCCGTCGGCATGACGCAGGCGCAGTCGATGCGCCGTATCGTATTGCCGCAGGCGGCCCGCGTGGCAGCCCCAACCTTGGTCAATTACTTCATCGACATGATCAAAAGCACCTCGCTTGCCTTCACCCTTGGCGTGACCGAGATGATGGGGGCGACGCAGAAGGAAGCGGCTGGCAGCTTCTTGTATTTTGAGGCGTTCCTTGTCGTGGCCATGCTGTATTGGGCGATCGTCGAAACCCTGTCCTTCCTGCAAAAGCAGCTGGAGCACCATTTGAACAAGGCCATCGCCCGATGATCAGCATTCGCGGACTGACCAAACGCTACGGGACAAACACGGTGCTGGACGGCATCGACCTTGACATCGCGGCGGGCGAGCGGGTGGCGATCATTGGCCCCTCTGGCACGGGAAAGTCCACGCTGCTGCGCTGTCTGAACTACCTCGACCGCCCCGACGGCGGCGTGATCCGCATCGGGGATCTGACCGTTGACGCGGCAACAGCCACCTCTGCGCAAATCCTTGCGCTGCGCCGCCGAACGGCGTTCGTCTTTCAGAACTATGCGCTGTTCGCCAACAAGACCGCTCGCGACAACATCACCGAAGCTCTGATCACCGTGCAGCGCAAGCCGCGCGCCGACGCAGAGGCGCGGGCCGACGAAATCCTGCGTGAGATCGGCCTTTCCGACAAGACCGCGAGCTACCCCGCCGCACTTTCGGGCGGTCAACAGCAGCGTATTGGCATCGGCCGCGCAATGGCGCTGGACGCAGCCCTGATGTTGCTGGACGAACCCACATCGGCGCTCGACCCCGAATGGGTGGGCGAAGTGCTGGACCTGATGCGCCGCGTCGCCGAGCGGCGACAGACGATGCTGATCGTCACGCATGAGATGCAATTCGCGCGCGAAATTGCCGACCGGATTATCTTCATGGACGGTGGGCGCATCGTGGAGGAAGGAACGCCTGGCCAAATCTTCGACACGCCGCAAGACACGCGTACAGCAAACTTCCTGCGCCGCGTCAGATAGAGTGTTCTGGCACCGCCGAGTTGCTGGGAATTAGGTGCTCCAGAACGGTATGCTCGCAGTCGAGCGGGGGTAAAAATGGGATGCATAAGCATCCTGAAAATCAAACTGACACCCGAACCTGAGCTACTCGGTTCAGGCGCCATCGTCATGTGTGGAACCATAAGGCTACACGACAACAGCCCTGGCAATCGTAGCACCACGGTCTGGCGCGGAGCTGTCAAGATCGCCCCACTTATTGATGATCGGCCCAATCGCGCGGTCCTGTCGTTGCAGAAAGCCGTTTCACCGAAGCGCAGATTATCGGGATGATCAAAGAGCAAGAGGCTGGCCTGCCGACGTCGGAGCTGTGCCGCAAGCATGAGCTGAGCCCTGCGACGTTTTACAAGCTGAAGGCCAAGTATGGCGGGATGGACCTGTCCGATGCCAAACGCCTGAAGCAGCTTGAGGACGAGAACGTCAAGTTGAAGCGTTTGCTGGCAGATGTGATGCTGGATAACGTTGTGCTGAAAGATCTCTTGGGAAAGCCCTGACGACACAGCTGGCGCGGCGGGACGCAGTGCTGCGGGCGCTCAAGGATCATCCGATCTCTCAGCGCCGGGCCTGCGTCCTGATCCCCTCTCGCATATGCAAAGCATGTGCTGCCGGGCAACGGGTGTCGATCCGAAGACGGTGCGGCGCGAGAGGCCGCCCGAGAACCCGGAAATCCATCTGGAAATGAACAAGATCGCCGAGAAGCGGCGCCGGTTCGGCTATCCGTTGGCCGGCAACGGTTTGCTTGCAAACCGTGAGAGGCGGCGCATTGGTGTCATGCTCGAACGTGTGGGCATGGTGATGAACGAAAAGAAGCTTTACCGGCTTTATCGGGAAGAGGGCCTGTCGGTGCGCCGCCGACGCGGCCGCAAACGGGCGCGGGGCAGCCGCACACCAATGCCTGTGCCGCTGCGCCCGAACCAGCGCTGGTCCCTGGACTTCCTGTCAGACACATTCGGGGCCTGCCGGAAGTTCCGCATCCTGGCGGTCAATGACGATTGCTGCCGCGAAAATCTGGCGCTGATCGCAGATACCAGCATCTCGGGTGCCCGGGTGGCGCGCGAGTTGGACGCCTTGGTCAGGATCTATGGAAAACCAGCGTGTATTGTCTCTGACAATGGCACCGAGTTCACCAGCAAGGCCATCTTGAAATGGGCAAACGACAACAAGGTCGAGTGGCATTACATCGACCCCGGCAAACCCCAGCAGAACGGCTACATCGAGTCATTCAACGGCAGCCTTCGCGACGAATGTCTGAACGAAGAGATATTGGACAGCTTGGCCGATGCCCGCCGAACGCTGGGCCTTTGGCGCTACGACTACAACAATGTCAGGCCGCACTCATCGCTGGGCAACAAGCCAACGGCAGAAGCGCGCCGGGCACTTGAGCAATCTGATGGCTCCACGCCCGGCGCGCTTGCCCAACCCGAAACCGACCACTATCAACCCACAGGACTCTCGCTATGAACGAGGGACGACCGGGGGCAGGTCAGGAGAATTACCTCAGGACCCGCGACTTGGCAGCGCAAGTTGATATCGAAATTGCCCAGTCCTGACCTTGGACTCGGGCGGCTATCAGGCTATGCTCAATCCCTTCCGAATGCGAGGATTCCATGCCGTCCATCGTTTCCATCCGCAATCTGACCAAGGCCTATAAATCTGGCTTTGAAGCACTGAAGTCCGTCAATCTGGAGATCGAGGAGGGCGAAATCCTCGCGCTGCTCGGTCCGAATGGGGCGGGAAAGACCACGCTGATTTCCGCCATCTGTGGTATCGTGCAGCCGACATCGGGCAGCGTTACCGTGGGCGGGCATGATGTGGTGCGGGATTTTCGGGCGGCACGGGATCTGATTGGCCTTGTGCCACAGGAGATCACACTGGAGCCGTTTGAGAAGGTGTTCAACGCGGTCAGCTTTTCGCGCGGGCTGTTCGGCAAGGCGCCCGATCCGGCCTACGTGGAGCGCGTGCTGCGGCAATTGTCGCTATGGGACAAGCAGGATAGCAAGATCATGCCCCTGTCAGGCGGGATGAAGCGGCGCGTGCTGATTGCCAAGGCGCTGGCCCATGCGCCGCGCGTTCTGTTTCTGGACGAACCATCGGCGGGCGTGGATGTGGAACTGCGCAAGGACATGTGGGCGGTTGTGGCCGATCTGAAAGCCCAGGGTGTCACCATCATCCTGACCACGCACTACATCGAAGAGGCCGAGGCGATTGCCGACCGAGTCGCAGTGATCAACAAGGGCGAGATCCTGCTGGTTGAGGACAAGGCCGCGCTGATGCAACGGATGGGTCAGAAGCAACTGCAGGTCGATCTGGCCGAGCCCCTTGTCGCGGTGCCAGCGGCGCTCGCGAACTATGCACTGGAACTCGGGCCGGAGGGGCGCAGCCTCGTATTCACCTATGATACCAAAAGCGAGCGAACCGGCATCGTGACCTTGCTGACAGATCTGCGCAGCGCGGGGTTGCATATGACCGATCTTGCCACGCGGCAGAGCAGCCTTGAGGACATCTTTGTTGAACTGCTGAGGGAACAGGTATGAACTTTCCAGCGATACGCGTCATCTTTCAACGGGAAATGGCGCGGTTCAGCCGCACCATCATCGAATCGCTGGTTTCACCGGTGATTTCGACATCACTTTACTTTGTCGTGTTCGGCGCGGCCATCGGCAGCCGGATCGAAACCGTGGATGGTGTGACGTACGGCGCCTTTATCGTGCCTGGCCTGATCATGCTGACGGTGATCACGCAATCGGTGTCGAACGCGTCTTTCGCGATCCATTTCCCCAAGTTTATCGGGTCGATTTACGAGCTTTTATCGGCCCCGGTCAGCTATCTGGAGATCGTGATCGGCTATGTAGGCGCTGCGGCGGTGAAATCGGTCCTGATTGGTCTGGTGATCCTGCTGACAGCCTATCTGTTTGTCGATCTGCCGATCTCGCATCCTATTGCGATGTTTGCATTGCTGGCGGTGATGAGCTTCAGCTTCTCACTTTTCGGCTTCATCATCGGCATCTGGGCCAAGGATTTTCAGCAGTTACAACTGATCCCGCTCTTGGTGCTGACGCCGCTGATCTTTCTGGGTGGTAGCTTTTATAGTATCGACATGCTGCCAGGCATCTGGCGAACCATCGCGCTGTTCAACCCCGTGGTGTACCTGATGTCTGTTTTCCGCTGGTCGTTCTTTGATACTGCCGACGTGCCGATTGCCATGAGTCTTCTGGCAATTGCTGCCTTCACCGGGCTGTGTCTGGCAGTGGTCTGGTGGATCTTCCGCACTGGCTGGCGCATCAGGCAGTAAGTGGGCGGTTTGGCAGAGAGCGGTAAACACTTACCAAGATCCGAAGATTCATCTGAGTCGGCTCGACAGTCAGTCCTGGCTGTGCGGCTATTTGCCGTGCAGTGGACGAACGGCGGCTTCCGGCGAGCCCTTATGCTACCCGCGTCGCTTCGGTCGCGGCGCAGATTTCGGCTTCGGTCACACCCTCTGCCAGTTCGACCAATTCAACCCGTCTTAAGCGACGTCGAGCACGCCGGGGTTGGTGATGTCGCCTCATCCACTCACCAAGAACCTGTGCGACAAATCAGGTCGGTGCCTGTTTCTTGATAGATAGACCACAAGGAACTGTCGAAGTCTTCGTGGTAGCGTCTGCACCAAGCTCACAACTTTTAGCGGGCCTCGGCAAACTCAAGACCTATGCGGCCAGCCAGTGCGGAAGCAATCAATGGACACCATGATAGAGCTATTGTCTGGGCTTTCCCCAGCCGGGAGAAGTTTAGGGTGATGCATGCTTGGCAAGCCACCGGACGCCGATTAAATGCGTCTGCCTGTCTCGATAGAGAACAGGTGTAAACGATCAGGAAGTGGGGCAACGTGCAGGCGGTCACCGCGCTGCGCGGTCGATGCTCCCGGCAGGCGCAGCGTCATCAGGATTTCGGAGCCGGGAATAACACCATAGCCGAAGGTATCAGCCCCCAAGTGTTCGACCGAGCGCAAATCAATCGGGATCGAGGGAGTATCGGCGCTGGTGAGTTCCAGATCTTCGGGGCGCAGACCCAAGCGCATCTCACCACTGGCTGGTATTCCGGCTATCGCCAGTTTGTGGCCGCCCGGCAAGATTGCGACTCCAGCCTCGGCACGGATGGTGAAAATGTTCATCGCAGGCGAGCCGATGAAGCCTGCTACAAATTCGCTGGCAGGCGTTTTGTAGACTTCCAATGGTGTGGCGATCTGCTCGGCTACGCCTTTGTTCATCACCAGCAGCCGATCCGCCAGCGTCATTGCCTCGACCTGATCATGGGTCACATAAAGCGTGGTCTGGCCAATGCGCAGGTGCATCTCTTTGATTTGCAGGCGCATTTGCACCCGAAGTTTCGCATCAAGGTTTGACAGCGGCTCATCCAGCAGCAATGCCGAAGGCTCGCGCACCAGCGCCCGGCCCATTGCAACGCGCTGACGTTGACCGCCAGACAATGCGCGGGGTTTGCGATCAAGATAGGGCTCCAGCTCCAGCATCGTGGCGGCACGGGCGACGCGTTCCTCAATCTCGGCCTTCGGCATTTTCGAGATTTTCAGTCCATAGGCCATGTTCTCGCGCACGCTCATATGGGGGTAAAGCGCATAGTTCTGGAACACCATTGCAATGTCGCGCTCGCGCGGCTCTAGGTCATTCACAACGCGGCCACCGATGTCGATCGTGCCCGCCGTGATGCCTTCCAGCCCCGCCACCATGCGCAGCAGCGTGGATTTTCCACACCCCGAAGGGCCGACGATCACCACGAATTCACCGTCAGCAATATCCATGCTGACACCATGAATAACCTCTTGCGCGGCATAGCTTTTACGCAGGTCATTTAACAGGATACGCGCCATCTACTTCTCCGTCTCGACTAGGCCCTTCACGAACCAACGCTGCATAAACACCACCACAAGGATCGGTGGCAGGATTGCCAATACCGACGTGACCATAACGAGACTCCACGGCGTATCCGCATCAGCGAAAGAGATCATCTTCTTCAGCGCGATCACGATGGTGTTCATTTCATTCGAATTTGTCACCAACAATGGCCAGAGATACTGCGTCCAGCCGTAAATGAACTGGATCACAAAGATCGCCGCCACATTGGTTAAAGACAGCGGCCAAAGGATATCCTTGAAGAACCGCCACGGGCCTGCGCCATCGACCCGGGCAGCTTCCAGCAGCTCGTGCGGAACGGTCATGAAGAACTGCCGAAACAACAACGTCGCCGTGGCCGAGGCGATCAGCGGCAAGATCAGACCGGGGTAGGTGTCAATCAGGCCCAGATCGACCATGACTTTGTAGGTGGGCTGAATGCGCACTTCGATGGGCAGCATCAGAGTGATGAAAATCACCCAAAAGCACACCATCCGCAGGGGGAAACGGAAGTATACAATCGCATAGGCCGAGGCCATCGAGATGACAATTTTGCCAATGGCGATGCCGAACGCGATCAGTGTGGTATTGCCCAAAAGCCGCCACAGGCTGACGCCGCCCATTTTGCTGATGCCGCCCGAGAACGCATCGCTGTAGTTCGAAACAGCATCTGCGCCGGGCAAAAGCGGCAGCGGCGGGCGCAGGATGGTCTGCGTGCTGTGGGTCGAGGCTATCACGACATAGTAGATCGGAAACGCCACGATGATGACGCCCAGGATCATCCAGAGATGGGCCAGCGTTCTGGTCGCCGCGCGAGCCGCAAGGGGGCCGTCAGATGTATCAGCCATAATGCACCCTGCGCTCGATGAAGCGGAATTGGAAGGCAGTCAGCCCGATGACGATCACCATCAGGATCACCGATTGCGCAGCAGAGTCGCCCATGATCAGGTTCACGAAACCGTCGTTGTAAACTTTGTAGACCAGTGTCTCGGTTGCTTTGCCGGGGCCGCCCCCCGTGACGGCGTGGATGATGCCGAAGGTATCGAACAGCGCGTAAACCGTGTTCACAACCAGCAGGAAGAAGGTGGTAGGGGCAAGTAGGGGGAATACGATGGTCCAGTACGCATGGCGGCGGCTTGCACCATCAACAGCGGCGGCCTCCAGCAGCGATCGCGGAATGGCCTGCAAGCCTGCGACGAAAAACAGGAAGTTGTAGCTGATTTGCTTCCAGGTGGAGGCCGCGACCACCAAGGCCATCGCCTGATCGCCGTCAAGCAGCGGATTCCATGCGATACCAAGCTGACGCAGAGGCCAAGCCAAAGTGCCGAAAGATGGGTTGAACATGAACAACCACAGCATCCCGGCGATGGCGGGGGCTACGGCATAGGGCCAGATCATCAAGGTACGGTAGAAGCCTTTGCCGCGGCCGATCTTCTCGGCCTGCACCGCAAGAAACAGAGCAATCGACATCGCGAAGAACGCCACGAGCACCGAGAAAACCACGGTCACCAGCATGGCGTTCACATAGTTCGGATCGCTCAGCACCTTTTTGAAGTTCGCAAGACCGACAAAAGTTGTGCTCAGGCCAAAGGCATCTTCTTTCAGCATGGATTGCCGAAATGCCTGCGCTGCGGGCCAATAGAAAAAGATGATCGTGATCGCAAGCTGCGGCATCACCAGCAGCCAGGGCAACAGCTTATGCGGGAACACTGTCCGGTTCATATTTGATCCTCGTTACAAATACGGTGGCGCGCGCAGATTGGGTGCGCGCGCCTGTGCAACAGGATCAGCCGCCCGATGCTTCTTTGATCGCGGCATTGCCACGCTCTACCGCGTTCTTCAGCGCCTGTTCGGCAGTCTGTTGACCGGCCAGCATCTTTTCATATTCCTCGTTCTGAATGTCGCGCAATTGCGGCAAGTTTGGCGCGCGCACACCCTTCGAGTTTTCGGTCGGTGCCTTGCCCGACATTTGCAGAATAGGAGTCTCACGCGCCGGGTTTGTGTCGTAAAAGCCCGAAGCTTTGGTCGCCTCATAGGCCGCGTTGGTCACCGGCAGGTAGCCGGATTGCTCGTGCAGGAACTGCTGCACCGGAGTTTGCGACAGGTAATTGAAGAATGTCGCAACACCCTTGTAGCTCTCAGGTGACTTGCCAGCCATCACCCAAAGCGAAGCACCGCCGGGCGTGGTGTTCTGCGGTGCACCTTCCGCGGTTTCGTCATAGGGAAGTTGCCCGATGCCGTAGTTCATGCCGGATTTCACGATGTCGCCCAAACCGCCCGAGCTTTCGGTCAGAATACCGCATTCACCCGAGGTAAAGTTTTGCTTGGCTTCCGATGTGCGTCCGCCATAAACAAACACGCCTTCTTTCGACAGGTCGGCAAGCTCTTGGAAATGCTTGATAAACAAAGGGGAGTCAATTTTCAGTTCCGGCGTTCCGGCCAATCCGTTTTCATTGGTGGCCCAAGACACATTGTTCCAGGCGGCGAAGTTTTCGGTGTGAATCCAGGTCAGCCAAGTCGAGGTGTACCCGCAGGTAGCAGCGCCACTTTCCTTGATCTTGCGTGCAGCCGCCCAGACCTCAGCCCAGGTTTTCGGCGGGGTGTTCACATCCAGTCCCGCTTTCTCGAAAATATCCTTGTTGTAATACAGGATCGGCGAAGAAGAGTTGTAGGGGAAGGACAGCATCTCGCCTTCAGGGCTGGAATAATAGCCGACGATGCCCGCCAGATACTGGCTTTTATCAAAGGCGAAACCGCCTTCCGTCAGCACTTCGGCCACAGGCTTGATCGCGCCTTGTGCGCCCATCATCACGCCCGTGCCAACGTCAAACACCTGCATGATGTCGGGGGATTGCCCCGCGCGAAACGCCGCAATACCTGCGTTCAACGTCTCAGGATAAGTGCCTTTGAACACGGGCTTCACCACATATTCAGACTGGCTGGCGTTGAAATCACTGGCGATTTTCTCGACGACTTCGCCGTTTGCGCCGCTCATCGCGTGCCACCAGGAAATCTCGGTCTGGGCCTGTGCTGCCATTGGCAACGCTATCAGCCCGGCAACCCACAGAGATACAGTTTTCATAAGGCATGTTCCTCCCTAACACTGATTGGCCGAAAGAGTTTCAAAAAGCCCCCAACAACCAGTTCGATTTGTCGCAACTGGGATTTAGCCCGAATCTTGACCAACAAGTCAATTCGTAAGCCCGCAATCCAGAGCTGCCAAGACATATCATTTTCCCGCTTTGCGCGTAGGCGGCTATCGGGCGAGTGCGGAAGAAGTGTGGAAACCATCGGAGTGCACTGAGTTGATCGCATGATGGCTGTCGTGGATATCTCGCCGGTCCTCCTCTCGTCGAGTCAACGAGAGCTTTTTGACCAGACCATCGCGCTTCCGATTGGTACGTCAAGCATGGCTCGGCTCGCAGAAGCCCCTGAGCCTTGTTTTGAGGTTTTGCGTTTGTGCCCCACCAATCCCTCTCACTTTTAAAGCCCCGCTACTGCCCATAGAGTGCCGATTGTTCGTCGATCAAGCGAAGCGAACTGCAACTAAGTCCGCATCGCCGACATTGACCGCCGAATACGCTGTAGTAAGATCGAATGACTGGCTCGTGGAAGCCGCCCGGCAGCCGGCTCCCGTGCCTACCAGTAGGCTTGCACTTTTTTCTCATCTCCGGCACCGTTCTCGACGCCTCACGTCTCGAATTTTTGGCGGACCGCCGCGCTCAGCCCCGTGCAAGCCGCAACAGCGCTTGACCCAGCGGGTGGTCGGCATCGGCCAGATCGAACACCACGTCAAAATGGTGCCGCCCCGCCCCCAGCAGATAGGGCACGCCAAGGGCCTTGGCATAGGCTGCGCTTTGGCGGTGAAAGCCGGGGGTTTCACGTTCGGCCGCCACCACAGTCAGCCGAGGGATAGGATGAGGAAGGTGTCGCAGCGGGCTGAAATTTGCGATTTCATCAGGCGAGAATTGCATCCAGTCCTGTACATGACTGGCCGCGACCGGTGCCAGATCGAACAGACCGCTGATAGGCAGGGCGGCGGCGACCGGCTGTTCGGGCAGGCCCAACTCGGCTTGCCAACCGGCCTGCAACAACGTCGCGGCCAGGTGCCCGCCAGCGGATGACCCGGTGACCAGAATGCGCCGTCTGTCGATGCCCAGCGTGTCGGCATGGTGCCACAGATGGGCCAGCGCGCGGCGGGTGTCCCCCACGATGTCGGCCATGCGCGCAGCAGGAGCCAGACGGTAATCAGGGGCGGCGCAGGCAATGCCATGGGCTGCAAGCATCGGCGCGAGAAAGGCTGAATGCTCCTTGCTCAAGGCACGCCAGTAGCCGCCGTGAATAAAAATCACCAAGGGTCGCAGCTCGCCCGGCACAGTGCCGAACAAGTCCAGTGCCAGCCCAGTTTCCGCGTCGAACACCACGTCCCGGCGGCTATGGGGCAGATCATGTGTGGCTTTCGACCGCGCCAGATAATTTGCAATTGTTTGTTCGAACTCTGCCACCGAACAACTGTCGCGTGCCCGGTAATCGGCATCCAGTTGCGCGCGCGGCCAATCGGCTTCGGCTGCGATATTCATATCACCAGCCCTCCTGTGCGGGTTTCGATCAGGCGCACAAGTGAAAGCGCTGTCATCTCGGATGATTTCGGATTTGTCGCCAGCGGTCGGTTGTCCAGCCGGATCGCCATCCGCCCGAACTCACCCTCCGCCGTCACGATGTGACTGTTCAGCACGGCGCTGGGGTCGGCGACAAGCGCGACTTGCGTGCGGTCCAGTCCGATGCCCGCAAGCGCCGAGATAACCGCCACATTGGCATTCTGCGCAAAGGCATCCGCCGCGTCGCGGGCAGAACCTTCATAAAAGGTGACGGGCGCTGAAAGGCCAGCCAGATCACACAGCACCTCGGCACCGGTGCCATACCAGGCCGCAGGCGGTTTGATGATCTGGTGGCATACCGTATCCAGCGGCAGGCGTGCTGCGGCGGATAGCGCATCCATTCCGCCGAGCGCCCCTGGCGGGATGATCAGTTGTGCACCCCGAGCCTGCGCCAATGCCAGCAGTTCGGCAAACAACGCCTCGTCCACAAAGGCCGACGTTGATGACACCGCAAAGTCACAACCGGCACCCAAGGCCGCGCGTCCCCAGCTCGTCACGCTGCCACGCCCCGCCGCCTCGACCACCAGATCGGCGGCTATGCTTGCCAGTGTGGCGGGATCGGACAGCACCTCAGCACTCTGCGGCAGATCCTGCGCGCGCGCAGCGTCGCGCAGACCCACCCCCACAATCCGCACTGCCGCGCGCCGTTCGCTCAGCAAGGCGGCGACACGGCGGCTGATCGCACCCCAGCCGATCAGCACCAACCGCAGTTCAGACCCCGACATAGCGTTGCACCTCTGCTGCATCCCGCTCTAGGTCCGCGCGCTCGCCGCTCCAGACCGTGCGGCCGCGTTCGATGATATAGTGGCGGTCGGCCAGCCGTTTCAGCACCGCGAGGTTCTTGTCGATCAGCAGGATCGACTGACCCTCGGCCTTCAATCGCTCGATCACATGCCAGATTTCGGTGCGGATCACCGGGGCCAGACCTTCAGTGGCTTCGTCCAGAATCAGCAGGCTGGGGTTCGTCATCAGCGCACGGCCCACCGCCAGCATCTGCTGCTCTCCTCCAGAAAGTGTGCCAGCCATCTGGCCTTGCCGTTCGCTGAGCCGGGGAAACAGCGCGTATATGCGCTCCAGCGTCCAGGGGGCGGGCCGTCCGCTGCGGTTTGCCGCGGTGGCAACCAGATTCTCCCGCACCGTCAGCGTGTGGAAGATCTGCCGCCCCTCGGGCACCAACCCCGCGCCGAGCCGCGCGATATGTTCGGGTGCCCAGCCCGCAATCTGTTGACCCTGAAAGCTAATCTCTCCCCCGGCCGGGGCCAGCAGCCCCATGACGCAGCGGATGGTGGTGGTCTTGCCCATGCCGTTGCGGCCCAGCAGGGTCACCACCTCGCCCTCGCGCAGATCGAACGCCACATCGAACAGCACGCGGCTGGCACCATAGGCGGCTGAGACGTTGCGCAATGTCAGCATAGCTCGTCCTCCGCACCCAGATAGGCCTCGCGCACGGCAGGGTCATTGCGGATCTCTTCCACCGAGCCCTGCGCGATGATCCGGCCGTAGACCAGCACAGAAATGCGGTCGGCCAAGGCAAAGACCGCCTCCATGTCATGTTCCACCAGCAGGATCGCGGTATGCTGGCGCAGGGCGCGCAGCTGCACAATCATCGTCTGGCTTTCCAGATGGCCAAGCCCGGCCATCGGTTCGTCCAGCAGCATCACTTTGGGTTGCAGCCCCATCGCCATCAGCAGTTCCAGCTGCTTCTTCTCGCCATGCGACAGGTCGGCGACCAGTGCCGCCTCGCGGCCCTGCAACTGGCAATCGGCGATGATACCCGCCGCTGCATCCCAGATCGCCCGCCGTTTCGCCACCCGGTCCCAGAGGCGAAAGTTACCACCCGCCCGTGCTTGCAGTGCCATGCCGACATTCTGCAACACGGTCATGTCTTCCAGCAATGAGGTGATCTGAAACGTGCGCCCCAGACCTAGCGACACCCGCGCCGCGACACAAGCCGCCGTCACATCGCGGCCCATCAGGCGGATATGCCCCGCGTCGGGGGTCAGCTCGCCGCAGATCTGGTTGATCAGCGTCGATTTGCCCGCGCCATTCGGCCCGATCAGCGCGTGGATCTCACCCGTCCGCACCACAAGCGATACACCATCGGTCGCCGTCAGCCCGCCAAAGCGTTTGCGCAGACCGTCGATTTCCAGAACCGCCGTCATTTGCGGCCCCCCAACTTCCCAAGCACCGCCATCACACCGCCCTTGGTTCCCAGCACCAAGGCCAGCAAGATCGCGCCAAGCGCCAGTTGCCAATGCTCGGTCCAGGACGACAGCGTGCTTTCCAACACCAGCAGCGTGGCCGCGCCGAAGAACGGACCCAGCGACGTGCCGACACCGCCCAAAATGACCATAACCATCAGCTCGCCCGATTTGGTCCAGTGCATCATGTCGGGGCTGGCAAAGCGCAGCGCGTTGGCCATCAGCGCCCCGGCCAGCCCCGCGCCCATTCCCGACAGAATGAAGGCGTAAAGCTTGTAGCGGAACACTGGAACCCCCAGCGCTGCCATCCGCCGCTCGTTTTGGCGAATGCCCGCCAGAACCGCGCCAAAGCTGGAGTTGATCACCTGACGCATCCCTGCAAAGAAGGCGACCGTCACAGCCAGCACAACCCAATACAGCGTGGCCTTGTCCCGCATGTTCAGGAACGGCACATCATTGCTACGACGGATGATGATACCATCCTCGCCGCCATAGACTTTCAGAGAGACGAACAGGAAAAACAGCATCTGCGCGAAGGCCATCGTGATCATGATGAACTGCACGCCCCCGGTGCGTAGGGCCAGCGCGCCGATTGCAGCCGCCAGCACCCCGCCCACCAGCATGGCTGCGGGCAGCGTGACCAGCATCTGGTTGCTACCGGGTATCAGCCCCAAAAACAGCGTTTCCGCATCGAAATGCTGATACAGTATCCCGACGACATAGCCGCCGATTCCGAAAAATGCCGCATGGCCGAAACTGACCATCCCGCCATAGCCCAGCACCAGATTCAGGCTGGCAGCAGCAATGCCATAGATAAGCGCTCGCGTGACCAATGACAGCAGGCTTGCCTGCCCCAGCGCATCCGTCAGCAAGGGCATCAGGATCAGGACAATCAGCCCCAGACCCGCCAGTATCCGGTTGCGCCGCATCATGACCCCACCGCAAAAAGGCCCTTGGGCCGGAACAGCAGCACGATAACCATAAGCAGATAGATCCCCATCGAGGCGATACCGATGCCCAATGCATCGGCTTCGGAACCCGTCATCACTTGCCGCAGTAGTCCAGGCAAAAAGGCGCGCAACATGGTATCGGCCACACCCAGAAACAGCCCGGCCACAAAGGCCCCGCGGATCGAACCCACGCCGCCAATCACCACCACCACGAAGGTGGACAGCAAAATCTGCTCGCCCATGCCGACCTGCACCGCCAGAATCGGTGCCGCCATGATGCCCGCCAGCCCCGCCAGCAGCGCGCCTAATCCGAACACCACCGTATACAGCAGCCGGATATCCACCCCCAAGGCCCGCACCATGTCGCGGTTGGTAGCACCCGCCCGCACCAGCATGCCGATCCGCGTGCGGTTGATCAGCAGATACAGCCCCAGCGCTACCAGCAGCCCCACTCCGATGACCAGCAACCGATAAGTCGGGTAGGGCAGGCCGGGAAGAAGCTCCACGGATCCTGCAAAGGCGTCGGGCAGCGTGGTAAACAGCGGCTGGCGTCCGAACAGCAGCGTGATGCTTTGATTGAAGATCAGGATCAGCCCAAAAGTCGCCAGCACTTGGTCCAGGTGATCACGGGCATACAGCCTGCGGATCACCACCGCCTCGATGATCAGCCCGGTCAGCGCGGCGGCAATCAGCGCGGCCGGAATGCCCAGCCAGAAACTGCCGGTTTCCGCTGCAACCCAAGTGCCCGCATAGGCACCGATCATATAAAGCGAGCCATGCGCCAGATTAATGACGCCCATGATCCCGAAGATCAGGGTCAGCCCTGCGGCCAGCAAAAACAGCATGACGCCGAATTGCAGTCCGTTCAGCAACTGCTCAAGGATAAGGATCATTGCCCATCCGATCATGTGCACAGGAGTGGATCAGGTGTTGGCTGTGGTGCGGGATACAATACCCCGCACCTGAAGCACTACATTTTGCAATCAGCAGCGTAGATATCGCCCACCGCTTCACGCAGCGTTTCGCGCGTGACGATCTCGGGTTTGCCATCCGCACCCGCGACGACTTCGGTCAGGAACCAGTCCTGCACCGGATGCTGATTGGCACCGAAAGCAAAATTGCCGCGTGTGCTCTCGAACTTGGCGTCCTTCAGAGCGGCGCGCAGCGCGTCGATATCATCAACCCCGCCGGTTACCGCAAAGGCCGAGGCGATCAGCTTTGCCGAATCATACGCCTGCTGCGCGTAGGTGGTCATCGGGCGGTCTGGGTATTTTTCGGCCCAAGCGGCCACCATCGCTTTTGACGCAGCATTGTCGAAATCGGCAGCCCAGTGGGTGGTGCCTTTGATGCCGATTGCCGCATCACCGACCGCGCCCAGAATGACGCTATCCAGCGACGGCTCCGACAAAACCATCGGCGTCTGCCCCAACAAACCAGCCTGCTGATATTGCTTGAGGAAGGTGATGCCCAGACCGCCCGGATGGAACTGGAACACCACATCCGGTGCCGCCGCGCGGATCTGCGCCATCTCGGGGGCAAAGTCAGTTTGATCCAGTGCGGTATAGATTTCCGTCACCTCGCCGCCGAACTCGCGCTTGAAACCGGCAATCGCGTCCTGACCTGCCTGATAGTTTGGTGCCAAGGCGACAGCAGTGGTGTAGCCCAGCTTTTTCGCCGCCGTGCCCGATGCTTCGTGCAGCGCATCATTCTGCCAGCTGACGACGAAATAGTTCGGGTTGCACTCTGCCCCGGCAAGGCCGGAGGGTGCCGCATTCGGGCTGATGTAGATTGCGCCGCTGTCCACGATCTCTGGCACCGTCGCGCCAGCCACGTTGGAAAACACGATGCCCGTGATCAGCTTGATACCTTCTTCATTCAGGAATTTGTCAGCGATCTGCAATCCACTGCCGGGCTTCAACCCGTCATCCTCGACCACCACCTCGACCTCGACGCCGCCCAACTTGCCGCCTTCCATCTCGACAGCCAGTTGAAACCCGTCCCGGATCTGCTCACCCAGATATCCGGGTGGGCCGGACAATGTGGTGATCATGCCGATCTTCACCGGTTCGGCCAGGGCGGCAGCGGTTGTCAGTGCCAGCAGGCTGGCCGCAGTCAATAGATGTCTCATCGTCGACTCCCATGTTGATCACCCGTTTCGGGCATTTTTGATTACGCTAAACAGAACTCAAACTATTTCAAGCACGAATATTTCAAACCCAAATGATTTACAGCACAACCCATCCGGGTGGAGGTTCCTTACCGGGGTGCAATGCACCACAGTTCTGGCAGGTGCGCAGTTTTTCATCGGCGTAGAAAGCGGCGTAGAGCGGCGGCAGATCATCGACGATGCTGACCAGATCCACTTCGGCGCGGTGAACGCGTGCATTGCAGTCAAAACAATACCATTCCACCGCGTCCAGCGCGCCTTCGGGGCGGGCGGGTTCGATCACAAGACCGATAGAGCCTTCCTGCGGACGTTGCGGTGAATGTCGGATATGGGCGGGCAACAGAAAGATGTCGCCCTCGCGGATCGGCACATCATAGAATTCGCCACTGACGGTATCGTGCAGCTTCAGCAGCATATCGCCCTTCAGCTGATAAAAGAACTCTTCCACCGGATCATCATGGTAATCAGTGCGCTTGTTGGGGCCGCCGACGACCGTGACCATCAGGTCGGCGTCTTTGAACACCATCTGATTGCCCACAGGCGGCTTCAACAGGTGCTTGTGCGCGTCGATCCATTTCGCAAAGTTAAAGGCGGCAAGGCGTGACATGAGTGCTTCCTTACAGTTTCAGGCCGCAGGCATCAAAGGCGGCGCGGGTCAGGGCTTTTTCGGCGTCGGTCAATTCCAGACAGGGCGGGCGCACATGGCCGCCGACTTGGCCCAACAAGCCCTGCCAGTACTTCTGATGTGCATGCGGTTTTTCGTCCGGGCGTGTGTCGCGCAGGGCCCGACGCACCGGATCCAGTGATGCGCGGATCGCCCGCGCCACGTCAAACTGCCCGGCAAAAGCCGCATCTGTATAGTCGCGCATCCGGCGATCAGCGGCGGTTTGCAGCAGATAGGGCGGCGATGAGCATAGATACAGCTGCCAGCCCAGTTCGATGATATTGTCCAGCCATTCCTCTTCCGAAGCGGTGGACACCAGAATCCGATCTCCCGCCAGCCGTGTCAGCTCGGCATACATCGGGCGCGGCACCGAATACTTGATCGCCACCACATTTTCGATATCAGCCAAGCGGTTACACAGCGCCGGGCTCATCAGATATCCGCTGTCAGGGTGTGACCAGAGTGCTATGCCAATATCAACCTTGCTTGCTATCGTTTCGTAATAGCGCAACAGGGTTTCGTCCTGCTGCTTGAAGAAGTGCAGCATCGGCGCATGAACCACGATGTAATCTGCACCGCAGGCCTGAGCATGGCGGGCGAGATCTATCACCACATCCATGTTCTGATCAGAGCATGACATGATCGTTTGCGCCCGCCCTGCGCAAGCCGACACCGCCAGATCAAAGGCGCGCTTGCGTTCTTCGACTGACATGGCAAAGAACTCGCCCTGCTTGCCCGCAATGAAGAACCCTTCGATACCAAGATCTTCAATCCAGTGGTCGATATTCTGCCGAAAGCCGCCTTCGTCAATCGACAGGTCTTCGGCAAAGGGCATCAGGGCAGCGGCCCAAATACCCCGCATATGGGCACGGGCATGGGATTTGGCGGAGGTGCGGTCATAGTTCATGGCTGTGCTCCTGCAACAGTCGGTTCGGTTTCCAGCTCCATCCGATGCGAGATGGTTCTGGTTTCCACATAGTGCAGCATACCTTCCAGCCCGCCTTCACGTCCTTGCCCGCTGGCCTTGACCCCACCAAAGGGCACCTCAGCCACCGATGCCTCCAAGGTGTTGATCGACAGATTGCCCGCTTCGATCTCATTCATCAACCGGTCAACCGTCGCCGCCCGGTGGGTCATGGCATAGGCCGCCAAACCGAAGGGCAGAGCATTGGCCCGGGCAATCGCCGCGTCCAGTGACGCTGTGGGATTGATGATCGCCAGCGGGCCGAAGGGCTCTTCACGCATCACGCGGGCATCGTCGGGCACATCAGCCAGCACGGTAACGGGGTAGAAATACCCCGGCCCCTTTGGCCGCACCCCACCCGTCAATACACGTGCCCCCTTGGCACGGGCATCATCAACCAGCGCGGCAACCGCCTCTACCCGGCGATGATTGGCCAACGGGCCCATTTCAATCCCCGGCACCAAGCCGTTGCCCATCGGAACGGCAGCAGCACGCGCGGCAAAGGCCGCAGCGAAGGGTGCAAAGATGGCCTGATCCACGTAGAACCGCGTCGGCGAGGTGCAGACCTGCCCGGCATTGCGTGCCTTGCGCACAGCCGACATCACCCCTGCCGCTTGCGGGTCCACATCATCGCACACGATCACCGGCGCATGGCCGCCCAGTTCCATCAACACCGGAGTCATCGACCGCGCGGCCATTTCCGTCAGATGAATCCCAACCGAGGTGGATCCGGTAAACGCCACCAGCCGCACCTGAGCATGCGGGATCAGATGCGCGGAAATCTCGGCGGGTACCCCGAACACAAGGTTCAGCACCCCGGCCGGCAGGCCCGCATCGTGAAAGGCACGGGCAATGTGCAACGCCCCTGCCGGGGTTTCCTCGGCCGCCTTGATGATGATCGCGCATCCCGCCGCCAGCGCACCTGCAATCTTGCGCGCAGGCTGGCTCATCGGGAAGTTCCACGGCGAGAACGCGGCCACCGTGCCGACCGGCTGCGGAATCACCAGATAGCGGATGCCGGGGGCGCTCGGCACCACGCGCCCATAAAGCCGCTGCGCCTCGGCCGCATCCCATTCAAAGAACTCACAGCCGCGAATCACTTCCAGCCGCGCTTGCGCCAACGGCTTGCCATGTTCCAGCGTGATGGCATGGGCGATCTCGTCAGCTCGGGCACGCATCAGTGCTGCGGCCCGTAGGATCACCGCAGCCCGATCGCGCGGTGCGGTGGCCCGCCAGGTCCGAAATCCGCGCTCCGCTGCCTCCAATGCGTCGTCCAGATCTCGCGCCCGCACCACGGGAAGCTCAGCAATCACCGTTTCGGTTGCAGGGTTCAGCACAGGCAACCCCTGCCCGGTCTTGCGCCAGGCGCCCCCGATATAAAGCTGAAGATCAGGATAGTCAGGCATGTGGTCCTCGGCAGATCGATATGGTTCGCGTCAGGGTGAAGTGTGAACGACATGAATACAAATGAATTGATTGGCTTTGTATATTCTCTATAGGAATATCAACGCTACTCCATCCGTCGCCCACCCCGCCAGAAAGCACAACGGTCATGACCCAAGCTTCATCTGCGCACAGGCTTAGCCTGCGCCACCTGCGCATCGTCGCGGTCATTCTGGCCGAGGGCAATCTGATGCGCGCCGCCACAGCGCTGAACATGACCCAGTCCGCCGTGACCAAGGCGCTGCAGGATGCCGAAGCGCAAATGGGCGTGCCGCTGTTCCTACGCACCAATCGCGGGGTCGTGGCCACGGCTTTCGGCGCCAAGCTGGCGGCCCATGCCCGGCTGATCTTGGCGCAAGTGGGTCGTGCTGAACAAGAAATGGCAGATTTGCGTGACGGCACGGCGGGGCAAGTGACAATCGGCACGTTGCTGGCTGGCTCTGCTGGCCTGCTGCCCGAGGCAATCATGCGGTTGCGGCAGCGACAGCCCAACCTGGAGATCCGCGTCGAGGAGGCGACAAACGATGTTCTGATGCCCGCGTTGCGGTCGGGCGAGCTTGATCTGGTGCTGGGGCGGTTGCCAGAGTTCCGTGACCGCGACGGGCTGCGGCAAGAGCATCTGATGGATGATTTTGCCCGCATCGTGGCACGGCGCAATCACCCGCTTGCCCTGCGCACCGACCTGCAACTGGCAGATCTGCTGACATGCGACTGGATCTTGCCGGGCCACACCACCACATTGCGCCGCCAGATCGAGACCGCCTTTCGTGACGCCAATCTGGAACCGCCGGTGCACTCCGTTGAAACCGTGTCGTTCCTGACAACGCGGCAGCTGTTGCGGCAGACCGATTATCTGGCCGTCTGGCCCGCGCAGCTTGCCGCGCTGGAAAGCCGCGAAGGCGATATCGTGGCACTCCATATCCCGCTGCCGTCCACCCGGCGTCCTATCGGCATTTCAACGCGCGCCGATGACCTGATGTCGCCCGCCGCCACCCGGCTGGTGGACAGCCTGCGCCAAGTGGCAAGGCAAACCGCCCCGCCTCCCGGTCCTGCCATGCACGGCTGAACCCGTCAGCAGTATGCCAGCTGCCGCCGCAACATTTGCGTTTCCTGCTGGATACCTCCGGCAACAATAGGCTTCATAGCCCATTCAAGATCCTCTCTGGTTGAGCAGGGACGCGTCTACGCAAGTCGGCATGCCGCAGGCGAACCTGACCGCGCAGCTGCTGGGCCTCGGCGCGGCGACAGCCGACAGCTCCATCCGCCTGTCGATGAACACACCGGCTGTCCTTCTGAACAACGCAGGTGCCGGGATCGAGGCGACGGTGAATAAGGCGGCGACCGGGAATGACGCCCCCTTCGCTTTCAAGACCGGGTTTTCCGCTCGTGCCCTGATCGGCCTTCTGGGCAACGACAACTTCAGCTTCAAGGTCAGCTCGAACGGGTCGACGTTCTTTGATGCCATCGTGGTGGATCGCACCAATGGTCAGGTGGAACCACGCTGACGCTGGCTGCGGTGATCAACGCAGTCGGCATCGGCTTCCAGCGCGGCACACATGCCAACTGGCAGCTCGTCACGAACGACGGCACCGGAGCGCGGACCCTGACCGACATGGGCGCGCCTTTTGCCATGGCCACCCGCGGCGTGCTGACGCTGTTCATCGCGGCACCACCGAACGGCAGTTCGGTCTGGGTCAGGCTGGTTGATGAAGTCAGCGGGGCGATCTTCGAGGACGAGCTCACGACCGATCTGCCTGCCAACACGCAGTTCCTCTTGCCGCGCTTTTACCTGAACACCGGCGCGACCGCCGCCGCCTACGACTGCGCGGGCCTCTAGGTTGAGACCGATTATTGAAGGGATCATCATGACCTAACGCACCACTATCCTGCAGGAGGTCGGCCAGGCCTTCCGCGAAAACGGCCTGATCGCCGCCATCACCGCGCTTGTCGGTGGCTCGCTCGCCATTGCCGCCACCGTCACCCGCAAAGCCTTTACCAACTAGGCCATGCTGGAGCGCCTCGACCGCGAGCTACACCTCGAGCGCGAGCGGATCGACAGGCAGCGCGCCGAGGACCGCAAGGCGGATGCCGACCGGCTGGAGCGCATCGAGACCGACATCCGCGCCATGCGGGATGTGATGTTCGAAGCCTTCCAGCGCGGCCGCACCGACTGAACAAATCGCCAACCATCCGACCCACCCCACCCGCCCCCGAGGCGGGTTTTGCATTTGTGGAGACCACCATGCCGACCACGACCTATGCCCATTTCAGTGACGTGCCCGAAAGCGCCTGGCGCTGGCCCAGCTTTTCCCCGGCAGAGATCGCCTGCCGCGGTACCGGCGCGATCAAGATCAACGACGAAGCGATGGACAAGCTGCAGCCCCTACGCAACCGTCTCGGCAAGCCGCTGATCGTTCGTCCCGGCTATCGCAGTCCCATCCACAATCGTGCCGTCGGCGGTGCCCCGGCCTCCAAGCACATGCTGGGCACCGCGTTCGACATCGCCATGTCGAACCACGATCCCGCCGCCTTCGCCGAAGCCGCTCGCACCGTTGGTTTCCTTGGCTTTGGCACCTATCTGTTGATTTTCACCCAGAACTAAGCCGGTTAGGCACATAATTTTCACTGAGAACTGAGCCATGTGAACCTACCCCCAAAGCGGTGAGCGGCGGGGGCAACGGAGTGATCCACATGGGACTATTGAACATCATCCGACGGA
>NZ_JAXMJJ010000024.1:0-7210 GCF_034376685.1 Cypionkella sp.
ACCCCGCACCATCTGGCGCGGGGTTTCCTGTCTTGGTTCCCGATTTCTCTCAAAAACCGATCTGGTTCACTCCAGCTCGACCAGCAGATCCTTGGCGTCAATCTGCGAACCCGGATGCACATGCAGGGCTTTCACCACAGCCGTGCGGTCGGCATGGATGCCGGTTTCCATCTTCATTGCCTCAATCGTCAGCAGCAGATCGCCCGCGCTGACCTTCTGGCCTGCCACCACGGCGACAGAGGCAATCGAGCCGGGCATCGGCGCGCCGATATGGCCGGGGTTGCCCTCAACCGCTTTCGGTTTGGCGGCAACTTTCGCCTTGATGGCGCGGTTCGGCACCTTGATCACGCGGGGCTGGCCGTTCAGCTCGAAGAACACCTTCACTTCGCCGTCGTCGGTGGTCTCGCCCACCGCTTGCAGCCGCACTTCCAGCTTTTTGCCGGGGTCAATCTCGGCGGTGATTTCTTCGCCGGGGATCATGCCATAGAAGAACGTCCGCGTCGGCAGCGTGCGCACCGGACCGTAAGCCTTGTGGCGGCCCATGTAATCCAGGAACACTTTCGGATACATCAGGTAGCCGTTCAGATCCTCGTCGTCGATCTTGAAGCCGCCGAGCTCTTCGGACAGCGTCGCCCGCACCGCTTCCAGATCCACTGGGGGCAGGCTTTCGCCGGGGCGTGCGGTCGAGGCCGCTTCGCCCTTCAACACCTTTTTGGAAATCCCGGCGGGCCAGCCGCCATGCGGCTGCCCGAGATTGCCTTTCAGCATATCGACCACCGAGTCCGGGAAGGCGACGTCGATTTTCGGGTCTTCCACCTGTTTGCGCGAAAGCCCCTGCGCCACCATCATCAGCGCCATGTCACCGACGACTTTCGACGAAGGCGTGACCTTCACAATGTCGCCGAACATCTGGTTGGCGTCGGCGTAAGCCTGCGCCACTTCATGCCAGCGTTCTTCAAGGCCAAGGCTGCGGGCTTGGGCTTTCAGGTTGGTGAACTGACCGCCGGGCATCTCATGCAGATAAACCTCGGACGCAGGTGCCGGGATGCCGGACTCGAACGCTGCGTATTGACCGCGCACCGCTTCCCAATAGTTCGAGATCGAGCGGATCGCGGCCATATCCAGCCCGGTATCGCGGTCGGTGTGGCGCAAAGCCTCGACAATCGAGCCCAAGCAGGGCTGCGAGGTGCCGCCCGAGAACGCATCCATCGCCGCATCGACGCAATCAACGCCTGCATCGGATGCCGCAATGATCGTGGCCGCTGCCGCCCCCGAGGTGTCATGGGTGTGGAAGTGGATCGGCAGGCCGACCTCTTGCTTCAGGGTCTTGATCAGTTGTTTGGCGGCGGCGGGTTTCAGCAGCCCCGCCATATCCTTCAGCCCCAGCACATGCGCGCCTGCGGCTTTCAACTGCTTCGCGGTATCGACATAGTATTTCAGATCATATTTGGCGCGGTTGGGGTCGAGCATATCGCCGGTATAGCAGACGGTGCCTTCGCAAACCTTGTTGGCCTCGATCACCGCATCCATCGCGACGCGCATGTTTTCGACCCAGTTCAGGCTGTCAAACACCCGGAACACATCCACCCCGGTCGCGGCGGCTTGCTTCACAAACGCCTGCACCACGTTGTCGGGGTAGTTGGTATAGCCGACACCATTCGACGCGCGCAGCAGCATCTGCGTCATCACATTCGGCATCAGCGCGCGCAGATCGCGCAGGCGTTGCCACGGACATTCCTGCAAGAAGCGGTAGGCCACGTCGAAAGTGGCCCCGCCCCAGCATTCCACCGAGAACAGCTGCGGCAGGTTGGCGGCATAGGCGGGGGCGACCTTGATCATGTCGATCGAGCGCATCCGGGTTGCCAGTAGCGATTGGTGGCCATCGCGCATCGTGGTGTCGGTCAACAGCAGCTTTTGCTGTTTGCTCATCCAGTCGGCAACTGCCTGCGGGCCCTTTTGTTCCAACAGGTTACGGGTGCCCATCGACGGCTCGGCCACGGCTTGCGGGGCTTTGGGCGTGCGCGCTTCGGCATGCGGTTTCGGGCGGCCAGCGGTTTCGGGATGCCCGTTGACGGTGATGTCCGCGATATAGGTCAGGATCTTGGTGGCACGGTCGCGGCGTTTCTTGAACTGGAACAGCTCTGGCGTCGTGTCGATGAATTTGGTGGTGTAGGTGTCATCCAGGAAGGTCGGGTGCTTCAGCAGGTTGATGACGAATTCGATATTGGTCGAGACGCCACGAATACGGAACTCGCGCAGGGCGCGGTCCATCCGTGCGATGGCGGCTTTCGGGGTCTGGGCGGTGGCGGTGACCTTCACCAGCAGACTGTCATAGTAGCGAGTGATCACGCCGCCCGCATAGGCGGTGCCGCCATCCAAGCGGATGCCGTTGCCGGTGGCCGAACGGTAGGCGGTCAAGCGGCCATAATCCGGGATGAAATTGTTCTGCGGGTCTTCGGTGGTGACGCGGCACTGCAGGGCGTGGCCGGTCAGGTGGATGTCTTCCTGTTTGGCCTTGCCGGTGGCCTCAGTCAGGGTTTTGCCCTCGGCAATCAGGATTTGTGCTTGCACGATGTCGATGCCGGTGACCTGTTCGGTGACGGTATGTTCGACCTGAACGCGGGGATTGACCTCGATGAAATAGAATTTCTCGTTGTCCATATCCATCAGGAATTCGACGGTGCCGGCGCATTCATAGCCGACATAGGCGCAGATCCGGCGGCCCAGATCACAAACCTCGGCACGTTGGGCGTCGGTCAGATAGGGGGCGGGCGCGCGCTCGACCACCTTCTGGTTGCGGCGCTGCACGGTGCAATCACGCTCGTACAGGTGGTAGATTTCGCCGTGCTTGTCGCCAAGGATCTGCACCTCGACATGGCGGGCGCGGATGATCATTTTCTCAAGATAGCCTTCGCCGTTGCCGAAAGCAGCTTCGGCTTCGCGGCGGCCTTCGCGGACCTTATCGACCAGCTCGGATTCCGACAGGATCGGGCGCATGCCGCGACCGCCGCCGCCCCAAGAGGCTTTCAGCATCAGCGGATAGCCGACCGCAGCGGCCTCTTTCTTGATGGCGTCGAAATCATCGCCCAAAACTTCGGTGGCCGGGATCACCGGAACGCCAGCGGCCATTGCCACCCGGCGGGCGGAAGCCTTATCGCCCAAGGCGCGCATGGTGTCGGCTTTCGGGCCGATAAAGGTGATGCCCGCCTGATCGCAGGCGTCAACAAAATCCGGGTTTTCCGAGAGCAAGCCATAGCCGGGGTGGATCGCATCGGCACCGCAAGCCCGCGCCACCCGGATGATCTCGGGGATCGACAGATAGGCACCGACCGGCGAGAGGCCCTCGCCGATCAGATAGGCCTCATCCGCCTTGAAGCGGTGCAGCGACAGCTTATCTTCCTCGGCATAGACCGCGACGGTCTTCTTGCCCATCTCATTGGCCGCCCGCATCACGCGGATCGCGATTTCGCCACGGTTGGCGATCAGGATTTTCTTGAATTCGGTCATAAGGCGGCTCCGAGGCAAGCGAGAAGATGAGGGGCAACGGGGGAGAGGGGCGTGATCGAGGTTGCACACTAGCCGTGCTGCGTTGCAGCGCAAGAGCCGGAAGCGCCATGATGTGACAGATTTGCGATATGGCTACCGCTAACAGAAGGCCGTTGCAGGTGTGACGATTCGTTGCCTGAAAAATAGGCGGTTTGTCAGAAACAAACCGCCCTTGTCAGATTTTGGCCTAGAGATTACGCAGCAAAAGCATGTCAGGTTCAGATTCAATCGAAAATCGCTGCCTCTCGCGTAGGCTCAAACGCGTTTTTCGATAAGGTTATTTCTATAAAATCCAGACATGCTCTAGAGGAAAATCAGGTCGTCCAGCAAAGCCGAGGGCGTGGTGAGGCCGGTGATGGTCAGCGCATCACCGCCGCCAAAGTTCAGCACGACATTGCCCGCCACAAACGAAGCAAAGCTGGAGATCACCGCCGAAGCCGACAGCATGGCACCACCCCACAGCCCGCGATCCAACACCAAAGTATCGACGTTATCTGCAAAGTCAGTGATGAAGTCGCTGCCCGACAGATCGGTGAACACGAAAGCGTCCATACCCGCGCCGCCGATCAGCACATCGCGCCCGGCGCCGCCTTCCAGCCGATCCGCCCCCGCCCCGCCAAACAGATAGTCGTTGCCCCCAATGCCGTTCAACTGGTCATTGCCATCTTCGCCATAGAGCGTGTCCAGCCCGACGCCGCCTACCAGCAGGTCATTACCCGTCCCGCCCAGCAGCTGGTCATGGCCGAAGCCGCCAATCAGTTGATCATTGCCATCGGCGCCTTGCAGCAGGTCGTTGTCGGCCCCGCCATCCAGCTTGTCATTGCCCAAACCGCCGTTGAGCGTGTCATTGCCGCGCATGCCATAGATGAAATTCGCCCCGGCATTACCGCTGATCCGGTCATTGCCGTCGCCCGTCACGACGTTTTCGATCACTGTGTTGGCCTCAATGCTGCCCCAGACCACACCGCCGACCGAAAAAGCTTTGCCGGGCACCAGCGACACGACGATATCTCCTGCCAGCGTTGCCATCTGCAACCAATCGGTGCCGCCATTGCTGTCGTTGATCGCTTGGTCGCGCAGTCTTGCCGAACTGGTATTAGCGGCAAGCAGAAAATCCTGCGTGATGTGGTGGATGTTGTTCACCGAAAAGGCCGAGCCAAAGAAATTGATCTGCACATCATCAAGATAACCACTCTTGCCGGAGGCCGCGCCCGTGCTGTCATCAATGCGCACAGTCCAGTCGCCAAACGCATCAAGACCCAGTCCATGCGCAACGCCAAACCTCCAGGTAAGACCGTCACTGTCTGAGACGTCTTCGTAATAAAGGTCGCCAGCGCGAACCAGCGAGAAACTCATGCCATCAGGGCCAATCAGACTGATTGATATCGAGTTGGTCGTTTCCAGCCTGTTAAGATACAGGACGCTTAGGGTGACAGAAATGTAGTCAATTTGCAGGTGATCTGTGATCGTGACACGAGAGGTCGCGCTGCCCGTTCCGCTGAACGAGTAAAACATGTTTGAAGCCGTATAATTCGCCCCGGTAAGGCTGATTTGATTGGAAGAGGTTTGGGCCGGGCCATTTATCAGTGTCCAAACTTCGGCGAGCCTTACAGCAGCGAAAGCATCAACACGGCCAAAGCCATAATCCGAACTAAAGGCCAGCCCGCCGTCGTTCCAACTGTCACCGTTGCGCACAAAAGTGCTGCCGACTTGCCGGTCAATGACCTGAAACTTGGTTCCCGAAGTCTCAAACGAATCAGGGCCACCGGCGATTGACCCCGTCAGCTTTGCCGAGTAGCCAAGGATCTCTTTGACATCGCGCCAACCCAGCAACGGATTGGCCTGCAGCATCAGCGCAACGATGCCCGACACCACAGGGGTTGCCGCCGAAGTGCCGCCGAAATCATTGGCGTAATTGCCGGCCGTGCTGTTGCCTGTGTTGTAGCCCGCGTTGCCAACCAGATCGGTCGTCACTGCCGCAGCCCCTGCTGAAATCCAAATATTTGCACCATAATTGGAATAGTCTTGCACGCCACCCGCCTCAGTCAGCGCCGCGACACTGATCAGTTGACCCGCAGTGTTCAATCCATCCGCCTGCGCATTGCTGGAATCATTGCCAGCGGCTTGGACGATGATTGTTCCTAACCCGTTGCGGCCGGTTTCCGTAACAAGCTGATAGTCAGCAATTATCTTCCATGATGTAGACATTGCGTCCGAGGCATTCTGAAACTGGTAGAACTCGGGCGTATAGCCCCAGCTGTTCGACATCACATCGAAGGCCGCGCCATGACGCAGTGCCTCGTGCATCATGTAACCCGATTGCAGGGGCGAGTTGTCGCCGAGGATTTTCACCCCGGTCAGTTTGGCATCATAAGACACACCGACGCCGCCCACACTGTTGCGCACTGCCGCAATGATCCCAGCGACCGAGGTGCCGTGTTCATCCTGATCGTTGCCCGTCACCTTGATCGGCTTGGGGTCGTAAATGTCACCGCCAAAGCTGAAATGGCGCGTCGCATCATAGTTCATCGACAGGTCGGGATGGGTGTATTGCAGCCCGTCGTCGAAGACACCAACATGCACGCCGGCTCCGGTATATTCATCCCAGATCCGCTGGATATTTCCCAGCATTTTCAAGTGCCACTGTTGCGCAAAAAGCGGGTCAGTAATCGTTACCACTGCAAAACTCCAATCATATGCCCGTCCGGTCGCGGCCAACTTGTGCGGGGGCAGGGCTATCGTCAATCAATAAAATGGTATTCATGCGGTCGCTTTCGGCTGGTCGCTGTAAAAAATGCGCAGCCACGCCTGATGGCATCGCACATTCCCGAATTTGGCAACGCATCGTTTCCGTCTGGGCCACCAGCGATCTACGGACAGAAATTTCAAGCTGCGAAAGTTTCCGGTGAACAATGCGGGAACACTGCTTTATCTTGGCCACGAACCGCGATAGGTTGGCGCGATGAGCTGGACGGATGACGAAGATGCTTTTGCAGCGGCGGTGCCGCTGTCACAGCGCGCCCTTGGCCGTGGGCCAGCGCGGGCGACGCCCTATCTGGATGATCTGAACCCTGCGCAGCGTGAGGCGGTTGAGGCTTTGGATGGCCCGGTCTTGATGCTGGCGGGGGCGGGCACCGGGAAAACCAAGGCGCTGATGGCGCGAATAACTCACCTCATCACGACACATCGCGCTCAACCTCACGAAATTCTCGCAGTTACATTCACGAATAAAGCTGCGGGCCAGATGAAGGTTCGACTGAGAAACACACCGTTTAAGATCCCTGAAGTGAAGTGGATGGGCACTTTCCACTCGCTATCGGTGAAGATCTTGCGGCGTCATGCTGAGTTGGTGGGCTTGAAACCCAACTTCACCATTCTGGACACCGATGATCAGTTGCGCCTGCTGAAACAGCTGATCTCGGCGGCGAATATCGACGAAAAACGCTGGCCTGCGCGAATGTTGGCCTCGATGATCGACAGCTGGAAGAACCGCGCGATGACGCCGGATCGGGTGCCAAGCTCGGAGGCTTCCGCCTATAACAACCGCGGCACCGAACTGTATGAGCAGTATCAGCAACGCCTGCTGACGCTGAATGCCACCGATTTCGGCAACTTGTTGCTGCATTGCGTGGTGATCTTCCAGAAGCACGAGGATGTGCTGGCG
>NZ_JAXMJJ010000025.1:0-25767 GCF_034376685.1 Cypionkella sp.
TGGGTTTGGTCATGATCCGTCTCGTTCTGGGGTAGGGTGCGTGATTTCACGCACCGCGCCGGGGAAGGTGCGTGAAATCACGCACCCTACCTATTTCATCGCCATGCTGGCCGCAGATTCCGGCAGCTCCTCGGCAAAGCAGCGCTGGTAGAATTCGGCAACGGTCTGCCGCTCCAGCTCGTCGCATTTGTTCAGGAAGGTCAGCCGGAAGGCATAGCCCACGTTGCGGAAGATCTCGGCGTTTTCGGCCCAGTTCAGCACGGTGCGGGGTGACATCACGGTGGACAGATCGCCGTTCATGAAGGCGGTGCGGGTCAGGTCGGCCACGGTGACCATCTGGCTGATCTTCTTGCGACCGCTTTCGGTGTTATAATGCGGGCGTTTGGCCAGAACGATGGCGGCTTCGGCATCGTGGCTGAGGTAGTTCAGAGTGGCGACCAAAGACCAGCGGTCCATCTGGGCTTGGTTGATCTGCTGGGTGCCGTGGTAAAGGCCGGTGGTATCGCCCAAGCCGACAGTGTTCGCGGTGGCGAATAGGCGGAAGGACGGATGCGGGGTGATGATCTCGTTTTGATCCAGCAGGGTCAGCTTGCCGTCATGCTCCAAAACGCGCTGGATCACGAACATCACGTCGGCGCGGCCTGCGTCGTATTCGTCGAACACGATGGCAACCGGGTTGCGCAAGGCCCACGGCAGGATGCCTTCGTGGAACTCGGTCACTTGCTTGCCGTCGCGCAGCTTGATCGCGTCTTTGCCGATCAGGTCGATCCGGCTGATGTGGCTATCAAGGTTCACCCGCACGGTCGGCCAGTTCAGACGCGCTCCGACCTGTTCGATATGCGTCGATTTGCCGGTGCCGTGGTAACCTTGGATCATCACGCGGCGGTTATAGGCATAACCCGCCAATATCGCCAAAGTGGTGTCCGGGTCGAACTTATAGGTCGGATCAATCGCGGGCACGCGGTCGGTGGCGTCAGCGAACCCCTTCACCTTCATATCGGTGTCGATCCCAAAGACCTCGCGAACCGAGATTTCTTCGGTGGGTTTCATAATCATCTCTGCCATTGCCCGTCGCCCATATCAAACTGGCGGGCTTCGGCCCGCGATCCTGTCCGAGTTGTGGAACATTACGGGCAGGGCTGCAAGGGGCGGGGATCACGCGATTTCGCTTCTGCGTGAGAAGCTGAAACTTATCGGCGTGAGCGCCCGTTGTTAGGATACAATCACCGTACCATAGAGGAGAAACGCCATGCGCCGCCGCAGTTTCCTAGCTTCCGTTGCCGCCCTAGCCTTAGCCACGCCGCTGCGGGCTGAGACGTTTGAGGTCACTCTGTCTGATGCAGAATGGCGCGCCAAGCTGAGTGATGCCGCCTACCGGGTTTTGCGGAAGGAAGAAACCGAGCGGGCGGGTTCCAGCCCGCTGGACGACGAGCACCGCAAGGGGACATTCCTGTGCGCAGGCTGCGATCTGCCGTTGTTTGCATCCGAGACGAAGTTTGACAGCGGCACGGGCTGGCCGTCGTTTTATCAGCCCTTGGCTGGGGCGATCGGCACCAAAGACGACAGCAGCCTGTTCGCCACCCGCACCGAGGTGCATTGCCGTCGCTGTGGCGGGCATCTGGGCCATGTGTTTGACGATGGCCCCAAGCCCACCGGATTGCGCTATTGCATGAACGGCGTCGCGCTGAAATTTGTCGCAGCCTAGGGGCGGCGGGATAGACAGGGCAGGGTTGGCCCGCTACCGATAGAGCCAGCGGGACGTTGCCCGTGCCCTCTTCGGAGTGCCTGAATTGGCAAGAACCGCTTCGACCCTGACCGTTTCCACCGCTGAAAGCCTGAAACGCCTGCGGGATGGTCCGCCAGATGCCGTGCGGCATGATTGCTTGCGCCGCAGTCTTTGCCCACCGATTGTTGAGAGGTTCAAGGCCACGCATCAGATCCGGGGGGGCGGGTGGCGCTTGGACGACTTCGGTTTGCCCGACTGGACGGCGGCGCTCAGCGATCTTGATCGGCTGGGCACTTTGTGGGAATGGCGATCCGGGCCGACGCCCTGGCTGTGGATGGTGAAGACATGACGGAAACTGGCCGAAACGCCGCGATCTGGTACGCGCAGGATGGCTTTGACCCAACGGCCAAGGGAATCAATGGTCGCCGGGTGGCGGGGGAGTCCTTTCTGAAGGGCTTCTTGCGCCATGCCGATGTCGATGAATTCGTGCTGCTGGCGCATGGCGCAGGCGAAATCGAGCCCGTCAAGGCTTTGGCCGCCGAGCTGCGCCCCGGCAAAGCGGTGCGCCATGCGCCCTTGTTGCAGCCCAATACGATTGCTCCGGTGCAGACGGTGTTTTTCCCCAGCCCGAATTACATTCAGGAAAGCTGGCGTCGCGCAGCCTATGGCACGGGCGCATGGTCGATTTGCGGCATCACCCATACCACCTCGACCCATGCCGTGATGCAGGGGTTTTTCGATCTGCGGATGGCCCCGGTGACCGGCTGGGATGCGGTGATCTGTACGAGTCAGTCGGTGCTGAGTTCGGTCAGCTATCAGATGGACCGGATCGACGAGCATATCCGCAGCCACATGAAAGCGGTGCCTCCCCCGCGCCCGATGCTGCCGGTGATCCCTTTGGGCGTGCACTGCGCTGATTTCGAGCCAGATGTCGCCAAGGGAGCCGCCTTGCGTGAAAAGCTGGGCGCAGGGCCGCAGGATGTGGTGTTCACTACCATCGCGCGCCTGACCCCGCATGAAAAGTTCGACCCGCTGCCGATTTACCTTGCGATGCAGGCGGCCCAGCGTCACCTGACCGGGCAAAAGCTGTTCGTCGCCTTCTGCGGCCAGTTCCGCGATGATTATTCGCGCAAGATTTTCACTGAGGGAGCGGCGAAGCTGATGCCCGATGTCGGCTTTGCCCTGCTGGATGGTGCTTCAGCCGATGATCGCAAAGCTGTGCTGTCGGGCGCGGATGTGTTCATGTTCCTGATTGATAACATTCAGGAAACCTTCGGTCTGGCTCCGTTGGAGGGCATGGCGGCGGGCCTGCCGCTTTTGGTGTCAGACTGGGATGGCATGAAGGATACCGTTTCAAATGATGTCGGTTTCCGCATCACCACCCGCACCTTGCCGGGGCAATACTACGCGCAGGAAGCGCTGCGGTATCAAGGTGGCACTGACAGCTATGTGCAGTATTGCGCTGCAACATCGGCGCTGACCGAGTTGGATTTGCCGGAACTAACCGCACGGATTTTGCAACTGGCCCGCGACCCTGATTTACGTCGCCGCATGGGTGCGGCTGGCAAGGCGCGGGTGCAGGCGCGGTATGATTGGGCGCAAGTGGTGCCGCAGATGCAGGCGCTTTGGGCCGAGCAAGATGCCCGTCGCCGCGCCGCCAGCGCAGAGTCGCGGCGCTATCGGGCGGATGCGTTGCCCGTTGCGCCCTCGCCAATGCACCTGTTTGGCAGCTATCCGACCGAGCAGGCCAGCTTCGCCAAAACCCGGCTGGTGCTGGCCGACCCCACCGGACGTCCCAGTCTGACCGATGTGCTGGCGACGCGGAATTATCAAGGCATGAAGCGGGTGTTCGCCGCCCCCGAGCACATTGCGCAGGTGCTGAGGGCCGTCATTCAGGCAGGTCCGGCAGGTTGCGATCTGGCGCAGCTGGAGGCCGGATCAGGCCTTAAAGGTGCGCCGGTTGAGCGGATTGCGATCTGGCTGCTGAAATATGGCTTTGTGCGACGGGCCTGAAACCCGCCGCTACTCTTTGAAGTAACGGCTGTCCTTGATCTGATCCCAAGCCCAGACCACCTCTTGCAGACGGTCCTCGTCTGAGCGGTCTCCGCCGTTCATATCCGGGTGAAGATCCTTCACCAAGCCTTTGTATTGCTTGCGGATCTCGGTCTTTGTCCAAGTGTCGCGGGCATCCAGAATTTCCACCGCCTTGCGCTCGGTTGCGGGCAGTTTGCGGGTGGCGTTCGAGGTCGGTTTGCCGGGGTTGCGGGTAGCGTTTTCGCCCAGCAGGGCCATCGGATCATCGACGCCCAGACGGTGCCAGGCGTTGCCGTCATCCTTGCGGCTGAACGGTTTGGTCTCACGCTCCCACAACCGATCTTTCTCCAGCAGTTTCTGGAATTCCTCATCCGTGGCATTGCCGAAGAAATTCCACTTCAGATTGTATTCGCGGATGTGATCGCGACAGAACCAGAAATACTCATCCAGATGGTCGGGCGATTTCGGTGCGCGGTACGCACCCTTCTCTTTGCAGCCCGGATAGTCACAGGCCTTGTTCGAGGTTTCAAACGCCCCCGACATGCCCCGGCGCGTGGTTTTACGCTTGGCTTTGTCCGACGACACGCGGATATCAAACTCAAAGGGGGGGCGAGTGGACATGAAGAGGCCTTTCCGAACTGAAGGCAAGACATTAGAGGTTTGAGCGGCAGATAGAAGGGGCTATGGCGAAAAATGAGTATCGAGAGTGAGTTGATTGCGCGCCTGACGATCACTTTTTCACCAAGCCGCCTTGAGGTGGTCAATGAAAGCCACAAACACGCCGGGCACGGCGGCGATGATGGCTCGGGTGAAAGCCATTTCGCGGTGCTGATCCGGGCAGATGCCTTTGCCGCGATGAGCCGGGTTGCGCGGCATCGTGCGGTACATGCGGCTCTGGGCGATCTCAACCAGCGGATTCATGCGCTGGCTTTGGATATTGCCTGACCCGTGGGGCCCGGGCCACGATTTCCGTGACGGAAATCGGCCTCGGGCTAGCGGCGCGCTTTCAGTTGCAGGCGGCGCGCGTGCAGAACGGGTTCGGTATAGCCCGAGGGCTGTTCGCGGCCTTTGAACACCAGATCGCAAGCCGCCTGATAGGCGATGCCGTCAAAGCCGGGCGCCATTGGGCGGTAGATCGGGTCTGCTGCGTTCTGACGATCGACCACAGCAGCCATCTTGCGCATCGCCGCATCCACTTGCGCCGCCGAGACGATGCCGTGGTGCAGCCAGTTGGCGATATGCTGGGCGGAGATCCGGCAGGTGGCGCGGTCTTCCATCAAGCCTATATCGTTGATATCCGGCACTTTTGAGCAACCGACACCCTGATCAATCCAACGCACCACATAGCCCAGAATGCCTTGCGCGTTGTTCTCAACCTCGCGCAGCACCTGTGCTTCGGTCCATTTCTGATAGGTCGCCAGCGGAATTTCCAGCACGGTTTCAACATAGCCACGCCGCCCGCCTGCCTTCAGCTTGGCCTGCACCGCTGCCACATCAACCTTGTGATAGTGCAGCACATGCAGCGTGGCTGCCGTGGGCGAAGGCACCCAGGCACAGCTTGCGCCCGCCTTCGGATGCTCGATTTTCTGTTCCAGCATCGCTGCCATCAGATCGGGCGCGGCCCACATGCCCTTGCCGATCTGGGCGCTGCCTTGCAGCCCACATTCCAGACCAATATCGACATTCTGGTTCTCATAAGCGCCGATCCAGGACTTGCGTTTGATGAAATCCTTGCGACTGAACGGCCCGGCCTCCATCGAAGTGTGAATCTCATCGCCGGTGCGGTCCAGAAAGCCGGTGTTGATGAAGGCCAAGCGGTGTTGCGCCGCGCGGATACATTCTTTCAGGTTGACTGAGGTGCGGCGTTCCTCGTCCATCACGCCAAGCTTCACGGTGTTCGCGGGCAGGCCCAGAATGCGTTCGACCATGCTAAAGCACTGATCCGCAAAGGAAACCTCTGCGGGGCCGTGCATCTTGGGCTTGACCACATAGACCGAGCCGCATTGCGAATTGCGTAGCCCTTCGGTTTTTTTCAGATCATGCATGGCGATCAGGCTGGTGATCAGGCCATCCATCAGCCCTTCATAAATCTCGGAGCCATCGGGGAGCAAAATCGCCGGATTGGTCATCAGATGGCCGACATTGCGCACCCACAACAGCGCGCGACCCTTCACCGTCAGCGAGCTGCCATCGGGGGCGCTGAACACGCGGTCCGGGTTCAGCGCGCGGGTGATCTTGCGGCCACCCTTGTCCAGATCCGCCGTCAAGTTGCCCTGCATCAGCCCCAGCCAGTTGGCATAGGCGAGGGTTTTATCCTCACCATCGACGCAAGCCACCGAATCCTCGCAATCCATGATCGCCGACAGCGCGGATTCCAGCACGACATCGGCCAATTGCGCCTGATCGCGGCTGCCAATCGGGTGGGCGCGGTCGAACACCAACTCGACATGCAGCCCGTTATTGACCAGCAGAACCGAGTCCGGGGCCTTGGGATTGCCCTTGTAGCCCGCGAACTTTGCAGGGCTCACCAAGGGCAGATCATCGACCAGCAGCGCGCCATTCGAGACATAGTAGCGCCGCACATCGGCGTGGCTGGCGCCCTGGATCGGAAAAGCCTCGTCCAGAAACACCCGCGCCCGCGCCACCACGCGTGCGCCGCGGCCGCGCTCATAGCCGCCAGACGGGGCGGGGCTGCCCATCGCATCGGTGCCATACAGCGCATCGTACAGGCTGCCCCAGCGCGCATTGGCGGCGTTCAACGCATAGCGGGCGTTGGTGATCGGCACCACCAGTTGCGGGCCTGCGATCAGGGCAATCTCGGGGTCCACATTGGCGGTGTCGATCTGGAAATCCGCGCCCTCTGGCAGTAAATATCCGATTTTCTTCAGGAAATCCTGATACGCAACCGGATCATGCGGGGCGTTGCGGTGGCTGTGGTGCCATTGGTCGATCTGCGATTGCAGATCTTCGCGCTTGGCCAAAAGTTTGCGATTCACCGCGCCTTGGGTCTGTGCCAACTCGGCCAATCCCGACCAGAACTGATCTTCCGTCACACCTGTGCCCGGCAAGGCTTGGGTCTCCAGAAAGTCAGCGAGGATCTGGTCTACTTGTAAACCGTGGCGTGTAACGCGCGTCGTCATGGCAACCTCGCTGAATTGGCTTTGCCTAGCCGATAGCAGAAATGCGGCGGACGGGAAAGTTTTGCAGCGGCAGATTTTCTCGCAAAAGGCGAAAACACTTTTCGGGAATTTCTATAAGTATCGCAGATTAAACTTAGCGAATTGGCTAAGTTTCCCTTCCATTCATGGTGGCGATCTGTTACTTAGCGATATGGCTAAGCATGACCCCGATCTTTCTCTGATTTTTCAGGCGCTGTCGGATCCGACACGGCGCGGCTTTCTGGCGCGCTTGGGGCAGGGGGCAATTCCTGTCTCGGAACTCGCGCGGCCGACGGGCTTGGCGCTGCCGACGGTGATGCGCCATCTTGGCGTGCTGGAAGATGCAGCACTTATCCGCACCGAGAAAACCGGGCGCACCCGGATGTGCCATGCCTGTCCCGAAACTTTGGCGGCCACCGAAGGTTGGCTGGCCGATCAGCGCGCTGTGTGGGAGGCGCGCACCGACCGTTTGGAAGCTTATGTGGCTAAACTGATGAAGGAGTCCTGAAGATGACGCTTGATTTGAACCCCGAAACCGATCTGGTGCTGGTGCGTGAGATCAACGCCCCGCGCGAAATTCTCTACACCTGCTGGACCACGCCCGAGCATCTGGTGCATTGGTTCGTGCCCAAACCGCATAAGGTCACGGCTTGCGCATTGGACGTCCGACCCGGCGGCAAGTGCAACACGACCTTCGAAGTGGACGGCACCGAAATGGAAAACAATGGGGTTTATCTTGAGGTGATCCCGAATGAAAAACTGGTGTTCACAGATACTTACACCGAAGGTTGGAAGCCGAATCCTGAACCCTTCATGACCGCGATCCTGACCTTTGAAGACATCGGCAATGGCCGCACGCGCTATACCGCGGTTGCGCGGCATCGCAGCAAAGAGACGGCGGAAAGCCACAAGCAGATGGGCTTTTACGATGGCTGGGGCACAGTGGTGACGCAGTTGGAGGAATATGCGCAGGGGCTGAAATGATGGATGACCGCACCATGATCATCGAGCGGGTGATCAAGGCTCCGGTGGCGGTGGTTTGGGGCGCATGGGTCAACCCCGTTAGTCTGCCACAATGGTGGGGGCCGGATGGGTTTTCCTGCCGCACCAGTCGGATTGATCTGCGCACCGGGGGCGAATGGGTGTTCGACATGATCGCCCCCGACGGCAAGGTGTTTCCCAACCACCATCTCTATGTCTTGATCCAGCCGCAAAGCCGGATCGAATACACCCTGCTGTGGGGCGAAAACGGCCCGAAACATGCGGATGCTTCGGTGGATCTGCAAGAGTTGGATGGGCAGACCAGGGTGACAATGCGGATGGTCTCCATCACGCCCGAAGAATGCGCGCAGGCCAAGGGCTTTGGGGCCGAGGCTCTGGGGCTTCAGACCTTGAGCAAGCTGGCCAAGGCGGTCGGCGCGGCCTGATCAGAGCGGGGGGCTGCGCTGCGGCCCCCTTTGCCTTTGCCTTTGCGGCAGGCGTCAGAGCAGTATTTCACCTCGTTCCAGACCTTCTCCCATGCTTTGCGCCAGACCATCAGGCGGCCACATGCGGCGCAGGTTTTGACGGGCAGATCGGCTTTCTTGCGCATCTTTGGCATTACAGATCGAGGCTGAGCTGGCCGTGGCTGGGTTGCGGGCGTTTGGGCGCGCGGGAAGCGTGACGCTCGATGATCTCGACCACTTCGGCGCGCGCGGCGGGTTTGCGGCGCATGCCCCAGACCGCCTCGCGGGCTTCCCGCTGGGCGGTGGCCACATCGACCACAGGTTCGGGATAGCGACGGCCCAAGATGCGACCCGCACCGGACCACCGCCACGGGGCTTGCAGGTAAGCATCGGGAACCGTGGAAAGCTCTGGAATCCAGCGCCGGGTGAAAGCGCCGGTGGGGTCTTGATCGAGGCCCTGTTTCACCGGGTTATAGATCCGGGGCGTGTTCACCCCGGTTGTGCCCGATTGCATCTGTACCTGCGGCCAGTGGATGCCCGGCTCATAGTCGGTAAATCTGCGGGCAAGCACAGCCCCCGTCACCCGCCAATCCAGCCAGAGGTGATAAGATGCGCAGGCCATCACCATGGCGCGGGCGCGGAAATTCAGCCAGCCGGTGGCCGCCAGATAGCGCAGGCAGGCATCCAGAAACGGCAGGCCGGTCTCACCATGTTCCCAAGCGTGAAGGCGGACGGGATCGCTGTTGCGGCGCAGCAATTCGGCGGAAGCTTGCAGGCAGCGGGTTTCGATATTCGGTTGATCTTCCAGCTTTTGGATGAAGTGATCGCGCCACGCCAGCCGGGATTGAAAGCTGCTGAGGGCGCCACCCCAGCGCCCGCCGGGATATTCGGCAGTGCGGGTTTGTGTGGCCCGCACCACTTCGCGCAGCGACAAGGTGCCCATCGCAATATGGGGGGAAAGCCGCGAGCAAGCGCGCTCGGCACTCAGCGGAGACGACATTGCCGTGCGGTAGATCTCGCCACGCTGGATCAGGAAAGACTCTAGCAGATCAAGACCTTGGCCGCGGCCTCCGTGCTGGCGATGCGCGCATTTGTCGTCCGCCAGACGCAGCGCGCGGGAAGTGGGGATCAGGCCGGGCTCCAACCCCGGCAGGGCGTTCAGGGCAGGTGGATCAAGCGGGGCCGCTGCCATGAAGGCATCGCGGCGGCTTTGCCACTGATCACGGTTGGCGAGGCGACGGATCACGCCGGATTGTGGCAGCTCGTCCCAGATGATGCCCACACTGCGCGCCCAAGCAGCGACGCGGCGGTCGCGGGCATAGCTGAAGGCGTTGCCGGTTTCCTCGTGGCTGACGATGCGGGTGATGTTGTGCTGGCGACACAGGCGTTCCAGCACCGCTTGCGCGTCGCCCACACGCACCAACAGCGGGGCACCGAGTTGGCCAAGTTGGCCGCGCAAATCCTCCAGACATTCCGCCGTGAACGCCCATTGCCGGGCAGAGGTGTCGGGCAGCGCCCAATACTCCGGTTCGACAATGTAAAGTGGCAACACCGCCCCAAGTGCCGCCGCATGGGTCAGAGCAGGGTGGTCGTGGGCGCGCAGATCGCGTTTGAACCAAATGAGAACATTCATGGAACATAGAGATAGCGGCGGAATCGGCGCTGTAAAGAGAGCCTGCGCGGGATGGGACGGCGGCGATGGAGTAATATGCTGAAATAGTTGGATTATTATGAGATTTTATCCATGCTTAGGGGATATTTTTTCGGCGCCAATGCTGGGCTGTGCTGTGTGCTTGCGGATCACACTTAGCTTTTGGCGACGAATCGGCAGTATTGGGCGGGCTGTTTGGGGAGATGTGGGAGCCTCCGGCGGGAGTATTTGAGCCAATGTGAATGGCGCGCGGCGCGCTTGGCTCTTGCGCCTCGCCAACGATTGCGAAAGCTTGGCGCAAAAGGAGACCGCCATGCCCGCTGATGATCCGCGCACCATTCGCCTGTCCGATTACCAACCTTACAGCCATGCGCTTGACCGCGTGGAGTTGACGTTCAAACTGCATCCGACGGCCACGCGGGTCTTGGCGCGGCTGCATCTGGCACCTAATCCAGCGGCAAGGACGGGACAGGATTTGCGGCTGGATGGTGAAGGGTTGCGGCTGATTGCTTGCGCGGTTGATGGGCAAGCGGTGCAGCCGAGCCTTGATGCGACGGGGCTGACACTGGCAGCGGCGCTGCTGCCTGCGGGCGCGTTTGTCTTGGAAACCGAGGTCGAGATTGCACCCGAAGGCAACACCGCGCTGGAGGGGCTTTACATGTCGAACGGCATGTATTGCACGCAATGTGAGGCTGAAGGGTTCCGAAAGATCACCTTCTACCCCGACCGACCCGATGTGATGGCGCGGTTTCATGTGCGGATTGAAAGCGATCTGCCAGTGCTTTTGTCGAATGGCAATCCGGTGGGACAGGGCGTGGGCTGGGCGGAATGGGATGATCCTTGGCCGAAGCCTTCTTATTTGTTCGCACTGGTTGCAGGCGATCTGCGGGCCCATCCGGGGCAGTTTACGACGATGGAGGGGCGCGATGTCGGCCTGAACATCTGGGTGCGGCCGGGGGATGAAGGTCGTTGCGCTTGGGGGATGCAGGCGCTGAAAGCTTCGATGGCTTGGGATGAAAAGGTTTACGGCCGCGCCTATGACCTTGATATCTTTAACATTGTCGCAGTGGATGATTTCAACATGGGCGCGATGGAGAACAAGGGGCTGAACATTTTCAACTCCAAGGCCGTTCTCGCCAGCCCTGAAACTGCGACCGATGATGACTTCGCGCGCGTCGAGGCGATCATCGCGCATGAGTATTTTCACAACTGGACCGGCAATCGCATCACTTGCCGCGATTGGTTTCAACTGTGCCTGAAGGAAGGGCTGACAGTGTTCCGCGATCAGCAATTCTCGGGTGATTTGCGCAGCCATGCGGTGAAACGGATCGAGGATGTGCTGATGCTGCGCGCCCGCCAGTTCCGCGAGGATGGCGGGCCGCTGGCCCATGCGGTGCGGCCCGACAGTTTTGTCGAGATCAACAATTTCTACACCGCAACCGTCTATGAAAAGGGCGCCGAGGTGATCGGGATGCTGAAGCGGCTTGTGGGTGATGCCGATTACGCCCGCGCGCTGGATCTGTATTTTGACCGCCACGATGGGCAGGCGGCGACGATCGAGGATTGGCTAAAGGTGTTTGAAGACACCACGGGCCGCGATCTTTCGCAGTTCAAGCGCTGGTATACCGAGGCCGGGACGCCGCGGGTTTCGGTGGCCGAGGATTGGGCGGATGGGGTGTATACGCTGACCTTGGCGCAAGAAAACCCCGCAACTCCGGGGCAGGCGCAAAAGGGCGCGAAGGTGATTCCGGTTGCGGTGGGGCTTTTGAACCCGAATGGCGACGAGGTGGTGCCGACCACCGTGCTGGAACTGACCGAGGCCAAGCAGAGCTTTGCGTTCAAGGGTCTGGCCTCGCGCCCGGTCGCGTCGATCTTGCGGGGATTTTCCGCTCCGGTGATCCTGGAGCGGTCTGTCCCTGCGGCAGAGCGGGCGTTCCTGCTCGCACATGACACCGACCCGTTCAATCGCTGGGAGGCGGGGCGCGGTCTGGCCAAGGACGTGCTGGCGCGAATGATCGTCGATGGGGCGGCACCGGGCGCGGATCTGCTTGACGGGCTTGCGCGACTGGCGTTTGACGAGGCCTTAGACCCGGCGTTCCGGGCGCTGGCCTTGCGGCTGCCGGGGGAAGACGACATGGCGGCGACGCTGCATGCAGCGGGCCATGTGCCTGATCCGGCGCGAATTTACCACGCGCGGCGGGCGCTGCATTTGGCGCTGGCAGAGCGGTTGGCGGCTGGCTTGCCAGAATTGGAATTGGCCTGCCGGGTGCCGGGGGCGTTTTCACCCGATGCTGCGGCGGCAGGCAAAAGGGCGCTGCGGTTGGCGGCTCTGGGGTTGCTGGCACGGCTGGATGATGGGGCTACGGCACGAGCGGCTTATGCGGCGGCGGACAATATGACCGAGAGTTTCGGCAGCTTGGCGATCCTGCTGGATATCGGCGCGGGGCAGGCCGAACTGGCGGATTTCGCTGTGAAATGGCAGGGCGACCGGCTGGTGCTGGACAAATGGTTCGCGGTGCAGGTCGCAGCAGCCCAGCCGGACAATGTGGCGGATGTGGTGCGACGCTTGACGGCACGGCCCGATTTCGACTGGAAAAACCCCAACCGTTTCCGCGCGGTGATTGGCGCGCTCTCTGGCAATCACGCAGGTTTCCATCACGCATCAGGCGAGGGTTATGCTCTGCTGGCAGATTGGCTGATCAAGCTTGATCCGTTGAACCCGCAAACTGCCTCGCGCATGTCGACGGCGTTTGAATCCTGGCCGCGCTATGATGCCGACCGCCAGGCGATGATGCGCGGCGCGTTGCAGCGGATCATGGCCACGACCGGGCTTAGCCGCGATCTTTCTGAGATGGCGGGGCGGATGCTCGCTTGACGGGCATGGCGCAATAGGCCTGCTTACCGGTCCATGCCGCGATATCGGCGCGGACCTTGGCTTTGCTCATCGGACCCCAGTCACGGGCAACGCCGCGGTTGCCTTTGCCGGAGACCATGCCGTCGCGGCCAACTTGGCGGGCGATGATCTTTACGGCACATTCCAGATTGGCGGTGCCGCTTTTCAGGTCTTTGCCCGTGTTGGCTTCGCAGCGATAGGCTTTGGCGGTTTGGGTGGAAATCTGCATCAAACCGAAATAGCGCCCGGCACCCGCCGCCTTGGCGTTATATCCGCTCTCATATTTCGCCACCGCTGACATCACACCCACCCAGAACGCGCGGCGATCTTCCAGCGACGCTGTCTCATAGCCGGGGCACCATGTCTGGATATCATCAGGCACTTTGGCGGCCAGTTTGCTGTCATACTTCTCAACCGAGACCAGCGCCGCATTGGTCCAGGTCGCCGCTTCGGGGACGTGATCCCAGCGCATTTTGGGCAAAGCTTCGGCCATCAAAGCCGGAGAAGTGCCGAAAAAGAACAGGGCAAAAGCCGCGCCGAAGAGGGAAGATATCCGCATCAGTCCATCGCAAATGACGCCGCACCGCTGTGCACGACCCGTCGGCTATCAGGGCAAAACCGGCATGCGGCAAGTTTTCTGGGGTCGCAGGCATCAAAGTCGGCAGCTTTCCGCCACCCCAACACTTGCGGCAGCCGCCCCGCCTGCCTAAACAGGGGGCGAAATCCACGGAGACCGCCATGCTTGATCTGACCTATGAAGCGCCGAAACCGAAGCTGATTGCGGGCGTAAAGCATGATTGGGAGCTGGTGATCGGCATGGAAATCCATGCGCAGGTGTCCTCCAATTCCAAGCTGTTTTCGGGGGCCTCCACCCAAGTGGGGGCAGAGCCGAACTCCAACGTCGCCTTCGTTGATGCCGCGATGCCGGGGATGCTGCCGGTGATCAACGAGTTTTGTGTCGAACAAGCGGTGCGCACAGGTCTGGGGCTGAAGGCGCAGATCAATCTGCGCTCGGCCTTTGACCGCAAGAATTACTTCTACCCCGATCTGCCGCAGGGCTATCAGATTTCGCAGCTGTATCACCCCATCGTGGGTGAAGGCGAAGTGTTGGTCGAAATGTCGCCGGGCGTCGCGCGTCTGGTGCGGGTGGAGCGGATTCACCTTGAGCAAGACGCAGGCAAAAGCATCCACGACATGGATCCGACGATGTCTTTCGTCGATTTCAACCGCACCGGCGTGGCGCTGATGGAGATCGTCAGCCGCCCCGACATTCGCGGGCCGGAAGAGGCTGCGGCCTATGTCGTCAAGCTGCGGCAGATCCTGCGCTATCTGGGGACCTGCGATGGCAACATGCAGAACGGCAACTTGCGCGCCGATGTGAACGTCTCGGTCTGCCGGGTGGGCCAGTATGAGAAATACCAAGCCAGCCAAGACTTTAGCCATCTTGGCACCCGGTGTGAAATCAAGAACATGAACTCGATGAAGTTCATCCAACTTGCGATTGACTACGAGGCGCGCCGCCAGATTGCCATTCTGGAGGATGGCGGTTCTGTCACGCAAGAGACCCGGCTTTATGATCCCGACAAGAACGAAACCCGCTCGATGCGCAGCAAGGAAGAAGCGCATGACTACCGCTATTTCCCGTGCCCCGACCTGCTGCCGCTGGAGATTGAACAGGCCTGGGTCGACGACATTGCAGCCGCGATGCCCGAGCTTCCCGATGCCAAGAAAGCCCGCTTCATGAGCGATTTCGGACTGACCGATTACGACGCCAATGTGCTGACCGCCGATCTGGAATCCTCTGGCTTCTTCGAGGCTGTGGCGCAGGGCCGCGATGGCAAACAGGCGGCGAATTGGGTGATCAACGAGCTGTTCGGCCGCTTGAACAGAGAGGGCAAGTCGATCACCGACAGCCCGGTGTCTACCGCGCAACTCGGCGGCGTGCTGGATCTGATCGCCAAGGGCACGATCAGCGGCAAGATGGCGAAGGATCTGTTCGAGATCATCTGGACGACGGGCGGCGACCCAGCGGAAGTCGCGGCAGCGCACGGCATGCAGCAAGTCACCGACACCGGTGCGATCGAAGCGGCACTAGACGCGCTGATTGCGGCGAACCCCGATCAGGTGGAAAAGGCCCGCGTCAACGCCAAGCTGGCGGGCTGGTTTACCGGGCAAGTGCTGAAATCGACCGGCGGCAAGGCCAATCCGGCTGTGGTCAACGCGATGGTGGCGCAGAAACTCGGCCTCTGAGCCTCGGCTTCATGATTCGCCTGTTTCGGCAGAACCGAGCGGCCTTTCTTGTGGACATCTGACGCCTCCGATTTATATTGATATCAAGGTAAATCGGAGGCCAGAATGACCGCGACCCTATTTTACTCGCGCAATCCCAACCCGCGCCTTGCCGTGGCCGTGGCGCGGCATCTGAATTCGGATGTGGTGTTTGAATTTGCCGCGCCGTTTAACCCAGCCCACAGCGCGAAATTCCGCGCCCTGAACCCCAGCTTGCGCATCCCGATCCTGCTGGAAAACGGCCATTCTCTGTGGGAAGCGGATGCGATTGCGTGCCGCTTGTCGATGCTGGCCGGATCGAATTTCTGGCGGATGGATGAAGAGATGCCCGAGATGATCCGCTGGATTTCTTGGAGCAAGGCCTATTTCGTGCAGGCCTGCGACGTGGTGCATTTTGAGCGTGGCACCAAGCAACGCTACGGTATCGGCCCGATTGACCCGGCGGTGCTGGCACAGGGCTTGGCGGATTTTCACGAGCACGCCGCACAGTTGGACGCGCACCTTGTGGGCCGCGATTACCTGCTCGACAGTGGCCTCAGCTATGCCGATTTTCGCATGGCAAGCTATCTCGCCTTCAACGATGCGGCAGGATTGCCGATGGCGGATTACCCGCAAATCGACGCTTGGTATCGGCGGATTGCCGCGCTGCCTGCTTGGGCTGATCCCTTCACGGGGTTGCACGCGCCAGCGTTACCGCCGATTGGGGACGAGGGTTAGCGGCAGGCGCACGCAGACCTACTGCATCTTGTGCTGTGGCGAAATCCGCGCGGGGATCGCAGAAAATCCTTTCTGTGATTGGCCTTGGGGCTGGTTATTGAGTAATCTGCCCGCGTTTGGTTCAGGAGCGACCCTATGCAGCGTTACGAATATAAAGTGATTCCCGCCCCCCGCAGGGGCGAAAAATCGCGCGGGGTCAAAACCACTGAAGACCGCTTTGCGCTGGCGCTGACCTCGGTGATGAATGAACTGGGCCGCGAAGGCTGGGACTATATCCGGGCCGATACGCTGCCGGTGGATGAGCGCGCGGGCTTCACCGGCACGAAAACCACCTTCCAGAATGTGCTGGTGTTTCGCCGGGTGATCGAGGCTGAGGCCCCGACGACGCGGCAGTTGCTGGCGGTCGAACAGGTCGCAGCCGCGCCGCGTCTCGGCCCGGCTGAGGTGCCCGTTGGCCCAGCCCCGGCATTGGGCCCGGCGAATGTCCCGGTGCCTGCGGCTGGCCCAGTGCCTGCGGCTCCGGGATTGGCGGCGGAGTGATCAGCCTGCGGCTGTAAGGGCGGCGGGCAGGGCTGCTTCAAAGGCCGCGAGGGCGCTTTCATCCCCCAGACTGACGCGGATGCAGCGATCCAGCGGGGCGACCCCGGGCATCCGCACAAAAATACCCCGCGCCAGCAGTTCGGCAAGGACTCGTCGGGCGTAATCGCCGTCGCGGGTGCAATCCATCGTGATGAAATTGGTGGCCGAGGCCAGCGGGATCAGTCCGTTGGTGCGGGCGATGCCGTTCAGGCGGCTTCGGGCCGTGGCGACTTTGGTGCGGATTTCGCTCAGGTACGCTTGATCCTGCAGCGCCGCCAAGGCTCCGGCCTGTGCGATACGGCCCAGTCCAAAATGGTTGCGCACCTTGTCGAAGGCGGTGGCCAGTGGTGCCGAGGTGATCGCATAGCCGACCCGCAGGCCCGCGAGGCCGTGGGCTTTGGAAAACGTGCGGAACCGGATCAGGTTGGGGGTGTCGGCGGGGATTTCCGGTGCGGTGCCATCGGGGGCGAGATCGATATAGGCCTCGTCCAGCACCAGCAGGGTTTGTTCGGGCAGGTTCGCCAGCAGGTCTTTGATCACCGCGCCGGGGTGGTGGCTGCCCATCGGGTTGTCGGGGTTGGCAATATAAAGCATCCGGGCTTGGGTTTGGCGGGCCAGACCCAGCAGGGCTTCGGGGTCTTCATGGTCGGCCTTGTAGGGCGCGCGGTGCAGGGTGCCGCCGTAGCCTGCGACGTGGAAGTTGAAGGTGGGGTAGGCGCCGAGGCTGGTCACGATGGGCGTGCCGGGGCCTACGATCAGGCGGGCGAGGTAGCCGAGGAGGCCGTCAATGCCTTCCCCGACCACTATGTTTTCGGGGGCACAGCCGTGATGTTGGGCGAGGGCGGCTTTCAGGGCGTGGGTCTCGGGGTCGCCATACATCCAGGCCTCAGAAGCGGCGGCTTGCATGGCGCGGGTCGCGGCGGGGGAGGGGCCGAACAGGCTTTCATTGGCGCCGAGGCGGGCGATGAAAGGCTGGCCTTGGCGGCGCTCTTGCGTCTCGGGTCCGGTGAAGGGGACGGTGGAGGGCAGGGAGGCCGCGAGCGGGGTGAGGATGGGGGCTTTCATGGGCCGGATTTGGGGGGATTTTTGCGGGGCTGGCAAGGGGGATTTTTGCGGTGGGGAAGGGTGGTCCCAACTCGGGACCAAAAAATACTGTGATATATCAAGCAGATGGGGTGGTGGCGTTAAGGGATTTTTAATGAATGGGCGGGATGGCAGGTGAGGGGGTAGGCGCTTATCTCTGATGTGGGAAGGGGGGCTGTCTGCCCCCTCGCCCGTGCCGGGTGTGTGTGTTCATAGGGTTTGACAGGATAGTCTCAGAAGGTTTGACCAAAGCCGGGATTATCTGGTTAAAGCTGGTTTCTGCCGGTTGGCGACGGTCAGACTGGCTTCGTTTTCTGCCACCAGCGGTGGATTGCAGAGAGGCTGACGCGGCGTTCGGGCGGGAAGTTGTCTGCAACTTCCTTGGCAATTTGTTCAAAAAGTCAGGGTGTCGAAGCGGGCGTTGACGAAGGCTTGCAACTCGGGATCAGCGGCGATTTTGGCGGGCCTTCCCATGCGATGCGCGCGGCGATGGGCGGCGATTACATCGTCTTTAACGGTGCTTTGAAGGCCCGTTGAAAGGGTCTTTACAAGGGTTGCGGTTTCGGCGCTCGCCTCCAACAAAAGGCGATGCAGGTGGCGCGCTTTGGTTTCGGCATCGGCCTTGCTTGGCGACGGCAACATGGTCTATTTCTTCCTTGGGCGTGACGCGGTGATATTCCCCCGGCCGTAACACGATCTTCGGGTCGGAGTGCTATGCAGGGTTGCCGGGAAACCGGACAGGGGGGCCCTGCCGCCCAACCTAATTCCGTGCCGGGGCGTATTGCCCTGCAAGATACCTGCTTACCGTCGGTAGGGACGTGCGCAGGGTTCGCGCTATCGCCGCTTTAGAATACCCCTTCCAATCCAGCATTTCCGCCAGCCAGCGTTTCGCCAGCGGAACTCTGCGCTGTAAATCGGAACGCGCAGCGAGCGCCTTCAAGTTGTCCGCGCCAAGCAACTTTTCAACATCGCTTTTGCCTTGCGGATTCTTCGGAAGGTAAAGTTCAGCGCCGCCGAACTGCAAGATGAACTGCACGGCGAGTTCCGCGCCCAGAACCTCCACATAGGCGGCAACTTGGGCGGTCGGGCGCGGCATCGGGCGGGCGATCTGATTCAAGGGGTGCCTCAATATGGGGGTAAATCCAAGGCCCCAAAACGCACCACGGAGATAATGCACTTTGGGGCCTTGATACCGCGCCGCCTCTGATCGCGTCGCGGTACTCGGGTGCGGGCGCTCGTGGCGCTCCGCCCGATTTCAGTTGCTCAGTGAGCCGGGTTTAAGTCCAAGCTGTTCGCAAATGGTTTGCTCAAGCGGCGAGTCGTCGTATGTCTTGGCTTGCAGTTTTTGCAGGTTGTTCCAGCCCGCGTTTTCGACTGGCTTGAAAAACTGGGCAATGGTCGGGCCAACCTTTTCGCAAAACTCATCAAAGGCCGACTCGTTGCTTTCGCAAAGTGCCTGCGCCCAGTCGCGCATCCCGTTGGTAAGTTGGTTGTCTTGGATTGCCTTTTGCACTTTCGCCGTCATGCGCTGTTGACGGTTCAAGCTCAGTTCGGTGTTGCGGTTGCGCAGCATTTCCTGCACCGCCGCTACGGGGATAAACTTGGCCGGATCGGGCGTGGGCTTCACCAGCTCGGCGAGCTTGCCGAGCAGATCAGCAACTGGCGTGTCGGGCGGCAAATTGAACATTTTTGCCAACTCGGCTGCCAACTCGACGCCTTCGGATTGCTGCGGCTTGTGCGCGGGCAACATTGTGTTTTCCTGACTGGCAAGCGCCGTGAGATAGAGGTTCGGATTGTGGACAAGGTCCGCGCCTTTCAGCTTGACGATTTGCCGGGTCTTGGGGTGGAACAGGATCGAAGGGCTCAGGTAGCGATATTCTTTGCGCCCGATCATCTCGGACGCGGTGGCTGTCCATTCGACGCGCCCCCAAAGCCCGCCTTCCGCCGCCCGCAATTCCTTGATCCAGCCCGCCGCTGGCACCGGGCCGGAAAGCCGCGCTTCGGGCTTGTCGTTCTGGTGTTCATAATCAATCGGCAGATCAATGCCGTCCGACTGAAACGCCAGAACCAAAGCGCCCGGATCGGCCAGTTCAAATTCGCGCCCGTCGCGCCCCTTCATATGCCCATCGGGCAAGAGGTGAACCCATTCGGGCGCACCACCACCGGGCGCAAGCGCGCGGTCGCAAGTGGCAAGTTGCAGGCCCTGCATTATGACGCCCGCGTCAAAGCTTCGTCAAAGCGCACCCACACGGCAGTGCCTTCGATGCCCTCAACGATGCCAGCGGGGGACCGCGTGGCAGAACCGTTGGTCTTCGCTACAGTCTGATCACCGACGATGTAGCAGACCTTGCCGATGTCGGCTTGGGCGATCAGATCACCCGCCGCCGAATTGGCAAAAGCAAAGCAACCGATCCGATAGTTCACTCCAAGCGCGCCAGCGACGCCCGCCGAATTATCGACAGTTTCTTCGGCGCGACCCACGCCGAAACAGCCCGTCGCGACAGCGCCTTTGGTGAGATAGCCTGCGGCATTGCGCATAATGATACTGCCGCCAAAGATTTTCACGCTGGCCGCGACGAGATCATTGCGAATATCGCCAAGGCGCATCTTGGTATTGCGTCCGGTATTCAGGGCAACCATTTGGGCCTCCTTAAGCGAGATAGGGGGTGATGATAAGATCGGCGGAATCGAACCAAGGGTTTGAGGCACCAGACGCAGAGGTGGCGGCTTTCAGCAGCGTCCGCGCATCGGTTTCAAGAGAAGGCGGCACCACCAAGACATTCGGCATCACGCCTAGGATGCGCCCGCCGTCGCCTTTCATGTTCTGCATCGCCGCCCGCGCTGCGGCATAGTTGGCAGGGTTCAAAGCTTGCTTTGATCCCCATGCGAGTTGCCAAAGCCCAAACCCGGCATTCACCCGCGCCCGCACGCCGTAAATGTATTCGTCCAGCATGAACACATGCGGGTCGGTCGTTTTGGTCAGTTGCTGGAATTCGTACGGCAGCCGCTCTTGCCAGATCATCGGGCGGACGGCGCGCGATGTATCCAACAGAAACCACGGCGCGCCCGCGCCGCCATCGGTATTGGCGACCACCAAGGTGTCGCCATTTTCATCAATCATCGGATGATCGGTGTCAAAGAAGAATTGTCCGTCATAGCAGTTCGCCGCAAAGCCGCTTTTCATCAGCGAAAAGATCATCGTGTCGGGGTGGCGCTGCGACATGCTGCCCAACTCGGCAAAGGCGGGCTTATAAACGCCTAACCGATCGTCTTCCATCGATGTGCGTTTGACCGATACTGTGCTTTCAAACAGCTTATTCGCGATGGTGTATTTCGAAGCGGTGAGGTTTTTGATTTGCCGTTGGCCGATCCACTCACGCATGCCGGGAATGTTGGCAATCCAGCCATAAGTCTCATCCGAGGCACCGCTTGAAACGGTCATCGCGACCTTTTCGAAATAAGACGGGGTACCTTCGCGGGCTTCGTTGAAGACTGTTTGAAACCCCTTGTAGCTCAGCTCAAGGGATTGCTCGTCAATAATCATAGTCGGTCCTTTTCCAGCAAGCGCGCGGTCAAAGCCCCGGCGCGGTCTCTTGGGAAAAGGTGTAACGGAGTGGGAAATGCCGAAACACCTACAACGGTATGTAGGGAGTTGGATGTCGGGTTTGACCAGATGACTGACCAGGGCGTATGTAATGCGAGTTACGGACCAACATCGGCCTTTGCGCTGCTAGACCAGATCAAGTTTTCAGTCCTTCGAGACACACCGCACACCCGGATTTCCTACCAGGTTCTGCCGATTTTGGGAAGGCGGTCGGAGGGGTGCTGCGGGATTGCAAAATTAAACGGGTTCTAGCCGTTTTTAAACGGGTTGAGCGCGAGCCACGACCCTAGATGGCCGAAGACCTAGAAGGCCTCTCCTACTGCCGTTTTTCCGGCATGGAGGCGACTGCGGAGCGGAAACCGTTCAGAGCCTTAATGTTGTGCTTGGTTCTTCGCAAAAACTGAAGCATGTTTCTCTAGGGCTACCCGTGTCTGAGTTTTCCTAAAGGATACTAAGTGAAGTCAGGTCTAGACGGACTATTGCCAAATGTAACAAGCAACATCACAAATAAGATGTTGTTTCTGGAAGTGTATTTTTTGCTCCGATCCAAACAGTCCCCCATTTACTTTTCTTTGACTGACTTTGTGGATAACTATTCTATTGAGCTTCTTTATATTGCCGTAACCTTTTCTTTGCTCACGGGGTGGCTATTTATTCCCGCTATCGGTGGCTACACTGTTCTTGTTGGGAGTTTGGCTTGGTGTGGTAGAAAATTTATGGGGATGTTTAAGTGCGAAGGTGTTCCAATATTTGAAGCTCTTAATCAACACAATCGAGAGAATAGCGTCAGCATTGAAGTGGCAAAGGAATATGCGAAATCTAATACAGACAACGACTTGACAGCTAGAATTGAAAAACACGAAAAGGAATCTTTAGAACAACTTGCGAATGAAGCGTTGGCAACAACAAACTTTGCTTTGGTAATTTTGATTGCTTGGATCAGTCACTCGACAGGCGCGCCCAACTTTCTAATGAAAGTATCGAGTTTTGCTGATCCTTTCACTTTCGGACATGCTTATACAATTTGCCTTGCACTTCTAGTATCGCAAGGCCTTTTCGGGCGCGCCGCAAATTTTCACTTTATTCGTGTATCTGGGAGTCTCCCTCCCGGTTTTTTCAAGAATGTAGACGAAAGAAAGAAAGTAGCTGGTTGGACAGAGGAAATTGTCGGTCAGTATAAGCCGTTGGCAGAGAAATGGATGGACATCGATCAGCGCTGATCCAGCCATCGATCACGGGTTATGCGGTTGCCGCCTCACATGATATGTCAAAACGAAAGGGCAGTACCATTCGGTGCCGCCCTTTCCACAATTCTGAATCGCATCAGGCAGCGCGACGTTTCCACATCTTGAGCGCGGTGATAACCTTTGGCGCATTCTCGGCTTTCACAAAGCGAAGCGACGACAGCTTGAACCACTTAAGAAGCCAACCGTTCAGCGCGGCTTCATCAAGAGTGGCGGTGTGGTGCAACTCCATCCAGAGTGATCGGATCAATTCTAGCTGCGCCTGCGACGCAAAGCCGGGACGGTTGCCGTAAGATGCACCCTCGGCCACCAAGGGCCGGAAGCCGCAGTGTTCGAAGAACCCCATCACGGCATTGAAGCTGTCAGGCGTCAGGTCCGTGGAACTGGTGACACCCGCGATCTTCACCAGCGCAAGCCGATAAGTATCATCGTCTAGCCCCAACTTTCCCTTGGCAACGTGCAGAATCGACTTCTGTTTTGCGCGGATCGTCATGCCGCTTCCTCCCCTTCCATCTGCACATATTTGCTCGCCTCTTTGATTTTGGCGGCAAAACGAAGCAGCCTGCCAACCTCGTGATCCTCTGAACTCGACAGCGCCCGGTGGGTAAGCGCCATGATGGCAATCGCCTCGGAACTCTCGCCAGTGTCATCGCAGGTTGCGCGACCATGCAGCCCGCCAAGAACCGTTGTCGCATCCGAGATCGTTCGGCTTGCTTGCTGAATCGCGCTTTCAAGCGTGAAGGCGTCAATGTCCGTGAGGGTGATCGTGACATCGCGGCCCTTGTTGCGAGCAGCGCGAATCTGGGTGAGACGTTTTGCCATGTCGCCGGCATCTTGCTCTACCCCGCAAATGTGACCAAAAATGTCGCCTTCGACATAGTGAAACTCGTCGCGAATGAGGTTAATCCCTTTGCGCAGCGGTGCCCCAATGGTCGCCACATAGTCTTCGAAGAGATCAAGCAGTTCGTTGAACGACACGGGGTTCTCTGCCAACAGCTCACGAATTTTGGTCATTGCTTAGTCCCCGACTGGTGAAGTTTGAGGTCGTCAACCGCCGCTTTTAGGTGCGTCCCGCTAACCTTTTCCCTTCCTGCAAAAATTGAGGCCATGCGAATGACGTTCTCGACGTTTCTTAAGCCTCCGGGTAGCTTTGCGATTGCCGCAAGCAAATCTACTTCCACTCGTCCGCTCAAACCTTCCTGCTGGGCAAGCGCGCTAACGTCGACGCGCGATACCGACTTGACCACAACGGGCCGACGCATCCGGCTTTGCAGATGCGGGAACTCCATAAAGATCGAAGGCAGGGTGAGGTCGCCGCAGAAGGCAAGATCAAATCCACCTTCTTCCGAAGCGGCCACAAGCCATCCAAATGATGAACCTGTGGTGGCCGAAAGCTTGTGCCGTTGAAAAAGGTTCTGCGCCTCATCCACCAGAAGGATACGGCGTTTACCCACATAGGCACCAACCACCTGACGAAGCTCATCTAAGCCCTTGCCGCGTGTTTTGCTGTCGCCAAACTGCGAGAGAATGCGACTTGCCACATGAAACGGGTTGCCCTCGCCCTTTGCGATGGACACATAGATTGAGCCGTCCCAATCCTGCCGCTGAGAGTGCAAGAGCGTTTCCGTCTTGCCGATCCCCGGCGCACCGCTGATCAGCGTCACCGCTGGACCGTTGATTGAGCGCACCAACGCCAATGAACGAAGAATATCTTCGGCTGTTTCTGTGCGAATGAAGCCTTCGGCGTCAGCCTCTGGAATACTGCTCTTTGCAAGCTTTAAAACTTCTGACATTGTGGTCTCCGTTGTAAGGGCGAGCCGTCAGGCCCGCATCGACAGGCGTGGAAAGCGTTGCACCGCTTTTCACGCCAATTTCGGTTTCCGCCCCGCCTCAATATCGGCAAGGTGGGCATCCATATTATTCAAGTAATCTAAGGGAATTGCCGCCGAACCTTGGGCTTGCGCGGCTCGTTTGTTCGGTTTCAAGCGCCCTGCAAACTGGCCTTTGACAACGCCTTCGGGTGCCGCCGTAGGGCCGTCAGGCGTCGGGATTGCAGCCATTGCCGCGACCAGATCAGCGTTTGTGAGATAGTTGTTCGCCTCGGCTGCGGCTTTAACCATTGTGCTCGCGGCCTTGCGGTTGCGCGATGCATCGCGGATGCCGTCCACGCTGCCATACGCACCACGCGTCACAGGCATAATGTTTTCGCAGATCAGTTCGTTATCTGCATTCCATGCCAAGGCCGGGGCTGCAAAATCGTCAGGATCGCGGCCAAGTAAGATTTGCTGCCCGCTCTTATGATAGGGCAGCAGGTCCTCTTGCGTCTCTGGCAAGCCATATGTCCATGTATTAACGGAAACGCGCCCCCAGCGATCCACCGCAACAGGCGTGTAGATCAGCCCCGCCAAATAGAGTTGCCGCGCCGTGGGCTTGCGATGAACACGCAATGTCCGACCTGCTTCAAAGGCAGATTGATAAGAGCGGCCATTCATACCTTGTCCGCGCCGACCCGGTTCACTGTTATAGCGCCGCACTTCGCGGGCGATAACTGCGCGCGCATCGTCCAGCGAGACGGGCACGATACGACCGTCAGGTGCTGCCCCCGCAGCATGTCCAGCATGAGCATTCTTGAACTCTGGACGATCATCTATGACGCGCGACAAACTGGCAAAAGCGCGCCCGGCGGGCTTGGCTTGACCATTTGCGGGAAGCGCAAAATGCAGCTTAATCCCAAGATGGTGGCAAATCCCCAAGGGCTTGACGCTTTCCATCTTTTGCCGGGAGTTTCGGAAGCGATGCACCGCGCCGCCCGCCACCAAATGCCCCGCAAAAGCCGACCCATTGTCAGGGTAAAGGCGGTCAAAAATGCTGTAGGTTTCGCAGGTGCGCTTGATCAGCCGCACCGTTGCGCGGGCGTTTTCGCTTTCGGCAAGTTCCCAGTCCAGCACAAAGCTCGTGGCACAATCTACCAGCGCAAGAAAGGTATATCGGCGCGGTTTTCCGTCGCCATTATGCGCCCAAAAGTCCTTTGTCCGACCGTCCAGCGATACCCACTCTAGCGGCAAGATCGTGGTCTTGTCGCGCATGGCAGGTTGCGCCAACCGCTTGACCGCCTCCGTATGTCCGAGGCGGGCATGAAGCTGTTGCGCCAACGGAAGGTTCTGCCAGCGGCGGAAAACGGTTGCCCAACTCGGCCAATCCCAGCCCTTTGCCGGGGCAACGTCGCGTACATCACGCCAAGCCTGTTTCAGTGGAAAGCCTTCGCCCGCATCGCGAATCGTGGTCATAAAGAACGACCAAGCCGCTTCGCACATTGGCGCGCAAGGTGCGCCAGATAAGCTACA
>NZ_JAXMJJ010000026.1:0-40390 GCF_034376685.1 Cypionkella sp.
CCAGCGTTGCCCATGCCTTCCAGCACCTCATCGCCTTCGCGCTCGGTGGCAAGATCTTCCCAATCGGGGGAATGCTCGGCCACAAGCTCGGTGGTTATTCCACTCAAACGGCTCTTCAGATCGGCCAAACGGTGCTGCAACTGCGCCTTGTGATTGGCGGTCGAGGTCATATGCTGTCCTTTCCTGACTGCAACCACCCTACACCAAAAATGGCTCGCCTTGTTGATGCATATCAACTGACCGCCTCAAAAATAACATTCAGATATTGAGATATATCTTGCCACGACCTATCTTGGCCAAGCGAAAGCCCGAGGAGACCGCTATGAAACCCGCAGTCCACGCTTTTTTCGACGAAGCCACCAACACCATCACCTATCTGTTGTGCGAACCGGCTGGCCGTGCCTGTGCGGTGATCGATTCTGTGCTGGATTTCGACTATGCCTCGGGGCGCACGGATACCCGCTCTGCCGATGCGGTGATCGCCCATATCCGCGCTGAAGGCCTTGATCTGCAATGGGTTCTGGAAACCCATGTCCATGCCGACCATCTGTCAGCCGCCCCCTATCTACAAGAGGCGCTTGGTGGCCAGATCGGCATTGGCGATCAGATCACCGTGGTGCAGGAAACCTTCGGCAAGGTGTTTAACGAAGGCACCCGCTTTGCCCGTGACGGCAGCCAGTTTGATCGGCTGTTTCGCGAGGGCGACAGTTTGATGATCGGCCAACTGCGTGTCGATGTGATGCACACGCCCGGCCATACCCCCGCCTGCCTGACCTATGTGGCAGGCGATGCCGCTTTCGTCGGCGATACCCTGTTCATGCCCGATTTCGGCACCGCCCGCTGCGATTTCCCCGGTGGTTCGGCCGAGGTGATGTTCGACTCGGTGCAGCGCATACTCGCCCTGCCCGATGCCACCCGGATTTTCGTCGGCCACGATTACAAGGCACCGGGCCGCGAGGAATTCGCGTGGGAATCAACCGTTGGCGCGCAAAAAGCCCTGAACGTGCATGTCGGCGCCGGGCGCGACCGCAGCGAATTTGTTGCGCTGCGTGAAAAGCGCGACGCGACCCTCGCCATGCCCCGCCTGATCTTGCCCTCGCTGCAAATCAACATGCGTGCGGGCCAGATGCCCGAGCCTGAGGATAACGGCCTGTCCTATCTGAAAGTGCCTTTGAATGGGCTGTGAGCGGGCGGTGACGGGAAGATGATGGATTGGGTCTGGGGATTTGTCGGCGGGCTGATGATCGGCGGCGCTGCAGCGGTGTATCTGCTCTACAATGGCCGCGTGATGGGCGCTTCCGGGATTATCGGCGAGCTGGTGGATCGCTCTGACTGGTCAAACTGGGCCGAGCGGCTGGTGTTTCTGGCGGGACTGATCGGCGTGCCCTACCTTTTGTGGCTGCTGATCGGCGGTGAGACGCATCTGACCCAAAACTGGCTGGTGATCGTGCTGGCGGGACTGTTGGTTGGGGTCGGCACCCGGTTGGCCAATGGCTGCACCTCGGGGCATGGGGTCTGCGGTATCTCGCGGATGTCGCTGCGCGGCATCGTGGCGACGCTGATCTATGTGCTGGCGGGCGGGCTGACGATGGCGCTGCTGCGTCACCTGATCGGGGTGATCTGATGCAACGCTATGGATTTGCCCTGCTGGCGGGTGGGTTGTTCGGCGCGGGCCTGCGGATTTCGGGCATGACCGACACGACCAAGGTGCAGGGCTGGCTGGACGTGTTCGGCGCGTGGGATCCGACGCTGGCTTTCGTGATGGGTGGGGCGATCTTGCCGATGGCGGTTGCGTGGCGGATTGCTGCGCGGATGGAGCGCTCGTATCTGGGCCTCGATCTGCCCGCAGCGCCGCCACGCGTGTTCGACCGCAACCTGATTGCAGGCTCGGCGCTGTTCGGCATGGGCTGGGCGCTGGTGGGGCTTTGCCCCGGCCCAGCACTGGCCTCGCTCAGCTTTGGGGGCACGGGCGGTCTGGTCTTCCTATTGGCGATGCTCGGCGGTATGATCGCCGCACCCAGCCTGCGCCGCCGTTTCGCGCGGGCAGCCGCCAGCCCGAGGAGCAAAATGGACATTCGCGCCCTGACCCCGACCTATTCCGTCTCGCCGCAGATCGAGCTTACCGACCTGCCCGCGATCAAGGCGGCGGGCTTTACCACCGTGATCGACAACCGCCCTGACGGCGAGATCCCCGCCCATCTGCACACCCCGCATATGAAAGCGGCAGCCGAGGCTTTGGGGCTGAAATTCGTCGCCAACCCGGTGATTGGCGGGGCGTTGACGATGGAAAACGTTCGGCTGCAATCCAAAGTAATGGCTGAGGCTACGGGGCCGGTGTTTGCGTATTGTGCCTCGGGGAACCGCTGTTCGGTGGTTTGGGCGTTGATGAATGCCGGGCAAAAACCGACCGATGAGCTGATCCGCACTCCGGCAAAATACGGCTATAATCTGGAGCCGTTGCGCGGCCAGATTGAGGCGCTGGCGTCGGAAGCGCGCGGGTAAGGACTGAGTTTTGGGGTGTGTCCACGCGTGGACACGGGACAATCTCAAGATAAATCAAAGACTTGAAGATCATCATTCACAAAGGCTTAACCTTTGCCGCCAGCCGGAATTTTCCGAAAAATTCCGTGCACGATTTCCGTTTCGGAAATCGCCTGTGCTGCCTCCTGCTGACGCTCAGCCGGTCTGGCGCAGGGGTTCTGCACCTGCGGTCGTCTCGACAGCCGATGCCTTGCGCACCTGCACGTCGCCGCTGGTCAGCCGGATCGCCCGCATCCCGCGATTCTGCCCCAGACGGCCTTCGGCCAGCCTGCGGCCATCCAGGCCTTCAAAGTGAATCCGGTCAATCGAGGCACGCGACAGCGGGATAATTTCGCCGACTTTCAACGCCAGCACGCGGGCCAGCGGCAAGGAGACCCGGCTGACCACGGCATCAAGCACACAGCCGGTTTCTTCCACCTGTGCGGCCAGAGCCTGCGCAAAAGCCTGACCGGATTGCGCCGCCAGATCCGGCACTGATACCGCCGCTGCGGGCATCGCGCCTTTGCCATCGGCGGGCAGCGCCAGAATGACAGCACCTTGCCGCGCACCAAGCCCCAAAGACAGCTCGGCAGTCAGCACGCGGTAGTCGATGTCCTCCAGCAGCAGGCCCAACGGGCGCGGATCATCGAGAAAGCTGGCGTAGCGAAAGCCACCCGCCCAGTGCAGATCGGCTTCTTGCGCCAACACCTGCTCCAGCCCTTCAAGCGCTGCATCCAGCGTCGGCGCCACCATTGCGGCATCGGTCCGGGTGGGCTTGCGGCTGGTCAGCAGCGTGGCGGCGACTTTGCCCAGCGTCTGCGCCTCTATCATCGCGGCCAGCACGGGGGGCGACAGGATCATCAGGCCCATGCCATCGGCCGGGCCTTGCAGCACGGCAATCAGCGCATGGTTCGGCGGCAGTTCCAGCACTTCGGCCAAAGAGCGGCGATGCAGCGCCAGACTGCTGACCTCAAGCGGCAATGCCAGCGTGTCGCGGGCGGCACGGGCCAAAGCCAGCCGCCAGCCGCGATCTGCCCCCGGGCTGCCTTCGGCCATCTGCGCCTTGGCTGCTGCGATTCTGCGGCGAATGACGCCATCTTGCAAAGCTTCTGCCACTTCGTTCCCCTTACCGGATCGCCCTGCCCGCAGCCTAGCCGCGCGGGGGATAACAAAGCGTTTACATCACACAGGTTTTTCCATCCGCAGCGGCACCGTCACGCGAAACGCCGCCCCCCTTTGCCCCGGCAGATAGGTCACCGTGCCGCCCAGATTGGCCATCACCTCGCGGCAGATCGCAAGCCCCAAGCCCGCCCCGCCAGCGCGTGCCGCATCGGTCAGCCGCGCGAATTTCTCAAAGATCAGACCCTGCGCGTCCTTGGCAATGCCGCCACCGTTGTCGATGAAATCAATCACCACCCGCCCGCCCTTTTGCCGCACCGCAATCCGCAGCATGGGATTTTCGGCATCGCAATATTTCCGCGCATTCGAGATCAGATTGATGAAGACCTGCACCAGACGGTCGGCATCGGTGCGCAGGAAAATCTCTTCCGAGGTATAGTCGCGCTGAATGTCGAAATCGCGCTCGGGCCGGGTTTGGCTGGCGGCCGCCAAGGCGCGGTCGAGCATTTTGCCAAGGTGAGACAGGCTCAGATCCAGTTGCACCGCGCCATTTTCCAGCACCGACAGATCCAGCAGATCATCCAGCAGCCGGGTCAGCCGTTTTGCCTCGGCATGGATGATCTGGCCATATTCCGCGACGCGCGGGCGCGGCAGATCCCCCTCGGCCAGAATCTCGGAAAATGCCCGGATCGAGGTCATCGGCGTGCGCAATTCATGGCTGATCTGGCTGAGAAACGCGTCTTTCTGCACCGAAAGCTGGGTCAGCTTTTCATTCACCTCGCGCAACTGACGGGCGGTGCGGGAAAGTTCACCCTGTTGTTCTTCCAGACGCGCCGAATATTCCATGATCTGCGCGGTTTCATTGGCCACCGCCATCAGATCTTCCACCGTCACCGTGGCGCGACCAAACAACTGGCTGATCATCGCATGCGCAGTGGCGGCCCCGACCGAGCCTGCGAGATTACGTTCCAGCCCCGCCAGAAAGCGCGGGGTGAGATCGGGCAGAAAGCCCGCTTTGCCCTGCGCGCGGGCTTCGGCCTCAAAGAACGAAATCGCGGCTTCGTCGCCCAGAATGCGCTGCGCCATGTTCATCAGCGCCTCGGGTTCGGCCTGACCGTGGGTCCAGCCCAGCCGTTCGGCCTGCAATTCATCATCAAAGGCGTTGACGAAGGCCGCACCCTGAATGCGCTCGACCGGATCGGGGAAGGACAGCAGCGAGCCTGCCGCATAGCCCGCGATGTTCAGGGTCAGCGACCAGAAGATCGCGTGGTTCAGCGGGTCCATCCCCTCGGTGCCAAACAGAGCCTGCGGGCGCAGCCAGGACACCCCGAACAAGCCGTGCTGCAACACCTCTGCCGAGATTGCCGCCCCCGCCCCGAACGAGGGCAGGAACAGCGTGAACCCCCAAGTGGCAAAGCCAATGCCAAGGCCCAAAGTTGCCCCCAGCTTGGTGCCCCCGCGCCAGAAAATCCCGCCCAGCATGGCGGGCAGCACCTGCGCCACGCCGACAAAAGCGATCTGGCCGATGGCCGCCAGTGCCGCCGATCCACCGGACAGCCGGAAATATTCCAGCCCCAGCGCCAGCACCATGATGATCGAGAACCGCCGCGCCAGCAAAATCGCGCCGCGCAAATCGCCCGAAAGTGCGGCTTGCGGCCGCAACCACAGCCAGGCGGGCATCAGGATGTGGTTTGATACCATCGTCGCCAGCGCAATGGTCTCGACGATCACCATCGAGGTGGCCGAAGAAAACCCGCCCAGGAAGGCCAGCAGCGCCAGCCCGCCCTGCCCTTCATGCAGCGGCAAGGTCAGCACCATCATATCGGGGTTGGAGCCTGCGGGCATCCGGTCCAGCCCGACCACCGCGATGGGCAGGATGAACAGGCTGATCAGAAACAGATAGGCCGGAAACGCCCAAGAGGCGCGCGACAGATGGCCTTCCTCGACATTCTCTACCACCAGCACCTGAAACATCCGCGGCAAAGTAATCACGGCAGCGGCGGACAGAAAGATCAACCCGCCCCAGCGCCCCGGCTGGATCGCCCAGTTCGGATCACTGTAGGTTTCAATCCGGCTGATCATCGCACTGGGGCCACCGCCCAGCCCCCAGACCACAAAGATACCGACGGCGAGCAGGGCCACCAGCTTGACCACTGCCTCGACTGCAATCGCCATGACGATGCCGTGATGCTGCTCTTTGGCATCCAGATTGCGGGTGCCGAACAGAATGGTGAACAGCGCGAGGCCAGCGGCCACCCAGATCGCCGTTGAATCACGGTCGGGCATCGCCCAGGTTTCAGGGGTTTCCTGCGCAAACACCGAAAACGACAGTGTCACCGATTGCAGTTGCAGGGCTATGTAAGGCGTGGTGGCCACCACCGCGATCACCGTCACCAGCACACCCAGCAGGTTCGATTTGCCGTAGCGGCTTGAGATCAGATCGGCAATCGAGGTGACCCGTTGCCTGCGCCCGATCCGCACCAGTTTGCGCAGCACCCACCACCAGCCGACAAACACCAAGGTCGGGCCAAGGTAGATGGTCAGAAACTCCAACCCCGATCGCGCAGCGGAACCGACGGCACCGTAGAAGGTCCAGGCGGTGCAATAAATCGACAGCGACAGCGTGTAGACGAAGGGCGAGCGCAGGAACCGCATCTCGCCGCGCAAGGCGCGACGCTCGACCACGAAGGCGACCAGAAACAGGAACGCCACATAGGCCAGACAGGTCAGCACCAGCACATTGAACGGCATCAGGCATCCTCGCCCGAACTGTCCGCCTCGGGTTGCGCGAGACCCGGAGCGACATAGGCGGCAAGCCCGATCAGCAAGGCCCAGACGCCAAACACATAGACCGCCGTGCGCCCAGCGCCGACGGCATCACTCCACATCAAGGGCAGCAACAGCAGGAACAGCCCTACCAGCGGCAACAGCCGCGCCGCATCGCGCAACCGGCGCTGGCGGTAGACCGCGCGGGCAAGAAACAAGGGCGCGCGCGGGCGGCGCATCAGGCCCCCAACAGATCCCGCACCATCGCGCGGATTTCCGAGTTATCAAACGGCTTGCTCATGAAGGCCGACACGCCTGCCCGCTCGGCGGCTTCGCGGTCGCGCAGCTGGCCCTTGGCGGTCAACATCAGGATCGGCAGCGCCGCATTGGCCGGATCGCCGCGCAGCGCGGTCAAAATCTCCAACCCGCTCATGCCCGGCAGCATCGAGTCCAAAATCACCAGATCAGGCCGCAGCCGCGCCACTTCGGCCAAGGCCTGCGCCCCATCCGCGATCACCGAAACCGCCCAGCCATCACGCGACAAGATAAAGCGCAACGCCTCGGCGATGTTGGCCTCATCTTCGATCAGCAAAACCTGATGCATAAATTCCCCCCGGAAGCCGACTATCAGGGCAAAGCCGCCCGGTGTCAAAAGGAAGCCATCGCCTTGGCATTTCACTTTGGCTTAAATATCCCCGCCGGAGGCTCCCTGCCCAACCGCCAAATCTTAGGCCTGCAAAATCGAAGGCTCACGCCGTGCCGGACAGGCCGTGCGCTGGCAAATCCGGCAGGTCGAGCCAATCGCCAAAGCCTCTTGCCCCCGGCCCATCTCGGGCAAGATCAACATCGCTGCCTCGCGCAATTCCGGCCCGCGAAACCCCTGCGGAAAGCGCGGCTGGCAAAACGCCCGCACCCGAAAGCGCGCAGGCGTGGGGCCTGCGGTTTCGATCACCATTTCAATCGGTGTCATCGGTCGTGACAAAGCCGCAAACAGCGGCCACAGCGGGCAAGCCGCCCCAAAACGCGGCAGAGCAAAGCCCGAGATCGGTTTGCGAAACGTCAGCGTGCCAGAGGCATCGCAGACCACCAGCCCCGCTTGCAGCCCGGGTTGCAAGGCAAGCCGCCGGAACACCGCCAGCACATCTGCGCCAAACCGTGCCGCAAGCGCTGCCGGATCGGGGCCAAGTTCGGCCAGTGCTTTGGCAAAGCCCGGCGCAGGCAGCGCCGCCGCGTCACGCGCCGCTTGCGCAAGCCAAGCCTCGGCCATGTGCCGGGCCGCGCCCGAGGCCAAGCCGCGCGCATCCGATGCTTGCCAATCACTTGCGGCCAGCCACGCCTCCAGCTCTTCCTGCGGCGAGGCAAGCCCCTGCTCTTGCTCTTGCCCGGCGGTATCCAGATAGCGCACCAAAGCCTCTGCCCCCAAGGCCAGCCGCTTGCTGTCTTCTTGCAGGTTGCCCAGAAAACGCGCCTGCCATTCCGGCTCGATATCTTCGGTATCCGCCAGAATCGCCGCGGTTGAGCGCACCGAAGCCACGGCGGAGAGCACTTCATGCAGGCTTGCCGACAGATGCGGGTCTTGGCTCATCCGGTCGTTCATCGCCTCCAAAGCCCGCTCCAACCCGACCACGCGCTGATGCAGCCCGATCACCGTGGCCGCCCAACCCGGAAAGCGGCCCGCGAAATCTTCGCTGCGATCAATCTCCGCCCCCGGCAGCCGCGCCGCCGCCGCGCGCAGATCGTCCAGCACGGTGCCGCCGATGCCCTCTTGAAAGGCCTCCACCGGTTGCCCCAAGGCATCGGCCAGCCGCGCCAACAAGGGATCGGCAATGCGGCGGCGGTTGTGCTCGATCAGGTTGAGATAAGAGGCAGAGATGCCCACCGTCTCGGCCAGATCGGCCTGCCTCTGGCCCAAAGCCACGCGCCGCTCACGCAGGCGGGTTCCGGTCAGGGCAGAGATCGGCATGGCACAACTCCCAAGGATGCCACAAGATTTACAAGAAATTGAAAACTTTACAATGTGCAGGGTGCCCACGATTTATTTCTGCAGTAAATCGTCTGGTTCAGCGCCATCGCCCAGCCCTGCTCGGCAGCCTACTCCATCGCGGCAAAGCTTTGGCCGTAAAACCGCACCGCGCGCAAACCACAATCCTGTATCGCCAGATGCAGATGCGCGCCCTCATTCACCCCCGGTGCGGTGGCATCCCGCGCCAAAGCCACCCGGCCTTGTGTGGTCTGCCCCGCCACCCGACCGCGCCAGAACGTCATCTGCTGATCAACAAAGGCCTCAAGCCGGGCCTCGCCCTGCCCGCGCGTGATCTCACGCACGCGCGCAACTACGGCCAGACAATAGCCCGCCTCGGCCTGCGCATCTGGCATGTTGTAAAGATAGCCGCTGCGCGTATCGCGGCCCGCTTGCCATGTCAGATAGAACAGCCCCAGCACCACGGCCAAAGCCACGCCTGCCCAAATACCCTTCACATCGCCCCCTTTGCTTCCCCCCAGTAAAGCCGCAAAAGGTTAAAACAAAACGGGCGCGAGGAGACCCCGCGCCCGTTTAATCGCTAAAACCCGCAGCTTATTGCAGGGCTTTGTCCGTCACCACATGGCTCCAAGCGCCTTCCGGCTCTTTGGTGATCACCGGGTCAGAGCCCCCCGACATCAGCGCCGCCACGGTGCGTTTGTAGTCGGCTTCATCCAGCGCGCCGTTGCTGCCTGCGGTCAGTTTGCCAATCTCGGCCACCATGCGCTTTTGGTGCTCGATGGTCTGCGCGCCGGTCGCATCATTGTCGATCACGATCTGCGCCGCTTCATCCGCATTCGCCTCGGCATATTTCCAGCCCTTCATCGAGGCGCGCACGAAACGCACCATCTTGTCTTTAAACGCCGGGTCCGCCAGTTTGTCTTCCATGACGTAAAGCCCGTCTTCCAAAGTGGCGACACCTTCGTCTTCATATTTGAAGGTCACCAGGTCTTCCGGCTTCACTCCGGCATCAATCACCTGCCAGTATTCGTTATAGGTCATGGTCGAGATGCAGGCCGCCTGCTTTTGCAGCAAGGGATCGACGTTGAAGCCCTGCTTCAGCACAGTGACACCACCTGCCGAACCGTCAGTCTTCAACGCCAGCTTGTTCATCCAGTTCAGGAACGGATATTCGTTGCCGCCAAACCACACGCCCAAGGTTTTATCGGCAAAGTCCGCCGGGGTGGCGACGCCGGATTCTTTGAGACAGGTCAGCATCATGCCCGAAGATTTGAACGGCTGGGCGATGTTGACCAAAGCCAGACCTTTCTCGCGCGCGGCGAGGGCCGAAGGCATCCAGTCGATCACCACATCCGCGCCACCACCGGCGATCACTTGCGTCGGTGCCACATCCGGGCCACCGGGCAGAATGGTGACGTTCAGGCCTTCTTCTTCGTAATAGCCTTTCGCCGCCGCGACATAATAGCCTGCGAACTGGCCTTGGGTGACCCATTTCAGTTGCAGCGTCACATCATCGGCTGCCTGTGCGCTGCCGGCAAATGCCAAAAACAGCGCCGACGTCAGTAGCTTTTTCATTCTCAACCTCCAAGTTGAAGCCCGGTTTTGGGCCAGTTTCGTTTTTCTCTAGTCTCAGTTTCTTTGTGACGGATGCCAGAACGTCACCCGCTTCTCGATCAGCGCGACCAGCCCGTAAAACGCCGATCCCGCCAATGCCGCCACCGCAATCTCGGCCCAAACCATGTCGGGATTCGAGCGCCCAACCTCGGCCACGATGCGGAATCCCATGCCCACGATAGGGCTGCCGAAAAATTCAGCAACAATCGCGCCGATCAGCGCCAGAGTTGTCGCAATTTTCAGCCCGTTGAAGATGAACGGCATCGCCGCAGGCAGGCGCAGTTTGAACAAAGTCTGCCAGTAGCTGGCCGAATAGGTTGCCATCAGATCGCGCTGCATCACTTCGGTCGCGGCCAATCCGGCAATCGTGTTCACCAGCACCGGGAAGAACACCATCACTACGACCACGGCGGCTTTCGACTGCCAGTCAAAGCCGAACCACATCACCAGAATCGGCGCGATGCCGACAATCGGCAAAGCCGCGACGAAATTGCCCACCGGCAGCAACCCGGCTTGCAGGAAAGGCGAGCGGTCAATCGCAATCGCGGTCAGGATCGCCGCCGCACAGCCGATCGCATAGCCGCCGAGCGCGCCCTTGAAGAAGGTCTGCACCAGATCAGCCCAGAGGATTGGCACACTGTTGCTCATCCGCTCCAGCACATCGCTGGGCGGTGGCAGGATGATCTTGTTAACGCCGTAAGCCGTCACGCCGACCTGCCACAGCACCAGCACGGTGACGCCAAACAGCAAGGGCACCGCATAGCGCACCCAAGCCGCGCGGTGTTTTGAGAGTTCGGAATTCAGCTGCCAAGCCCCGGCCCAGAACGCCAGCAAGCACCACAGCCGGGGATCAATAAAGCCACTCATCGCCGCATCCCCATCCGCGCAAGCACCCTGCCCTCAATCCGTCCTGCCAGCATCACCAGCACCGCAGCCAGTATCGCCGACAGGAACAAAGCCGCCCAGATCTGCGTGGTCTGGCCGTAATACGACCCCTGCAACAACCGCGCACCAAGCCCGGCCTGTTGGTTCAACTCAGCCACAATCGCGCCGACAAGGCTCGCCGCAATCGCCACTTTCACCGATGCGAAGAAATACGGCATCGAGGACGGCAACCGCAGTTTCCAGAACACCGAACCACCGGGGGCGGCATAGGTTTGCAGCAAATCCAACTGCATCGCATCCGGGCTGCGCAGGCCCTTCACCATACCCACCACCACCGGGAAGAAGCTCAGGTAAGCCGAAATCACCGCCTTGGTCATCAACGGCGTCGCCCCCACCGCGTTCATCACCACCGCCAGCATCGGGGCCAAGGCAATGATCGGCACCATCTGGCTGGCAATCGCCCAAGGCAAGACGCTCATCTCCATCGCGCGGTTATAGACAATGCCCACCGCCAGCAGCACGCCCAAGGTGGTACCCACCGCAAAGCCCAACAGCGTGCCCGAGATCGTCACCCAGGCATGATAGACCAGCGATTTCTTTGAACTCGGCGGCAGGCCGAGGGTCGATTTGACCAACTCGCCGATCACCTGATGCGGGCTGGGCAAAACCGGGCGATCCTGGTTCAACGTCAGCCCCGGCAGCTGCATCACGCTTGGAGCCGCCTGATCCGCCCGCGCCGCCTGATCATAGGCCCAGGGCGCGTTCATCCACACCGCTGCCGCATACCAGACGGCGACGATGATCAACAGAACGGTCAGGATGGGAAGAAACTTACGCATTTGTCTCACCCGACTTTAAGATGTCCCCCAATGACCTAATACTTTTCTGCATCTCCAGCCGCTCGAAAAACGCATACATCGGCAGCCACAGGAGACCAGAGAGAGCAATCGCCCCCTCAATATACATTACGGCCTGGAACAGCGAATATTCAGATTGACTGCCACGTTTTTGAAGGCTGGGGTGAAATTCAAAGAATACATAGTCTTCACCTAACACACCCTCTAGGACCCAGTTGCAGAACAACACCATGATCACCGCATGAAGCCAAAACATTGAGAGGCCAAGCATCAAATCCTTGTAGCGCCTCCGACAATCCCCAACCTCATCGCGCGGATATAGGCAGGCCGTTTTCGCCGGAACAGTTCCAAATGCCCAAACTCTTATTTTGCTCCAAGCAAATAGGAAAAGGAATGGAATTGCCAACAGCAGAATCATTTTCCATGAATAATCGCCCCCGAACGCCAGCAGATTTACTGCAATAAAGGCCATAATAAACAAGGCCCCTGGCAAAGCCGCTTCTATGCTATGAGGCTTGGGCCACCTCATGCCTGCCCCTCCGGCCAAGCGATCATCAGCACGGCCACCACCCCCAAGGCCATGCCCGCCAGTTGCAGCGGGCTGGGTTTTTCGCCAAACACCACCATCGCCATCGCGGTGATCGCCACCAGTTGGAACACCACCGACAAGGCAATCGCCACGCCAAGCCCGTTGCCGCGCATCACCTGCACCATCAGCGTGTTGCCCACGCAGAACAGCGCCAGCGCGCCCGCCAGCACCCAGATGCCACCCTGTTGCGCGTAGGTTTTCAGCACGCCGTTGGCTGCGACAAACACGGCGGTTGAGGCGGCCAGCCACGCGAGGGTGACAAGGTTCATCGCCTGCCCCCTGCGTCTGCAGGCGTAAAGCGTCGGCTGAGCACCGGTTGATTACAGCACTTATTCATCGGAATGCCCCGCCCTCAGACCCTCGCGCACCCGGTGCGAAATCTCGATGAACTCCTTGCTGTCGCGAATATCCAACGGGCGTTCTTTCGGCAAAGGGCTGTCGATCACATCGGTAATCCGGCCCGGACGGGGCGACATCACCACGATCTTGGTCGACAGATACACCGCTTCGGGGATGGAATGTGTCACAAAACCAATGGTTTTCCCGGTGCGCGCCCAGAGTTTCAAGACCTCTTCGTTCAGACGATCCCGCACAATCTCATCCAGCGCGCCGAAGGGTTCGTCCATCAGCAGGATATCGGCATCAAACGCCAGCGCGCGGGCGATGCTGGCACGCTGCTGCATGCCACCGGAAAGTTGCCATGGGAATTTCTTGCCGAAGCCCGAAAGCTCCACCAGTTCCAACACCTGCTCAACCCGCTGGTTCTGCTCGGCTTTTGAGAACCCCATGATTTCCAGCGGCAGCCGGATATTCCCCGCAATCGTGCGCCAAGGATAAAGCCCCGCCGCCTGAAACACATAACCATAGGCGCGCTTGCGGCGGGCTTCGTCCGGCGTCAGGCCATTGACGGTCAGAGTGCCACCTGTTGGCGTCTCCAAAGCCGCAATCGCCCGCAGGAATGTGGTTTTGCCGCAGCCACTTGGGCCGATGAAGGAAACGAAGTCGCCCTTGTTGATGGTCAGATTCACGTCCTTCAACGCCTGCACGGGGCCGTCATTGGTGTTGAACACCAGTTGTAGGTTTTTGGCTTCGATGACTGCGGAGGGGTTTATAGTATCTTTCACAGGCGGTTCCCTTCGCTGGTCACACTCAGTGGCCAAGCCAGATGTGCATAGATTTCGGCTACCAAGAGTCCGGGAATCGAGAAAAAAACTGCTATGTCCAGTAGGTTAAAATCTAACGTTTCCTCCTTATTTATCAATAATATAATCGACATAAGACAGGAAATTGAGCCTGTGAAAGCGACTATTGGCGCGGTGAGTAGGGCCGCACTGCGTTGAGTAAAACCGCAGCACCGAAATACCCTATGTAAGCCGATCCAAAGTGCAACTGCGGGTCCAAAGGCCAAAATAGACGCTACGAAAGCGAACGGAACAGCCCAATAAACCCCAAACGCAAGAGTTTGAAAAAACGGCTGAGTAGTTTCGCCGGTCCACATCATCATTCCAAACCCAAGCCAGCCCAATGCCTGAACCGCAACAACAAGCGCTGCACCTTTGAAAAAGCGCTGATCTATCCATGACAACCCGCCTGAACGTCCCACTTACACCCCCGTCACAGGCACACCCGACCGGGCGACCGGGCGCGGCGCGGTCAGGTCTTTCCATGCACTCAGCGCGCGGTTCACGGCGGGGCGGGGGTCGCGGGCGATGAATTTTCCGTGGCCTTCACGGGTTTTGATCTCGCCATCATCGACCGAGACCACGCCGCGCGACAGGGTGTAGCGTGGCAGGCCCTTGACAGCTTTGCCCTCGAACACGTTGTAATCAATCGCGGATTGCTGCGAGGCCGCGCCGATGGTTTTCGACTTTTCAGGGTCCCACACCACCAGATCAGCATCCGCGCCGACCAAAACCGCGCCTTTTTGCGGGTAGCAGTTCAGGATTTTGGCGATATTGGTCGAGGTGACGGCGACGAATTCATTCGGCGTCAGGCGGCCCGTGGCCACGCCGTAAGTCCACAGCATCGGCATCCGATCCTCCAGCCCGCCAGTGCCATTCGGGATTTTTGAGAAATTGCCGACACCGAAGCGTTTCTGTTCGGTGGTAAAGGCGCAATGGTCGGTGGCGACCACGGAAAGGCTGCCGGATTGCAGGCCAGCCCAGAGGCTGTCTTGGTGCGATTTGTTGCGGAAGGGGGGCGACATCACCCGGCGGGCGGCGTGGTCCCAGTCGGGGTTAAAGTACTCGGATTCGTCCAGCGTGAGGTGCTGGATCAGCGGCTCTCCCCAGACCCGTTTGCCCTGCATCCGGGCACGGCGGATGGCTTCGTGGCTGTCCTCGCAGCTTGTATGCACCACATACAGCGGGACCCCGGCCATATCGGCGATCATGATGGCGCGGTTGGTGGCCTCACCCTCGACCTGCGGCGGGCGGGAATAGGCGTGGGCTTCGGGGCCGGTGTTGCCCTCGGCCAGCAGATTGGCGGTCAGTTCGGCCACCACATCGCCGTTTTCGGCATGGACCATAGCCAAGCCGCCCAGATCGCCAACCCTTTTGAAAGATTGATACATTTCATCATCGTTGACCATCAATGCGCCCTTGTAGGCCATGAAATGCTTGAAAGAGGTCATACCCGCCTTGACGGAAAACTCCATATCCTCCCACACCTTTTGGCCCCACCAAGTGATCGCCATATGGTAGGAATAGTCGCAATTCGCGCGGCCAGATTTGTTGTGCCACATTTGAGCTGCATCCATCAGCCCCTGCCCCTGACCCGGCAACACGAAATCCACCACCATCGTGGTGCCACCTGCGAGGGCCGCCCGGGTGCCGGATTCGAAATCATCCGCCGAGTAGGTGCCCATGAACGGCATCTCGAGATGCGTATGCGGATCAATCCCGCCGGGCATCACATAGCAGCCGGTGGCATCAAGGGAGCGGTCGCCGTGCAGGTTCGGGCCGATCTGGGTGATCTTGCCTTGGTCGATCAGGACATCGGCCTTGTAGGTCAGATCAGCGGTGACGATGGTGCCGTTTTTAATGACTGTGGTCATGATCTATTCCTCTGTCTTTTGCTTTCAAGCGATCTCAATCGCAAACTGGCCGATCATTTTCGTAATCGTAGAGCGGCACGATAATTGCTTCAAAGCTGCCCTCGGAAACCTCGAAATAACAACTATCATCGGTTTTGATAATATCAGCAGGATTCAGGCCCTGTTTCTTGATCACAGCATTAGCTTTTGCCGAAAGCTTTGGGTTATATTCCATATTGGCAGGTAGCACTGCTTCTTTGGCGGTTGGTGGCACGCAGCCCATTAGCGCCACTGCCGCTAAAAACAGGCATACAGGCTTCCACTTGCACATAATGTCCATACTCACGCCACTACCCCCGCCACTTCCAGCACGGCGTGCAGCAGAACATCCGTCCCTGCCGCTGCCCATTCCGGGGAAATCTTCTCGGCTTCGTTGTGGGAAAGGCCGCCCTCGCAGGGGCACATCACCATCACGGTGGGGGCAACTCGGTTGATCCAGCAGGCGTCGTGGCCTGCGCCGGAGATGATGTCCATGTGGGAATAGCCTAGCTTTTCAGCGGATTGGCGGACGATGTTCACGAGGTTTGCGTCGAAAGTCACCGGGTCGAAATGGCCGACCGCCTCAATCGAGCAGCCTAGGCCCAATTCGGCGGCGACGGCATGGGCGGCGCGTTCGACCTCGCCGCGCATCAGGTCGAGTTTGGTTTGATCGGGAGAGCGGATGTCGACGGTGAAGATCACTTTGCCGGGGATCACGTTGCGGGAGTTCGGGAACACTTTGACCTGCCCCACAGCACCCACGGCACCCGGCTGGTGGCCCATGGCGATCTGATGCACGCGCTCGGTGATGCGCGCCATCCCCAAGCCTGCGTTCACCCGCATCGCCATCGGGGTGGAGCCGGTATGGGCATCGCGGCCGGTCAGGGTGATTTCCAGCCACCACAGGCCCTGGCCGTGGGTGACGACACCGATCTCCTTGCCCTCGGCCTCTAGAATAGGCCCCTGCTCGATGTGCAACTCCAACATGGCGTGCATTTTGCGCGCACCGACAACCTCATCGCCGACCCAGCCGATGCGGGCCAACTCGTCGCCAAAGCGCAGGCCGTCCATATCGGTGCGGTTGTAGGCATAATCCTGCGTGTGCAGGCCCGCAAACACGCCCGAAGCCAGCATCGCCGGGGCAAAGCGTGCACCTTCCTCGTTGGTCCAGTTGGTCACCACGATCGGATGCCGGGTTTGCACGTTCATATCGTTCATCGTGCGCACCACTTCCAAGGCACCCAAGACCCCCAGCACGCCATCATAGCGGCCCCCGGTGGGTTGGGTATCAAGATGCGAGCCCATGTAGACCGGCAGCGCCTTAGGGTCGGTGCCGCTGCGGGTGGCGAACATGTTGCCCATCGTATCGACACCCATCGTCATGCCAGCAGCCTTGCACCACCCCGCAAACAGGTGACGGCCTGCGCTGTCGGCATCGGTCAGGGTTTGACGGTTGTTGCCGCCCGCGATCCCCGGCCCGATTTGCGCCATCTGATCAAGGCTGTCCCAAAGGCGTGCGGAATTGATCCGCAGATTTGCACCCGCTGCCGTCATCACGAAAACTCCCTGCGGGGACTTTGCCCCAGATTGTCGCTTGCTGCGAATCTTTTCCTGACCGTATGGTCAGCTTGAAGGCTATAGAACCTGACCAAGCGGTCAACTAAAATCTGAAGGCCAAGCCCTATGAGTGAACCCGCCCCTGACACGCTTCGCCCGCAACGGCGCAATGAGATCCGCCAGCAGAACGAAGCGCTTATTTTACAGGCGGCCGAAAAAGTCTTTGCCGAAGCGGGCTTTGGTGGGGCCACCATGCAGCTGATCGCTGATGTGGCGGGGCTGCCGAAGGCGAACCTGCACTATTACTTCGCCACCAAAGAGGAACTTTACCGCAAGGTTGTGTCGAATATTTTCGACATCTGGTTGCACGCTGCGGAAAGCATGGACAATGCCCCCGGCCCGGTCGAGGGGATTGGCGCTTATATTGACGCCAAGATGGAGATTTCGCGCAGGCATCCCGATGGATCGAAGGTCTGGGCGTCGGAAGTGATGCACGGCGCGCCGGTCATTCAGGACTATCTTGAGACCACGCTGCGCGACTGGACGGCGGGGCGGGTGGCACTGATAAAGGGCTGGATTGATGCCGGGCAGATGGCCCCGGTGAACCCGGATCACCTTTTGTATATGCTCTGGGCCGCAACCCAGCATTATGCCGATTTCGGCCATCAGATTGAGACATTGAACGGGGGGCCGCTGACAGATCTGCAGTGGCGCGAGGCGAAAGACAGTGTCAAGGCGATGATCCTGCGCGGCATTGGTGCGATTTGACGGGTTTTTCTTGCCGTCTTCAGAATTCTCGCACATATCGGGGTGAATGTATCCCTTTCGGAAACGGTGTGGCGTGATGCACGGACAAGTCGGCGAAACTGCCTCCGTTAGCTTGACTGATACGCTGGCCCTTTCTTGCAAAATCCCTGCCGCGGGGCTGCATTGGCTTTGTGCGCCCAAGGCCACGTTCGGCCCTGACGTGACCCGCTCGGATGCGAGGCAGTAACCTTATGGACCCTGCCGCCAGCGATATTGCCTTTGCCACCATGGTCAGTGACGAGCCGGTGTTCCTGCCGATCTGGATCAAGTATTACGCGCAATTTGTGCCGAAAGCGCAGTTGTTCATTCTGGTGGACGGTCTGCACCGGGTGATCCCGCGGGAAGCCGAGGGGTGTCAGATCATTCGGCTGCCCAGCGTGACACCGGGGCCGGGTTGGGATGTGGCGCGATGGCGGATGATTTCCTTGTTCACCAATGCCCTGCTGCAACGCTTTGGCATCGTGGTGTTCAACGATGTTGATGAAATTTTGCTGGCCGACCCCGCACAGGGCGGCGATTTGCTGGGGCATATCGGGCGGGCGCGTGAGGTTGGGGTGATCTCACCCTTTGCCGTGGAATTGCTGCACCGAATTGATCTGGAGCCTGACGCGCTGGACCCCACCCGCCCCGTGCTGGCACAGCGGCGGTTTGGTCGGATCAATGCCAGCTACTGCAAGCCTTGCATCACGGCGCGGCCGATCAACTGGAGCATTGGCGGGCATTATTCGGATTATCCAACGCTGAACCTCGACGCAGCGCTATTTCTGTTTCATCTGCGCTTTGTCGATCATGCCATGCTGCGCGACCGCCAGACCAGCCGTCAGGCGATGATGCAGCCGGGGGCCGCCAAGGGGGCCGAGGTGGCGGGCGCGGGCTGGTTGAAAGGCGCGCAAGATATGACGGATTTCCTGCAAAGCTTCGTCGATGCCGGGCCGCCGCTGGACAGTGATTTCAGCTTTGGCTGGCAGCGCAAGCGGATCATTGACAGTTGGGAGCAGGATACAGAGGCTGGCATCTGGCGGCACGCCCGCTTGCATAACCGCAAGACCTATCGCTTGCCCGACCGCATCCAAGATCAATTCTGACCGGAGCCTGAGATGACAACCGCCACCCCAGCCGCCCTTGAGGCCGAATATGCCAGCCTGCAATTTCCGCGCTTTGCCGAGGCAGAGGCTTGGGCTTTGGGGCAAAAGCTGGTGGAACTGGCGGGAAGCGCCCCGGTGGTGATCACGATACGCAGCGCCGATCGGGTGTTCTTTCATGCGGCCTTGCCGGGATCGGCCCCGCTGAATGATCTATGGGCGCTACGCAAAAGCAATACCGCGCTGCTGTTTCAACTGCCGTCATTTCTGGTGGGCGCGCGCAATCGCGAGAATGGTCACACGCTGGCCCGCAATGGGCTGGCCGAGGCCGATTATGCCGATCACGGCGGCGCTGTGCCGGTGCAGGTGACGGGTGTGGGGGTTGTGGCCTGCGCCACCGTCTCGGGCCTGCCGCAAGCCGAAGATCACGCGCTGGTGGTCGCCGCGATGCAGGCGATACTGGCCGGGTGATCGCGGGTTACTTCAGCTCGACCTCGACAAAGCTCATCACCTGATCGCCAGCATTGATCACGTTATGCTCCACCCCTTCGGCGCGGCGGTAAGCGGTGCCTGCGGGGACCAGCACTTGCCGCGTGCCGCCGCCGGGGTCTTCCAGCAACATATGGCAATCGGTCACAGCCGTGATCACATAATCCATGCTGTGACGATGCCAGCCGGTTTCCGCCCCCGGCGCGAAGTCAAAGCGGGTGACGCGCACGCGGTCATCATCAACCAGTTGGGTGGCGGTACAAGGCGCGCGCATGGGGTCTCCTTCAGCAGTCAGGTTTGGCTTTGCAAGGCTAGGGGTTATCGTGCTTGCGTCAAGCCTTTGCCGAATGGGGTTTACAATCTGCCGAAGAATACGCCACCCTAGCCCCCCAAGGTGCAAATGGCGGCCCATGCAATGACCAAACCCCGAACCCGGATACAGGCGCGCAACTCCACCACGATTCTGGATGCGGCGCTGGATGTGTTCTCGCAGCAGGGCTTTCGCGGGGCAACGCTGGATCAGATTGCCGAGGTTGCCGGGCTGTCAAAGCCCAACCTTTTGTATTATTTCCCCTCGAAGGAAGCCGTCCACACCGCGCTTTTGAACCAGCTGCTGCGCACTTGGCTGGACCCTTTGCGCGCGATGAACCCAGACGGCGATCCTGTCACCGAAATCATGGCCTATGTGCATCGCAAGCTGGAGTTGTCGCGCGATTTTCCCCGCGAAAGCCGGTTGTTCGCCAATGAGATGCTGCAAGGCGCGCCGCGGATGCGCGATGTGATCGAAGGTGATCTGAAAACCCTTGTCGATGAAAAGGCTGCGGTGCTGCAGGTCTGGATGGATCAGGGCCGCATCGCAAAGCTGCCCCCCGTACATCTGATCTTTTCAATCTGGGCAATGACGCAGCATTACGCGGACTTTGACGTGCAGGTGCGCGCGGTGCTGGGGCCGGGGCATGATCCGTTCACCGAGGCCGGGGATTTTCTGCAAACCCTGTTCACAAAACTGCTCGCCCTGACACCGGGCTGACCCCGCGACCCCACGTCAAGCGCAGAGCGCTGGACCTTTGGGCAAGGTCAGTATAGTCAGCACCCCTGCAAGAGTTTCCGGTCGAAGGTCATGAACCAAACCAACGAAGCTACCGATCAGGCTGCCAACCCGACGCCGGTCCCCCCGCACCCCGAGCATCAAACCCCCAAAAACATGGGGAAACTGGTGCTTGGTTGCATTGGTGTGGTCTACGGCGATATCGGCACCAGCCCGCTTTATGCTATGCGGGAATCGCTGCACGCCGCCAGCTATGATGGACTGTCTCGCGACGATGTGATTGGGGTGATTTCGCTGCTGATCTGGACGCTGATCCTGATTGTGACGCTGAAATATGTCTTCCTGATCATGCGGGCCGACAACAAAGGCGAAGGCGGCACCCTGTCGCTGGTGGCTTTGGTGCAACGCGCCCTGAGCAAACGCCCCGGTTGGTTACTGGCGATTGGTGTGGTGGGGATTTCGCTGTTCTTCGGCGATGCCATGATCACGCCCGCCATGTCGGTGCTTTCGGCGGTGGAAGGGCTGAACCTTGTCGCGCCTTCGCTGGGGCCATTCGTGTTGCCGCTGACGCTGGGAATCATTCTGGGGCTGTTCTTGTTCCAAAGCCAGGGCACCGAGCGGGTCTCGATCCTGTTTGGCCCGATCATGGTGGTGTGGTTCGTGGTGATGGCTGTAATGGGCATTTACCATCTGAGCGATGATCTGAGTATTTTGAACGCCTTCAACCCGACCTATGCCGGCGGATTTCTGATCGCCAACGGCAAGGCATCGTTTTTCGTGCTGGGTTCGGTGTTTCTGGCTGTGACCGGGGGCGAAGCACTCTATGCCGATATGGGGCATTTTGGCCGCAAACCGATCCGGCTGGCTTGGGCATTGTTGATCTTTCCGGCCCTGACTTTGTCCTATCTGGGTCAAGGTGCCTTGGTCTTGGCACATCCCGAAACCTCGCATAACCCGTTCTTCCTGATGGCACCGCCCGCCCTGCTGCTGCCTTTGGTGCTGCTGTCGGTGTGCGCCACGATCATCGCCAGCCAAGCAGTGATTTCGGGGGCATTTTCGATGATGCACCAAGCCGTGCAAATGGGCCTGCTGCCCCGGCTTGAGATCCGCCATACATCGGAAACCCAGTTGGGCCAGATCTATCTGCCCAAGGTCAACCTGATCCTGATGGTCGGTGTGTTGTGCCTTGTGGTGGCGTTTGGCAGCTCGTCGCGGCTGGCTTCGGCTTACGGAATCGCGGTGACCGGGGATATGGTGATCACCACGATCCTGGCGTCGATCGTGTTCTACAAGGCATGGAAATGGCCACTTTGGCTGGTGGCGGCCGTGCTGCTGCCCATCTTCGCGATCGAGCTGATGTTCTTGACCGCCAACCTGATCAAACTGCCCGATGGCGGCTATGTGCCGGTGCTGATGGCCATCGCTTCGTGCTTCCTGGTCTGGACATGGGTGCGCGGCACCGCCCATGTGCAGCGCAAAGCCCATGATTCTGCGGTGGAACTGACGCAACTGATCAAGATGCTGGCAAAGTCGCATCCCATCGAAGTGCCGGGCACGGCGGTGTTCCTGACGCAAGACCCCGACACTGCGCCCTCGGCCCTGCTGCACAACCTCAAACACAACCGGGTTTTGCACAGCCAGAACTTCATTGTTACAGTTGGGGTGGCGACGACACCGATGGTCAATGACGAAAACCGCATCACGTTGGAGCGGTTGTCGGATAAATTCCTGCGCGTGCGGCTGATGTTTGGCTATATGGAAACCCCGAACGTGCCGCGCGCCTTAGCTTTGGCGCGGCGTCGGGGTGAGAAGTTCGACATCATGACCACCTCGTTCTTCCTGAACCGCCGCAGCTTCCGTTCCGCCCGCAACCATGGCCTGCCGTTCTGGCAGGAACGCGTGTTCATCTCGATGACCAAATCAGCCTCGGATGCGACGGCGTTCTACTGTCTGCCGTCGAACCGGGTGGTGGAGCTGGGGCAGCAACTGGCGATCTGATCGCCAGCCCGCCAGCCGCGTTACAGCCCGCGCATCACCTGTGCCGCAATCTCGAACGAGCGCAACCGGGCTTGATGATCGTGGATCATGCAGGTCAGCATGATCTCATCTGGGGCGTAGGTTTCAATCAGCTTGGCAAGTTGACCGCGCAGAGTCGCAGGCGATCCGACCGCCGCACAAGACAGCGACCGTTCCACCTCTGCCCGCATCTGCGGTGAGATTTCGGACAGATCATGCACCGGGCGCGGCAGTTTTCCGGGCTGACCCGTGCGCAGCCGTGAAAACGCCAGCACTTGCGATGATCTCAGATATTCCGCCTCGGCATCGGTTTCAGCCGCAGCGACCCCGGCCAACAACATGAAATACGGCCTGTCGTGCCATTGTGAGGGCCGGAAGGTCGCGCGGTAGGTCTCAATCGCCTGTTCCAGCATCGCCGGGGCGAAATGGCTGGCGAAAGCATAGGGCAGCCCCAGATAGGCCGCCAGTTGCGCGCCATAGAGACTGGATCCCAAGATCCACACCGGCACTTCGGTGCCCTCGCCTGGCACGGCGCGGATGCGGGCGTCAGGGTGCGGCGCGTCAAGGTAGTTGATCAGCTCCAGCACATCCTCGGGGAATTGATCCGAAGCTTGCATGTTGCGGCGCAGCGCCCGCGCCGTGCCCTGATCGGTGCCGGGGGCACGGCCAAGGCCCAGATCAATCCGGTCTGGGAACAGCGTCGCAAGCGTGCCGAACTGCTCGGCAATCACCAAGGGCGCGTGGTTGGGCAGCATGATCCCCCCTGCCCCGACGCGAATGGTCTTGGTGCCCGCCGCCACATGGCCGATCACGATAGAAGTTGCCGCGCTGGCGATGCCGGGCATGTTGTGATGCTCGGCCAGCCAAAAGCGGTGATAGCCCCAAGCCTCGGCATGGCGGGCAAGGTCCAGCGTATTGGCCAAAGCCTCGGCGGTGGTATGGCCTTCGGGGACCGGAGACAGATCAAGAAGCGAATATTGCATGGGATTTCTTTTGTTGTTGAGATGCCGGATGCGAAGCCATCGCGGGCTTTCTATACAGTTGGGTTTAGTTTGCGGAATTGGAAGATGCACGCAGGGATTTATCTGCGGTTTGGTGTGTTCGCTTGGTGAATTCCCCCAGCCAGATCATGGCGAAAGCGTGGCAAGTGCCTAGAAATCTTGGCAGTTTGCGTCAGCGGGGCGGGTTGATGTCTGCTAGTCTCAACCTTGGGGGCGCGTGTAAAAACAGGTGCAAGGATGGAACTGATTTCGTCGCTGGCGGCGACATGCGTGCCGCAGTTTCAATCGCTGGTCGCAAAACCCGTGGCCCGCGCTGCGGCGGCCCTGATGACGCCCGACGTGGCAAGCCGTGTCACAGCGCAAATGCTTCGGGCGGAACCCCCAACCGAAGGCACATTGCGCCCGGTCCTGCCCCCCGGTGTCAGTGAGGCGATTTTCAAAGGCCTGCTGCCTGTCTCGCCCGCTTTGACGCGCAAGGTGGATGGGTCAGAGTCGAAAAAAGTTCAGATCGAAACGCAGACCGAAGTGGACGGTATCAGCCTTGATGGCATCCCGTTCGCGAACGACGGCGCGGTGTTGCTGGACGATCTGCCACAACCCGAGCCGGAGCCTGCCCCCGTGCGCGAACCCGAGCAGGCCGTTGCAAAACCGCTGGCAACCGCAGACCCACCGCCAACCGAAACGCCGACGCAAGCCGATCCCGAGCAAGAGCGTGCCGACCACGCCGAACGCGTCTATCAAGAAGAGCGCGAGATTTCAGCCGTCAGGGCAGAACCTGCGGCTCCGCCACCCGTCGAAGCGGCCGAGCCGGATCATGCAAACCCCGATCCGATCAAGGCCCCAAGCGTCGACAAGCGCGCTTGAGGCCGCTTGGTTATTCCGCCGCCGTGGCGGTCGGGTTGTTCGGATGCGTCGTCCAGTTCGCATAGGTGGTGACCGGGCGACCCGTACGTTCGTCAACAGCACCTGTCGGCAGCTCGATCATGGTGATGCAGTTTTCCACCGGGCAGACGTTGACGCAAAGGTTGCAGGCCACGCACTCGTCATCCTTGACGGTGAAGGTCCGATCCGCCGACATCGCAATCGCCTGATGGCTGGTATCTTCGCAAGCCGCATAGCAACGCCCGCATTTGATGCAATCATCCTGCGAAATATGGGCTTTGGTGACATAATTCAGGTTGAGGAACTGCCAATCGGTGACATTCGGAACCGCGCGCCCGACAAGTTCGGCGGTCGAAACCATGCCCTTCTCGTCCATATATTCCGACAGCCCCGAGATCATTTCCTGCACGATCTTGAAGCCATAGGTCATCGCCGCCGTGCAGACCTGCACATTGCCCGCGCCCAAGGCCATGAATTCCGCCGCATCGCGCCAAGTGGTGATGCCACCGATGCCCGAAATCGGCAGACCATGGGTTTCGCGCGAACGCGCAATTTCCGCCACCATGTTCAGCGCAATCGGCTTCACCGCAGGCCCGCAATAGCCGCCATGCGTGCCCTTGCCGTCAATCGTCGGCTCTGGCGCGAAGCTGTCCAAATTCACCGAAGTGATCGAGTTGATCGTGTTGATCAGGCTGACCGCATCCGCACCGCCGCGCTTGGCAGCCTCGGCGGGTTTGCGGATGTCGGTGATGTTGGGTGTCAGCTTGACGATCACCGGCATCCGGGTGTGCTTTTTGCACCAGCGCGTCACCATCTCGATGTATTCCGGCACCTGGCCAACCGCGCCGCCCATGCCGCGCTCGGCCATGCCATGCGGGCAGCCAAAGTTCAGCTCGACTCCATCGGCCTCGGTATCTTCGAGATGGCCGAGAATATCGCGCCACGAATCCTCGTCACACGGCACCATCAGGCTGATGATCATCGCGCGGTCTTTGTAGTCGCGCTTCACCGCTTTGATTTCGCGCAGGTTGACCTCCAAAGGCCGATCCGTGATCAGCTCAATGTTGTTCAACCCCAGCAAACGCCGATCCGCGCCCCAGATCGCGCCGTAACGCGGGCCGTTGACGTTGACGACCGGAGGGCCTTCCGAGCCCAAAGTTTTCCAGACCACACCACCCCAGCCCGCCTCAAACGCACGGCGCACGTTGACTTCTTTGTCGGTCGGCGGGGCAGAGGCCAGCCAGAACGGGTTGGGGGATTTGATGCCAATAAAGTCGGTTGTCAGATTTGCCATGATAATCCCCTTACGCCATCAGGCTTGCATGAATGGCTTCCGCCGCATCGCGGCCTTCGGCCACGGCTGTCACCGTCAGATCTTCGCCACCCGCCGCACAATCGCCGCCGGCCCAGATCTTGCCCTGCTGTTTCACGAGCTTGGCGCCGTCTTTGGCAATCGGGGCCGCCCCCAACGTCTGACCAATCGCCTTGAACACCTGATCAGCCTTCAGCGTAAAGGTTTCGCCCAACTCAAGCCCGTTCGGGCCGTCATGGGTGTAGGCAAACTCGACGCCTTCGACCGCAGCCGAACCCAGCACTTTGACCGGAGCCGCGCCATAGATAATCCGCACCCCGCTTTGCGTCGCGTGGTCTTGCTCATATTCCGAGGCGCTCATTTTATCCTTACCGCGCCGATAGACCATCGTCACCGAATTGGCACCCAAGAGCTTGGATTGCACCGCCGCATCCACCGCCGTCATGCCGCCGCCGATCACGACCACGTCGCGGCCCACCGCGACCGAGGGCTTGTCAGACTGCCGAAGTTCGGCAATGAAATCAACGGCATTACGCACACCATTCAAGTCTTCACCCGCCGCTCGCAAGGCATTCACCCCGGCCAGACCGATGCCCAGAAACACCGCGTCGTAATCCTGCTCCAACCTGGCCAAAGTGATGTCGCGGCCCAGTTCCACCCCGGTTTTCACCGTGATTCCGCCGATTTTCAGCAGCCATTCGACCTCACGCGCGGCGAAATTCTCCGGCGTTTTATAGGTGGCGATGCCGTACTCATTCAGCCCACCGGGCTTGGCATGGCGCTCAAACACCGTGACCTCATGCCCCTTCAGCGCCAAACGATGCGCGCAGGCCAGACCCGCAGGCCCTGCCCCGACCACGGCCACCTTTTTGCCCGTCAGGCCTGCCCGCGTGAACGGATGCACGCCTTTGCCCATCAGCGTATCAGTGGCAAAGCGCTGCAACCGCCCGATTTCCACCGGCTTGCCCTCGGCCACTTCGCGCACGCAGACCTCTTCGCACAGCTGCTCGGTCGGGCAGACCCGCGCGCACATGCCGCCCAGAATATTCTGCGCAAAGATCGTCTTGGCCGCCGCATCCGGGGTGCCGGTGGCGATCTGTCGAATGAACAAAGGAATGTCGATTGAGGTCGGGCACGCCGTCATGCAGGGCGCATCATGGCAGAAGTAACAGCGATCCGCCGCCACCCGCGCCTCGTGCCGATCAAACACCGGCTGCACGTCGGAAAAGTTCTCGGCATAGGCGGCGGGCGACAAGCGCTCTGCCACCACACCGGGGGTCAACGGGCTATTGGACAAGGCGGGGCCTCCCTTGGCTATGTTGTTTTATTGAGGCTGGCACAGCTTTATTTTTTTATCAAATGGTAAATTTTATGTGAGGCCAGTTTTTTTGACTCTACCCGGTCGCAACCGATCTTGGGCCTTTTTTCTAGGCGCTGGCTTATGTATATGTGTGCGATCAAGGCGCGGATATGGCCCATCCAGCGCGCAGCAATGACGCCAAAAGAGGACGGCATGAGCAAACAATCTTCCGACGCAGACGTTGCGTTTATCTCGGCTCTTGCAGAGCTTTTGAACAAGAATGACCTGACCGAGCTTTCGGTGAAGCGCGAATACGGCGAGGATGACAGCCTTGAAGTGCGCGTGGTCAAGCAATCCAACATCGTACAAATGGCCGCAAGCGCACCGGCGATGCAGTATGCGCCTGCCCCTGCCGCTGGCGCTGCTTCGGCGGCCGCAGCGCCTGCCGCCATCGAAGATCCGGCACAGCATCCCGGCGCGTTGACCTCGCCGATGGTGGGCACCGCCTATCTCTCGGCGGAACCGGGTGCTGCGGCCTTCGTCAGCGTTGGGTCGGTGGTGACCGAAGGTCAGACCGTGCTGATCATCGAAGCGATGAAAACCATGAACCACATCCCGGCGCAAAAGGCTGGCACCGTGAAACGCATTCTCGTCGCCGATGGCAACTCCGTCGAATACGGCGCACCGCTGATGATCATCGAGTAAGCCGATGTTTGAAAAAATCCTGATCGCCAACCGGGGTGAGATCGCCCTCCGCGTGATCCGCGCCTGCCAGGAGATGGGGATCAAATCGGTCGCCGTGCATTCCACCGCGGACGCCGATGCGATGCATGTCCGGATGGCGGACGAGTCGGTTTGTATCGGCCCAGCCTCGTCCACCGATAGCTATCTGTCGAAAGCCGCGATCATCTCGGCCTGCGAGATCACCGGCGCGCAGGCGGTGCATCCGGGCTATGGCTTCTTGTCCGAAAACGCCAGCTTTGCGCAAGCGCTGGAGGATCACGGCATCACCTTCATCGGCCCGAAAGCCGAGCATATCCGCATCATGGGCGACAAAATCACCGCCAAGATCACCGCAAAAGATCTGGGAATTCCGGTGGTGCCGGGCTCGGATGGTGGTGTGGCGGATTTTGAGACCGCGATTGGTGTGGCGGCTGGCATCGGCTTTCCGGTGATCATCAAGGCGACTGCCGGTGGTGGTGGTCGCGGCATGAAGGTTGCCAAGAACGCCGAAGAGCTTGAGATCGCCTTCCGCACCGCGCGGTCGGAATCGAAAGCGGCGTTTGGCAACGATGAAGTCTATATCGAGAAATACCTGCAAAAGCCGCGCCACATTGAAATTCAGGTGTTCGGGGACGGCAAGGGTCGCGCCGTGCATTTGGGCGAGCGGGATTGTAGCTTGCAGCGTCGCCACCAAAAGGTGTTCGAGGAGGCCCCCGGCCCCTGCATCACCCCGGAAATGCGGGCGCGGATCGGTAAGGTCTGTGCCGATGCGGTCGCCAAGATCAACTATATTGGCGCCGGGACGATTGAGTTTCTGTATGAGGATGGCGAGTTCTTCTTCATCGAGATGAACACCCGACTTCAGGTGGAACATCCTGTGACGGAAGCGATCTTCGGGGTGGATCTGGTGCGCGAGCAGATCCGGGTGGCGTCGGGGATGGATATGTCCTTCACGCAGGATGAGCTGGAGATCAACGGCCACGCCATCGAAGTGCGGATTAATGCCGAGCGGTTGCCCGATTTCGCGCCGCGTCCCGGCAAGGTCAAGGTGTTCCATGCCCCCGGTGGTTTGGGCGTGCGGATGGATTCGGCGCTGTATGGCGGCTATTCGATCCCGCCGTATTATGACAGCCTGATCGGGAAGCTGATCGTGCATGGCCGGGATCGGCCTGAAGCGCTTGCTCGGTTGAAGCGGGCGCTGGGGGAGTTGATCATCGACGGGATCGAGACCACGGTGCCGCTGTTTGATATGCTGCTGGCCGAGCCGGATATTCAGAACGGGGAATATGGTATTCACTGGCTGGAGAAATGGCTGGAGACGACCTTCGGGCAATGAGAGTGAGGGGCGCTTTCGGGCGCCCTTTCTTATGGTCCCAACTCGGGACCATTTTTTATTGTTTTTTGTCAATAGCTTGACTATGGCCCGTTAACGGATTTTTAACACTTTAGCCGCAAAGCCCCTCCCCACCAATGCCCCAAAGCCTGACCCCTGAAATCCTGCTGCGCGCCTATGCCTTGGGGATTTTTCCGATGGCGGAAGGCCGGAATGACCCGGAAATTCACTGGGTCGACCCGAAACGGCGCGGGGTTTTTCCGCTCGACGGGTTTCATATCTCGCGGTCTCTGGCCAAGCATATTCTGACCGCTGACTACCGCGTCAGCGTGAATGAAGCTTTCGCAGAGGTGGTGGCAGGCTGCGCGGATCGGCCTGAGACGTGGATCAATGCCGAGATTACTGGGCTTTATACCGCGCTGCACCAGATGGGGTTTGCGCATAGTCTGGAGGTCTGGCAGGGCGACGCACTGATTGGCGGGGTGTATGGGGTGACGCTGGGGGCCGGGTTCTTTGGCGAAAGCATGTTCTCACGCCAGACCAATGCCTCAAAAACCGCCCTCGCCTATCTCGTGCATCGGCTGCGGGCGGGCGGGTTTCAGCTGTTTGACACGCAGTTTCTGACGCCGCATCTGGCCTCATTAGGCGCGGTGGAAATTCCGCGTGCAGAGTATCAACGCCGTCTGGCGGCAGCGGTGCAAGGCCAAGCGCGCTTTGCACCCGCAGGCTATCAGCCGTTGTCTCCGTCGGTGGTTTCGGGTTCCTGACCTTCGCCGGGGGTATCCTCGGGCGGGTCTTCGACATCGGGCAGCACCACATCGGGCACATCGCAGCGCAGCACCCAGACGTCATAGCGCGCATTGTCCAGTGCGGAAAGCGCCGGACTGGAGGCGGTCATCCAGCCGTTGAACACCGGGTCGGGGATCAGCGCATCCAGAATGGTCAGATGCGCGAAAGCCTCGGCGGCGGGGCTGTCTGGATAGTAACGGCAGCCGTCCAACTGAACGGTGAGGCGGCCGACGCTTTGCGATTGACCGTTCGACAGATCAAGATCGGTGACCTTGCCGGTCAGCTTGTCGAGCAGGCGCAGCTTGGCACCGGGGGCATCGGCGACGTCCTGTGCGCTTACCATGCTGGCCAGAAGGCTGAGACAGATCGCCAGACGTTTCATGGATTTGCCGGATCGGGCGTGGTTGCGGCCGGATCAGCGGGCGTGTCAGAGGATGATCCGCCCGACGAGACGAATTTCATCAGGAGTGAGATCAGGCTGACCGAACCTTGAGTGTCTTCAATCTCGTCACCGGGGGCCAGCACATCCAGCGCGCCGCCCGGCATCAACTCGACAAAATTGCCGCCAAGCAAGCCTTCGGACGAGATCAGAATCGCAGAATCGGTGGGCAGTTGGATTTTGCTGTCGATGGCGATGGTGGCATCGGCAAAAAACGTCTCGGGATTCAGCGTCAACGAGGTGATGCTGCCGACCTTGACGCCGGCAAGCCGCACATCAGAGCCGGGGGTGATGCCGTCCACCGAGCGGAACGAGGCTTTCAGCGGATAGCTGCCCGCGGTTGCCGACATCTGGCCACCGCCCGTGGCATAGATCAAAAAGCCGATGGCGGCGGCAAGCACGGCGGCCCCTGCCAAGATTTCTGCGCGATTTTCAGACATTGTAGGTCTCGGCCATTATTTGGGCTGCCATGCCTCGTAATCGCTGCGCAGCGCCGGGGCGCTGGCGCGGATCGAGCCGGGCGGTGCATAGGCGGCGGGCGTGCCGGTCAGGTTTTCCTGATGCGGTTGCTCCCATGCCTTGTGCTTCAAGGGGGTTTTGGTCGGCGGATCATTCCAGGTGAAATGCAGCCAGCCGTGCCAATCGGGCGACACCCGGCTTGCCTCGGATTCGCCGTTGTAGATCACCCAGCGGCGCTTGGTGTCGGCGGTTTGGTAATAGATATTGCCCTGCTCATCCTCGCCCACCTTTTGACCCTTGCGGGCGGTGTAGATCTGGGTGCCCAAAGTCTGGCTGTTCCACCAGGTCAGAAGTCGCTTGAGGAAATACATATAAAGCCTCCGCAGGGGTTCCATCGTGATATGGCCGAAAGGGGCGGAAAGGTCTAGGGGGCTGCGCGGTCTGGCGCGAAATACCGCTGGATCCGTGCAGGCGCGCAATGAAAAAGGCGGGCTTTCGGCCCGCCTTTTATCACGATGTGCAAACGCCTTAGCTGGCGGTTGCGGGTTCTTTTTTCTTGGTCTCGGTATGCACCAGCAAAGGCGCGGCACCGTTGTTGACGGCTTCTTCGTTGACCACGACTTCTTCGACATCATCCATGCCCGGCAGCTCAAACATGGTGTTCAGCAAGATGCTTTCCATGATCGAACGCAAGCCCCGCGCGCCAGTTTTGCGTTTGATGGCGCGTTTGGCGATGGCGGTCAGCGCATCCGGCGTGAAGGTTAGTTTGGTGCCTTCAATGTCGAACAGGCGCTGGTACTGCTTGACCAGAGCGTTTTTCGGCTCGGTCAGGATGGTGATCAGCGCAGATTCGTCGAGATCGGTCAGGGTGGCAATCACTGGCAGACGGCCGACGAATTCCGGGATCAGACCGAATTTCAGCAGATCCTCGGGTTCAAGTTCTTGGAACAATTCGCCTGCGCCACGATCTTCCGGGTCTTTCACCGCAGCGCCAAAGCCGATGGCCGAGCCTTTGCCGCGTTGTGCGATGATCTTCTCCAGCCCCGAAAACGCCCCGCCACAGATGAACAGGATGTTGGTGGTATCGACTTGCAGGAATTCCTGCTGCGGATGCTTGCGCCCGCCTTGCGGCGGAACCGAAGCCACGGTGCCTTCCATGATCTTGAGCAAAGCCTGCTGCACGCCCTCGCCCGAGACATCACGGGTGATTGAGGGGTTGTCGGACTTGCGGGTGATCTTGTCGACTTCGTCGATATAAACGATGCCACGCTGCGCGCGCTCGACGTTGTATTCCGAAGCTTGCAGCAGTTTCAGGATGATGTTCTCAACATCTTCACCGACATAGCCTGCTTCGGTCAGGGTCGTCGCATCTGCCATGGTGAACGGCACGTCGAGAATCCGCGCCAAGGTTTGCGCCAACAAGGTCTTGCCGCACCCGGTTGGGCCGATCAGCAGGATGTTGGATTTCGACAGTTCAATGTCGGTCTTGCTGGCGTGGTTCAGGCGCTTGTAGTGGTTGTGCACCGCGACCGAGAGCACGCGTTTGGCGTGGACCTGACCGATGACATAATCATCGAGAACCTTGCAGATATCACGCGGCGTTGGCACGCCATCGGTGGTTTTCAGCCCCGTGGTCTTGGTTTCCTCGCGGATGATGTCCATACACAGCTCGACACATTCATCACAGATGAAAACGGTCGGGCCGGCGATCAGCTTGCGAACCTCGTGCTGGCTTTTGCCGCAGAAGGAACAGTAGAGGGTGTTCTTGCTGTCGCTGCCGGAATTGTTCGCCATGGGTATCCTCTAGCCCTGCGCCCGTGGGGGGCGTTTGAAGGAAGTGTAGGCCAAGGCCCAAACCTCCACAATCCGAAAGTGTCCCCGCCCTGCGTGGAGGGGCCGAAAGTGTCCCTGCCCTGCATGGACGGGCCGAAAGTGCCCCCAGCAACAGCCGGGGGCGATCATGTTATTTCACTTCGTCAACCTTGCCACGGCTTTCGAGAATTTCGTCAATCAGGCCCCAGGCCTTGGCATCTTCGGCGGACCTGAAGTTGTCGCGCTCCAGCGCTGCCTCAACCGTTTCATAGTCGTTGCCGGTGTGCTTGACGTAGATCTCGTTCAGGCGGCGCTTGAGCTTTTCGGTCTCACGCGCGTGAATCATGATGTCAGTCGCCTGACCTTGGTAGCCGCCCGAGGGCTGGTGCACCATGACGCGGCTGTTCGGCAGCGAGAAGCGCATGCCCTTTTCACCGGCTTGCAGCAACAGCGAGCCCATCGAGGCCGCCTGCCCGATCACCAAGGTGGAGACCTTGGGGCGGATGTATTGCATGGTGTCGTAGATCGACAAACCGGAGGTCACAACGCCGCCGGGGCTGTTGATATACATCGCGATTTCCTTCGAGGGATTCTCGGCCTCAAGGAACAAAAGCTGGGCGCAGATCAGCGACGACATGCCGTCATGCACCGGGCCTGCGAGGAAAATGATGCGCTCTTTCAGCATACGGCTGAAAATATCGTAAGCGCGTTCACCGCGGCTGGTCTGTTCGACCACCATCGGGACGAGTGTGTTCATGTAGTGGTCAACTGGATCGCGCATGGAAACCTGCCTGTTGGGTCCGTGGAACTTGTTTTATCGCCGTATGCTTTCCAGAGTCTTAGTGGCGCGCGCCGGGGGGTGCAAGGGCGGGCGGGCGCATTGAAGCAATCGGCGAAGGGTTGCGTTTGGGTTTAGGGGGTATGTGCTGAAAATTTGGTGAATGCGAAAGTTTCAGCCTGCCTGAGTTAAGGTGGCGGTGGCCAAGTTTCAACGGGGGCGCATGAACAGCGGGCACGGAAGACTAGGGACTGGCGCTGCGATCGAACCGAATAGAAACGCTCCAGTGGAGCGTTTCTCGGTGAGTTGCTCATAAGGCTGAAAGCCGTTGAGCAAGGTGAGGTATCCCGCAAACCGTCGCGTAGGTAATCTGGCCGCGCCTGACTGGGCTGGCGCGGAATCGCGCCTGCCAAGCGGCAGGCAGGCGCGGCCAGATTTGTCTGCTGCCAAATCTGGCAAAACCAAAGACCGTCGTGCGAACTTACCGCGCCACGGTAATCTCTGCCCGCAGTCCCCCCAGCCGCTCACTTTCCCCCAAGCGCAAAGCGCCGCCGTGGCTGCGGGCGATGTCTGAGGCGATCGACAGGCCAAGCCCTACCCCACCGCCCTTGTTCGGGTTGCGTGCCGGATCCAGCCGCTTGAACGGCTCTAACGCCTCATCGCGGCGGTCTTGGGCGATGCCGGGGCCATCATCCTCGACGACAAAGCGCAAGGATCGGTCAGAAACTTGCAGGCTGACCTCGACACGGCTGGCATGGCGCACCGCATTGCCGATCAGATTCTCCAGCGCGCGGGTGATGGCTTGCGGGCGCAGTTTGGCGAAATCCTGCGGGTCACCGGGGGGTAAACTGTGCGGGCCGAGCGTGACGGGCTGGCCCATGCGGCCCGCGTTATCGACCACATGTTGCAGCAAGGCGGTGGGCTCGACAGGCTCGGGCTCTTCCATTGCATCGCCACGGGCGAAGGACAGGAATTCATCGACCAGCCGCTCCATATCCGCGACATCCTGTTGCAGCGCGCGGGTGTCGTCGTCCTCGGGCAGAAACGACAGGCCAAGTTTCAGCCGGGTCAGCGGCGTGCGCAGATCATGGCTGACGCCGGACAGCATCTGCGTGCGACTTTCGATCTGACGCTCGATCCGCGCGCGCATGTTCAGAAACGCATTGCCCGCCGCGCGGACTTCGGTGGCTCCACGCGGGGTATAGGCGATGGTCTGACCCTTGCCGAACGCCTCTGACGCACGGGCCAGCCGGGTGATCGGGCTGAGTTGGTTGCGCAGGAAAATATAGGCGATGAAGGTCATCAAGGCCGAGGTGAACACCATCCAGACCAGCAATTGGTGCGGGTTGCTGGCCGAAATGCGCGAGCGTTTTACCTCAAAGCGGATCGGGCCCTTGTTGGTATCGAGATAGACCTGCACCGCCAAGGGATTGCTGGTCAGATCCACCGCACGCACGCCGGACAGCCGCTCATGCAGCGTCAGGGTGACGGCACGCCCGGCATAATCGAACCATGCGCGGCTGTCAGCTTTCGGCACCTCGGCCGCGTCCAGCGGAAATTGCAGACCAAGATCTAGGCCGCGGGTCAGATCATAGGCCAAAGCTTGCGCTTGGGCCTGCGTCTCGACCGCATCAATGCGGGCGCGGATATAGCGGATTTCAATGCTGACGCCGCCGGTCATCTGCCGGGTGACGCCGTCAAAATGCCGCTGGATGAAGGCAATCGAGACGATCAGCTGCACCACCACCACCGGCAGCACCAGAATAAGCGCTGCGCGCCCGAACAGGCTGCGGGGCAGAAGGGGCTTGAGGTGGCGCTGCATAGCGGCAAGATTAGCCGGGCTGAGGCAGGATGGGAAGGCCGGGATGCAAGTTGCAACAGGGGTTTGGCGGATCCGGGCAGATAACCCCAGCCCGATGACCGGAACCGGCACCAACACCTATGTGCTACATGGGCCCGAGGGCGCGGTGGTGATTGATCCCGGCCCTGCCCTGCCCGCTCATCTGGCAGCCGTGCTTGCGGCGGTGCAGGACGCGCCGTTGCGCGCCATTCTGGTGACGCATCCGCATCTGGATCATTCCGCGCTGGTGGCCGATCTGAAGGCCGCAACCGGCGCGCAGGTCTATGGCTTTGGCAGGGCTACCGCCGGGCGTTCTGCGGTGATGCAGCGGCTGGCTGCGGGCGGGCTGCAAGGCGGTGGCGAGGGCGTTGATGCGGGCTTTGCACCGGATGTTCTGCTGGCCGACGGTGCGGTGCTGGCGCTGGCGGGCTTGCAGATCGAGGTGATTCACACGCCGGGCCATATGGGCGGGCATCTTAGCTTTGCGCTAGGGGAAGACCTGTTCAGCGGCGATCATGTGATGGGCTGGGCGAGCACGCTGATCTCGCCACCCGATGGCGATATGGCGGCCTATATGGCGTCATTGGCAAGGTTATCTGCGCGTGCATGGCGGCAGTTCCTGCCCGGCCACGGCGAGAGGATTGCCGATCCGGCAACCCGTCTGGCCGAACTGACGGCACATCGCCGCGCCCGCGAAACCGCCATTTGTGCGGCTTTGACGGCTGGCCCTGCCCGCCCTATCGAGCTTGCCACGCAGCTTTACACCGACACCCCACCCGCCCTGCTGCCCGCAGCCGCCCGCAACATTCTTGCGCATCTCATTGATCTGCATGACAGAAATGTCGTGACCTCTACCGAGGCCCCCGGCCCCGAGGCCGAATTCAAAATGATCTGAGCCGCAATGCATTTTTATGCGCGCCCCCCCTGGCCGCCCCCAAACACCCTTGCTATAGACCCCTCGTGTTCCGGCGTAGCTCAGCGGTAGAGCAGTTGACTGTTAATCAATTGGTCGTAGGTTCGATCCCTACCGCCGGAGCCAGTTTCAACGCAAGTCGTTGAAATAATAGACAAAGCCAAAATTTGGCTTCGTCTATGTGGCATAAGGATGTTCCATCCTGCACAGCTGATTTGTCTGTCCGTACAACTGGGAACGGATATTAGATGAACGGCCAACCCCACCTCTTCCGACGCGGCCAAGTGTTCCATTGGCGCCGTCGCATAAGCCGACAATCCACAAAAATCGTCGACATCAAGCTCTCTTTGCGCACCACCGACCCGCGCATTGCGGTTATCTTAGCTCGAAAGCTTAGCGCCGAGAGTGATATCGTCATGGAACACGCCGTCAGAAATCAGATCACAGAAACCGAGGCACGTAGCTGGCTTGCCGAGGTTGCGAAGCGAGAGCGCGCCAAAATCGCCACGATTGCCATGTTCAAGCACCTGCGCCGCCGCCGTTCCCAAGGCGGAGCCTGCAATCCCGAGGTCAAGGATAACGACCCCCAACCAATTCGCACCGATGTTGATCAGGTTCACCAAGACTGAAAGCGCGGCAACCGCGCCAGCACGGCCCTCGACCCGCAGGGCGTCCGCGTGCAAGCCAAGGATGAGCTGAACTGGCGCAGCCAAGATCAGAATGGACAGGTATCAAAGGCCGCGATGGCAATGTTTGATCCCCCAAAGCTTCGTGCGGTGCCTGTCGCGCGCTTCGGCAGGATTCACTCGATCGCGGTGCCATCATGATGGTCATGATCACCGCCGATCTGCATCTCGACGTGTGGATGCACGAGGGCAGCGATCCCTTCGTATCCACCGCACCGATCATCAGCCATCTTGATGGCCTGATCATCGCGGGCGATCGCGCCAACAATCCCATGTATCAATGGCCCGTGCGCTGGCGCGGATCGGCACGCATCGCCAGTTCAGCGGCAATATTCGCGGCGTGCCGATCAACAGTATCTCCTTCGGCTACCCCGACGAGATCGCCGACGGCATGGAAGCGGATGTCCAGCCGTTCCGAGATGTCTTCGCCGATGCAATGCAAACAGCCGCCGCAAGCGCAGGTCAGGCTGTCGAGCTCGATCACCTCTACGATACGCGGCAGATGTTTGGGCTGTCGCCCACGCTTGCCGGTGAGGTGCGCCGCCCAAACCATGTCAGGATCGAACCAGATGCCCCGCGACCCGCGACGCTTGAGCGTTTTGTTAAACGCGGGCCAGTTCAGCGTCTTGTAAGTCGGTGTGTTCGGTCTGTTCATGACCTTCCAGCTATCACGCTGGTTTGACAAGACGAATCCATCACAGGATTTGCGCAACGGAGCCGGCACGGCACCACAACTTGATCTAAGATCTGGATACTGCTGCAGTTACGCCATTCTTGCACATTTTCCCTGTGTGTTTGCGGTAACAATCGCCTTCCACAGCGAAAATCCATGGCTTTTCCTCGCCGCCATCTGCGAATTGGGATGACGCGGCCCGGCGGCTCTGCCACATTCGCCGCGAGGAGGCGGTTTGCGGTGGGGCCGTTGTCTTACTGCCGTGCCAGAATACGGGCGGATCGAGTGCCTGCCGTCCCGGTGGATCGGGCATTGGCCCCAGATCCCGCAACAAAGGCAAGCATCCGCATGACTTCCCCGGATATCCTCATCATTGGCTCTGGCATGGGCGGGGCGACTTTGGCTGCGGCTTTGGCGCCCTCGGGCAAGCAGATCGTGATCCTTGAACGCGGCGACTGGTTGGCCGATTGCCCGGAGGCCCGCGATCCTTGGGCGGTGTTTGGCTCGGGGCATTTCAGCCCGAAAGAGACGTGGTATGATGCCGATGGCGGCACATTCACGCCGAACAACTACTATCACCCCGGCGGCAATTCGAAATTCTATGGCGCGGTGCTGATGCGCTATCGCGCTGAGGATTTCCGGCCCCTGAAGCATATGGGCGGCACGGCCCCCGGCTGGCCGATGCCCTATGATGAATTTGAGCCGGATTATCAGGCCGCCGAAGAGATGTATCAGGTGCGCGGTGCTTTGGGTGAAGACCCGACCGAGCCGCACCATTCCGGCCCCTACCCTTTTCCGCCGGTACCGCACGAGCCGGACATGGTCGATCTGTGTAACCGTTTGAAAGCGCAGGGCTTGCATCCGGGCGCCTTGCCATTGGGTGTGGATATCGATCTGTGGCTGAAAGGCGGGGCACTGACCTTTGATGGCTTCCCCAACACCCGTGGCGGCAAAAGCGACGCCGAAACCATCGGACTTGCCGCAGCCTTGAAACATCCGAATGTGACGCTGATCACCAAGGCGAAGGTGACGCGGCTGATCGCCGAGGCTGGCCGTATCACGGCGGTCGACTATGAGCAGGACGGCGGCACGATACGGATTTCGGCGCCGCTTGTGTGTCTGTGCGCGGGTGCGGTGAAATCCGCCTGTTTGCTGTTGGCCTCGGCGGACGGCGATCATCCGGGTGGGCTTGCAAACAGCTCGGATCAGGTGGGCCGCAACTTCATGAACCACAACATCACGGCGGTGCTGGGGGTCAGCCCGTTCCGGCGCAACCGCTCGGTCTATGAGAAGACCATCCAGATGAACGACTGGTATCTGACGGGTGGCCCGAATGGCGAACCGTTGGGCAATGTGCAGATGCTGGGCCGCATCACTGGCGAGATCATGGCGGCGGAATCTGGCCTGCCCCTGCCCGTCTCACGTTGGCTGGCGGATCATTCAGTGCATCTGATGACGATGTCGGAAGATCTGCCGAACCCGAACAGCCGGGTGAGCTTGCGCGATGGTCAGATCGTGCTGAAATGGGAACGCTCGAATTGGCAGGCACATGTGGCGCTGAACGCGAAGCTGAAGCGTGTGCTGAAAAAGGCTGGCTGGCCGCTGGTGCTGACCAAGACCTTTGAGAAGCGCACCCCCAGCCACCAATGTGGCACCGCGCGGATGGGCGCAGACCCGCGCACAAGCGTGGTCAACCCGTTCTGCCGCAGCCATGATCTGGAGAACCTGTTCATCGTCGATGCCTCGGTGCTGCCAACCTCGGGTGCTGCGAACCCTTCGCTGACGGTGGCGGCGCTGGCTTTGCGCACCGCGCGGCATATTTTGCAACGCGGGGCCTGAGCCGCCTTAATCCGCTAGGCCCCGCGTCATAGCTTCGACCAAGGCTGCGACCTCGCCGGGCAGTTGATCACGCGGCGTGGCGACAAATCGCGCCGTCAGCGCCAGCATCACCACACCATGCACGGCGGCAAATACGGTGCGGGCGCGTTGCTGCAGCGCCTGCGGCGGCAGGTCCGGACGCAGTTCTGCCAAAGGCGCGATGATATTGGCGATCAGCACAGCATGTTCGGCGCGGTGCCAGTCCGGGGCCTCGATGCCCTCGGGCAGGCGGTGGGTGAACAGCGCGGCCCAGAGCCGGAAGTTCTGCAAGGCAAAGCTGACATAGGCCTGCGCAAGGGCCGCCATGACTTCTTTCGGCCCCTGCCCCACCGGCACGGCTGCCTGCAATGCCGCGCCCAGCCGTGCAAGGGTGCGCGAATTGACATGCAGGATCAGGCGATCCAGATCCTCGAACGCGGTATAAAGCGCACCCAAAGCGCAGCCCGCATCCGCCGTCACATCGCGCGCCTTCAGCCCGTTCAGGCCACCTGCTGCGATTCGGGCCTCGGCGGCGTCGATCAGGCGCTTTTTCAGATCCTCACGCTGTTCTTCGCGATTGTTGCGCATTTCGCCCTCGATTATTTCGTGAACGGTGTTCATTATTATCTTGAACGACGTTCACACCCATGTCATACAGAGTTCATGAACACCGTTCATAACAAGGGAGATTGAAATGTTCAAACTGTTTGTCACCCTGCTGCGCGGTCGCAACGCCGATGCGGCCGACGCTTTGACCAATACGCTGGCGCTGCCGATCCTGCGCCAACAGTTGCGCGATTGCGCCGGTGGTGTGGAAACCGCCCGCCGCGCTGTGGCGATGGTGATGGCCTATGCCGAGCGCGAGCGCAAAGCCGCTGCCCGCATCAGCGCGCAACTGGCCGATCTCGAAACCCGCGCTTTGGACGCTTTGGCGAAAGGCCGCGATGATCTGGCCACCGAGGCCGCAGGGGCGATTGCGCAGCTGGAGGCCGAAGCCACCACCACTGCCCGCGCCCTGGCCACCTATGACGCCGAGATTGCCCATCTGCGCGCGGTTCTGGCCGATGCAGAAGCCCGGCTGCGCGATCTGCAACGCGGTCAGCGCCTCGCCATCGCCACCGATCACACCCAGCGCCTGCATGGCGCTGCAGCTGTGGCGACGCTGAATGAGGCCGAAGCCACCCTCGCCC
>NZ_JAXMJJ010000027.1:0-62042 GCF_034376685.1 Cypionkella sp.
CGCTGGAAGCGCGCCAAGGCCTCATTGCGGATGAAGGACAGGCGCACCGGATTGAACTTGTGAAGCGGCGCGAACTTGCCCTTCGGGTCCCACCATTCGGCGGCGATGCGGGAGAAGCGCTCGACTTCTTCCGGGTCGACGGAAGACGTGGGCGAGGCAGCGGCTACAGCGGTCATGCGCGCTCTTTTCCACCCCCATGTCCCGCGACGCAACCATGGGGATGCAAAGCTGCCCACATCCCAGGCCGGCGGGCGCCATCTTGCCGCATGGCGGCGGTTTCCCACCTTGAGGAGGCAGACATTGCCCCAAGGCGGACTCGTCGCTATTAGGCGCAGCCTTCCCTCTGAAGCGGAGCTCGCGCCCTGTCCCGGCTGGTGATGAAATTCGGCGGCACCTCGGTGGCCGATCTCGACCGCATCAGGAATGCCGCCGAAAAGGTCCGGCGCGAGGTGATGCGCGGCCACGACGTGATCGTCATCGTCTCGGCGATGTCGGGCGAGACCAACAAGATGGTGGCCTATGTCGAGGGCACCTCAAAGCTGTATGACGCCCGCGAATATGATGCGGTGGTGTCGAGCGGTGAGAATGTGACAGCGGGGCTGATGGCGCTGCGGTTGCAGGAAATGGGCGTGGCGGCACGATCGTGGCAGGGTTGGCAGGTGCCGATCAACACCACCTCGGCGCACAGCTCGGCGCGGTTTATCTCGATCCCGCGCGAGAATATCGACGCGAAATTTGCCGAGGGCTTCAAGGTTGCTGTCGTGGCAGGCTTTCAGGGCGTGTCGGCAGAAGGCCGCGTGACCACCTTGGGCCGTGGTGGATCTGATACCACCGCCGTGGCCTTTGCGGCGGCGTTCGGGGCGGAGCGGTGCGATATTTATACGGATGTGGACGGGGTCTATACGACTGACCCGCGCATCACCAACAAAGCCCGCAAGCTGGACAAGATCGCGTTTGAAGAGATGCTGGAGCTCGCATCCTTGGGCGCGAAGGTGCTGCAAACCCGCTCGGTCGAGTTGGCGATGCGGTATAAGGTGCGGCTGCGGGTGTTGTCCTCGTTTGAGGATACCGATGAGAACTCTGGAACGCTGGTCTGCGACGAGGATGAGATCATGGAATCGAAAGTAGTGTCTGGCGTGGCCTATTCGCGCGATGAAGCCAAGGTGACGCTGGTGCGGGTCGAGGATCGACCCGGCATCGCGGCGGCGATCTTTGGGCCGCTGGCCGAGGCGGGCGTCAACGTCGATATGATCGTGCAGAACATCTCGGAAGTTGAGGTCGGCAGCGTCAAGGGCGCGACCACCGATATGACGTTCTCTTGCCCGACCAATCAGGTGGCCCGCGCCCAGAAGGCGATGGAGGATGCGGTGGCTGCCGGGACGATCACTTACGATGGCATCGTGGTGGACAGTGATGTTGCCAAGATTTCCGTGGTGGGGATCGGGATGCGGTCTCATGCCGGGGTGGCTGCGACGATGTTCAAGGCGTTGTCGAAAGAGAACGTCAATATCAAGGTGATCGCGACCTCTGAGATCAAGATCTCGGTTCTGATCGACCGAAAATATATGGAGCTGGCGGTGCAGGCGCTGCATGATGCTTTTGAGCTTGAGAAGGTCTGAGGGCTTCTTTCGGGCTGAGGATTTGACGCCGGGTGGCTTGGCTGCCCGGCGTTTTTCTATGTGGTCCCGCGTTGGGACCGGATTATGTTTTGTTTGTTATCAATTGGTTGATCTTTGGCGTTAAGGGTTAGGTAAGGATTGCAGCGATGGTGAAAGCGGTGGGTTTGCGGAGTGTCTTGGCCGGGATTAGGCTGGGTTTGGGCCTGCTGATGGCGGTGCCTTCTGTGGCTGCGGCCGCGCCTGAGATGGTTTGCACGCTGATTGTCACGGCTGATAGCGGTGCGACTTCACGCGAGGCGGGCGATTGCGAAACGCGGATCACACCTGCCTCGACCTTCAAGATTGCGCTGGCGGTGATGGGGTATGACGCGGGGTTTCTGCTGGATGCGACGCAGCCCGTGCTGGCCTATCAGCAAGGCGACCCGAAGTGGGGCGGGGCGAAATGGATGCGCGACACCGATCCAACCGATTGGATGCGCTATTCGGTGGTGTGGTATTCGCAGCGGATCACGCGGGCTTTGGGGGCCGAGGTGTTGACGCGGTATGCGCAAGGCTTTGGCTATGGCAATGCGGATTTCTCAGGCGATGCGGGGCAGGAAAACGGGCTGGAGCGGGCGTGGATCGCGTCTTCCTTGCTGATTTCTCCGCGTGAGCAGGCGGCTTTTCTGCGCGCTTTGGTGACGGACGGTTTGCCTGCCAGCCCTGCCGCGATGGCGCAGGCGCGGGAGATCGTGGAGTGCGCGAAGGTCGAAGGCTGGGCGGTGTGCGGCAAGACCGGAACCGCCTATCCGCGCCGTGCGGATCGCAGTTTTGACTATGCGCGCGGCTGGGGCTGGTTTGTCGGCTGGGCAGAGCGCGACCGTGAGCGGCTGGTGTTCGTGCGGCTGACGCAGGCGCGGGAGCGCAGCGAGGGCTCGCCGGGCAATCTGACGCGGGAGGCCTTGCTGGTGGAGTGGCCTGGACTGATGGCAGAGATCGGGCGCTAGCAGAGCGATTTGCGTTGATGTTGCATCAGACAAAACGCAAACCGCTTTAGCCCCCGCCCCGCCACGCATAGCGCCCCGGCCCTTGCGCGGCGAGGATCAGCAAGCCGCCTGCGATGGACCAGTTTTTCACCATGATGGTGATCTGCCACGGGTCGGCGCGTAGCTGGTAGTGGAAGTAGCTGGTGAAGAGGCAATAGGCCGCGAGGATCAGCGCCCAAGCGCGGACGTTGGGGCCGAAGATCAGACCGAGGGCGGCGATCAGGTTGAAGGCCGCGATGGGCCAGACCAGCCAAATGGGCAGGCCGATGGAGGCGATCATCTCGGAGACCGGGGTGGGATCGCCGAGTTTTTGCGCTGCACCGCCAAGGAACAGCAAAGCGATCAGGAGGCGGCCTGCAAGGTTGAGGGCGTCGTTCATCGCCCAAGGATTACAGGATGCGGCGAGTTCGGCAAGTGTGGCGCGATCAGAGCTGCTTTAAGCACCTAAGATTGCAGCATTTTTCAAGGCTTGGTGAGGGCTGCCACCGCAGCGGATCACATTTCCCGACGAAAACCCTTGGCAGAATACATCCGACAAAATCTGTCAACTATTTGTTTTTACATGATTTTTTGTGAAAATGACTTGTGTCAGCGGCACGGATTCACTATCTGAGTTTCAAGACAGCCAGCCAGCAATTTGCAAGCCCGCTCTCAACACTCCCCCTTTGAAGCAAGCCAGCTCTCGCAAGACCTTGTGCGCTACGTCGCATCGGTCACGCCATGCCAGCGCGCCAGATCTACAGATCAAGGGAACGGATCGGGGCAGCCGTTGGGCTGCCCTTTGTGTTTGCGCGGCTTAATATGGCACTTCAAAGGTCGATTGTCCCAGCGAGGCCAGCACCACAACCTTGCAACCGTCCTGCACCCGGTCGTGCAGGTCGATCGCGTCTTGATCAAGCATACGAATGCAGCCCGAAGATACCGATTTGCCAAGGTATTTCGGCTCGCAGGCACCGTGGATGCGGTAGAGCGTGTCCTGTCCGTTCTGGAACAGATAAAGCGCGCGCGCGCCCAAGGGGTTGCCGGGGCCGGGCGGCATGCCGCCGTTGGCGACGGAATAGGGCGCGAGTTCCGGGCGGCGTTCGATCATCGAGTCCGGGGCTTTCCAGATCGGCCATTTGCGGCGGAACTGCATGCGCGCGGTCCCGTTCCAACCATAACCCGCAGCGCCGACGCTGACACCGTAGCGCAAAGCACGCCCCGACTCGGTGACAAGGTGCAGGTAGGCGGCATCGGGATCGACGATGATGGTGCCAGGGGCCTCGGCGGGGAACGGGTTCTCGACCTCTTGCCGCCAGAGTTTCTCATCGACCACGCCAGCGGGCACGGCGGGAACCGGATGGGGTTCGGTCAGGATTGCGCCGTAGCGGGCGGGCATTGGCGGCGGCGGTGGGGGCACCACCGCTTCTGGCGGTTTGGCGGCGCAGGCGGAAAGCGAAGCGGCAGAAGCCGCAGCCATAAAGGCGCGTCTGGTCAACATGGGATTTCCTTATCGGCAAAAAAGGCGGGCTTAACGGGGCCGCATTCAGCGGCGGTGGCGTTCAGCCAAGCCGGGGCGGACCGAGCGGCAGCGGCGGGCGATGCCCGATCTTTGGCGGCCAGGAGGCTGGGCGCAAAATGCTGGCGGGGCCGCTGAAGGCGAGCGTGGTCTCAGCAGGCCAGAGCGCCAGCGCCGGGTTGCAGGGCGATCCGGGCAAGGCCGGACCTTTGCAGCGTTTGAGGGTCGCGGCGAAGGTTTTGCTGGTCGGCGCGGGGGCCACGGCGGCATCGTCAAGCTGCGCGCTGATCACAACGCGGGCGTGCGGGGCGGTGCCAAACTTGGCCGCAAAACTGCCCAAAGGCAGCAGCGCCAACACAATCAGCAGCAGAAAAAGGCGGGTCAGCTTAGACATGCGCCTTACCTGCCATGCGCGCGCTGGGGTGTCGAGGGCCGGGGTCGGCGCAGAGCCGCCTGCAGCGATCACCTGTTGTCACATGGCCGTGAAACCGCTGCCATTGCGCGCAATTTTGCTGCGGTGGCCGCAGCTTCGGGCGGATTTTGCGCAAGAGCGGAGAAACTGCAGCATGGCGGCGGTTTGACCACTCCCTTTTGTTGCACAACTCGCCTATAGAGGGCGGATTAGGTTTGATCGGATTGACAGTATGCCAGCAGAGCGCAGCGACAGTGACAGCCGAAAACTTCTCCGCCGCCTGCGCGACGTGCTCAGCACCAAGGCGAAGGGGCAGGATCGGCTTGACCAGATCACGCATCTGATCGCGGACAGCATCGGCACCGAAGTGTGCTCGATCTATCTGTTTCGCGACCCCGAAACGCTGGAGCTGTGCGCGACCGAAGGTCTGCGCAAGGCGGCCGTGCACAAGACGCGGATGAAGCTGGGCGAGGGTCTGGTTGGCCGCGTGGCGCGGACCGGGCTGCCGGTGAACACCGCTGATGCGCCGTCTGAAAAAGGTTTTCGCTTTATGCCGGAAACCGGGGAAGAGCTGTATTCCGCCTTCCTTGGTGTGCCGATTCAGCGGGTCGGCGAAAAGCTGGGCGTGCTGGTGGTGCAATCCAAGCTGGCGCGGGCCTATTCGGAAGATGAGATCTACGCGCTGGAAGTCGTCGCCATGGTGCTGGCCGAGATGACCGAGCTGGGGGCGTTCTCGGGCGAGGGCGGCGGCGGCATGGGGGCGTTGCACAAACAGCCGGTGCTGTTTCGCGGCGCCAGCGGGCAGGAGGGCGCGTCCGAGGGCCGGGTCTGGCTGCACGAACCGCGCGTGGTTGTCACCAATCCGGTGGCCGATGATCCGTTGACCGAGATTGACCGCATCCGCGAGGCTGTGGGCGTGCTGCGGGTGTCGGTGGATGATCTGCTGGCGGCGGAAAGTTTGGACAAAGATCAGAAAGCCGTGCTGGAAGCCTACCGGATGTTTGCGCATTCGCGCGGCTGGTTGCGCCGGATGGAGGAGGATATTTCCTCGGGTCTGTCTGCCGAAGCGGCGGTGGAGAAAGAGCAATCGGCGGCGCGGTCACGCTTAAGTCAGGTGCCGGATGCCTATCTGCGCGAGCGGTTGCAGGATCTGGATGACCTCTCGAACCGCTTGCTGCGCATCCTGACCGGGCAAGGCAAGGATACCGGGGCGGAAATGCCGGAAAACCCGGTGCTGATCGCGCGCAACATCGGGCCTGCGGAACTGCTGGAATATGGCCGCAAGCTGAAGGGCGTTGTGCTGGAGGAAGGCTCGGTTGGCAGCCACGCGGCGATTGTGGCGCGGGCGCTGATGATCCCGATGGTGATCCATGCCGAGCGCATCACCAATGAGGCGCTGAACGGCGATCCGATCCTGGTCGATGGCGATCAGGGCCTTGTGCATTTGCGGCCTGAAGACGCCGTGGCGCGGTCGTTCCGGGGCACGATGGCGATGCAGGCCAAGGCGCAAGAGCGCTATGCCTCTCTGCGCGACCTGCCCGCGACGACGAAAGATGGCGTGACGATTGCGCTGCATATGAACGCGGGGCTGATGGCGGATTTGCCGTCGCTGGTGGGGTCTGGAGCCGAAGGCGTCGGGTTGTTCCGCACTGAATTGCAATTTCTGGTGCGCAATTACATGCCCCGGCGCGATGAGTTGGCGGCGCTTTACGCGCGGGTGTTGGAGGCGGCCAAGGGGCTGCCAGTGGTGTTTCGCACGCTGGATATCGGGTCCGACAAGGTGCTGCCCTATATGAAACCGCAGGATGAACCCAATCCGGCGATGGGCTGGCGGGCGATCCGGGTGGGGTTGGATAAGCCGGGTGTGCTGCGCATGCAATTGCAGGCGCTGATCCGGGCGACGGCGGGACGGCCGCTGGCGGTGATGTTTCCGTTCGTGTCGGAACATGCCGAGTTCGTCGAGGCCCGCGCGCATGTGCTGCGTGAATTGCACCGTGAGAAATCTTTGGGCCATGCTGTGCCCGCCGCGCTGGAAGTGGGTGCCATGCTGGAGACGCCAAGTCTGGCCTATGCACCGGATGCGTTCTTTGAGATGGCGGATTTCATCTCGATCGGTGGCAATGATCTGAAACAGTTTTTCTTCGCGGCGGACCGCGAGAATGAACGAGTGCGCAAACGCTATGACTCGCTGAACGCATCGTTCCTGACGTTTTTGCAGTTTATCGTGGCGCGCTGTGCGGCGGCGGGGACCAAGCTGTCGTTCTGCGGCGAGGATGCGGGGCGGCCTGTCGAGGCGGTGGCGTTCGCGGCGATTGGGCTGCGGAATTTGTCGATGCGTCCGGCGTCGATTGGCCCGGTGAAGGCGTTGCTGCGGCGGGTGGATCTGGCCGAGGCGCGGGCGGTGATTGACCGCGCGCGGAGTGACGGGGCCGAGACTGTGCGGCCCGCGCTGATGGCGTATTTGGAGAGTGTGGGGGAGTGAGGGGCTTTACGGAGCGTCGGGCTTGCGGGTGATAGGCATTGAACAAGGTGGCAGCTTAATGAGTATTTGCACCCAACAAACAGTTTGAGTGGGTCAATGGATTTGCTGAGCGAAATAAATGAGCATTGGGGTTGGACTGGTCTGAAGGCCATTAAAATTGTCGGGAAAAATGAATTCGGGAATTTGCTCATGGAGCACGAAGATGGGTCTTTTTGGCGGATATGTCCCGAAGAACTGACGTGCGAAGTTGTAGCAAAGGATGCTGGCGAATTCTCCCAACTCATTCAAAGTGAATGTTTTAAGCTGGATTGGGAGATGTCTGAGCTTGTCGAATTGGCTCGACGAAAGCTCGGCACCGTGGCAGCGGGTTGCGTTTACTACCTCGTAATTCCGAGTGCGCTTGGTGGGCAGTATGAAGCCACAAACATTCAGACTGTTCGTTTGAGAGAACTGATTGATCTTTCGGGTAACATGGCCCTAGCCGTAAAGGACTTGCCAGATGGAGCGCAAATTGAGTTACGGATCAGTGACTGAATCTTAAAATCCCGAGGGCGCAATTCAATGATTGCACCGCGCACCACAGGGCAGCGCCTGACCGCCGGGTGGGCGCGGCATCCGTTGTTCTAGGCGGTTTATGGTTCAGCCAATCCCACAGATGTTCTAGGCGGGACCGCGCAAAAGCGCCCGCCCGAGGGGGCGGTCAGGCGCTGCTCGGCGGCGCTAAAGCGCCTTAATTCCGGGCGGAGGCTTTGTCTGAATGGGTGCGGCTTAGGTTTCGGTGCGCCCAATGCTTAGCCGATCCAGCTCGTAATGTTTCAGCGGGAATTCTGGCAGCCATGCCTCGCGGCGGTCGGTCCAGAGTTCGTAGGTGGGGGTGAATTGGTTCGGGGCGTCCAGCGTGCCAAGGTAGACTTCAACCTCATCGCCGCTGCGGGCGAATACCGGAGAGCCGCAGGTGGGGCAGAAGTTGCGGTTCTTGTAGGCGCGGGATTCTCCGGTGATCGTCACGGCGGTCTCGGGGAAGATGGCCGAGGCGTGGAACACCGCGCCGTGGTGTTTGCGGCAATCGAGGCAGTGGCACAGGCCGACGCGGTAGGGTTGGCCTGTGGCGGTGATGCGCAACTGGCCGCAAAGGCAGCCGCCGGGAAATATGTCCATGTCGGTCTCCGTGACGTCAGGCTTTGGTGATCTTCGGCGGCTCGATGGCTTTGGCGAAAGCCGCGACCACGGCTTCGCCGCCCTGGGTTTCTGCCAGACGCATCAGCGCAAAGCGGATGCGGGCCATTTCGCGGTAGTAATTCAGGAAAGCCGCGTTCAGGGCGGCACCAGAAATCGCCCCCAGCACCGGCACGGCTTGCGCGGCGAGTTTTTGGCCCATTGTGGCGGCAAGGCGCGGGGCGACGGTGGCGATCAGCTTCTGGATGGCGGGGCCGGTCAGGGTCATCCGCGCGGACAGGAATGCGGCGTTGACGCCATCGTCGTCTTGCAAGGGGGTGCCTGCGGCGAAGACCTCAAGACAGGCGGCGCGGATGCCGGGTTCGGTGGGATCAAATCCGGCGCGGATCGCCTCGGCCCGAATGCTGTGCAGGATCAGGGTGATGGTGACGGGAAGTTCGGCGATCGAGGTCAGCAAGCCGCCTGCCCCGCCTGCGGCTCCGGTCGCCATCGCGGCGAAGGTGCTGGCCCGCCCGCCCATCTTCGGGCCTTGATCGGCGAGGCCGGCAAACCCGTGTGCGGCGGTCAGCGCGCGGATCACCACCTGTTCGATCTGGCTGCGCAGGGCGCTTGGGATGATCTCCATCTGCTTTTCAAGCCCGCCGCCAAGCTTGTTGACCAGCGTGATCAACGGCCCGTTGGCGCGCTTGTAGGCGCGCGCGAGTTCGGCGATTTCGGGTTGCGCCGAGGGCGCGCGCAGGGCGGGAAGTTGGGTCATAGCGGTAATGTGGGGCGTTTGACCGCCTTCGGCAAGAGCGGTGTTCAGGCTTGCGGCAAGGTCGCCCCACTGGCCTTGATGACATGGCCTTTGATGCCGACCCATGCGCCCTTTTTCAGCTCTAACCCCAGCACGCGGTCGGGGTTGGTGGGCGGCGGCATCACCACGCCTTCCAGCTTTTTGAAACCGAAGCGCGAGTAATAGGGGGCGTCGCCGACCAGCAGCACCCGCTCCCACCCCAAACGGCGGGCCTCAACCAGACTTTCGTTAATCAGAAGACCGCCGAGGCCCTCGCTTTGCCGGGTGGGGTGGACGGCGATGGGGCCCAAGAGCAGCACATCCTCGCCGTCTTCCCCATTACCTTCGTCAATTTCAGCGGGCCAATAGCGGATGGCGGCGGCCAAAGTGCCGTCTTCATCGCGCAGGGTCAGGCAGAGGGCAGCGACGGTGGGGACGCCATCGCGCAGGCGGTAGGAAGACAAAGCGGTGCGGCCGGGGGAAAAGCACAGATCATAAAGCGCCTCGACTTCCCACCAATCATCCTCGACTTCTTCTTCAAGCTGATACACCGGCAGGCCCTTCCAGAATCATCTGGAAACGCGGGTAACATGCGTTTGGGGCAGGATCAAACCTGAAGGGGAAGTTGATGTTTTATGAGCCGAAAGTGGGGCCGCGAAATGGCGGGCTGCCGCACAATCCGTTCAAGGCGATTGTGGCACCGCGCCCGATCGGCTGGATTTCAACGCGCGGGCCTTTGGGCGACAACCTTGCGCCCTATTCGTTTTTCAACGCGGTGAATGATGCGCCGATGCAGGTGATGTTCGCGGGTGGCTTGAAGGATTCGATCAGCAATCTGCGCGACAGCGGGGTGTTTGCGGTGAATGTGGTGGCGGAAAGCATGATGGCTCAGATGAACGCCAGTTCGGAAACTGTCGCGCGCGGGGTGGATGAGTTTGCGCTGGCGGGGGTCGAGAAAGCCGAATGTGTGACCATTGACTGCCCGCGGGTGGCGCTGGCTCCGGCGACGTTGGAGTGCCGTTTGGTACATCTGCTGCAACTGGCCGGAGAGAACTGGATGGCGGTGGGTGAGGTTGTGGGAGTGCATATCCGCGAGGAATATCTGCGGGATGGCCGGTTTGATCTGGCCTTGGTACGGCCTGCGGCGCGGTTGGGCTATATGGATTACGCGGTGGTGACAGCGCCGTTTGAACTGGTGCGCCCCGATGAAGTGGGGCGCACCGAGGCGTAACGCTGCGGCTTAGCGCGGCAGCGTGAGCGGGCGGGCGGGCGGCAGATCGGGCAGGCCGATGTCGCGCCGCAGGTGGTCCGACAGCATGGTGGCTGGCGGAGGCTTGGCTGGCCGTTGCCGCAAGGCTTTCAGCAGCGCAAGCAGCGTCGGCCACGGGCCATGCTGGTCGATCAACTCTTGCAAGGTGGGCAGCAGGGCTATGCGCCCGGTGTTCGGGGTGGCATTCATTTCGGCACATCACCAGCCGTCTGCACGGTCTGGTCCTATATTTGAGGTCAGATTTGGGGCCCGAACGTGCACGGCATCGAGACGCCGAGCCAGATTGGGCCGTCTAGGGTGGGGCTGGGGTCAGGCCTTGGCCTGAAGCGCGGGGGAGTCAGGGGTATCCGGCGTTAGCCGCGATAGAATGATCCGCCAGCGCATCGCCAAGCAGCAGCTGATGCGGCGGCGGTGTTCGTGAAATTCAACATGTGACGCCTCCCTTAGCTGTGCGTGGTGCGCGGCTTATGGCACGGATGGGTGGGATTTCAAAACGCGATGATCACGCGGGCGTGATATGAGCGGGCGGTTGTGGCCTTGGCGTCACAGGGAGCGAGTTTGGCCAGCCACCGGGGGTCTCAAACCCCGGACCCCCGTGGAATATTTAAGCCAGTATGAAAGAAATTTTATATAGTTTTTAGATAGTTAGCGTTTTCTCGCGAAGAAGGTTTTCAGCAGGGCCTCAGATTCGGCGGCACCGATGCCGTCGTAGATTTCGGGGATGTGGTGGCATTGCGGATGGCTGAACACGCGCGCGCCGTGGATCGTGCCGCCGGATTTGGGGTCCGCCGCGCCGTAGTAAAGGCGGGCAATGCGGGCGGCAGAGATGGTGCCTGCGCAGATTGGGCAGGGTTCCAAGGTGACGTAGAGGTCATAGCCGGGGAGACGCTCGGAATTTGCGAGGCGGCAGGCTGCGCGAATGGCGAGAACTTCGGCATGGGCGGTGGGGTCGTTGAGTTCGCGGGTGCGGTTTCCGGCGGCGGCGATGATTTGGCCGTCTTTGACGACGACGGCCCCGATGGGGACTTCGCCGCGTTGGGCTGCCATGCGGGCTTGGTCCAAGGCGGCGTCCATGAAGGTTTTGAACACCCGATTACCCCTTGGCGCTTGCCCCTTGGCGGTTGAGAGAATACTTTAGCCGCATCGCCCGCATGCCGCGCGCTGAGCCCGTTGAAGGATATGAGACTATGGCCGAGAATACAAATCCCCCGAAATCTGCCCCGAAAATCGCTGGCCCCAAGGTTGAGGGGCCAAGGGCTGAGGGTAAGGCGGTGGAGCGGAAGTCTGCGGTGGCCGCCAAGCCTGCGGCGGGGACGCCGGAGGGCGACCGGATTGCCAAGGTTTTGTCTCGGGCTGGTGTCGCTTCGCGGCGGGAAGCCGAGCGGATGATCGAGTTGGGTGAGGTTTCGGTCAATGGCAAGGTGATCACCTCGCCTGCGTTGAATGTGACCTCGAAGGACAAGATCGTCGTGCGCGGCGTGGTGGTTGGCGAACCCGAGCAGGCGCGGTTGTGGCTGTATTACAAGCCTGAGGGGCTGGTCACGTCCGAGTCCGACGAGAAGGGCCGCGAGACAGTGTTTGACAATCTGCCCGCCGAATTACCGCGGGTGATGTCGGTGGGGCGGCTGGATCTGAACTCGGAAGGCTTGTTGCTTTTGACCAATGACGGCGCGTTGAAGCGGCGGTTGGAACTGCCCTCGACCGGCTGGCTGCGGAAATATCGCGTGCGGGTGAATGGCAATCCGGTGGACCCGGATCTGGAGCCGTTGCGCAAGGGCATCGTGGTGGAGGGTGAGCGGTTTCAGCCGATGATCGTGGTGATCGACCGGATTCAGGGTGCGAATGCCTGGCTGACGGTGGGGCTGCGCGAGGGCAAGAACCGCGAAATTCGCCGCGCGATGGCAGCGATCAACCTGACGGTGAACCGTTTGATCCGGGTGAGTTACGGGCCGTTCCGCCTGAACGATTTGCAGCCGGGTGAGGTTGAGGAAGTTAAAGGCAAGGTGCTGCGCGATCAGCTGGGCCAAGGGGCGACGGTGGATGAGGATGCGCCGAAGCGGACCCGCGCGCCGCGGCCTGCGTCCCGGACGACGACCGGCAAGGCAGAAGGCGCGAGTTCGGGGCGGCGGTTGAAATCGGGCGAAGGGCTGAAGCAGTTGTCCGAGGCTTGGGGTGAGGCTGTCAAGCCGCGCAGCTTTGGCACGGCGGCGAAGAAGGCCGAGACTGAGACTGGCAAGCCGCGCACCTTCGGGACTGCGGTGAAGAAGGCCGAGGGTGGGGCTTTGCGGCCCGCCAAGCCTGTGGTGAAGCGGGCGAGCCCGACGCGGGGGGCGCCCACGGGACCGAAGCCTGCGGGGGGGCGGCCAAAGCGCGGTGCATAGCCGCTATAATTCCCCGTTTGTGCCCTCTGGCAGGATGGGACGGCTGTGCCTATAGTCTAGGGGTTCCCGATGTGCGGGATGGAGGCGTGATGTCTGCCAAGGGTTTGGAATCGGGCGCGTTTATGCTGTTGCTGGCGCTGATGGTCTATGTTGCCATCAGCGGGGCGCAATGATGGGAGCGCGGTGATGGCAGAGCGGTTCGGCGGCAAGTATTCTCCGGGCAATTCGCGCAACGAGGCTGGGCCGGGGGTTGCGGCTGCGCCGGGGAACCCCGTGCGGTCCAAGGCGGCTGGGCGGACACGGGCGCTGTTTCTGCCGCCGTTTTTGTTTGCGGCTTTGGCGTTCAAGGGCGAACCGCGCGCGCTGATCATGGGCTTGGCGGCTTGCGGGATTTTGCTGTTGTCGGCGTGGCTGACCCAGCAGGGCGTGATTGCGAACGACGCTTATGACGCGCGCAAGGTGGCGCGGCGTCCGGCGATACCGCGCAAGGCGTTTGGCGCGGTGCTGATGGGCGTCGGCCTGTGTGTGGGGGCCTTGGTGGCGCAGCCGATGATTTATGCGATTTTGCTGGGGCTGGCCGGGATGATCCTGCACGTTGGCGCGTTTGGCTTCGACCCGATGCGCGACAAGGGCATGGAGGGCGTCGACAGCTTTCAGGTTGAGCGGGTGGCGAAAGCGGTGGATGAGGCCGAGGCGCTGCTGGCGGGGATGAAGGATGCGATCCTGCGCGCCAAGGACGGCGCGCTTGAGGCACGGGTGGCGAAGTTTTCCGGGATTGCGCGCGGGCTGTTCCGCTCGGTTGAAAGCGATCCGGGGGATTTGACGGCGGCGCGGAAGTATCTGTCGGTGTATCTGATGGGCGCGCGCGATGCGACGGTGAAGTTCGCCGATGCCTATGCACAAGCCCGCGATCCGAAAATCCGCGCGGATTATGAGACCCTGCTTGGCGAGTTGGAAACCACCTTCGCCAGCCGCACCGAAAGCCTGCTACAGGGTAGCCACACCGATCTGGACGTTGAAATTCAGGTGTTACGCGACCGCCTGAAACTGGAAACCTGATTTTTCTGCAATCCGCGCCACGGCGCTTTGAACGAGTGAGAGCCATGACCGAAGATATCCGCGCTGCCGCTGCCACCTCGCTGGCCGAAGTTGAAAAAGTCACCGCTGTGATCCTGCCCGAACCGGGCCGTGAGATCGTGGCGCTGGAGGCGGCCCCTGCCCCGGTTGCCGAAGATATTCGCAAGCGGATGGCCGAGTTGGACATGACCAACACGCAGTCGATCATCTCGTTTGGGTCAGGTGCTCAGGCGGAATTGCAGGTGATTTCGCAGGAAATGCTGCAAGGCGTGAAGAATAAGGATGTCGGGCCTGCGGGGGATTCCCTGCGCGAGATTGTTACCACCATTCGCGGCTTTTCCGGTGAAGAACTGGATGTGAATCGCAAGCAAAGCTGGTGGGAATGGTTGACCGGTCATGCCGCGCCCTTGGCAGAATTTGTCGCGCGTTATGAAGAAGTGCAGGGCCAGATCGACAAGGTGACGCAGAACCTGTTGGTGCATGAGACGGCTTTGCTGAAGGATATCAAGAGCCTGGATATTCTCTATGGCAAGACGCTGACCTTCTACAACGAACTCGGCCTCTATATCGCGGCGGGTGAGGCGAAGCTGAAAGAGCTGGACGCCAATGATATTCCGGCGCGGGAAGCGGCGGTGAAGGCGGCAGCGGAAGCAGATCAGATGATCCGGGCGCAGGAGTTGCGCGATCTGCGTGCGGCGCGGGATGATCTGGAACGGCGGGTCTATGATCTGAAACTGACGCGTCAGGTGACGATGCAATCGCTGCCTTCGATCCGACTGGTGCAGGAAAACGACAAGTCGCTGGTCGGCAAGATCAACTCCACCCTGATGAACACCGTGCCTTTGTGGGAAACCCAACTGGCGCAGGCAGTGACGATCCAGCGCAGCAAGGAAGCGGCAGAAGCGATCAGAGATGCCAATGATCTGACCAATGATCTGCTGACCGCCAACGCCAACAATCTGCAAGAAGCCAACAAGATCGTGCGGACCGAGATGGAGCGTGGGGTGTTTGATATTGAGGCGGTGCAGAACGCCAATGCGACCCTTGTGGCGACCATCGAGGAAAGTCTGGCGATTGCCGACGAGGGCAAGGCGCGGCGGGCTGCGGCAGAGATCGAACTGGTGAAGATGGAAGGCGAGCTGCGCGACACGTTGGCTTCGGCCAAGGCCCGCAACACCGGCTCGGGCGCAAACATCGGCGGCGCCGTCTGATCATGGTGCAGGCGCTGCCCTTCTCATTGAATCGTTGGTCCGGCCTTGTGGCCGTGCTGACGCTGTTGGGCTGCGCTGAAGCTCCGCCGCCGGGGGTGAAGCCCGCGCATCGCCCGATCGGGGTGGCGATGCCCGAGCCCGTGGCTGCGCCCGAAACGCCCGCCAGTGCGGCGGCGCGGGCGTATTATGCCGAAGTGCAACGCGGCTTGCTGGGCCAAGGTCTGTTGCGCACCGATGGCGGAGGCACGGACACACCCTATACCGACCGGATGCTGGCGGATAATTTCCTGCGCGTGGCGCTTTACGACGAATATGACCGCACGACGGGCGGCACGGTGCAGCGGCAGACGGTCAGCCACTTGCGGCGCTGGCAGGCGCCGGTGCGGGTTGGCCTGCGGTTTGGAGCCTCGGTTGCGGCGAACACGCGGGCAACGGATACCGCGCGGGTGGGGTCGTTCTTGCAACGGCTGCAAGGTTTGACCGGGCATCCGATCCGGCTGGACGACAACCGCCCGAATTTCTGGGTCTACATTGTCTCGGAAGATGAGCGGCAGGCCCTGGGGCCCGTGCTTCAAGCCGCTATGCCGGGGCTCACGGCAAATGATATCAACGGGGTCACGGCGATGCCGCGCTCGACCTATTGCATCGTCTATGCGCAGTCGTCGGGGGGTTCTGGGGTCTACAATGGCGCGTTTGCGGTGATCAGGGCCGAGCATCCCGATTTGCTGCGTTTGTCATGTATCCATGAAGAGATCGCGCAAGCCCTGGGTCTGCCGAATGACAGCCCGAAAGCCCGGCCCTCGATCTTCAACGATGATGAAGAATTCGCCCTGCTGACCACGCAAGACGAGATGATGTTGCGCATGTTGTATAATCCCGCGCTGCGACCCGGCATGTCGGAAGCCGAAGTGCGGCCCATCGTGGAAACGCTCAGCCGCCGTCTGATGGGCGGGGACAGCTACGCCCTTGCGGGCAATGAGGAGTAAGTCATGGTTTTCGGATTTCTGAAGGGCGAATTTGTCGATGTCATCACCTGGCTGGATGACACCCGCGACACGATGGTGTGGCGGTTCGAGCGGCATGGCAACGCGATCAAATATGGCGCCAAGCTGACGGTGCGCGAAGGTCAGGCGGCGGTGTTTGTGCATGAGGGCCAGCTGGCCGATGTGTTCGGGCCGGGCATGTATATGTTGGAAACCAACAACATGCCGATCATGACGACCTTGCAGCACTGGGATCACGGCTTCGATTCCCCGTTCAAATCCGAGATCTATTTCATCAACACCACGCGGTTCAACGATCAGAAATGGGGCACCAAGAACCCGATCATGTGCCGCGACCCGGAATTTGGCCCGGTGCGGCTGCGCGCCTTTGGCACTTATTCGATGCGGGTGGCGGACCCTGCGGTATTCCTGCGTGAGATCGTCGGCACCGACGGCGAGTTCACCTCGGATGAGATCAGCCTGCAAATCCGCAATGTGATCGTGCAGGAAGCCAGTCAGGTGCTGGCGAAATCGGGGATACCCGTGCTGGATATGGCGGCGAATACCGCCGATCTGGGCAAGCTGATCGCCACAGCGATTGCGCCGAAGATCACCGAATACGGGCTGTCGATCCCGGAATTCTACATCGAAAATATCAGCTTGCCGGAAGAAGTCGAGAAGGTGCTCGACAAGCGCACCTCGATGGGCGTGGCGGGTGATTTGAACAAATACATGCAGTTTAATGCGGCTGAGGGCATGGCGCAGCCCAACAGCGGCGTGGGCGCGATGGTGGGCGCTGGCATGGCGGCGGGCATGGGGATGAACATGGCCAGCGGGGCGGGGCCTTGGGGGGCTGCGCCTGCGGCTGCCGCTCCACCGCCGCCACCACCGACTGCGGGCAAGGCTTGGCATGTCGCTGAAAATGGCGCGACCAAGGGGCCGTTTTCGGAAAGCGAACTGGCCAGCATGGCAGCATCTGGCGCGATCAGCCGCACCTCGCAGGTGTGGACGGCGGGGCAGGATGGCTGGAAGGCTGCGGGCGATACTGAGCTTGCCAAGCTGTTCGCGATGGTGCCGCCACCGCCTCCGGCTGGGTGATCTTTGATGGCCGTGACGGAAGCAAATCACTGGCCCTGTGCGCAGTGCGGGGCCGACCTGCGCTATGCGCCGGTTCAGACCGAGTTGAAATGTGACCATTGCGGCTTTGTCCAAGCCATCCCCGCCAAAGCCCCGCGCCAGAAGGCGAAGGCTTTGGCTGAACACGATCTTGCCAAGGGTCTATCGGATGACCTGCCGGATGCCGCCAGCGACGAGGTGCGCTCTACCTCTTGCCCGAAATGCGGCGCTGTGGTGGAGTTTCAGGGTGCCAATCACGCCACCCAATGCCCGTTCTGTGCGACGCCCGTGGTGGTCGATACTGGCAGTCATCGCCGGATCAAACCGCAGGCTTTGGTGCCGTTTGAGCTAACGGAAAGCCAAGCGCGCACCGCCTTGAAAGGCTGGCTGGGCAGCCTGTGGTTCGCGCCGAACTCGCTGCTGGAATACACCCGGGCGGGTCGGGCAATGGCGGGGATCTACGCGCCGTTCTGGACCTTTGACGCCGATACCGACAGCCGCTATCGCGGTCAGCGCGGCGAGTATTACTACGAAACCCAATGGGTGAATGTCACCGTCAACGGCAAGACCGAGCGGCGGCAGCAACAGGTGCGCAAGACGCGCTGGCATGCGGCCTCGGGCCGGGTGTCGCGGGATTTCGACGATGTGTTGGTGATGGCCTCCAGTAGCCTGCCCGCAAGGTTGGGCAATGATCTGACGCCGTGGGATTTGGGGAAACTGCAGCCCTATTCCGCCGATTACCTCGCGGGCTTTCAGGCCGAGGGCTATACGGTTGGTTTGGCGGATGGCTGGGGCAGCGCGAAAGCTGTGATGGCCGGGGTGATCGAGGGCGATGTGCGCCGCGACATTGGCGGCGACGAGCAACGGGTAGACTCGGTTGATACCGATTACAGCGCCGAAAAATTCAAGCATGTCCTGCTGCCGATCTGGATGGCGGCCTATAAATACGGCGGCAAAAGCTATCGGTTTTTGGTGAACGGCCAGACTGGCGAAGTGCAAGGCGAGCGGCCCTATAGCGCATGGAAGATCGCGTTTGCGGTGCTGGGCGCGGTTATTCTGGCGGCAGGGGCGGCTTATCTTTACGATCCGTCGATCTTTGGACTGTCGCGGCCGGATTGGATGAACTGATCTGATGGTGGGCTGGTTGACTCTCGGCACCTTGCGCGCGATAGGCGAAACAGCAGTTCTGGGCATCTTGGGGGCCAATCCGTGACCGATCTTTCCCGCGTTCTTCACCATGCCCGCATCGCCGAATTGCCAAACCCCTATTTCGGCAAGGTCCGCGATTGCTACGATCTGCCGGCGACGGCGGACCAACCTGCGCGGCGGATTTTGATCTCGTCCGACCGGATTTCGGCGTTTGACCGGATTTTGGCGGCGATCCCGTTCAAGGGCCAGGTGCTGACCCAGATGGCGCGGTTCTGGTTTGACCATACTGCCGATATTTGCCCCAATCATGTGCTGGCCTACCCCGACCCGAATGTGGTGATCGGCAAGCTTGTCACAATCCTTCCGGTGGAAGTGGTGGTGCGCGGCTATCTGGCGGGGACGACTTCGACCTCGGTGCTGACGCAATACAAAAAGGGCGCGCGGGCGATGTATGGCCATGTGCTGCCCGATGGTTTGCGCGACAATCAGGTGTTGCCTGCGCCGATCATCACCCCGACCTCGAAGGCGTTTGACGGTGGGCATGACGAGCCTTTGACGGCGCAAGACATTGTTTCGCAAGGGCTGTTGACCGCCGCGCAATGGGCGGATGTGTCGGCCAAGGCGCTGGCCTTGTTCGCGCGCGGGCAGAAGATGGCGGCAGAGCGTGGATTGATCTTGGTGGATACCAAGTATGAGTTCGGGCTGGACGCCGATGGCAATATCCTGATTGCCGACGAGATTCATACGCCGGATTCCAGCCGATATTGGATCGCCTCAGGCTATCAAGCGGCGTTTGAGGCGGGGTCGCGGCCGCCGAGTTTCGACAAGGATGTGATCCGGTCTTGGGTCGGCGCGCGCTGTGATCCTTATGTCGATGACATCCCGGAAATTCCAGCGGACATCATTCAGGCGACTTCGAAAGTCTATATTGAGGCGTTCGAGGCGATCACCGGGCAAAAATTTGTGCCCGATCTGAATGGGGCGACCCCGCTGGAGCGTGTGCGGGAAAATCTGAAACCCTATTTCGTGTAAGCGTATGTTTGCGCTAACAGGGGCCTGTCGTGTAATCTCGCGCAAACGCGCAAGGAGGCCGTGATGATTCTGTCCTGTGGTGAAGCCCTGATCGACATGCTGCCGCGCATATCGACTTTGGGTGAGGCTTCTTTCGCGCCCTACGCGGGCGGGGCGGTGTTCAACACGGCGATGGCTTTGGGGCGGCTGGGCGCGCCTTCGGGGTTTTTCTCAGGGGTGTCGAACGACATGCTGGGCGAGATTTTGGCCGATACTTTGGCCACGTCAGGCGTGGATACTTCACTATGCGCGCGGTCAGATCGCCCGACCACGGTGGCGTTCGTCAAGCTGGTGAATGGGCAAGCAACCTACGCGTTTTATGACGAGGGCACGGCAGGGCGGATGCTGGCGCTTTCGGATTTGCCCGTGTTGGGGGATGAGGTTGAGGCGGTGTTTGTAGGTGGGATTTCATTGGTGAATGATCCGGCGGCGAGCACCTATGAAGCGCTGCAGGCGCGCGAGGCCGCGAGCCGTGTGACGATGATTGATCCCAACATCCGACCCGGCTTTATTGCAGGTAAAGAGGTGGAATATCGCGCGCGGATCGAGCGGATGGTGGCGCGGGCGGATATTGTGAAGCTGTCGGATGAGGATCTGCACTGGCTGGAAGGCGAAGGTGATCTGGTTGGATTGGCGCGCGGGATTCTGGCGAAGGGGCCGAAGGTGGTGTTCATCACTGAGGGGGCTGCGGGGGCGCGGGCGGTGACGGCGACGCAGGATCGGTTTGTCGCGGCGCAGAAGGTGACGGTGGTCGATACTGTTGGCGCGGGGGATACGTTTAACGCCGGGGTTTTGGCGGCGTTGCATCAGGCGGGGGCGTTGTCGAAGGCGCGGGTGGCGGGGCTTTCGGATGCGGAGCTGGACAGCGCGCTGAGTTTGGGGACGCGGGCGGCGGCGGTGACGGTGTCTCGGGCGGGGGCGAACCCGCCTTGGGCGAGTGAGCTTTGAGGGCGCTGCTGCAGCGGGTTTCTCGCGCGTCTGTCTCGGTAGATGGCGCGGTGGTGGGGGAGATTGGCGCGGGGTTGCTGATCCTGATCTGTGCGATGCAGGGCGATACGGAGGTTCAGGCGGATAAGTTGGCGGCGAAGATTGCCAAGCTGCGGATCTTCAAGGATGCGGGCGGCAAGATGAACCTGTCGGTGAAGGATGCGGGTGGGGCGGCGCTGGTGGTGTCTCAGTTCACCTTGGCTGCGGATTTGCGCGGCAATCGGCCGGGGTTTTCTTATGCGGCGGCACCGGAGGAGGGGCGGCGGTTGTATGAGTATTTTTCCGGGCGGATGGCGGCGGAGGGGATCGTCGTCGCCCGCGGGATTTTTGGCGCGGATATGGATGTGGCCCTGAACAATGATGGGCCGGTGACGATCTGGATGGATACCGATGATTTGTGAGGGTCCCAACTCGGGACCTTTTTTTAGTGTTTTTATTCAGAGGCTTGGGGTAGCCGAATTAAGGAATTTTTAATGTTTGCGCCATTTGCAGGCGTTGAATTGGGGGTTTCACACCCCCAAACCCCCGTGGAATATTTAAGCCAATGTGAAAGCAAATTTTAATCAAATTGTAGGAAGTTCATGCTGCGGCGCGCCCTACCCCGCCATCGCTTTCTCCCTTTGGGATTTTTCTTACTTGATCGCTTCGGCGCATTCGATCAGCGCCGACATCGAGGCTTTTGAGCCTGCCAACGAGTAATCGCGCACGGCATCGCCGTTTGCATCGCGCAGATGGGCGGTGCGGCCCTGCGCGATTTCGACCAGAAGCTTCACCCCCTTGTCGCTGTCGGGCAGATCGAACAAGGCGGAGTTTCCGGTCAGGGTCGCGTTGGACAGGCTCCATTCGCCGCGCCGGTCAATCTCGACTTGCAGATCCGCCGTCTCGCCCTCGGTGAAGTTCCAATCGGTCGAATAGAATTGCAGCCGCACCGATTGGTCCTGAAACACCCAGATCGTGAAGCTTTCCGAGCCTTCGTCCACCGCCGCCTGACAGGCAATCCCGCCATCGTCAAAGCTATTGACCGCCACCATCCAGTTTTTGTGCTGGAACAGGGTTTGTTGTTCGGCTTGCGCCCAATTGGGGGCCAGACCAAGGCCCAACATCACCGCACCAACGCCGATTTGCCAAAGGTTCATCGCGATCCTCCTCACGTTTCTGTGAAAAGGATCAGCGAGAATCCGCCGTTCCGCAAATGAATTTGGCTGTCATCTTGCCGCAGGCTGCGGTTTACAACGCAGGGTTTAGGGCTTTTCCAGCCAATCCCAGCTTTGGCTGAACACACCCAAAACCGCACCGACGGCCTCGGCCGAGGCAGGGCCGGTGGCCGCGAGTTTGGCGACCAGACCGCGCTTCTTGTCCTCGACCACGGATTGCACGGTGACGGGCAAGCCAGCCTCGGCCAAGGCCGCATTGTAAATGCGGGTGATGGCAAGCCGGCGCAGATCGGGTTTGAAGACCTTGCCAACGGCGGTTTTCGGCAGTTCTGGCAGGATTTCGATGTATTTCGGCTGGGCCGCACGCTCGGCGATATGGGCTTTCGCGTAATCCATCAGATCGGCGCTGGTCAGCGTCGCGCCTTTGGTGAGTTCAACATAGGCGCAGGGCAATTCGCCGGAATGCCCGTCGGGCTGACCAATTGCCCCGACGAAACCTACGCCTTCGCAGCCCATCAGCGCCTCTTCGATGATGGCGGGGTCGATGTTGTGGCCGCCGCGAATGATCAGATCCTTGGCGCGGCCCGTGATGTAGAGATAGCCATCAGAGTCGACGCGGCCCAGATCGCCGGTGCGCAGGAAGATGCCATCGGCAAACAGATCGCGGTTCTTATCCAGCTCGGTATAGGTGGAGCCGGGGAAGACGCCGGGGTTGGAGACGCAGATTTCACCGACTTCATCGACCTCGCAGATGCGGAAACCGTCGGGGGTTTTTTGCAGGATGCGCAGTTCGGTATGCGGGAAGGCAAGGCCGACCGAGCCGATCTTCTTCGCACCATCGGGCGGATTGACCGAGACGAGGCAGGTGCATTCGGTCAGGCCGTAGCCTTCGACGATTTGCACCCCGGTGATTTTCTCAAAGCGGTTGAACAACTCGATCGGCAGCGGGGCAGAGCCGGAGAAGGCGCCGCGCAAGCTGTCGATCTTGGCGTTGACCGGTCGTTGCAGCAGGGCGGAAAGTGCGGTGGGCACGGTGACAAGATAGGTCACCTGCCAGCGTTCGATCAGCTTCCAGAGATTGTCGAACACGCCCTCGCCCCGGTAACCTGCAGGGGTGGGGAATACCACATGTGCGCCAGATGCGATCATTGACATCAAGATCGGGTAGGCGGCGAAGACGTGGAACAACGGCAGCGGGCACATCACGATGTCGGTTTCGCGGAACAGCAGGCGGCCACCGAGCCAGCCGTTGTAGATCATGCCAGAGGCACGGTGCTGGGCGACCTTGGGCATGCCGGTGGTGCCACCGGTGTGGAAATAGGCGGCGGTGTGATCTTTGGTGCGATCCGCGAAGCTGAGTTTGTCGCCGGGATGGCGGGCGCATTCGGCGTTAAAATTCCGCACGTTGGCCGCGTGTTTGTGCGGATTTTTCGGCCGCACGAAGGGCACGATCCAGCTTTTCGGCGGGGTGAGATAGCCGTTCAGATCGACTTCCAGCACGGTCTTGACGCTGGGGGCATGGGCCACGGCCTCGGCCACCTTTTGCGCCAGATCGGTCTTCGGGAACGGCTTCAGGGTGACGACGACTTTCGCCCCGGTTTCGCGCAGGATCGACGAGATCTGCGCGGGCTCCAGCAGCGGATTGATCGGGTTGACGATGCCTGCGGTGGCACCTGCAAGCAGGGTGACGGCGGTTTCGAGAGCGTTGGGCAGCACATAGGCGACCACGTCATTCGGACCGACGCCAAGGCTGCGGAACAGGTTGGCGGCCTGGGTGACTTTTGCGTGCAGCTGATCCCAGGTCAGTGTTTTGGCAGCATCGGTGGGGCCGGACAGCAGTTGATAGCTGATCGCGGGGCGCGCGCCGTGCTTGGCACGGGTGCGCGACAGAAAATCATAGATCGAATGCGCGATGTCGCGGTTTTCCCACGATGATTCAGCCTCAATGGCCTTGAGGTCTGCGCGTGATGCGAAGCTTCCCATAGTGTTCCTCCCCCGTCTGTTCTTCGGATACCGGGCCATTCTGTTGCGGCCTCGATGCGGTCAGGATGGGGAAGTTTGTCGGACGGAGCAAGGAAAACCGCGCCCGGAAACGCAACGTCAAAGCTTAGGCGGCCCCGTCGGTGAATTGCAGCTTGGCAAGGCGGGCGTAGAGACCGCCCTGGGCGACGAGTTCATCATGGGTGCCTACGGCGGCGATGCGGCCCTGATCGAGCACGACGATGCGGTCGGCGCGTTTGACGGTGGCGAGGCGGTGGGCAACGACGATGACGGTGCGGCCTTTGGACAGATGATCGACGGCGGCTTGTACGGCGCGTTCGGATTCAGCGTCGAGCGCGGAGGTGGCTTCGTCGAGCAGCAGGACGGGGGCGTCGCGCAGGATGGCGCGGGCGATGGCGATGCGTTGTTTCTGGCCGCCCGACAGCATAACGCCGCGCTCGCCGAGGTAGGTTTGGTAGCCGTTTGGCAGGGCTGTGATGAAGTCGTGGGCGGCGGCGGCTTTTGCGGCGGCTTCGACCTCGGCTTGGGTGGCGTCGGGGCGGCCGAAGCGGATGTTGTCCAAGGCGGAGGTGGCGAAGATAACGGGGTCTTGGGGGACGAGGGCCATGGCAGAGCGGAAATCTTGGCGGGCGAGGGATTTGAGGTCTTGGCCGTCGAGGGAAAGGCTGCCGGATTGCGGGTCGTAAAACCGCATCAAGAGTTGCAGGACGGTGGATTTGCCAGCGCCCGAGGGGCCGACGAGGGCGACGGTTTCGCCAGGTTGGACGTGGAGCGAGATGCCGTGCAGGGCGGGGGCGTTGGGGCGGGCGGGGTAGTGGAAGGCCACGTTGTTTAGGGTGATGGCGCCTTTGACGGGTTTTGGCAGGGTGGCGGGGCGTGCGGGTTCGACGACGGGGTCGGTGGCGTCGAGCATTTCCACAAGGCGCTCGGTTGCCCCTGCGGCGCGTTGGAGTTCGCCCCAGATTTCGGAGAGCGAGCCGACTGCACCTGCGACGAGGACGGCGTAGATCACGAACTGCACCAGTTGACCGGGGGTCATGGTGCCGTCGCGGACATCGCGCGCGCCCATCCAGAGGACGCCGACAACGCCTGCGAAGACGAGGAAGATCACGATCACCGTCATCGCGGCGCGGGTGGCCATGCGGGTTTTGGCGGAGATGAAACTTTGCTCGGAGACGGCGGCGAAATCGGCGCGGGTCAGGGTTTCGTGGGTGAAGCTTTGCACGGTTTGCACGGCGGAAAGGGCTTCGGAGGCTTTGCCGGAGCTTTGCGCGATCCAGTCTTGGTTCTCGCGGCTTTGGTTGCGCAGGCGACGACCCAGAATGACGATGGGGATGATGATGGCGGGGACGATCAGCAGCACGAGGCCGGTCAGTTTGAACGAGGTCAGGCTCATCAGCACCATGCCGCCGAGGACGGTGAGCATGTTGCGCAGGGCGACCGAGACGGAACTGCCGATCACCGACAGGATCAGGGTGGTGTCGGTGGTGATGCGGCTAAGCACTTCGCCTGTCAGGATTTTCTCAAAATACGCGGGGCTCATGCCCATGACGCGATCAAACAGGGCGCGGCGGATGTCGGTGACGACACGCTCGCCCAGACGGGTGACGAAGTAATAGCGGATGCCGGTGCCCAGCGCCAAGGTGGCGGCGATCAGCAAGGCCGCGCCGAAGTATTTGTCGACAAGGCCAAGGTCGCCCTCATTGAAGTTGTCGATCACGCGACGGACGGCCATGGGCAGGATCAGGCTGACCGAGGCAGTGAGGATCAGCGCAAGGCCAGCGGTGATCATCATCGGGCGATACGGGCGCAGGAAAGGCCAGAGGCCGCGCAGGGCACCGACTTTTTTGGACTTTGCGCGTTGTTCGGTGGTGGTGTCGGCCATGATCTCGCCCTTGTTAGCTTGGTCAAGCGTCTAAGGCCGCGCGGGCTGGGCCGCAAGCGGCGCTATGTCGCGTGGGCTTTTGGTTGGGCGGGGGCCGAACCGAAAGAAAACTCTGCGGGGCAGAGTTTTGCGGTGAGTTGCTCATTAGGCTGAAAGCCGTTGAGCAAGGGGTGTTGTGCCACAAACCGACAGTTGGAAATAGGGGCGCGCCTGACTGGGCTGGCGCATTTCGCGCCTGCCGGGGGCAGGCAGGCGCGCCCCGATTTGTTTGGGAACAAATCGGGCAAGAACGGCGGGCGTGGTGTCATTGGCAGATCGCCAGAAGATGACTGGCCCCCTTCCCCACCGTGGCGGCCCGTGGCAGGTTGCGGCAAACAGGGGGCTGATATGGTCGATTTCTTCACTACTTCAGATGGCGCGAAGCTGGCTTACAGCGATGAGGGCGAAGGTTTGCCGCTGCTGTGTCTGGCGGGGCTGACGCGGACGATGGCGGATTTCGACTATTTGCGCCCGCATGTGTCGGGCGTGCGCTGGATTCGGATGGATTATCGCGGGCGGGGGGCAAGTGCTTGGACGGGGGCTGCAACCTACACCGTGCCGCAAGAAGGCAAGGATGCGCTGGAGTTGCTGGATCACTTGGAGGTTCAGCGGGCGGCGGTGTTGGGCACGTCTCGCGGTGGGTTGATCGGGATGCTGCTGGCGGTGTTGGCGAAGGATCGGCTGCTCGGGCTGTGCTTGAATGACATTGGGCCAGTGATCGAACGCAAGGGGTTGGAGCGGATTTTCGACTATGTCGGGCGCAATCCGTTTGTGAAAACCCATGCGGCACTGGCAGAGCGGTTGCCCGGCGCGATGCCGGGGTTTGTGGTCTCGCCCGAGCGGTGGGCCGAGGAGGCGCGGCTGCATTACACCGAGGGGCCGGAGGGGTTGCGGATCACCTATGATCCGGCGCTGCGCGAGAGTTTTCTGGCGGGGTTTGAGGGGCCGGTGGGCGATGCCTGGCCGTTGTTTGATGCCTGCGTCGGGCTGCCTTTGGCGCTGATCCGGGGGGCGAACTCGGATCTGTTGAGCATGGCGGCGGTGGCTGAGATGCAGAAGCGGCGCCCGGACATGATTTTTGGGCAGGTGCCGGATCGGGCGCATATTCCGTTTCTGGATGAGCCGGAGAGTTTGGCGGTGATCGGAGCGTTTCTGGCGGCTTGTGGCGCGAAGGTGGGCAAATGAATATCGAGATGATCCGGGCGGCGGCGAAGCGGCTTGAAGGCCATGCGCGGCTGACGCCTTTGCTGAATGCGCCGCTCTTGGACCGCATTGCCGGGCGGCGGGTGCTGGTAAAGGCAGAGTGTCTGCAATGGACCGGCAGCTTCAAGTATCGTGGCGGCTGGGCGGCGGTGTCGGCGTTGCGGGATGCCAAGGGGGTGATTGCGTTTTCCTCGGGCAATCATGCGCAGGGGGTGGCTTTGGCGGCAGCCCAGCACGGCTTGCCCGCGGTGATCGTGATGCCAGCGGATGCGCCGAGCGTGAAGATTGAGAACACGCGGGCTTATGGCGCGGAGGTGGTTCTCTATGATCGCGAGACCGAGGACCGCGATGCGATTGGCGCGGCACTGGCTGCCGAGCGCGGCTTGGTGCTGGTGAAGCCTTATGACGAGCCGGAGGTGATTGCGGGGCAAGGCTCGGTTGGGCTGGAGATTGTGGCGCAGTTTGAGGCCGGCTTTGGCGGTGAGGCGGAGGTGCTGACCTGTTGCGGTGGCGGGGGGTTGACGAGCGGCATCGCGCTGGCCTGTGAAGGGCGGTTTCGGGTGCGCACCGTGGAGCCTGCGGGGTTTGACGATGTGGCGCGGTCTTTGGCAGCGGGCGCGCGGCTGCGGAATACAACATTGGCGGGGTCGCTCTGCGATGCGATTGTGACGCCGATGCCGGGCGAGATCACCTTTCCGATCATGCAGCGGCTGTGCGGGCCGGGGTTGGTGGTGAGCGATGATGAGGCTTTGCGGGCGATGGTGCTGGCGTTTCAGCACCTGCGCATCGTGCTGGAGCCGGGGGGTGCTGTGGCGCTGGCGGCGGCTTTGTTCCACGACGGATTGCCGGATACGGTGATTGCGGTGGCCTCGGGCGGCAATGTCGATCCGGCGGTGTTTCAGGGCGCGATGGAGCGGTTTGGCTGATGTTGGTCTATCTCGACGATATCCGGTTGAATGCCGAGGTCTCGGGGCCGGTGGGCGGGCCTGCGGTGGTGCTGTTGCATGCGTTGGGGACGAACCTGACGATCTGGGATGAGGTGGTTGGGCTATTGCCCTCGGGTTGCCGGATTTTGCGGTTTGATCAGCGCGGGCATGGGCTGTCGGACGTGCCAGAGCCGCCCTATGCGATGGGGGCGCTGATCCGCGATGGCGAGCGGATGATGGCGCATTTCGGGATGCGGGATGCGGTTGTCGTTGGTTTAAGTTTGGGCGGGCTGGTGGCGCAGGGTCTGGCGGTGAAGCGGCTGGATCTGGTGCGCGGCATGGTGTTGTCGAATACCGCCGCCAAGATCGGCTCGGCGGCGATGTGGGGCGAGCGGGTGGCTTCTGTGCAGGCTGACGGGCTCGCGGCTTATGCGCCGGGGGCGATGGAGCGGATGTTTGGGCGGCGCTGGCGCGAGGTGGCGGGGATGCCGCGGGTGCGGGCGATGTTGGAGGGCACGGATCCGCGCGGCTGGGTGGGCTGTGCGAGTGCGATTGCCGGGACCGATTTTTATACGCCGACGGCGGGGCTGACCTTGCCGACGTTGGCGATCGCCGGGGTGCTGGATGGCACGACGCCGCCGGATCTGGTGCGCGAGACGGCGGATTTGATCTTGGGCAGCAGGTGGCATCTGATGCGCGGGGCGGGGCATCTGCCGATGGTCGAGAAGCCAGCCGAATATGCCGGGGTGATTGCCGAGTTTTTGCGCAGCATTGGTCATGTTTGAGGTTGTGCTGGTGCATGGTGCCTGCCACGGCGCTTGGGCTTGGGGTCGGGTGATCCCGGCTTTGGCTGCCTTGGGCGTGACGGCGCGGGCGGTGGATTTGCCGGGGCGTGGCGAAGCGACCTCGCTCGGGGCGCAGGTGGAGGCGCTGGTGGCAGGGTTGCGCGTGCCGAGCGTGTTGGTGGGGCATTCGGCGGGCGGGTTTGCGATTACAGGGGCGGCGGTGTCGCCTTTGGTGCGCGGGTTGATTTATGTCTGCGGCTATATGCCCGAGGCGGAGCGGTCTTTGGCAGAGATGCGCCGGGGCTGGGAGCAGCGGCCTTTGGATGGGGCTTTCGTGGTGGACCGGGCGCGCGGGGTGTTTGGCTTTGATCCGGCGCGGGCTAAGGATTTATTTTTTCATGATTGTGCGGATGAAAGCGGGCGGTTGTACCTTGAGGCTTTGGAGCCGATGGAGACGGCGCTTGCGGATGTGACGGCGGCTAAGGCGCTGCCTCGGGGGTATATTGCCTGTCTGGACGACCGGGCTATTCCGCCAGCGTTTCAGGCACATATGGCGCGGGGGATTGCGATGCAGAGCGCGTTGCCTTGCGGGCATTCGCCGTTTTTGGCGATGCCGGAGCGGTTGGCGGCGGAGATTGCCGGTATGATGCGGGCCTTTGGGTGAAGCGTTGAACTGGGTGTTTCACACCCCCAGACCCCCGTGGGATATTTGCGCGCAGAGGATGACAATTTTAATCGAATTGTCAGGGAATTGGTTTATGTCAGGCGTTCGTTTGATTTGAGGTCCATATGTTCGCCCGCGCCAATCTGAGTTTGCTGTTCATTCTGTTCACGGTGGCGCTGGATGCGATCGGCATCGGGCTGATCTTTCCGGTGATGCCGGATCTGATGGAGGAAGTGACCCACTCCGGTTTAGGCGAGGCGGCGCTTTGGGGTGGCTTGCTTGCGACCTCTTTTGCGGTGATGCAGTTTCTGTGCGGGCCTTTGGTGGGCAACCTATCGGACCGATACGGGCGGCGGCCGGTGTTGCTGGTGTCTTTGGCGGTAATGGCGCTGGATTATGTTGCGATGGCCTTGGCGCATACGGTTTGGCTGTTGCTGGCGGCGCGGATTGTCGCGGGGGTCGCGGCGGCGACGCATTCGACGGCGAATGCTTATGTGGCGGATATCTCGGCCCCGGACGCACGGGCGAAGCGGTTTGGCTTGATCGGGGCGGCGTTTGGCATTGGCTTTGTGGCAGGGCCGATGCTGGGCGGGCTGCTGGCCGGAATTGATACCCGCGCGCCGTTCTGGGCGGCGGCGGGTCTGGCCTTCGCCAATCTGGTGTTTGGTTGGTTCGTGATGCCAGAGAGTTTGGCTTTGGCGCATCGGCGCGGCTTTACTTGGGGGCGCGCCAATCCGTTGGCCTCGCTGCGCGCGATCCGCACCTTGCCGGGGTTGAAGCCGCTGTTGCTGGTCAGTTTCCTGTATGCGGTGACGTTCAACGTCTGGCCAGCGATCTGGGCCTATTACAGCAAGGCGGCGTTTGGCTGGGATGCCCGGTGGATCGGCTTTGCGCTGGCGGGGTTCGGGGTGTGCATGGCGTTGACGCAAGCCTTGCTGGTGGCCCCGATGATCCGGCGAATGGGCGAGCGGCGCACGGCGGCGGTGGGCATGGGGCTGGAGGTGGTGTCTTATGGGTTTTACGGCCTTGCGACCTCGGGCTTCTGGGCGCTGGTGTTCACGCCGATTGCGGCTTTGGGCGGGGTGACCGGGCCGAGCTTGCAGGCGATGATGTCGCGCGCGGTGCCGGAAAATCAGCAGGGCGAGTTGCAGGGGGTGAACTCATCGCTGAACGCTTTGGCGATGATTGTAGCCCCTTTGGTGATGACGTGGGTGTTTGGGATTTTCACCTCTGCGTCGGCACCGTTTTACCTTCCGGGTGCGCCATTTCTGCTGTCTGCGACAATTATGGTCGCGGGTTTGCTAATCTTTGTCGCGCGAACGCGCGAAGCGCCGCGACCCTAGGCTAGCCTGACCCGAAACAGGGAGGCTTATATGAAGCTGAGAGATCTGGAGATTTTCACCGTGGCTCCGCCCGCGCCGGGCTGGGGCGGGCGCTATTGGACCTTTGTGAAGCTGACCACCGACAACGGCATCGTTGGCTATGGCGAGTGCTATGCCTCGACCGTTGGCCCCCGCGCGATGGATGCGGTGATCCATGATGTGTTCGAGCGGCATATGCTGGGCGAGAACCCCGAAAACATCGAGTTGATGTATCGCCGCGCCTATTCTTCGGGCTTCACGCAGAGGCCTGACCCGACCGTGATGGGGGCGTTTTCGGGGCTGGAGATTGCCTGCTGGGATATTTTGGGCAAGGCGCGGGATCGTCCGGTATGGGCACTGCTCGGCGGGATGATGAATGAGAAGGTACGGTCTTACACCTATCTCTATCCGCAGCCCGGAGAGATTCCGGCGGATTTCTGGGTAAATGCCGATATGGCCGCCGAAGCTGCGGCTTTGTGTGTCCAGCAGGGCTTTACGGCGGTGAAGTTTGACCCGGCGGGCCCCTATACCATTCGCGGCGGGCATGAGCCTGCGATGTCGGATATTTCGCGCTCGGTCGAGTTCTGCAAGAAAATCCGTGAGGCGGTGGGCGACAAGGCGGATCTGTTGTTTGGCACGCATGGGCAATTTACCACGCCGGGGGCGATCCGGTTGGGGGTGGCGATCGAACCGTATAATCCGTTGTGGTATGAAGAGCCGATCCCGCCGGATAATCTGGCCGAGTTTGCGGAAGTGGCGCGGTCGGTGCGGGTGCCGCTGGCGACCGGCGAGCGGTTGTCCACCAAAGCCGAGTTTGGCGCTTTGTTGCGGCATGGTGGGGTGAAGATTTTGCAGCCTGCCTTGGGGCGTGTCGGCGGTATTTGGGAGGCGAAGAAAATCGCCGCGATGGCCGAGGTGTTCAACGCCGAGATGGCGCCGCATTTGTATGCGGGCCCGGTGGAATGGGCGGCGAATGTGCATTTCGCGGTGTCGATCCCGAACATCCTGATGGCAGAGACCATTCAGACCGGGGGCGCGTTTCATCTGAAGCTGATCAAGCATTCGTTGAAATGGGAGGATGGCTATATCCTGCCGCCGACAGCGCCCGGCTTGGGGATCGAGTTTGATGAGGATGTGGCGCGGGCGCATCCCTATACCGGGACGGCATTGCATTTGCAGATGCAGGAAGCGCCGTGCGATTATCGCCACGGCAATCGGTTTGAGGGCGGAGCGCCTGCACCAACCACGGTTTGACCGCCTGATATTGCGGCAGATCCTCCAGCGATCCGCCGCTTCGGTGCGCAAGTGGCTCCGTTGTGGCGGGGCCACGATTTTTCTCAAAAATCGGCTGTTTGCGGTAACGATTCTCGCGTAGAACGGGCCACCCCCCAAAGGATGCGTTCATGACCGATTTTCTGTTGCTGGCCTTCATCTTCCTTGTCGCCGGGGTGTTTGCGGTGCCGATTGCAGCGCGGTTGGGCCTTGGGTCGGTGCTGGGCTATCTGATCGCGGGGATTTTGATCAGCCCGGTGTTGGCGATTTTGCAGGTGGATCTGATCTCGATCCAGCATTTTGCCGAGTTTGGCGTGGTGATGATGCTGTTTCTGGTCGGGCTGGAGCTGGAGCCGAAGAACCTGTGGGACATGCGGGCGCGGCTTTTGGGCTTGGGCGGTGGGCAGGTGGCCTTGACCATACTGGCGGTGATGGCGGTGGCGATGGCGGTGGGTCAGAGCTGGTCGGTGGCGCTGGCGGTGGGCTTGGTGTTTTCGCTGTCGTCCACGGCGATTGTTTTGCAGAGTTTGGGTGAAAAGGGCTTGCTGAAAAGCGATGCGGGCCAAGCCAGTTTTGCGGTGCTTTTGACGCAGGATATTGCGGTGATCCCGATGCTGGCGCTGATCCCGCTGCTGGCTTTGCCGGAGTTGCAGGGCGGCCACAGTGTGACCGATCATGCCGAAGCGTTCACGCTGGTGGCCGGGCTGAACGGCTGGCAGGTGGCTTTGGTCAACATTGCCGCGATCATTGGCGTCATTTTGGGCGGCAGCTATTTGACGCGGCCGGTGTTTCGGTTTGTGGCCTCGGCGCAGTTGCATGAGTTGTTCACCGCGACGGCGCTGATGATGGTGATTGGCATCGCACTGCTGATGACGCTGGTGGGGTTGTCGCCGGCCTTGGGGACGTTCCTGGCGGGGGTTGTGCTGGCGAACTCTGAGTATCGGCATGAGCTGGAATCCGACATCGACCCGTTCAAGGCGCTGCTGCTGGGGTTGTTTTTTATGACCGTCGGCGCGGGGGTGAACTTTGCACTGCTGTGGGGCAATCTGGGGCAGATTTTGGCTCTGACCTTTGGGCTGATCGCAATCAAAGTGCTGGTGTTGCTGGTGCTGGGGCGGGTGTTCAAACTGGCGGGGGCAGATAAGTGGCTGTTCGGGCTGGCCTTGGCGCAGGCGGGGGAGTTTGGCTTTGTGCTGATCTCACTGATGGTGTCGTCTGCCGTGCTGCCGCCCGAGATTGCTGACAAGCTGCTGCTGATCGTGGCGTTGTCGATGCTGCTGACGCCGGGGTTGTTCATTTTTTACGACAAGGTGATCGCCCCTCGTTTTGCCGAAACATCGCAGCGCGAGGCCGACGAGATCACGGACCCCAGCCATATCATCATCGCAGGCATTGGCCGGGTTGGCGGCTTGGTCAACCGGATGCTGCGGGCTGCGGGCTATCATACCACGGTGATCGACTTCAGCAGCAAGCAGTTGGAAATGATGGCAAAATTTGGCGTGAAGGCCTATTTCGGCGATGCCTCACGCCCCGATATTCTACATTCGGCGGGCATTGCCGAGGCCAAGCTTTTGGTGATCGCGATTGATGATCGCGACCAGATCACTGAAATGGTGCGCCATGCGGTGGCCTCCTATCCGAACCTGCACGTGATCGCGCGGGCGGTGGATCGGAACCATGTGTATGATCTGTGGGCGGCGGGGTGCCGGGATATTATCCGCGAAACCTATGACAGTTCGATCCGCATGGGGCGCTCGGCGTTCGAGGCTTTGGGCGCGACGCCCGAGCAGGCCGAGGCGATGCGGCAGGTCTATCATGTGGCGGATCAGAAGATCATGCGCGCAATGGCCGATCACTATGATCCGAAGATTCCGAACTTTGAGAATGCCGCCTATGTGGCGCGGGCGCGCGAGTTGACGGCAGAGGTCGATCAGAAACTGATCGTGAAATTCGCCGAGATTTTGGGCAAGCCCGCGTTTGAGACGCTGTTGCCGGGAGCCGAGCGCGGCGGGCTGGAAGAGCAAATTGAGCCACCGTTGGAAAATGTAGAGCCAGAAAAGATTTCTGGCTGAGCCCAGTTTCTGGCTAAGGCCTGTTCAGCCAAGCTGCGACAACAGCTGTGCCAAGGCTTTCGGATCAGTTGACGCGTGGGTTTCGGCCAGTTCTGCATGAAGCTTGCCATGCTCGGCACACCAGAGTGGGGCCGCTTGGCCGACGAGAACGCGGCCTGCTTCGGTCAGCACCGGGCGGCGTGCGCGGGCATCGGTTTGATCGGGGATCAACTGCAACAACCCGCGTTTTTCCAAGGTTTTTGCGGCGGCGGTCATCGTGGTGGCATCCATCGCCAGAAACTCGGCCAACTCGCCCATGCGCGGCTGCCATTGGCCGCTCAGCGCGACCAGCATCGAAAACTGGCCATTGGTCAGGCCCAAAGGCGCGAACAACCGGTCAAAACGGCGGGCCAGTTTGCGCGCCGCGCGTTGGGCCGCAAGGCACAGGCATTGATCGCGGATCTGAAGAACGGTTTCGATGGGGAGGCTTGATTGCTGCATTTTATATTGATATCAAACTATGTGGAGCAGGACAAGCGGCGGGTTGTCGCAGCCAGCCTGCACGGGGGGAAGCATGGCGGATTCTGGGTATCGCTGGGTGATCGTGGCGGCGGGCGGGGTGATGGGTTGCGTCGCGATGGGGGCGTTGTTCTCGTTGCCGGTTTTGCTGACACCGATGGTCGAGGCGACCGGTTGGTCGCGGACGGGCATTTCAGCGGCAATGACCTTTGCGTTTCTGGCGATGGCGGCGATGGCGATGATCTGGGGGGCGCTGTCGGATCGCTATGGCGCACGACCCGTGGTGATGGCAGGGGCGGCGCTGTTCTCGGTGAGTTTGTGGCTGGCGGGGCAAGCGACCTCACTTTTGATGTTTCAGATTTGTTTTGGCGTTTTGGTCGGTGGATCGGTGGCTGCGTTCTTTGCGCCACTGATGGCGACGGTGACGGGATGGTTTTCCACGCAGCGCGCGCTGGCGGTGTCGCTGGTGTCGGCGGGGATGGGGATGGCGCCTGTCACCATGTCGCCCTTGGCGGCATGGCTGGTGCAGAGTTACGACTGGCGCACGGTGCTGGCGATCTTGGCGGGACTTGTGGCGGCGGTGACTTTGCCGCTGGCTGTGCTGTTGAAGCGCCCGCCGGTGCAAGACGAGATTACGGGGTTTGATGCGCCGGACACGACGATGACGGTGCGGGGGGCGGTGCGCTCGCCGCAGTTCGTCGTACTGGTAGCGACGAATTTCTTCTGCTGCGCCACGCATTCAGGGCCGATCTTTCACACCGTCAGCTATGCCGAGATTTGCGGCATCGCGGCGCTGGCGGCGGTGTCTATTTACTCGGTCGAAGGTATCGCCGGGATGTTCGGGCGGATTGGGTTTGGCGTGATGGGGGATCGGTTTGGGGCAAAACGCGTGCTGGTGGCGGGGCTGCTGGTGCAGGCGTTCGGGGCCTTGGGCTATTTCTTTGCCCGCGATCTGGGGCAGTTTTACGCGATAGCGGCGCTGTTTGGCTTTATCTATGCCGGGATCATGCCGCTGTATTCGGTGCTGGTGCGCGAGAATTTCCCGATGAAGATGATGGGCACCATCATGGGTGGCATCGGCATGGCGGGCAGTTTGGGGATGGCAACCGGGCCGGTGTTGGGCGGTTGGATTTTTGACACCACCGGCAGCTATGGCGGGCTTTACATCACCTGCTTTGCATTGGGGTTGGCGGCTTTTGCGGTGGCGATAACGTTTCGGCCTTTCGCCAAGCCGCCTGTGGTGGGGGCTTTGGCTTAAGGGGTGGCCCTGCCCTATACGGGCAGGGTGATGGGCTTAAACCTCAACGCCGCCTTTGACGCCGGTGATGTAGCTGACGATGTCGTTGCCGTCGGTTTCATCCTTGCGCAAAGACGCGACGATGCGGCCCCGGCGAAACACCACGATACGGTCCACCAGATCAAAGACTTGCCGCAGGTTATGGCTGACAAGGATCAGCGGCACACCGCGTTCTTTCAAGCCGCGGATGATGTTTTCGACCTGCGCGGTTTCCTGCACGCCCAAAGCCGCGGTGGGTTCGTCCATGATCACCAGTTTCGACGCAAACGCCGCTGTGCGGGCAATCGAGACGCATTGGCGCTGACCGCCCGACATGTTGCGGATCGGGTTGTCGACGTTGGGGATTTTCACCGCTGTCGTCTTCAGCGCCTCCATCGTCTTCTCGCGCATCGCCTTGCGGTCGAGGATCGAAAACGGCCCGAGTTTCAGCTTGAACAGCTCGCGACCGAGAAACAGGTTGGACGGCACGTCAAGATCGTCTGCCAAGGCGAGGGTTTGGAACACGGTTTCAATGCCGGATTCGCGGGCTTGCAGCGGGCCCGCGAAATTCACGGGTGCGCCGTCAAAGATCACATCACCTGCCGAGCGTTGCTCCACGGCGGTGATCTGGCGCACGAAGGTCGATTTGCCCGCGCCATTGTCGCCAACCACGGCAACATGTTCCCCGTGGCGCAGGGTGAAATTGGCGTCTTCCAGCGCGTGCACGCCGCCGTAGCGTTTGGTCAGGCCACGGGTTTCAAGGATAAATTCGCTCATGCCCGTGCCCCCCGGCTTTTTTGCCGCCATTGATCCAGCACCACCGCGCCGATGATGATCGCGCCTTTCACCATCTCTTGGTAATAGGCGTCCAATCTGAGGAAGGTGAAGCCCGAGATGATCACGCCGAAGATCAGCGCGCCAATCACCGTGCCGATGATCGAGCCGCGCCCGCCTTGCAGGGATATGCCGCCGATCACTGCCATGGCGATGGCGTCGAGTTCATACATCACCCCCATGTTCGCCTGTGCGGTCTGGCCCTTGGACGACACGACGATGGCGGCGACTGAGGCCAGCATCCCGGCGATGACATAGACCAGCACCTTATGACGGTCGACGTTGATGCCCGACATCCGGGTGGCTTGCTCATTGGAACCAATGGCATAGCTGTGCTTGCCGTATTTGGTGTAGGTCATGATCAGATGAAACAGTACGGCCAAGGTGATGAACACGAACACCGGGCGCATGCCAGAACCGATGGCGTTGTAGCTTTCGGTTGGGAAGGAAATCGGGTTGCCGGTGGACCACCAACGAGCGAAGCCACGGGCCGAAACCATCATGCCAAGCGTGGCGATGAAGGGCGGGATTTTGGTATAGGCGATCAATGCGCCGTTGATCAGGCCTGCGATCAGGCCGCAGCTTAGGCCGACAAGGATGGGAATGAGGATCGGCAGATCCATCGCCCAATCACCAAAGATGGCTTTCGGGTTGGGGTTACCGTTGACGAGGGCGGTTTGCGCGAAACTCATCGCGACCATAGCACTGGCGCCGACGATCGAGCCGGAAGACAGGTCAATCCCGCCGGTGATGATCACTTGCGTCACGCCGATGGCGATGATGCCGACGGTGGCGACTTGCAGGATGATGATCGAGAGGCGCTGGGTGTTGAACAGGCCTGTGGTGCCCTCACGGGTGTTGAACAGAAAGCTGTCGCCGATGATCAGGCGACCCAAAACCTCAAACGCCACGACGATGATCAGAAACGCGATGAACACGTTCAATTCTTGCGGTCGGGCTTTCTTCGATGGATCGTATTTCAGGCCACCTAGGCCATGCGTCGGTTCTGCCACGGGCTTCTCTCCCCCAAGTTTGTCAGATGAAAACAGTCCCCCGCGTTTCCCGGCGCGGATGCGGACAAAGGGCGACACCTTGGCGGTATCGCCCTTCTTTCCCGTCAGGGATCAGTTCTTGGCAGCGTAATCGGCGACGTTCGCCGGGGTCACCAGTTGGAACGGCACATAGACTTTCCGATCAACGGCTTCGCCTTTCGACAGCTTGATTGCCGCATCCAGAGCGCCCGCGCCCTGCCCTGCGGCGTCCTGGAACACCGTCACATCAAGATCGCCCGCTTGCATCGCCGCCAGCGCGTCTTGGGTGGCGTCAATGCCGCCGACCACGACGGTAGCCATGTCGATATTGGCGGCTTTCATCGCCTGGATCGCGCCGATTGCCATTTCGTCATTGTTGGCGATGACGCCATCAAACGCGGTGCCCGAGGACAGCCAGTTGGTCATCAGGGTTTGCGCCTGATCGCGGCTCCAGTTGGCGGTTTGCTCGTCGATGATGGTCAGTTCGACGACACATTTGCCAGCGGCCATCACGTCATGGATGTCAGCGGTGCGCTGAACGGCGGCTTGGTTGGAAAGCTCGCCCATCATGACGTACACATTGGCTTTGTCTTTGCCAGCGGCTTTCAACTGCGCGCAAACTTCGATGGTTTCCAAGGTGCCAGAGTCGACCTCATTCGAGGCGACAAAGGCTTGGTTGTCGGGCAGCGTGTCGACGTTGATCGGCTGGCGGTTGACATAGACCAGCGGAATGTTGGCAGCGGCGGCGGCGTCCGACATCGCTTGGGTCGCCGAAGTGTCGACCGGGTTGACGATGATCGCGGTCACACCCGAGGCGATGAAGTTGTTGATCTGGTCCAACTGCTTGGCGACGTCGTTCTGCGCGTCTTCGATTTGCAGCGACACGCCGAGTTCCTTGCCTTTGGCATCCATGCCGTTGCGCAGAACGGTCAGGAAGTTGTCGTCAAACAGCGCCATCGACACGCCGATGCCATCCGCCATCGCCGAAGTGCCCATCAGGGCGACAAAGCTGGCGGTCATAAGGGTCTTTTTCATGTGTCTCTCCTCCACAAGTCGGTGTCCGGCACACCGTTTTTGGCCGGACCGCCCTCTCCCAAGGGCGGTATTCTGTCCGGGTCAGGCAGCAACGCCCGCGCGGATGAATTCCATAGATGCCGCAAGCGCGGATTTGGGGTCAGCCAGATCGTGGACCGATGCGGCGAAAGGCTCATAGCTGATGGCGCCGGTGTAGCCCGCAGCGCGCAAGGCGCGGATTTGAGCGACGTTGCCCAACAGGTCATCGGCATCAACCAGAACCCGGTGCGAGTCGCGCATGTTATTGACGTAGAGGCTGTCCTTGACGCCGGAGACATGCACGATTCCAGTCAGATCGGGGTAGATCGGGCCACCGCCAGCAAGGGCATGGTGGAAGGTGTCATGCACGATGAAATAGGTGCCTTTGCCGCCGACGGCTTCGATGACTTCCGCCAGAATGTCTTTGTAGCGCAGGGAACAGACCTCAAACCCCAGCGGTTCGACCATGGCCTTAAGACCGTAGGATTGCAGCATCGGCAGCAGGGCGCGCAGGGCGGTTTCGGTGACTTGGCGGCTTTCGGCACGTGAGGTCGCCACATTGTCATTGCGCGGGATCAGGCTGATGGCTTCGGCGCCGCAAGCCTTGGCGATTTTCATCAGGGCTTCGGCCTCGGCGCGTTTGGCATCGGACCAATCGTTGAACATTTTAACCTCGGCCAGCGCGAGGATGCGCAACCCGCGCGCTTTGGCAGCGCTGCCCACTTCGGCGGGGTCTGCACCATCAAACAGCGGGGTCTGGAAATCATTGCGGAATTCGACACCCTCACAGCCTAAGGACTGCGCCAGATCAAGAAAGGCCAGCCAGCCCAGTTTTGGTGTGGTCATATGGTTCAGCGCGAAAGGCAGCATGTTTGGAAATTCCTCGACTCACGGCCCCTCCTCGGGCCAGTTCTGCAACTGTCGTAGAATTGATATTCTATTTCAAGCCGTAAATCATCCATTAGTTCTACCGTGAGGTTCGCGAGATGATGTGTTTTGCCGAGATTACTTTCGCGGCCTTGCGCTTTGCTACGAAATGTCAGGTCAAAGCCGGTGTCAGATAGACTCGGACACATGCAGATCAGGCGGCAGAAAATGCTGCAAGCCTCCGGGACCACGGCCTTCGGTGGCAGCGCGGGTCATGATCACCATCAGGTCGCGGCACAGCTTTTCCAGCGGGGTATCGACGGTCAGGGTGATCAGACCCTCGGCCAGACCGCTGCGCGATTCGGGGGTGAGGGCCGACACGATCAATGCAATTTCGCCCGGCGCGCGGGCCTCGCGCAGGGCGGCAATCGCGCCCTCCATGCCACCACCGGCCACATAGATGCCGCGCAGATCAGGTTGACGGGCCAGCAGGTTGAGGGTGGCCTCATAGGTCAGTTGCCGCGTCTCAAGGTTAACCAGCGTATCGAGAACCGTCAGATGCGGCGCACATTCGCGCAAGTAGCCGCGAAATCCGGTCTCGCGCAGCTCGTGGCCATGCCAGCGATGGCCACCGACAAACAGCGCCATCACGCCGGGCTTTCGAGCGGTTTGATGCATGAACCAGCCTGCGGTGCGGCCCACTTTCAGGTTATTCAGCCCCAAATAGCCCGCGCGGGCACCTTGGGCGAAATCTGACAGCAGCGAAAACACCGCGAGGCCTTTGCTGGAAAGCTCCTCAACCGCCGCCGTCACTTCGGGGTGGTTAACGGCGGTGGCGGCCAGCACATCGCAGCGCCCCGCCATCGCGCGCAGGGCGGTGGCCATCTCACCGGGGGCCTGGCTGCTGGAAAACTCCAGCACCAGACGGCCCTGCACACCGGGGGCCTGTGCGACGGCGCGGTGCAGGGCCTCGGCGAAGGCCTTGTAGAAATCCTGCCCCTGCTTGTGCAGCACGACGCCAAAGCGGATTTCGCGCAGATCGGTGGGGCGCGGCGACAAACGACGCGCGGCGGGGTGGCCGATGCGTTCCGCCGCCGCGATGATCTGGGCGCGGGTGTCTTCGCGCACAGGTTCGCGTCCGTTCAGCACGCGATCTACCGTGGCAATCGAAACCCCCGCCGCGCGCGCCAAGTCTGCCATTCCCAAGCGTTTCATCGCATTCTCCTGATGAGTTTACATCACCCATGCGGTCATTCTGACGAAATATGATGAGAAATGCCAGAGCTTGGCTTGGCAAAAAATAGAATTTATCTTCTATTTAGTGTGCAGAACTGGTCAGAGAGGGGGAGCTTCCATGACAAAACGCGATTATTCGCTGCTGGGGCCGGACGGCGCGCGGGCGGTGGAGACGGGTCTGGCGGCGGCGGAGTGGTATCACACCGAGGTGCCACGCAAAGAAATGAAGGCGCTGATGCAGCGCAGTGACGCGCCTGCGATCCGCGATACCGTGCTGCTGTATGGGCTGATGATCGCCTTCGCGGGGATCGGAATTTATCTGTGGCCGTCGTGGTGGTCGGCACCGTTCTGGCTGGCTTATGGGGTGCTTTATGGCTCGGCCAGCGACAGCCGTTGGCATGAATGCAGCCACGGCACGGCGTTCAAGATCCCGTGGATGAACAATGCGGTCTACGAGATTGCCAGTTTCATGATCATGCGCAACTCGGCGACCTGGCGCTGGAGCCATGCCCGCCACCATACCGACACCTATATCGTCGGGCGTGACCCCGAGATTGCGGTGATGCGGCCTCCGGCTTTTGCCAAGCTGATCGCCGGGTTCTTTGGTTTGCCGGATGTGGCGGCGTTCTTCCCGCGGATGCTATATAATGCCTTCATCGGCGTGCATCCGACCGAGAAAACCTATGTGCCGGAAAGCGAATGGCCGAAGGTGGTGCGGGTGGCGCGGATTTCGACCGTGATCTATGGCGCGACTTTGGCGCTGGCGCTCTGGATGAGCTCGATCCTGCCGTTGATGGTGATCGGCCTGCCGCGGATCTATGGCGCGTGGCATCATGTGATGACCGGGCTGTTGCAGCATGGCGGGCTGGCCGACAACGTGATCGACCACCGGCTGAATTCGCGGACGGTGTATATGAATCCGGTCAGCCGCTTCATCTATTGGAACATGAACTATCACGTCGAACATCACATGTTCCCGATGGTGCCGTATCACGCCCTGCCCCGGCTGCATGACGCGATCAAACATGACCTGCCCGCGCCGAATACTTCGATTGCGCAGGCGTTTCGCGAGATGTGGCCCGCGCTGCGGCGGCAGTTGGCCTATGAGGATTATTTCCTGAAGCGCGAGCTTCCCGCCACCGCCAAACCTTACCGTGAAGACTTTCATCTGGCAGCCCTTGGGGCCGCCCCGACTGCTGCGGAGTAGAACATGACCCAATGGATTGACGCCTGTGCCACTGATGACATCGACGCGGAGGATCTGATCCGCTTCGATCATGCTGGGGCGACCTATGCGATTTACCATGCGCCGGATGGTGAATTTTACGCGACGGCGGGCAAATGCACGCATGAAGAGGTGCATTTGGCAGATGGGTTGGTGATGGATTATGTGATCGAATGCCCGAAGCACAATGGTCAGTTTGATTACCGCACTGGCGAGGCCAAGCGCGCGCCGGTGTGCATCAATCTGAAAACCTATCCGGTGAAGGTTGAGGGCGGTCGCGTCTTCATTCAGGTGTCCTGATGGCACGTTTGACGGTCAAGGATTTGCTGGATGCGCGCGGCAAGCACCAGTTCGCCATGCTGCGGGTGGAGACGTTGCAGGAAGCAGAGGCTGCCGAAAAGGCCGGAGTGGAGTTGCTGTCGATCCCGCCTGCGATGATTTTGGACCGGCAGTTTCGCGATGCCGCGCCGAATGCTTTCGCCTTTCCGGGGGATAATTTCTACGAAATCGGCGATACGGCGGACTTCCTGAAATGGGCGTTTCCGCTGTTCAAGGCCGGGGCGGATGGGTTTTATTGCTCGGGGTCTTTGCAGACGGTGAAGGCGATGGCGGATCACGGTTTGCCGGTCTGCGGCCATGTTGGGTTGATCCCGTCGAAGCGGACATGGACGGGTGGATTTAAGGCGGTCGGTAAGACTTTGGCTTCGGCGCAGCTGGTCTATCAGCAATGCAAGGCGCTGGAGGCGGCGGGGGCGTTCGCGGTGGAGATTGAGGTGGTGCCACATTCGATCACCGAAGCGATAGCCGCCAAAACCGGACTGTTCCTGATCTCGATGGGGGCTGGGCCTGCGGGCCATGCGCAATATCTGTTCAGCGATGATGTGCTGGGGCAAACCAGTGGCCATGTGCCGCGCCATGCCAAACGCTACGCCGATTTCGCCAGCGAACACGCGCGGTTGCAGCAGTTGCGGATCGCCGCGATGACGGCATTTGCCAGCGACGTGCATGACGGGGCGTATCCCGCGCCGCAGTATATGGTGGATAGTGACGCTGACGTGGTGGCGGCGTTTCGGGAATGGCTGGAGGGGCAGGACTAAGGCCAATCCAAGGCTGAAACATCAAACCGCCCGCCGTGCGAAACGGCGGGCGGTTTGATTTGTGGCAGAGAAATGGCGACTCCGGAAGGACTTGAACCCTCAACCCCAGACTTAGAAGGTCCGTGCTCTATCCAGTTGAGCTACGGAGCCGCAGAATGCCTATGTGCGGCAGGATGGGCCGTTACGCAAGGCTGCGCGTCATGTAAAGCGAGTTCGGGTCCAGCGTGTAGCCTTCAAACGGCGGGCAATCCTCAAACCCGGCTTTGTAATACAGCGCGCGGGCGGCGACGAAAGTGGGTTGCACACCGGTTTCAAGCGAGAGGCGTTTCAGGCCAGCGGCTTTGGCTTCGGCCAAGAGATGATCAAGCATGGTGCGTGACAGGCCCCTGCCCCGCGCCTCGGTCAGCACATGCATGGATTTGATCTCGGCATGGCTGGCGTCGATGCGTTTGAACGCGCCCATCGCCAAGGGTTGCCCCCCATCACGCAGCACGAAGAAATCCACCTCGGGGATCGCCAGTTCCGAGGCATCCATCATATGGATACTTTCCGGCGGCGTATCGGCGTGCATGTCTTCGCTGTGGCGCTGCATCAGCAGCGCCAGATCCGCGTTGAGCGGGCTTTCCTTGGTGATGGTCACACTCATTGCGTCAAACTCACTGAGGCGCGCCCATCAGGTCGGTGCCATTGACCAGCAATCCGCCGGTCGCGGTGGATTCGACTTCCCAGACCAATGCGCCATCGGCACCGGGTTTGGCCATCGCTTGCGCCATGTCCAACATCGGCGCCATTTCTTGCATGCCCATTTCCGGCGGGCTTGCCATCAGCGCAGCTTTGATTTCCTCCAAGCCTTTCAGGGTAACGGTGCCCTTGCCAACCGGCATCGGCATCGCAGGTCCAGCGGTCATCGCGCCTTCAAAGCCCAAGGTATAGGCCGGAGCCGTGGCACCACCCGGTGCGAGGGTGATGTCCACCACACCTTCGGGCAGCAATGCGGCCAGCATCTGACCTTCAAACTCGGGGCCCGGAGGGGTGCCCGTCGGCAGATCCAGCAGACCAAGGCCAAGGCTCGCCGCAGCAGCCAGATCGAACTTCGACACCGCAAAATCAAGCGTCAGGTCGGTCGGCACCAGTGGTGCTGCGAAGGGCGGCAACACACCTTCGGGCACGGTCAGGCCGCTTAGGGTGAAGGCTTCACGGAACTTGCCGTCTGTCACAGCGCCGTTCATGTCAACGACAACTGCCGCCTCGTCCAGCCCAAACTCGCCCACGGGCGAAGCCACGGTGATATCCTTGTAAGACATTGTCACAGCAAGGTTTTCAAAGATGGGCAGCGCCGATTGAAGCTGGGTTTTCAACCCGGCCTTGTCCGCCTCGATCAAGGCTGCATCGGGATGCGCAACGAACCACGCCAGCAACCCATAGAGCGCCTGCGGTTTGTAGCCTTTGATGCCACCCGAACCGCTGCCCTCGGCAATTGTTGCAGTCAGGTTGATCGGCGGGGCACCTTCACCCATCGGCATCGTCATTTCATAGACAATACCGCTGGTTTCGGTGGTGAACTGGCCATCGACGCCCATCGTGGCCGCCACAGCCGTGCCGTCCATCACCATGCTGTCTTGCGTAGCCTTGACGACGATTTCGCCGCCCATCGGATCGGGTTGGGTCTGCTCGGAAACAACATCCGACATCTCAAAGTGGTATTCCGAGGTATCGCCCAAAGCCTCGTCGAACACGCCGGTCAGTTGAACAGAGCCGTATTCGGTCTTGGTGCTCATTACACCGGGCATCGTATAGGCCAGCGACACCGGCTGATCGAGGCTGTAATCCCAAGTGCCGTCCTCGTTATCGGTCAGCGTCAGGTTCAGCGGCGACACCGTGGCTGTCAGCCCCTCGGCCGGGATCTTGGCGACCAGCGGCGCGGGGTCGATGGTGACGACATACGAGTCGCCATCGACCGCGACAGCAACCACGCCCTCAGTGGTGCCAAGGTAGTTCTGGAAGGTGGCGGTCAGAGCAGCCGCGCCTTCCGGCGTCGCTTCTGCCGAAGCGAGGCTGGCGCAAAGGCTAAGCGGCAGGGCAATGAATGAAGAATAACGCATCGATGAACCTTTCTTGTTTGAAATAGCGGAGAGAAAACGCCCAAATGTTCTGGACACAGGTAATGCTTGCTGCGGCGTCAGTGGGTCCAAACACCACGACGGTCGGTCGCGAAATTCTCACCATAGCCGCGCTGGCGGATCAGAGCCTTGCGTTTTTGCGGCTCGGTCACATCAAATTCAATAGCGTTTGCAACAGCATAAGCTTCGGCGGCCTCACGGCTGTCAAAGCGCAGTTTGACCTGTGCCTGGGTGTCTGAAGAACTGGTCCAACCCATCAGCGGGTCAACCTCACGCGCCGAAGCCGGGGCGAATTCCAGCACCCAGCCCGTGGTTTTCGCTGTGCCAGACTGCATGGCTGTCTTGGCGGGCTGATAGATGCGGGCGCGCATGATGAAAACTCCCTAAGCGTTAGGTAGGTTTATTCCGAAATTGACAGGAAAACGCAAGCCCGGAAGGGGCTGTCGATTGGTCGCGAGGGGTGTAGGTGGGGTGTGTGGTGCGACCAACCGACAGCTGAGTTTGCTGCTTGCAGGGTGAGATTGCCGCAGCCTCCCCTTCAAAACAACCATAAAGTGCATCTTTGATCTGCATTTTCGTTAAAATTGCATCGCCATTCTTCACTTTAGCGAAAGATAGGTTAACAACTGCTTTCCCAGCTCTTCCCCGTGAACAAAAACGGAATAGATTGTGCTTCGGAGGGAATCACCGTGCCCCATAACAACATCAATGCCCTGTCTGAGCGCCCCGAGGTGCTGACCCGCCCCAAGCTGGAAGGCGGGCGGCGGTTTGTGCTGAAAACCCAGTTTGAAGCCGCAGGCGATCAGCCCACGGCGATTGCAGAACTGTCGCGCGGCGTTCTGGCGGGCGAGCATGATCAGGTTTTGCTGGGGGCCACCGGCACCGGCAAGACTTTCACCATGGCGAAGGTGATTGAACAAACCCAGCGCCCGGCGATCATTCTGGCCCCCAACAAAACCTTGGCCGCGCAGTTATACGGTGAGTTCAAGACCTTCTTCCCCGACAATGCGGTGGAATACTTCGTTTCCTACTACGATTACTACCAACCCGAGGCCTACGTTGCCCGCACCGATACCTTCATCGAGAAGGAATCGCAGATCAACGAGCAGATCGACCGGATGCGCCACTCGGCCACCCGTGCCCTGCTGGAGCGTGATGATGTCATCATCGTGGCCTCGGTGTCGTGTATCTACGGTATCGGCTCGGTGGAAACCTACTCGGCGATGACGCAAGATCTGCTGGTTGGGCAAAGTTATGACCAACGGCAGGTGCTGGGCGAGTTGGTGGCGCAGGCCTACAAACGCAACGATCAGGCGTTCCAGCGCGGCACCTTCCGGGTGCGCGGCGATAGTGTCGAGGTTTGGCCGGCCCACCTTGAAGACCGGGCATGGCGGTTTTCGTTCTTTGGTGAGGAACTCGAGGCGATTGTCGAGTTTGATCCGCTGACCGGGGCAAAGACCGACAGTTTCAAGCAAATCCGCATCTACGCCAATTCGCACTACGTCACGCCGCGCCCGACGATGAATCAGGCGGTGATCGGCATCAAGAAAGAGCTGCGGCAGACGCTGGATTTGATGGTGTCGCAAGGCAAGTTGCTGGAAGCGCAGCGGCTGGAACAGCGGACGTCCTTCGATCTGGAAATGCTGGAGGCCACCGGGGTTTGCAGCGGCATTGAAAACTACTCGCGCTATCTGACGGGGCGCGCGCCGGGGGAACCACCACCGACGCTGTTCGAGTTCATCCCCGACAATGCTATTGTTTTTGCAGACGAATCTCATGTTTCGGTGCCGCAGATCGGCGGCATGTATAAGGGTGACTTCCGACGCAAGATGACACTGGCAGAACATGGCTTCCGCCTGCCGTCCTGCATGGACAACCGCCCGCTGAAGTTCGAAGAATGGGACGCGATGCGCACGCAAACAGTGTTTGTGTCGGCCACTCCAGCGGCGTGGGAGATGGAGCAAACCGGCGGCGTGTTTGTTGAACAGGTGATCCGGCCGACCGGGCTGGTCGATCCGCAGATCGAAATTCGCCCGGTGGATATGCAGGTGGATGACCTGCTGGACGAAATCCGCCGTGTGGCCGCCCTTGGCCTGCGCGTGCTGGTGACGACCTTGACCAAGCGTATGGCCGAGGATCTGACCGAGTATTTCCATGAACAGGGCATCCGCATCCGCTATATGCACTCGGACATCGACACCATTGAACGCATTGAAATCCTTCGGGATTTGCGGCTTGGTGCGTTTGATGTGCTGGTTGGCATCAACCTTCTGCGCGAAGGATTGGACATCCCGGAATGTGGGCTGGTGGCGATCTTGGACGCAGACAAAGAAGGTTTTCTGCGCTCGGAAACCTCGTTGATCCAGACGATTGGCCGCGCGGCACGGAATTCGGATGGTCGGGTGATCATGTATGCCGACCGGATCACCGGCAGCATGGAGCGCGCGATTGGCGAGACCACACGGCGGCGCGACAAACAGATTGCTTACAACACCTTGCACGGCATCACGCCCACCACGATCAAGAAAAATGTCGAGGATGTGCTGCTGGGCATCTACCAGGGCGACACCGATCAAGCACGGGTGACGGCGAAGATCGACCGCCCGATGCTTGGCCATAACCTCGCCAGCCATCTGGACGGCTTGCGTCTGGCGATGCGCAAAGCCGCAGAGAACCTGGAGTTCGAAGAGGCCGCGCGCCTGCGAGATGAAGTAAAACGGCTGGAGGCGGTGGAACTGACCATTGCCGACGATCCGCTGGCGCGGCAGTCGGTGGTGGAAGAAGCCGTTGAAGAGGCTGTGAAACTGTCGGGACGCTCAACCGGGGGCCGGGCCGGAATGCGCGGTGGCAAGGCACGGCGGCGGAAGTAGGCAGGCTAAAACGCCGCGATCACCTCATACATCACCGGCTCGAACCCCTTGCACAGCGTATTGATCGCGCGGTTCCGCTCGCGCATTTCCGGGCTGCGCAGCATCGCCTGATAATCCTCGCGCCGCTGCCATTTGGAGTAGTTGCACACCCGCGTCATCGCGTCATTCATATGCAGCCCGGCGCCGATGAACCCCTGTTGATGCCGGATAAATTCGTCGTAAGCAGATTGCAGCGCCTCGATCAGATCATGGGCGGTGGCGGGGGTCATCTCAAAGGTGGTGATGATGGTCTGGCCTTGGAAGCTGGCGGAGATTTCGGTCATGGCGGGCTCCTTTTCCGCAAGGCTAGGGGGTGGCGGTGAGTCGGGCAAGGGACTTGGCAGCGACAGGTTTTCGCGGCATTGTAGGGGTTGGTAGAAAAAGGCGTGTGATATGAAGATCTTAGACCCGAATGATCCTTTCTTTGCAAAGGCTTGGGTGCGGTGGGCGACATCGGTGTTGCCGATGCTCTGGGGGCTGGTGGAATTCTATTACAACAGCCCCGGCTGGGGGATTTTGTTTTTGGTCGCAGGGGGTTACGCGTTCTATATGTTGATCATCAAGCGCGTGGACAACGGATAGAGCCGCGCATTTCACCGGAATCCCCCGTAAGCGAGGTCTCGCGCAACGTGCAGCCTGTCACCTCGGGGATCAGGGCGATCATCTGCGCGCGGATGTCTTCGCGCTCGGCCTTTTTGGCATAGCCTTGCCGGATCACCTCGACCCGCTTTTCGGTATAGAAAACAGTGTATTGGCGGCCATCTCGGGTGACGTCAACGCGCTTGGCATTGAAGAATTCCGGGGCGGGTTGCGCGCCACAGGCGCATAGGATCAGCAGGGGAATGAGGGCTTTCATGGCCTCAGTTTGGCCAGGATTGGTTAAGACCAGGTTAACGGCAGCGTTTCGCCTCGTTTGATTTTGTCAGGGAACGAAGCCGCAGCTGATGCGTTAACAGGCATCAGCCAATTTCATAGGAGGCTTCCATGACCATCAAATCTTACATCCTCGTCGGTATCGCGGCGTTCGGACTATCGGGCTGCTTGGCCAGCGACGCCGAGCGCGGCTTGGCAGGTGCGGCGGGCGGCGCGGTGATCGCGGGGGCCACAGGCGGCAATGCGGTGACGGGTGCCGTAATCGGCGGCGCAGGTGGTTATTTCTGCCGCGACCTGAACGTACCGGGTTGCCGGAACCGGTGATTCACCACACTCTCGTGGGCGTGTTGAGTCCAACTCAAACGGAATGATGAACATCTAGGCTAAGTTTCAACCCGCTTTTATGCTTTCGTGGGTTGGAACCAAATTCGATCAATAAGATAGGAATAGCGCCACCGTGGCGATTTAAATCTACCCGTTACTCGTTATAACTCCTTTTCAAATACTTCATTGCTGCGCAGATTTATGGTGATCTCGCAATCGCATACTCTCCATGGCGCGCTGCATGCTTTCACTGACATGGATATTTCTTCCTGCTGCCCGCGCCGCGGTTATTAACTCATGCATAAGTCGAGCTTCATGAATTGGGGAATGGTAGTCAGCGGCTTCAACTCTGGTGAGGGCAATTTCGTCGGAGACAACCGTATCGTCATATCCATTCACATAGCGTGTGGCGAAAAACGTAAAGCCAACAAGCGCAAGCCGCGACACTGGCGCGCGCAAAAAATATTCAGCGCAGATAAGACCGGTACTGGCGACTCGACCCGCAAGCTGATTTGACAGGGCGGTGTAATTTTCCACGGGAACGATCCGCACCTGAGCGACAGCGCTAAACTTTTCTTCCAACCGAAGCGTGGCAAGGAAGGCCCGCCGCTTCGACGTTCTGTGCACAATCGTCTTTACATGGGCGGCGCGCAGATCATCGGCAGTCACAGATTTTGTGGTGCCGCGAAAACTGTGGAACAAAACATCGCAGCGCAGCGGGTTGCTTGCATCAATGTTAAACTCGGTGTGAATGGCGTTGTTCATCTTAACGATGATGTCAAAGCCGCCAGATTCCAAGGCTTGAAGATCATCATAGACCGAGGTGGCCGGGCCGACCACCAGCACACTTTTGCCTCGAAACTGATTGGGATCGAGCGCGTATTCATGCGCTAGTCGCCGATACAAGACGTTATAGGCCAATGACTGCAAGGGCCGTGGGCAGTACTTGGACACAGAGTATCGAAGCCGATTTATCATGAACCTCTCATCGCAGTTGCGCTCAAAGAATGTAGCGCGCCCTTGAGGCGAGTAAAGTGGTTCGCGACCACAACCTGCGGAGGTTTGTGAGGGGGGGGGCGTGGAGGTCAGGGCTTGCCCTGATTTTGTGCGGTGAGCGGTCGAACGACAACGAGCGTGGCTTGGCGGGTGCGAAGGGCGGCAATGCGCGGAGTGTTCTTGCCGTGATCTCAACGTATCGGGATGTCGAGATAAGTGATAGAAGTCAGTCACTCATAGCCGACCAGCGCGAGGTGAGCTCAAATATCTTGCTCATGCGCGCGCAATCAATCATACTTTGAACATACTTTTGTGTGTCTGATTGGGCATTGAAATGAGTTTGGATGACGATTTTGGACCAGTCAGAAAAGCAACTGAACGATATGAATGGGAACGTGAGTGCAGCCCTTCGTCACGCTGCGTGTTGAATGATAAGGTAGGGCAAGCCATGGGGGATCTCCTTGATGCGGCAGCGTCATTGCCGATCACCGGGCTGGCACGGTCGGCTAATTTCATCTGGGGCATGGATGCTGGAGGAGAGATTTGGATATCTGCTGAAGAGGTTGCACAAATCAATAGTTTGCCTGTCCCAAAAGGATTTTGTGCGCGAAGGGGCCTGCCCGCGGATGTCTCACTAGATAAGAAGCTCGGTCATCCATGTCTGATGATGGATGATAGCGCTCGTATAGCCGGAGAGATTTACATCGATACCTCGACCGGTGAAAAAGAAACACTTGCATGGACTATCAATGCTCGTTCTGGACGCTTTCATAGAGAAATTGCAAGACGACCGAGTGTAGCGCAGATTTCGAACGCGGCGAAAAAATTCGCCATAGCTATGGGTAGATCTGTTTACTTAGACTTGATTGACGACATTAGCCAAGCAAACTCTGATGTGAGGTTGCCACAATGACATCTTCAACTGAAATGCAATCTGAGGCTAGAGGGATTGCATCACGCTTCGACACTTTCCGAAAATCAGATCTGGTTGCTATATATGAAATCGCCCGTAGAGATCCGATCAAGTTAAATCTAGCACTCCGTATTTTCCTTAGAAGCGCTGCCCGGCGATCTGTCGTAGAAGAGTATCGCATTGAGGCGTTAGGCGAATGGTTGGCGTTGAGCCTTCCGTCTGATGTTGGTCGTTTCCGAACGGTCGCAAAAATTGCAAAATCCAGAAAGTTGCGTAACAATAGCAATTCAGAATTTTTGGAGTGGATTCATCCCGGTGTTTTTGATTATTTCTTGCAAGGTTTAGAACGCGGATTGCAAGTAAACGCTACAAAAGCGCCCCAGAATGACGGCCAAAAACAGATCCGATATTTATCTGTTGGCCCTGAAAAATAGTCAACATCTAGTTGATTACTAGATTTGAACCACACTGCGTTAAAATCTAGTATCAGTTGAAATACGGCAATCTTCCAACACTGTGTGGGCACGCGAATGGATTTTCCATTCTCTTTCGCCCACCCGCTCTAAAGCTGGACAGCTTAGCTGTCCATTTTTAGAGCGCTAATAAACGCCTCCTGCGGAATCTCCACCTTGCCAAACTGCCGCATCCGCTTCTTGCCAGCCTTCTGCTTCTCTAGCAGCTTCTTCTTCCGGGTGGCGTCGCCGCCGTAGCATTTTGCGGTCACGTCTTTGCGCATGGCCGACAGCGTCTCACGCGCAATCACGCGGGCGCCAATCGCGGCTTGGATCGGGATTTTGAACATGTGGCGGGGGATCAGGTCTTTCAGTTTTTCAACCATGGCGCGGCCGCGTATCTCAGCACGATCACGGTGGACCATCATCGACAGCGCGTCGACGGGTTCCTCGTTGACAAGAATCGACATTTTGACAAGGAAATCTTCACGATATTCCGAGATGCTATAGTCAAAGGAGGCATAGCCCTGGGTGACCGATTTCAGGCGATCGTAGAAATCGAACACCACTTCGGCCAGCGGCAGATCGTAGACCACCATGGCGCGCGACCCGGCATAAGACAGGTCCATCTGGATGCCGCGACGGTCTTGGCAGAGTTTCAGCACGTCGCCGAGGTAGTCGTCGGGAACCATGATCGTGGCTTTGATCCGGGGTTCCTCGATATGGTCGATATAGGTCAGGTCGGGCATGTCGGCGGGGTTGTGCAGGTCTTGCACGGTGCCGTCTTTCATGTGGAGTTTGAAGACCACCGAAGGAGCGGTGGTGATCAGGTCGATGTCATATTCGCGTTCAAGGCGGTCGCGGATGACTTCGAGGTGGAGAAGGCCAAGGAAGCCGCAGCGGAAGCCGAAGCCCAATGCTGCCGAGGTTTCCATCTCGGTGCTGAACGAAGCGTCGTTGAGCGAGAGTTTCTCGATCGCGTCGCGCAGGGCTTCGAATTCGGCGGCATCGACCGGGAAAAGGCCGCAGAACACCACGGGTTGCGCGGGTTTGAAGCCGGGGAGTGCCTCGGCGCAGCCTTTGCGTTCGTGGGTGATAGTGTCGCCGACGCGGGTGTCGCGGACTTGTTTGATGCTTGCGGTGAAGATGCCGATTTCGCCCGGCCCAAGCTCGGCAATGTCGACCATCTGCGGCTTGAGGACCGAGAGTTTGTCGATGCCATAGACGGCGTTGGTTTGCATCATGCGGACGCGGTCGCCCTTTTTCATCGTGCCGTCCATGATGCGCACCATAACAACGACGCCGAGATAGGCGTCATACCAGCTGTCGACCAGCATGGCTTTCAGGGGCGCGTCGCGGTCGCCCTTCGGGGGCGGCAGGCGGGTGACGATGGCTTCCAGCACATCCGGGATGCCGAGGCCGGATTTGGCGGAGATCAGCACGGCATCGGACGCATCAAGGCCGATCACGTCTTCGATCTGCTGGCGGATGCGGTCGGGCTCGGCTGCCGGCAGGTCGATCTTGTTCAGGACCGGGACGATCTCGTGGCCCGCGTCGAGGGCTTGGTAGACGTTAGCCAGCGTCTGGGCTTCCACACCTTGGGAGGCATCGACGACCAGAAGCGAGCCTTCAACGGCGCGCATCGAGCGGCTGACTTCATAGGCGAAATCGACGTGGCCGGGGGTGTCGATCAGGTTCAGGATGTAGGTCTTGCCATCCTTCGCCGGATATTCGATCCGCACCGTGTTGGCCTTGATGGTGATGCCGCGCTCGCGCTCGATATCCATGCTGTCCAGCATCTGCGCCTTCATATCGCGCGCAGCCACCGTGCCGGTCATCTGGATGAGCCGGTCGGCGAGGGTGGATTTACCGTGGTCGATATGGGCCACGATGGAGAAGTTGCGGATGAGATCAAGCTGGGTCATGCGCGCGATATAGCTTGGTTTGGGGGGGCCGGGAAGGGGGTTGTGGCGCGGGGTCTGTGTCCACACGTGGACAGGGGGGTCAGCTATGCAATTTCAATGGGTTAGCCGGGGTCCGTTAAGGATTTGTTCACAGGTGCGCACGGCTGTCTGGCCTTGGGCTTGTGCAATTGGCGTTGGGGCCAGCTTGGTAGTCTTTTGGGCCGTAACGCTTTAATGCCGCAAAGCAACAGCGGTACACCTGAGGTCAGCCCGCCTCACCCAGCGGGGAGGTCGATTCTTGCGGCACGGAAGCAGGGTTGAACGGTGCCTTGAGATGACGGACCACGGGCTTTTGCTTGGGCCGCATTGCGGGCCTTTCGTCAAAAGTCGCGCCAAAGCGCGTTGCGGCTGCGGTTTGGCAGGGGGGAATTTCCGCTGAGAATGCTCATCTTTGTAGTGTTGCCATATTGGAAACAATAACCCGAATTGTTTCCCCTATATTTTCAACACCTTAGCGCCGCATCCAAGATATTCCGCTGTTTTGCCGTAACTTTGGCTCAATTTGACAGCGCCGCAGACCGCCCGATATGCCGCCCCCTACCCCGCTGCCACGGGGCGCGCTGATCAGGGGCTGCCACCCCCGGCGTTTTGTATGGGGGATAACATGCCAACGAGTACGGTTAATTGGTTGTGGATTGGAAATCAGCCTTTGGTGGATGCGTCGCCATCCAGCAACGTGACGCAGGCGCAACTGAATGCGGCGGGGATGACTGGCTACACGGCTTTCGGGCCAGGTCAGCTTGCGCCGGTTGCGGTGACGGGTTCAACCACGGCCAGTGGTGGCGCGCAGGTTTTCACCGCACCGTTCAACCCGAGCGGTGGCTTTGTCAGCCAATTCTCGTTTGACAGCCCCAGCACGGCGGGGGTGGTGACGAACCAGACGGTTTCTTCATTCTTTCGCGGCAATGTCTCGGTTGAATTGCCCGATGGCAGCCTTCAGCAACAGGTAGCCACCATCGTGCAGATGGCGAATGGCGATCTGTTCTTGCGGCCGAATGCCAGCTTTGTGGCGGACTGGGATGGCATTGTTGGCGTGCGCTCGATCACCATCGACTCGGCGCTGCCGTTTGCGCAGAACACTGTGCTGAATTCGACGATCTCTTTCTCGCCCAATATTTTTGACATTGAGGTGCCATGCTTCAGCCTTGGCACGCTGATCGACACGCCCGAGGGGTTGCGTGCGGTCGAAAGCCTTGCGGTGGGGGATCTGGTGCGAACGGCGGATCACGGCGCGCAGGTGCTGCGCTGGATCAATCAACGCCGGGTCAGCGGAGCCGGCTTGCAGAATGCGCCGCAGTTGCGCCCGATCCGTATTCAGGCCGGTGCGTTGGGCGAGGGTTGCCCGCAGGCTGATCTGCTGGTCTCGCCGCAACACCGGATGCTGGTGCGATCGAGAATCGCACAGCGGATGTTTGACACCGATGAAGTGCTGGTGGCGGCGAAGCATCTGGTCGGATTGCCGGGCATCGCGGTGGCCGAGGATCTGGCCGAGGTGACTTATGTGCATTTCCTGTGCGATCAGCATGAGGTGGTGTTCGCCAATGGCGCGCCGACAGAAAGCCTTTATGCCGGGCCGATGACCCTGCGGGCTTTGGGTGAGGCGGCGGTGGGGGAAATCATGCAGCTGTTCCCCGATCTGGCACAATTTGACAGCTTTCGTCTGTCACCGGCGCGGCCTTTGGTGCGCGGCAGCGATGGCCGCCACATGGCGGCGCGGCACCTGAAAAACAGCGCGCAGTTGCTGGCCGCCTGACGCCGGAGGGCCGCCCTGCCCCAAGGTCTGCCGCCTTGTGCGAGGTTCTTGAAAAAACCCGCGCTTGCCGTCATACTGATTCCAGATAATGATCCGCGATTGAGGGCAACCCGGTCGTGGGCGGGCAGAGGCAGAGCGATGAAAAAATCTATCCTGTGGGCGGTCAGTCTGGCCGTGGCGCTTCCGGTTCTAAGCAGCATTGCAAGTGCGGGGCCAATTGAGAATGCGTGCAACCGGTCAGAGCGCAAGGCAGCCAATCGGCAGCTGTGCGCCTGTATCCAGCAGGTTGCCGATATGACCCTACGCGGGTCGGATCAGCGCCGCGCGGTGGCGTTCTTCAAAGACCCCGAGAAGGCGCATAAAGTCTGGATGTCGAAAAACGACAACGATGATGCGTTTTGGGATCGTTACAAGGCGTTTGGCGCACAGGCGCAGGCCTATTGCGGCGGTTGAGACGGAGCGGTGGGTTTCACCCACCCTACACCTTTCCGAAGCGGTAATTTTTGACATGGGCAGGCAGCGCCAGATCCGGGCTTAGATTCGGGTCGGGAATGGCTGCGCCCATGCTAAACTCTATCGGCAACAGGCCCGCCCAGACCGGGGTGGCGAGGTCTTCAGGTGGGTCGGTGGGCATGCCGCTGCCGATTTTCGCGGAAGCCTCGGTCAACGGCAGCGAGAGAATCGCGGTGGCTTTGAGCTCCTGCGCGGTCATCGGGCGCAGCTGATCCCAGCGGCCGGGAAACATCTGCTCCATCATCACCCGCAGCGCCTCGGCCTTTTCGGCCGGATCGGTCAGGGCGCGGGCCTCACCAAACACCATCACCGAGCGGAAATTCACCGAATGCTCCAGCCCTGAACGCGCCAGCACCATCGCGTCGGTCAGGGTGACGGTGACGCAGACTTGCGCATCTTTCGCCGTGCGCTGCGTGCGGCTGGCCGACGAGCCGTGCCAGTAGATCTGATCGCCGATCCGCCATTGCAGGGTGGGGATCACGATGGGTGCACCGTCTTTGACATAGCCAACATGGGCCACCGGCATCGCATCAAGGATGGCGTTGATGGTGGCGCGGTCATAGGCGGCTTTTTCATGCATACGGCGGGCGCGGCTGCGGTCGGACGGCGGTGGGGTTTGAGTCATGTCTTTGTATTTGCTCTTTTTGAAATACTCCCGCGCGGCGCGCATCCGAGGCTGGCTTGGGGAGCCTCCGGCGGGGATATTTATCGCCAATGTGAAATGGGCAGGAGAGTTTCGGCTTAGCGGAAGGCGGGGCCGTGTGACCACAGCGTCAGCGACCAGCGGGTGCCTAGGGTCAACGGGGTGACGCGGTGCAGGGTGAAGCTGGGGAAGATCGTCGCGGTGCCGCGGCTGCGGGGGGCTTGCGCGATGTTGCTGTCCGGGCGCAGCTCCAGGGTGCCGCCTTCGTAGGTGGCGGGATCGGAGAGTTGCACGACGATGGTGAGTTTGCGTTTGGCGGCCCAGGTGCCTGCGCCGATGTCGGAATGCCAGTCGAAATGCCCGGCGCGTTCGGCGGTGTAGCGGGCGACTTGCGGGCTTTCGCCGAAATCGGAAAGCTCGAACTGGAAGGCTTCGCGGTTGGCGCGCGCGGTGTGGGAGATCATGAGGTCCATCACCCAAGCCGCCTCGGGGATATCATCAAGCCAGGCTATCTCGGCGCGGCGGATGTCATGGGCGGTGGTGCCGCGCACAAGACCTGCGTCTTTCAGGTGATGTGCTGCGATCAGCGCGATCAGGTCATCGCATTCGGTCGGGGAAAGCGCGTCGGGGACAAAGACGTAAGGGGTCATGGCGGCCTTTATGCGGGCGGGGCTGGTGCGCCCCGCCCAAGTGGTATCAGTTCGCCGGGGCGGGTTCCATGCTGCCGTGGCCCATTTTGCTGTGGTCCATGCCTTGCATGTCGCCCATCCCGGCGGCACCGGGTTTGCGGGCATTGTCGACGGGCACGTCAACTTCGACCACGCCAGCATGTTCGAAGGTCAGCCTCAGGTGGATGATGTCGCCGTCCTTGAGGTCTTGCTTGAGACCCATCAGCATGATGTGATCCCCGCCGCGTTTCAGCGCGTGGCCTTGCAGGGCGGTGATCGGGAAGCCCTCGGGCACTGCCAGCATCTGCATCACGCCATCGGCGCTTTGCTTGTGGGTGTGCAGTTCGACCTTGTCGGCCACATCGGAAGCGGCGCCGATCAGGCGGTCATCGACATCGGCATGGTTGGAGATTTCAAGAAAGATCGCGCCCGAAGTGCCGACGCCACCGTTGGTGCGGGCATAGGGGTTTTCGATATGGACGCCGTCATGGGCGAAGGCGGGTGCCGCGCACAGAACGGCGGCGGCGATAAGCGAGACGAGACGCATGGGTTTTCCTTTGCGATTGATCTGAAAGAGAGTGGGGATCAGGCGCGCTGGGGTGGATCTCGGGCGGATTGGCGGGGTGGCAGCGCGGTGGCGCTGGCGGGGTCGCGTGCGGGGGGCAGAGTTCGGCTGTGCGTCGGCGCAGGGGCGATCTGCGGCAGGCTGTGCAGCAGCGCCGGGTTCGCTGTGGTGCATTCGGGGCAAGGATGGGCGGCGTCGATGGGCTTGCCGCTGACATCAAAGGTCAGGGTGGTCAGGCCCGCGCCGGTGTCAGCGCAGATCACCATCTGATACGCGCCCTGCATTTCGCCATGCATCACCGCCGCGCGGACCGAGGTGGTCGCAAGCGTCAGCGTAAGCAGGAGAAGGAACAGGTGCCGCAACATGCTTTGGGGTTTAGCCCAAGCCGCACGGCGGGGGAAGGCGACAGTTTGTCAAAGCCCGCCCGTGCTTGCAAAGCCGCGTGGATCAAAGCCCGTCAAGCAAGCGAAAAGGCCCCGCTTGTTACCAAGCGAGGCCCCTGCAATAGCAGCGCAAGAAATCAGGCGGTGGCCTGAGCCTTGGCAATCTCTTTCTTGATCTTCAGCGCGTCGAGCGACAGATCCTCGTCCTTGGCTTTCGCCATGAACGCATCCAGACCGCCACGGTGATCAACGGTGCGCAGAGCCGCAGCCGAGATCTTCAGCGAGAAGGATTTGCCCAGCACGTCAGAAATCAGGGTGACCTGATTCAGGTTCGGCAGAAACCGACGGCGGGATTTGTTGTTGGCGTGGCTGACAGTGTTGCCAGACATCGGGCCTTTGCCAGAGAGTTCGCAGACGCGAGACATGGTCTTTTTCCTTGTCAGTTTACTGTGTCGGTGAGGACATCTTAAGATAGTAAGGCGACCACCCGAAGGGCAGCACCCGAATTTGATTTCGGGCATTTACGGGTAATCCGGGGGCGCGTCAAGCGTGCTGCCCAAGAAAAGCGGGGCAAAACGTGCAGGAAAGCTGCAGAGCCAAGCGAAATATCGGTCAAAATTCCGCTGGTGGCGCAAAGGCTTGCCCCCTGCCCTGCCCGATTCTTGCCGCTTTTGATGCCTGTTGGCCCGCAAGTTTTGCGCCCACGTCACCGAATTATCACAACCCCCTGAAGAAAATCAGAGAATCTGCCGAATTTCCGCCACAGTTCGGGCGCATTTGACATAATTGAGACGTAAATAGATCCGGGCGCAAGATCCGGGCAAATGAGCAGAGCAGCACAGTGCCAACATATACCGGAACCGCAGGGAATGATTCCCTTGTAGGGTCGAGTTCGTCCGATACCCTTTCGGGGTTGGGCGGCAATGATACCCTTTATGGCGGCAGCAGCGCCGACACCCTCTATGGCGGGGACGGCGCGGATTCGCTGTATGGCGGCAGCGGCGCTGACCGCGTTTATGGCGGGGATGGCAATGACAGGCTGATCGGCGGATCGGGCTCAGACCTGCTGGACGGTGGCACCGGAATTGATACGGCAGATTACGATGCCTCAAGCCAAGCGGTTTCGGTCAATCTGGCCACAGGTTTGGGCTCGGGCGGGGATGCGGCGGGCGACACGCTGGCGGGCATCGAGAATATCATCGGCTCGGATTACGCCGATACGCTGACTGGGGATGGCGGCGACAACGCGCTGTATGGCGCAGCGGGCACCGACCTTTTGTCGGGCGGCGCGGGGGCAGACAGCCTGTATGGTGGCGCGTCGAACGACACGCTGATTGGCGGCGCGGGTGCCGATCTGCTGGACGGGGGCACCGGCACGGATGACGTGGATTACTCGGCCTCGGGTGCGGCGATTGATGTCGATCTGGCGGCAGGCATCGGTTTAGGCGGCGATGCACAGGGCGATGTTCTGATCAGCATCGAGGATGTGGTCGGGTCGGCCTATGCCGATACGATTGCGGGTTCGACGGCGGCCAACACGCTGTATGGCGCGGCGGGATCTGATCTGCTGGATGGCGGCGCGGGCAATGACTCGCTGTATGGTGGCAATGACAATGACACGCTGATTGGTGGCGCTGGCGCGGATTCACTGTTTGGCGGCAGCGGCGTTGATACGGTGGATTACGCAACCGCGTCGGCGGGTGTTGCGGCCAGCTTGACCAGCAACACCGGCACGGCGGGCGATGCGTCAGGCGACACGTTCAATGGCATCGAGAACCTTGCGGGCTCGGGTTATAACGACACGCTGACCGGCGATGGCAATGCCAATGCGCTGTATGGGGCTGCGGGCAATGACAGCCTGAACGGTGCGGCTGGTGCGGATAGCCTGTATGGCGGCGATGGCAATGACACGCTGATCGGTGGCACCGGCGGCGATCTGCTGGAGGGCGGCGCGGGCATTGATACCGCCGTTTACAGCAGTTCGGCCTCGGGCGTGACGGTGAACCTGGGCAGCGGCGTGCACTTCGGCGGCGATGCGGCAGGCGATACGCTGGTGGACATCGAGAATGTCATCGGTTCGGGGTCTGCCGACAGCCTGACCGGGGATGCCGGTGCGAATCTGCTGGATGGCGGCGCGAGCAATGACACGCTGGCGGGTGGCGCGGGCGCGGATACGCTGACGGGCGGCAGCGGCACCGATACGGCGGATTATGCGAATTCGGCCATGGCGGTGGCGGTGTCGCTGGCGACAGGCAGCGGCACGGGGGGCGATGCGCAGGGCGATGTGCTGAGCGGCATCGAGAACCTGATCGGCTCGGACTTCGACGATACGCTGACCGGGGATGCCGGCGCGAATGCGCTGACCGGCGGCGATGGCAATGATCTGCTGTATGGCGGCGCGGGCATCGACAGCCTGTATGGCGGCAGCGGCAATGATGCGCTGGCAGGCGGCGCGAACAATGACCGGCTGGAGGGCGGCACGGGCATTGATACCGCCGATTACTCGGCCTCAACGGCGGCGGTGAATGTCAATTTGAACGGCGGTGCGAATACCGGTGGCGATGCCGCAGGCGATACGCTGGTGTCGATCGAAAATCTGCTTGGCTCGGCCTATGCCGATGTTTTGACGGGCGATTCCGGCGACAATTATCTGGGCGGCGGCGCGGGAAACGACAGCCTGTATGCGGGCGACGGCGATGACACTCTGGCGGGCGGTGCGGGCGCAGATGTGCTGAACGGCGGCGCCGGGATGGACTTTGTCGACTATTCCGACAGCAATGCTGCGGTCTCGATCAACCTGACCACATGGACCGCGCTGTATGGCCATGCGCAGGGCGACCAGCTGACTGGCGTGGATGGGGTGATCGGCTCGGCGTTCAATGACACGCTTATCGGCTTTGACGAGCAGGGGCTGAGCGGTGACGTGTTCACCAACATCTTCTATGGCGGAACCGGCGACGACTCGATCGAGGGCCGGGCTGGCAACGACATCCTGTCTGGCGGCGCAGACAACGACTCGATCTACGGCGGCACCGGCGACGATGAAAGCTATGGCGGCAGCGGCAATGACCAAATCTATGCCGGAGACGGCAATGACAGCTCTTACGGCGATGCTGGCAACGATCTGATTTATGGCGGGGCTGGCAACGATAGCGCTGACGGCGGCGACGGTGATGACAGCGTTTACGGCGATGCCGGAAATGACGTGGTGTTCGGTGGCGCGGGGAATGACAGCGTCTATGGTGGCGACGGCACAGACAGCGTCGATGGCGGCAGCGGCGACGATCAGGTGTTCGGCGGTGCCGGGAATGATGTTGTTTCGGGCGGAGATGGCAATGACACGCTCGATGGCGGCACCGGCAATGACACGCTGTCGGGCGGCGACGGCAATGATCTGATTTACGGCGGTGAGGGCGGCGATCAGCTCTATGGCGGGGCGGGTGCGGATACGCTGGTCGGTGGCTTTGGTGCCGATACGATCTTTGCAGGCGCAGGCGATGTGGTTGATGGCGGCACCAGCGGCAGCGACTGGGACGTGCTGGATCTGACCGGGCAAGCGCCGTTCAAGATCATCCGAGACCCGGCCAACCATCTGAATGGCGTGGTGAATTTCCTCGATGGCTCGGGGAATATCATTGGCACACTCAGCTTTACCAATATCGAAAGCATCGTGTCCTGCTTCACGCCGGGCACCAAGATCGCCACGCCTGCCGGAGAGATCGCCGTCGAGGCCTTGCAGGTCGGCGACATGGTGGCGACGCGCGATAACGGCTTTCAGCAAATCCGCTGGATCGGCGCGCGCGCGATCAGCCGCGCAGAATTGTGCGCCGATGACAGCCTGCGCCCGATTCTGATCCGGGCGGGGGCCTTGGGCAATGGCTTGCCAGAGGTCGATATGATGGTGTCGCGCCAGCACCGTATGCTGATCAGAGGGCCGCGCGCGGAATTGCTGTTTGGCAGCGACGAAGTGCTGGTGCGCGCGCAGCATCTGCTCTGCCTGCCCGGTGTCTCGGTCGCGGAGGTTGAGACGGTGACCTATATGCACATCCTGTTTGACCGCCACGAAGTGATCTTGTCCGATGGGGCCTGGAGCGAAAGCTTCCAACCCGGCGACCGCACCCTGGGCGGCATGGATGCCGAGCAGCGCGATGAGATCTACAAGATCTTCCCCGAACTGGCTGCAAACGGCAGGCTCGCACAGTTTGCAGCCGCGCGGACTACGCTGAAATCCTTCGAGGCAAGGGTATTGCTGGCG
>NZ_JAXMJJ010000028.1:0-43452 GCF_034376685.1 Cypionkella sp.
ATCGATCCCGACATAAATCGTTGACTGTTCTTCGGTCATGCCTTTCTCCTCGCATAGCGACGGCTCCTGCCGCCATGCGATCAGATTACAGGCTGATCCTTCATGTGCGGGCCGATAGAAAAAGACATGCGGTCTTACGAACCTACAATATACTCTGGGAAAGCATGCTATATAGCTGCCCAATCGCGCAGATGGCTGGTCGCTGCAGGCCGTATGAACGACTGCTCTCGAAGGATTGCTGCGCCAGCTATGCCGCGCTGCCGTCAGACAGCTTTCCGCCGAGGCTGTGTAAAAACTTCAATTTATGCTATGCTTACGCGGTGTTGGGGGACTTTGCATGGCGGGTTTCATCGATGGTATTAGCCGAGATCAGACGACGCTTTTTCCCGAGCGATTGGATGACTGGATCGGGGAAGATCACCTTGCGCGCGTGGTTGATCTGTTTGTTGACCAACTCGATCTGGGCACACTTGGGTTTCAGCGCTATGCCGCCGCACGCACCGGGCGACCGGGCTATCATCCGGCTGTGCTGCTCAAGCTTTTCATCTACGGTTATCTAAACTGGATCCCCTCCAGTCGCCGTTTGGAATGCGAAGCCGGTCGCAATGTCGAGTTGATGTGGCTGACCGGTCGACTGGTTCCTGATCACAAGACCATTGCGGATTTCCGGCGGCTCAATGGTCTGGCCATCCGCAAGACCTGTGCGAAGTTTGTGGAGCTGTGCCGTTGGATTGGCGTGCTGAGGGGCGAGGTTGTCGCGGTTGATGGCAGCAAATTCAAGGCGGTCAACAATGTCAACAATGTCAACAATAGATACAGGAACTTCACCAAAGGCAAGATCGCCAGTCGCCTCGTGCACTTGGAAGCCGAGGTCGGGCGCTACATCAAGGAGGCCGACCGGATTGACCGTCAGGAAACGGGCGCAGCACGGGCTGAGCGGTCGGCGCATCTAGCCGGCAGATATCACCGCATCAAGCAGGAGATTGAACGCCTGCTGGCAATGGACGAAGAGCTGTCCGATGCGCCGGATGGGCAGATCTCGCTCACAGATCCCGATGCGAGGGCAATGGCGACACGCGCGCAGCACAGCGGGCATGTCGGTTATAACGTTCAAAGTGTTGTCGACGCCGAAACTCATTTTATCGTGACGCACGAGGTCACCAACCAAGAGCATGACAGGGATCTTCTGACCAAGATGGCTGCGCAGGCAAAGGCTGTTCTGCAACGTGAGGATCTGCACATCCTTGCCGACAAGGGTTACTTCAGCGCCCTTGAAATCCTTGCTTGCCACAAGGCGGGTATCACCGCGACCGTGCCGCAGTCGGATACTTCTGGTGCCCTATCAAAGGGGCATTTTGTGAAGGCAGACTTCGCCTATGGCCATGATGTCGATGTCTATCGCTGCCCGGCGGGAAAGGCGCTTACGCATCGGACCACCACCGAGCAGCAAGGCCTCCAAATGCGGCGCTATTGGACAAACGCGTGCAAGGATTGCGCCCTCAAGAGCCGTTGCACCACAGGGCACGAGCTTCGGGTCTCACGATGGGAACACGAACATTGGTCGAAGCCTCGAATGCCCGCCGCCGCAGCCCGGCCGCTCCAATGAGCGTCCGCCGCTCTACAGTCGAGCACCTGTTTGGCACGATCAAATCCTGTATGGGACCCTGCCATTTCTTGACCCGACGGCTTCTGGGGGGCCGCACAGAAATGTCGCTGAATGTGCTGGCCTACAACATCAAGCGAATGATCGCACTGGTCGGCATCAAAAGGTTGAGTACAGCAGTCTCGAGGTGATCCGGGGCAAAACTGCCAGCAATCGACGGTTCGGCGTTAGCTAAGGCTTCTCGCCGGCCCCCGGAGGCGCCCAAAACGAAACGTATGACCAATATGAGCCAAAATCTGCAAACTGGCTGAACTTGCGGCCCAGAGGGTTGGGGCCGTCGAGTTTCCACACAGCCTCCGCCCTTTGCATCGATCTTGTCTATGTGCCCGGCCCACAGTTGCCATTCGCTGCCATCACCCTGCCGTGCTGCAACTTCGTGAGAGCGGTATACCTAGTGGGAAGGTAACTCACACCACTAGCCAAGTAGAGAAGGCAGGTGATCTGCTCGATGACCGAGAGGGGGTTCGACACCCCACCAGACCAGAAGGCGTTCCAGATGTGGTCAATTTTGGCACGGATCCTTCCGGCCAGCGTGGTGTCTCCTTAGGTGGTTAAATCCGGTTGTGGCGGATGAACGGCTCCGACTGAAGAAATGGCTTGTATTTCGGACGTTGCGGGCCAGTTCATTCGGTGTCGGGCTCGTCCTTCGCCTTGCGGCGCATGGCTTTGATGATCTCGCCCTGCGGCTCAGGCGAAAGGCGGCCATAGTCGTCAATGGGGGTCGAAATCTTCTCATGGCCAAGGTTCATCGAGATCGCCTTGATTTGTTCGGGGGTGCTGCAAAATGCGTTGGACATCTGGACCAGAGTGTTGCGGAGCCCATGTGGAGTGAAGGGAGGCAGCCCCGCCGAGGTGAACGCTTCCTTGATGAACTTGCGCAGGCTGTCTTCGCTGGAGTAGGGCGCGCGGGTCAGCCCAATACATTGGAAACCCAACTCCGGCGAAACTTGCATCTCAGCAAAAGGGGCGACATCGGCATCGCGCTGGATCAGCAATTCGCCGTCCACCGAACCTAGACGTGTTTCAGGCGATCCATCGCCCAGCCGACAGTGAAGCCGTGCAGGATGGTTGAGAGCAGGATTACCAACCCGACCAGTGACCAGAGCTGGGTTTCATTTGAGAACTCCATGTGACTGCCCGCATAGCACAGGTAGTAAATCGACCCGATGCCGCGCACGCCATAGATCGAAACCACAGCGCGGTCACGGGGGCCGAGATCGGTCCGCATCAAGGCGATCCAGCCCGACAACGGACGTATCACGAGGATCAGCGTCAGCGCGATCAGGACATGCGCCCAAGACAGGTCGGCAAATAGCACGGGCAAGACGCTTCCCAAAGCAACCAGCAAAACTGCGGTCAGCGCGTGTTCGATTGACTCAGTGAAGTCGTGCAATTGCCGGTGAAATTGATGGTGTTGCTCGATGCGGCGCAGGGTCAGTCCCAGAACCGCGACCGCGATAAAGCCGTATCCTTCGACCAATTCCGTCGAGCCATAGCACAAAACCACGCCAGCAAGGGCGATGACACCAGACGCGGTTTCCGCCAGAATTGAGCCTTTCGGCACCGTAAACAGGATGTACCCCAAAACCCGCCCTCCGGCCCAGCCCATCAGCACGCCGACCACACTGCGGTAGAGAACGTCTCGGGCCAGCCATTCCCATCCCCAGAGCTGCGGGGCCATGCCTTCGGCGGCAACGATCAGGCCCAAGTAGACGAACGGAAACGCCAAGCCATCATTCAGCCCGGCTTCCGTCGTCAGGGTGAAGCGGACCGGATGTTCGTCGCCCTGTTGGGGTGGACCAACTTGAACATCTCCGGCCAGAACCGGATCGGTGGGTGCCAGCACCGCACCCAACAAGATCGCACCGGCAATGGTCAGCCCATCCACCGCAACACCGAGCAGCGCGACAGCGAAAATCGTCAGGGGCATGGCAATGGCCAACATACGCAAAGTTGGTATCCAGCGCTTCATCGGCCGCAGATTGTCAATGCGCATGCCAGCCCCAAACAGCGCGACGATCACGGTCAGTTCGCTGACCAGTTCCCACGGCAAAGGGGTTTGGCGCGGATCCGGCAGGCTGGCCATATTGGGCACAAACAGCCCGGCAACCGCGCCGAACAAAATCATCAGCGGAGCGGCGGCGGGTTCCCGTTTGGAAATCAGGCGTGGAAGCCAGTGCGCAAGCACGACAATCACCCCCACAACGACCAATGCGACGTGATAAGCACTCCATGAGAAAAACGGGTCTTCTTGCACGTCTGGGTTGCTCCGACTCGGAAGACGTCAGCAAGACCTCTTTTCCGAGCTAATGCAAATGCCGCGGAATGAAACTGGGCGGATCGTGGGGCACACTGGCGTTCGACAGCCATGTTTGCCACGGCGCTCATCAACGCTTTGTTCGGTGAGATGGCCGATTAAGATCTAGCGTTCGCATAGAGAGCCGACACGACCCGTCGCAATGACACAGTGCCGGAATGGGCGGGGCGCGACCTTTGCTGGAGCATCACCGTTTTAACAGAAGTGGCGACAGCGAATTTAGAACTCTGCCTCGTACTTCCGGTTTAGCCACGCCTGCCACGCAGCTTGGGCCCCAAGTGATTGCACATAATTGCTGGGCCAAAGAGCGACGCCTTCGGCCCACGCAAGCTTAGATTGTGCAGGAGATCTGTTTAGCCGAGCGGTAGCTCAGCCAGACAAGCCCCAGCCCAGCCGCTGCTAGGAGGCCACCCGCGACGGGAACTGCTGCATAGCCGAGTCCCGCGCTGATTACCGCGCCGCCGACGGCTGCGCCGATGGCATTGCCGAAGTTGAATGCGCCGATGTTGATGGACGACGCCAGCCCAGGCGCATCGGAAGCCGCCTGCATCACGCGCATCTGCACTGGTGGCACGATGGCAAAGGCAGCGCCGCCCCAAAGCAGCAGAATGACTGCTGCACCGACATGACTGCCGATCAAAAACGGCGTCGCCAGCATAATCATCGTCAGCGCTGCCAGAAAGATTGCCGTGGCGCCATCCAGCGACCAGTCTGCCACCCGACCCCCCAGCCAGTTGCCAATGGTAAAGCCCAGCCCGATCAGGGCTAACGCCAGCGTCACGAATCCGCCCGACGCATTGGTAAGCACCTCCAGCATCGGCGCAACGTAGGTAAAGAGGGTAAACATCGCGCTGGCTCCCAGCACCGTGGTCAGCAATGCGATCACCACTTGCGGCCTCATCAGCACCTTCAGTTCACGCCGCACATCGGGCCGCTGGCCGGGTGCCCCTTTGGGCAAGGCCAGCCACAGCGCGGCGATGGTGATCAGACCCAGTACTGCTGTGCCAGCAAAAGCCTCGCGCCAGCCGATCTGCTGACCGATCCACGTCGCCACTGGCACCCCGCCGACATTGGCGATGGTCAAACCCATGAACATCGTGGCCACGGCACTCGCCTGCTTTTCCTTCTTAACAAGGCTTGCCGCCACCACTGAACCTAGACCAAAGAACGCTCCATGATTCAAACTGGTCACCACACGGGCGATAAGAAGCGTCCAATAATCGGGCGAAAGTGCCGACAGAATGTTGCCCAATGTGAAGATCAGCATCAGTGCCATAAGCGCCGTCCGCTTGCCCCAGCGGCTGAACAGCAGCGTCATGACGGGGGCACCAATCATCACACCCATCGCATAGGCGCTGACCAAGAGACCCGCCGAAGGGATGGAGACATCTACCCCCTGGGCAATGACCGGCAACATACCCATCGGGGAAAACTCGGTGACGCCAATGCCAAAAGCCCCAACCGCCAGCGCCAGCAGCGGCCAGTTGAAGCCGCGTTTTTCTAGTGTCGTGTTCATACTCATATCCTCATACGGCTCGGTTTATGCGGCCCAATCGGGGGCCAGCCCTGGAGGGCTGACCAGTCTACCCTCTGGACGAGCAAGACCGCCGATGGCCGCCATTTCTGCTTCGGTCAGGGCAAAATCAAAAATGGCGAAATTCTCGGCCAAGCGGGCGGGCTTCGCGGTTTTCGACAGCACGATGACGCCTTGCTGTACCAACCAGCGCAGTCCAACTTGTGCAGCCGACTTGCCATGGCGTGCGGCAATCTCACCGATCAACGCATCACGCGGCACAGCGCCATCTGCCATACCAAAATAGCCAGTCAGGCGGGTGTCGGTTTCCAGTGCCAGCGCTGCCATGGCAGATTGATCCAGATAGGGATGCATCTCGATCTGGTTGGTGACGATAGGGGCCGTGCTGGCGGCCATAGCGGCGCGAAGCTGCGCGCGGTTGTAGTTGCTGACGCCGATAAAGCGCGTCTTGCCCGCGGCTAGCGCGCTGTTCAGCCATTCGACCTGCTGCGCCACCGGAATTGCGTCGCCCGGCCAATGCGCCAGCAGCAGATCCACTTGCGCGACCCCCAATTTATCGAGGCTTTCATCCACCGATGCGAGGAATCTGTCCGCGCTGTAATTCGCCACCCAGACCTTGGTGGTGAGGAACAGATCGTCACGCTTCGCACCCGCGGCAGCCAGCGCACGCCCAAGCGCGGCCTCGTTCTCATAAATTTGGGCGGTGTCATAATGCCGAAACCCGGCATCAAGTGCCGCTGGCACAACGGCCTCGATCTCTGCCTCTGACATACGGAACACGCCGAACCCAAGCGCTGGGATTTTGGCCCCTTGGGTGGTCACATAATGCATTCTTATCTCCTGGATATTGCGCAGAGGCACATTGACCTGCTTCAAGCCGCAAGAACGCGCGGCGATCCGATCGTGACAAATCAGGTCAGGATGTGGTTTGTTTCATGCAACAGCATATACTGCCGAAGAATACTCTTGATAATTGGCCGTTTCTGCACTTCATCTTAGAATATATTTCATAAGTAGAGTGCATATGGACAATCGAGCAGGAGAGATGCAGGCTTTCCTGCGTGTGGTCGAGACGGGTAGCTTTTCCGAAGCCGCACGCCAAATGCGGATGACGCCATCGACCCTGTCTAAGCTGATCGCGCGGATCGAGACTCGGCTTGGTGCGCGCTTGCTGGAGCGTTCGACACGGCGCTTGTCGTTGACTGCCGAGGGCTGGGTGTATTACGAGCGCAGCCAATCGCTGCTCGCGGGGATCGAGGATCTTGAGCGCGATTTGTCAAAGGGTGCAGCCTGCGTCGGAGGTACGTTGCGGGTCAGCGCCTCAGTCGGATTCGGCATGGTCGCAGTCGAGCCGCTTCTGCCCGCATTTTGGGCCGAATTTCCCAATGTGATTGTTGATCTGTCTTTGTCGGACGAGATGGTCGATCTCTATCTTGATCGCACGGACATAGCCTTTCGTGTCGGAAGCCTGACAAGTTCCAGTTTGACTGCGTTAAAACTTGGGATCGCGCCGCGCAAGATTGTGGCATCGCCAGACTATCTGGCGCACTACGGCACGCCCCAGGCTGCAAGCGATCTGGCGCAGCACCGCTGCCTTGGCTTCAACTTCCGCCGCTCCACCCCTGTCTGGCCACTGCAAGAGCGGGGGCGGATCGTCGATCGCGGCGTGTCAGGGCCGCTGCTGGCCAACAATGGCGAAACAGTGCGGCGCATGGCATTGGCCGGAATGGGCTTGGCGCGAATGGGCGAGTTCCACATCCGGCAAGATCTGCGCACCGGTCGTCTGGTCGAGGTATTGGCCGAGGCCGTCCAAGGCGACACCGAAGATATTCATGCCCTGTTTTTCGGCGGTGAGCGCTTGCCACACCGTGTTCGCGTCTTTTTGGACTTCATGGCGCCGCGGTTGCGGGCCTTCATTGGGGAAAGGCCCTGAATTTTGTAGGCCGAGCGGCCGTTCAAATTGGGACTGATCGGGGTCGTAACAAAAGAGAGTAACACCGGCATCCGCATCGCGGGATAGGCCTCTGCTATCCCGCGATGGCTTCGAAAATCTACGGCCCATCGTGTCACTGTGGTCATCAGCAAAATCCGGACATCGACGCCAGCGTCCGAGCTATTGGCGAACTTTGATGCGGCATCACGGATTGGAAGTTTGAAGCGATGAGTCTTCTTCTGTGAATCACGGGTAACACTCGGAAATCTGAACCCTTGCCGCCTCGGCGTGATCCAAAGGGAATCTGGATTGACTGCAAATGCGAATCTGTATTAAGTAACCATATCGTTACTTATGTGACTTCAAACATGCTTTTTGCTGCGGAGAAATGCACCTGCATTGACGGAAAACAGGCGGATTGGCGGGGACGAAATGAAAATATACGGGGTACAGCACATTGGTTTCACGGTGCCTGACATGGATAAGGCCGTCGCTTTCTTTGAGGCGTTCTTTGGCGCCGTGATCTGCCTTTCGACGGGGAAATTGGACGTTGATGACACCTTTATGGCTCATCGGTTGGGTGTTCCAGGCGATCGCCGGATCGAAGACATCAAGGTTTTGCGGGTAGGTAACGGCGCCAATCTGGAACTGTTTCAGTATTCGGGCGAGCCGCTCATGGACGAACCGCTGAAGCGTAACAGTCAGTCAGGCGGCTACCATATCGCATTTCAGGTGGATGACTGCGACGCGGCAGCAGAGCGCTTGCGCGTTGCTGGCATCGAGGTTCTGGATGGGCCAAACTATGTTGACAGCGGCGTAATGGCGGGCCTGACTTGGTGCTACTTCAAAGCGCCTTGGGGGCAGTTTCTGGAAATTGTCAGTATGGATGGGTCGCTTGGAGCCGAGCGGGCCGGCGGTCATCCACAATGGTCGCCGGTCGTTGGTGCATAGCGAGGTAACATGGCACAAGAAATCGTCATTTCGGCCAAACAAAGCTTCTGCTTTGAATCCTATCAAGACGCCGCTTTAAGGCCCGGCGAAATTCGCGGGCGCACGCTTTGTACCCTTGTCAGCCAAGGCACCGAATTGGGCTGGGCGAATGGCGACAGCTTTCCCATTCGCCCTGGCTATGCGGCGGTCTTCAAGGTGCAGGACGTTGCTGCAGACGTGACCGATGTAAAACGAGGTGATCTGCGGTTTGCGATGGGCCGCCATCGCTCGACCCAGACTCACCCGGCGTGGCAGACCCTACCAGTGCCCCAAGGTCTGGCCCCCGAGATTGCGGTGGTCGCCCGCTTGCTTGGCGTGACGATATCGACGCTGATGACCACACGGGCGCGGCCCGGAGATCGGGTTGTAATCACCGGGGCAGGCCCGGTGGGCTTCCTTGCAGCCCAGCTTTTCCACGCTTTCGGCTATCGCGTGACGGTGATTGATCCCGACCCTGTGCGGCGGGCGCAGGTGGTGGCAAGCGGCATTTCCGATTGTCGCGCGGTGATGCCGTTGGACGATGCTGACCTAGCACGCAAAGTGGCCTTGGTGGTGGATTGCTCGGGCCACGAAGGTGCGGTGCTGGACGGCTGCAAGATTGCGCGGCGCATGGGCGAGGTGGTTCTGGTCGGTGTTCCGTGGCGCAAGCTGACAGATACCACGGCGCATGATGTGATGAATGCGGTGTTCTTCAACCTTATTACTCTGCGTTCGGGTTGGGAATGGCAGTTGCCTATCCAATCGAAGGGCTTTGTTTGGGAAGACCTGCTCGAAGGCTATAACAATGCGCCCCACAGTATCATGGGCGGCTTCGCCCAAGCGCTTGATTGGTTGGCGGAGAATCGCTTTGCGCTGGACGGGATGTTTCACACCGCCATGCCGAACGACCCGGCGGCACTTTACGAAAGCATCGCCCGACGCGAGATTGCCGAGCCGTTTATCGTTTTGGATTGGACCGGCGTTGACCAGACCTGAAAGAAAGTGACGCCAATGATCCATCTGGTTCCGGTTCTTGCCTCTGCCACAGCGATGCAAATGACGCAGGCGGCGATAGCCCATGCTGAAGCGCAAGGCTGGAAGATCGCGGTTGCGATCGTTGATTCTTCAGGCGTGGCGCTGGCGACATGCCGAATGGATGCGGTGACGCCACCGATTTCTGACTATGCGTTGGACAAAGCCTATACAGCGGCCACGATGCGGTGCAGCACTGCGGCGTATTTTGAACGCATGGATGGCTCGCCAAGCCTGCGTCTTGGTTTGGCCAATCGTGACCGGGTTTTGGTCTGGGGCGGCGGTCTGCCAATATTGCACGATGGCATCGTGGTGGGCGGCATCGGCATTTCTGGCGCGCAGGATTTTGAGGACATCGCTTGCTGTCAGGCGGCTTTGCTTGCGGTTGGACTGGCCACGCCACGTTAACAGCTAGGGCGCAACCAGCCGCAGGATGGTGTCGATGTTGAAGCGCAGGCGTTCTTCCAGCGCCTCTTTCGCCATCAAATCGCGCTCGAACACGATGGATCCCGTGAAGCGGTTGGTCATGTAATAATAGCCAATCGCCGCGATAGTGATATTGAGCTGCACCGGATCAATACCGGCGCGAAAGACCCCTGTCGCCACACCGCGCTCCAGAATGTTTTCTACCATCGAAACGAACTTGCGGCTGTAGACCTTCACCACTTCGGATTTTTTCAGGTGCTTGGCGCGATGCAGGTTTTCGCTGTTCACCAGCGTGATGAACTCGGGGTTTTTCAGGTAATAGTCGAAGGTGAAGCGCACCAGCTTTTCCAGCGCTTGTTTCGGCTCGATATGGTCGAGTTTCAGCTTTTGTTCAGCTGTGCGGATGTCGACATAAGCGTTTTCCAGCACGGTCTGGAACAGCCCCTCTTTGCTGCCAAAATAGTGGTAAATCATGCGCTTGTTGGCTTTTGCCTTCTCGGCAATATCGTCGACGCGGCCCCCCCCTAAGCCATTCTTGGCGAACTCTTTCTTGGCGGCATCCAGGATTCTGGCCTTGGTCGCCTCAGCGTCGCGAATGCGCGGCTTGGCGGCGGGTTCCGTGGGCTCGATGTCCGTGGGCAAGGTGTCGTTCTCCAGCGCAAGTGTGGTTGGCTTAACCTCCAGTCTTACACACAGCTGTTGGCCCGCGTCAAAGTTCTTCCTTGCGCGATGTCGCATTTTTGTTGCGGAAAACACTTGACTCATGTTGATCTAAGAAAGTAACCAGATAGTGCGTTAATGGAGCGTGAAGTTCGACCACGCTCGGCGGACCTGCCGGAGAACAGGCGCTGTGATCGTCGCGAAACCGGCCACCAAGCGGTGGCAAAATGTGGAAAAGGGGAGGAACCTATGTCTACTTTCATCAAGGATTTCATCGAACGGGAAACCGTGAATCGTCGCAACTTCTTGCTGGCCGCCGCCGCAGGCATGGGGTCGTTTGCACTTCCGATGGCCTTTGGAAAAGGCGCGGCGTTTGCGGCTGAAAACCCGGCCCTGGCTTGGAGCTACCGCGACCGCGCCAGTGCCTATTGGAACGCAGTTGTCTCGGGTGGCGAGAATTTCGTCGAAAGTCTTGGCAAGACCAAGGCTGATATGACCAGCCTGATCAACGAGGGCTCTTCGGAGAAATCCTTGGCGGATATCAAAGCGTTCTTGGCCAAGAATTCGGGCAACTGCGCCATCGCCTGTGACGCCAATGACAGCCCCAACGCCCGGCCGGTGGTGGAAGCGGTGAAAGCTTCGGGCGGCTATATCTCGACAATCTGGAACAAAACTGACGATCTGCACCCGTGGGATATTGGTGACAATTACGTCAGCCACATGACCTGGTCAGATGAAAAGCCTGCCGAAGATACCGCGCGCCTGCTGTTTGCGGCGATGGGTGGCAAAGGCGGCGTGGTGCATCTGGGCGGTATTCCTGCCAACAACCCGGCGGTCGAGCGTCTGAACGGCTTGCATAACGCGCTGAAAGATTTCCCCGAGATTGAACTGCTGGACGCCCAGCCCGCCGATTGGGACACCACGAAGGCCGCTGAACTGATGGCTTCGTTCATCACCCGCTATGGCGACAAGATCACCGGTGTGCACTGCGCCAATGACAACATCGCGTACGGCGTGTTGGAAGCGCTGAAGGCCGAGGGCATCGAGGGTATGCCGATCGTGGCCTATGACGGCAACCCCGAAGCCGTGCAAATGGTGATGGATGGTAAACTGCTTTGCACCGTATTCACCAACCCCTATTGGGGTGGCGGTGTGTCCTTGGCATTGGCCTATCACGCTGCGATTGGCACGTTCAAACCCTCGGAAGAGCCAAACGACCACCGCGAATTCTATGGCCCGACGGTGATGGTGACCAAAGACGACGCAGCAGAGTTCAAGGCCAAGTATATGGACTCGATCCCGACTTATGACTGGAGCGACTTCTGGGGGCCGTCGAACGGCGGCATCGTTTACAAATAAACAGGCTGGGGCCGTCACGAAGCGGCCCCCGCATTGGCTGCAAGACTTAGGGCGGACTGAGGGGGAGAACGGATTTGACAGGGCGTTTCACGCGCGAAGACGCAATTCGCTGGGCACCGCTGATGGTGCTGATTGCCTTGGTGATTTTGTTCACCGCGATCAATCCTAATTTCTTTGCGCTGCGCAACTTTGCGCGCATCGCGGTGGCTGCAGCACCTGCACTGATGGTGGCAGTCGGCGTCACATTCATCATCCTGATGGGCTCGATTGATTTGTCGATGGAGGGGGTGTTGTCGTTCACGGCGGTGCTATTCTGTTTTGCCTTCGTCAAATTCGGCGGCAGTCTTGCCGCTGGTGGTTGGATGGCCATCCCATTGATTTTGCTGATTGGTGCGGTGGTCGGCATGCTCAACGGCCTGATCCATGTGAAGCTGCGCATTCCGTCTTTCATGGCCAGCCTTGCGATGGGTTTTGTCGCCACCGGGGCGACTGTGCTTCTGACCGGTGGCGGTATCGTCAAAATCGACGACGATGTGTTTCGCGGCCTGCTGACCTATCGTCTGCTGGGCTTTCCGCTGATGGTTTACGTCGCGGGCTTTTGTCTGCTTGTGGCCTCGTTCATCCAGACCCGTACCACACTGGGCCGCAATTTCTACGCGGTAGGTGGGGGTGAGGAGTTGGCCCATGCCTCTGGCCTGAATGTCAAACGGGTGCGGGTGGCGGGCTTTACGCTGGCCGGGGTGTTCTACGCGGGGGCTGCAATTTTGCAGGTAGCCAAACTCGGTCAGGCCGAGTCTGTCACGGGTGCCAATTTCATGTTCATCTCGATCACCTCGGTGGTGGTCGGCGGCGTCGCCTTGTGGGGCGGTGTCGGCGGAGTCTGGAACGCACTGGTGGGTGTGCTGATCGTCAACGTCATCAACAACGGCATGGTTGTGATTGGTCTGCCGGATTACGTCCAGGATGGCATGTTGGGCCTGCTCGTGATCATCGCCGTCGTGCTGTCGACTGACCGCCGCGCCGTCACTGTCGTCAAATAGGGGGCCGGGATGTATCAGCTTGCAAAGGTCGATAAGAAGTTTCCGGGCGTTCATGCGCTGAAGGCGGTGGATTTCCAGATCGGGCGCGGCGAGATCGTCGGGCTGGTTGGCGAGAATGGTGCCGGAAAATCCACGCTGATGAAGGTGATCTACGGCGCTTATCAGCCCGATGGTGGCCAGATCGTGTTGGACGGCAAAACCGTGCGCTTCGCCAACCCTCGCGCTGCGATGGAGCAGGGCATTGGCATGGTGTTTCAGGAACAATCGCTGATCGCCAACCTGACCGTTATGGAAAATATCTTTCTGGGCTATGAGCAACAGTTTGTCCGCTTTGGTGTGATCAATTGGAGGGCCATGGCCGATGCGGCACGCTTCCAACTGGCCAAGGTCAAGCTGGATATTGATCCGGCCACCGTAACCTCGGCGCTGTCGTTTGCGCAGCGGCAGTTGGTGGAACTCGCCAAAGTGTTGACGCTGGAAGAACGCGTGCATGGCAATCTGGTGATCTTGCTGGATGAGCCAACCTCGGTTCTGGCCGAGGATGAGGTGAAGCTGCTGTTCAAACTGGTGCGCGAACTGACCGCGCGGGCCTCATTCATTTTCGTCTCGCACCGGATGGATGAGGTGATGGAGCTTTCCGACCGCATCTATGTGATGAAAGATGGCGCAGTGGTCGATGTGGTCACCCGTGGGGAAAAGTCGGTCGAACAGATCCAGCACAAGATGGTCGGCCGCAACGTTGATAAAGAATACTACCGCGAGCATCGCCAGCAGCCGTTTGATGCGTCGAAAGAGCTGGTTAAGTTGGATGGCGTCTCGCTGCCCGGTCGGATCAATGACATCAGCCTGACACTGCACGCCGGTGAGGTGTTGTGTCTTGTTGGCACCGAGGGATCGGGACGTGAGGCGATCTTGCGCACGATTTACGGGATGCGCACGCCTTTGAGGGGCAAGGTCACGATCAAGGGCAAGCAGATTACGCAGTTTACCCCGCGCACTGCGGTGGCGCAGGGCGTCGGCTATGTCCCGCGTGAACGCAAAGTTGAGGGCATCGTTGCTGGCATGAATGTCTATGAAAACATGACTTTATCGCAGATGGGCCACCACTCCAGCGCGGGCGTTTTGCGCATCGCGGGCGAGCGGGCTTTGGCGCGGGATTGGATCAGCAAGCTGTCGATCAAGGCAAGTTCCGAACTGGCCGATTGCGGCAACCTCTCGGGCGGCAATCAGCAAAAGGTGGTGCTGGCGAAATGGCGCTCGGGTGGCTCGGACATCATGCTGCTGGATCACCCGACGCGCGGCCTAGATATCGGGGCCAAAGAAGATGTCTACGACATGATCCGTGACATGTCGGATGCAGGCGTCGGCATCGTTCTGGTGGCCGACACTCTGGAAGAGGCGATTGGCCTGTCACATTCCATCATCGTGGTCAAAGACGGGGCGATCCAAAAGCGGTTTGACTGCACGCAGGGAGCGAAACCTTCGCTCTTTGACCTTCTCCATTACATGATCTGAGGCACATATGGACTTCCAGCGTTTCAAACCGCATTTGCCCTGGATTACCTTGTTGGTTCTGGTGGCAGCCGTCGGCATCGTCGACGACACCTTCCTGCGCCCCGCCAACCTGCTGTCTCTGGCGGGCGACATCGTGCCGTTGTTCATCATGGCGCTTGGCCTGACCTTTGCGATCTACATCGGCGGAATAGATTTGTCGGCGCAGTCGATGGCCAATCTGGTGACAGTGGTGGCCTCGATCTATCTGGCATCCTTTGGGGCATGGGTGGCTGTGCTTTGCATCCTCGTTGGTTTCGGCTTTGGCATGCTGTCCGGCTATGTCACCACCCGATTGTTAGTGCCGTCGTTCATCTCGACTCTGGCTGTCGGTGGCGTTGCGTTCTCACTGGCGCAGTACTTGTCCGGGCAACGGGCGCTGAACATGGATGCGGCGCAGCGCGATGCGGTATTCGGCTGGATGATCGGCAAAACCGGCCCGATTCCGCACGAGTTGTTCATCGCCGCCGGTCTGCTGGCCTTGACCCTGTTCATCGAGCGGCGCACGACCTTGGGCCGCGCTTTGAAAGCGGTAGGAGCAGGCGAGCCTGCGGCGGCGGCCTCTGGCCTGAACGTCGCGCGCTACAAGATGCTGGCCTTTGCAATCTCGGGTGCCTTGGCCGCAATCGCGGGGCTGTTGTTCGCGGTCAAATTGTCGGGCGGCGCGCCAACGATTGCCAACGGCTTTCTGCTGCCCGCCATTGTCGCGGTGCTGGTCGGTGGCACGCCTCTGACAGGCGGAGTAGGCGGCGTGCTGAACACCGCCATCGGCACGTTGATCGTCGCGGTGATCCGCGCCTCGATGCTGTATTTCGACATTCAGGCGACGCAGCAACAGATGGTCTTCGGATTGGTGCTGATCGGGGCCATCGCGCTGACCATCGACCGCGCCAAGCTGCGCACAGTGAAATAGGGGGCACAGATGAAAGCCGCCGTCCTGATCGCCCCGCAGTGCTTTGAGCTGCGCGATGTATCGATGCCCGTCATTGGCCCCGAGGATGCGCTGATCCGTATCAGCCGTACCGGGATCTGCGGCACTGATGTGCATATCTTCAACGGCCATTATGCCGCCGACCGCCTGCCGTTGATCCCCGGCCACGAGTTCTGTGGCACGATTGCGGCATATGGTGCGAACGTGAAACACCTTTCCGAAGGCCAGCGCGTGGTGGCCGATATCAACATCGGTTGCGGCACATGCTATTGGTGCCGCCGCAATGAAATCCTGAACTGCCCGACGATGACCCAAGTGGGCATTGGCCGCGACGGTGCATTCGCGGAATATGTCGCTATGCCCGCACGATTGGTGATCCCCGCGCCCGTTGGCATCTCGGATGCTGTGTTGGCGCTGACCGAACCTGTGGCCTGCGTGGTGCGCGCCGCCCGCAAAGCTCAGGTCAGTTTTGGCCAATCGGTGGTGGTGCTTGGCGCTGGCCCTATTGGCAACCTGCATGTGCAGATGATGCGGCTGGTCGGTGCCGCGCCGATCATCGTGGCTGACCTGTCGGAAGACCGTTGCCAGATGGCACGCGTTGCCGGGGCAGATGCCACCGTCAGCGACCCTGATCAACTGCATGCACGCGTGATGGCGCTGACCCAAGGTCGAGGTGCCGATGTGGTGATCGAAAGCGTCGGCTCACCCCGGCTTTACGCCACCGCACAAACCCTGATCCGAAAGGGGGGCCACATCGCCTTCTTTGGCCTGACTGGCCCCGATCAAAGCCTGCATGTCGATATCCTGCGCACGATCCTCGAAGAAAACAGCCTGAAAGGCTCTGTCGCGGGCATGGGCGAGGATATGCACGACGCGCTGACCCTGCTGGCCCACGGTCGCTTCAAGACGGATGCCTTCACCGCTGCAAGCTATCCGCTGGATGACATCCAGACCGCGTTCGAGACGCTGGCCGCCCGGCCCACTGATCTGAAAACCCAAATCCTGCTTTAATCCCGAGGTTCCGATGGACACCCTGCGCCCGTTCCCCACTTTGCCCGCCACCCCGCGCGAGTTTGGCTTCTACATTGACGGCCAATGGCAAACTGGCCGCCCGTTGTTCGAGCGTGCCTCGCCCGGCCACGGCGTGCCCGTCACCCGCATCCCGAAATGCACGACAGACGATCTGAACGCCGCCGTCACCGCCGCCCGCACTGCGTTTGAAGGCCGCCGCTGGGCCGGGCTTTCCGGGGCCGCCCGTGCAAGCGTTCTGCTGCGCGCCGCCGAAATCCTCAAGCGCCGCCGCGTGGAAATCGCTTATTGGGAAACGTTGGAGAACGGCAAGCCGATCAGCCAGGCCATGGGCGAAATCGACCATGCCATCGCTTGTTTTGAGATCGGCGCGGGGGCCGCGCGGATGCTGCACGGCGACAGCTATAACAGTCTGGGTGACAACCTGTTCGGCATGGTCTTGCGCGAACCGATCGGCGTTGTCGGTCTCATCACGCCGTGGAACTTCCCCTTCCTGATCCTGTGTGAGCGGGTGCCGTTCATCCTCGCCTCGGGTTGCACATTGGTGGTGAAACCGTCTGAGGTTACTTCCGCCACTACGCTGTTGTTGGCCGAAGTGCTGGAAGAAGCGGGCCTGCCTGCGGGCGTTTACAATGTTGTAACCGGATCAGGGCGCACGATTGGCCAAGCGCTGACCGAACATCCCGATGTCGATATGCTGTCCTTCACCGGATCGACCGCCGTGGGCCGCTCCTGCGTTCATGCGGCAGCCGACAGCAATTTCAAGAAACTCGGGCTGGAACTCGGCGGCAAAAACCCGATCATCGTTTTTGCCGATGCCGATCTGGATGATGCCGCTGATGCCGCCGCCTTTGGCATCAGCTTCAACACCGGACAGTGCTGCGTCTCGTCCAGCCGCCTGATTGTCGAACGCTCAATTGCTGCGAAATTTGAGGCCTTGCTTGCCGCCAAAATGGCAAAAATCCGCGTCGGTGATCCGCTTGACCCAACCACCCAAGTCGGGGCGATCACCACCACAGCGCAGAATGACGTCATCATGGGCTACATCGCCAAGGGCCAGGCGGAGGGCGCAACGCTTGTTACCGGCGGCACCGTCAAAGACCTTGGCCACGGCCAATATATCCAGCCAACGCTGTTTTCCGGCGTCACCCCGGATATGGCCATTGCACGGGATGAAATCTTCGGCCCGGTCCTGTGCTCCATGGCCTTCGACACCGTTGAAGAAGCCATCCAGCTTGCCAATGACACGGTTTATGGCCTTGCCGCCAGCCTCTGGACCAAGAACATCGACAAAGCCCTGACCGTCACCCGCCGCGTCCGGGCGGGGCGCTTCTGGGTCAACTGCATCATGGCGGGCGGGCCTGAAATGCCGCTGGGCGGTTTCAAGCAATCCGGCTGGGGGCGTGAGGCCGGAACCTACGGCGTCGAGGAATACACCCAGATCAAATCCGTGCATATTGAAACCGGCAAACGTAACCATTGGATCGCATGATGGCCCGAGGTTCTGAACAGTTGGGCTTTGACTATGTGATCGTTGGCGGTGGTTCGGCGGGCTGCGTGCTGGCGGCCCGGCTGTCGGAAAACCCCTCCGCCCGCGTTTGCCTGATCGAAGCAGGCGCACGCGATACCAACCCGCTGATCCACATGCCGGTAGGCTTTGCCAAAATGACCACCGGCCCGCTGACCTGGGGCCTGACCACCACGCCGCAGCGCCACGCCAATAATCGCGAAATCCCCTATGCACAGGCCCGCGTGCTGGGCGGGGGATCGTCGATAAATGCCGAGATTTTCACCCGTGGCCATCCCAGCGACTATGACCGCTGGGTGACCGAGGGCGCTGTCGGCTGGGGCGCTGCCGAGGTGCAGAAGTACTTCCTGCGCTCTGAAGGCAATACAATTCTGTCGGGCGCGCTGCACGGCACGGATGGGCCGCTTGGGGTCTCGAACATTCCCGACCCAAGGCCTGTCACCCGTGCCTTCGTGCAAAGCTGTCAAGAACGCGGCATCCCCTATAACCCTGATTTCAATGGCGCTTTGCAGGAGGGGGCGGGGTTCTACCAAACCACGACCAAGAATTATCGCCGCTGCTCTGCTGCGGTGGGCTATTTGCGCCCCGCCTTGTCACGGCCCAACCTGACGGTGGTCACTGGCGCGCTGGTACTGCGTGTGGTGTTCGAGGGCAGCCGTGCCATAGGCGTGGAATATACCGTGGGCAATGCGCCCAAGATCGCGCGGGCCGAAAGCGAAGTCATCGTGACCTCCGGCGCGATTGGCACGCCCAAGTTGATGATGCTGTCCGGCGTGGGGCCTTCTGCGGACCTAACGCGCCACGGTATCAAAGTGGTGCAAGACCTTCCCGGCGTCGGTCAAAATCTGACGGACCATTTTGGCGTTGATATTGTGGCCGAACTCAAAGGTCACGATAGCCTTGATAAATACAACAAACTGCATTGGGCTTTGTGGGCGGGCATTGAATACACGCTGTTCAAGTCCGGTCCCGTGACCTCAAATGTTGTAGAGGGGGGGGCGTTCTGGTATGCCGACCAGGCAGCGCGCTGTCCCGATCTGCAATTCCATTTCCTTGCAGGGGCAGGGGCAGAGGCTGGCGTGCCCTCGGTGCCCAAAGGTGCGTCAGGCATCACGCTGAACAGCTACACCCTGCGCCCGAAATCGCGCGGTTCGGTGAGCTTGCGTTCTGCAGATCCGCGCGCGCTGCCGCTGGTTGATCCCAATTTCCTGGCCGAGCCGGACGATCTACGCATCGCCGCCGAAGGTGTGCGGATCAGCCGCGAGATTTTCAGCCAGCCGTCGCTACAGAAATATATCCGCACCCTGCGCTTCCCCGATGACGCTGTTCGCAGCCAAGCCGATTACGAGGCCTATGCGCGCCAATATGGCCGCACCTCGTATCATCCGGTATCGACCTGCCGGATGGGGCAGGATGACATGGCCGTGGTTGATCCTGCCTTGCGCGTGCGGGGATTGGACGGGTTGCGGATTTGCGACAGCTCGGTGATGCCCAGCCTGATCGGCTCAAACACCAATGCGCCGACCATCATGATCGGCGAAAAAGCCGCCGATCTGATCCGGGGCAATGCCTGATCTTTACCGAAATCTGAGGTGAAAAGGGGCGGCCAGCACGGGTCGCCCCAGTGCCGTCAATCCCATTCGGGTGCAATCGGCACCAGTGCTTTGGTCACCACGCGGTAGCCCACGGATTTCATCGCCTCAATCCGCGCCATATCAACTGATGACAGCGTGAAATCCATCAGATTGAAATTCTCGGCGATATTCGCAGGCTTGGTCGACATCGTGTTGATCGCCACGCCCTTTTGCAAGATCCACCGCAACACCACCTGCGCCGCCGATTTGCCATAACCCGCGCCAATTTCGCCAAACAGCGGATATTTGAACACTTCCCCCCGCGCGACCGAGCAATAGGACGACAGCGGAATCCCGGTTTCAACCGCAGTGGCCAGCAGCAGATCTTGGTTCAACAACGGCTGAAACTCCACCTGATTGGTCACCAGCGGCACGTCCACCACCGCACGCGCCTGCCGCATCATCGCGGCGGTAAAGTTGGAAATTCCGATATGCCGCGTCAGGCCGCGCTCATAAGCCTGCTGCAACAACCGCAGCGATGGTGTGATATCGCCATCCGGGGCAGGCCAGTGCAAAAGCAGCATATCCACCTGATTCAGTTGCAAATCTTTCAGGCTCTGCTCGACTGAGGCCAAGAACCTGTCCGCACCAAAATTCTCTGGCTGCACTTTGGTGGTGATGCATAGCTGATCCCGCGCCACTCCGGTGGCCTTCAGCGCCGCACCGGTATCGGCCTCATTGCCATACATTTGCGCCGTGTCAAACGCCCGATAGCCCACGGCAACCGCCGCCGCAATCGCTTGCGCCAAAACCTCGCCCTTCAGCGGAAACGTCCCGAAGGCGCGCTGGTGGGTCTTCTGAAAACTGATGTTCATCTGCGTCTCCAAACTGTTGGCAATCCCTGAAATTATTCCCTTGATGGGCTTGGCAGGCCGTGGTTATTCTTATAACCAGTTAGTTACTTGATGCAAAGCCCATAAAGGAGAATCGCCATGTCAAAGATCAAAACGGCTGCCGAGGCGGTGCGGTTGATTGGCGACAATGCGATGGTCGCGGTGAACTCGTCTTCGGGCCTGTGCTGCCCCGACGCGGTGCTGAAAGCTTTGGGAGAGCGTTTTGAGGCCGAAGGCCATCCGCGAAACCTGACCTCAATCCACCCGATTGCGGCGGGCGATATGTTCGGCTCCAAAGGGGTGGATCATATCGCCAAGCCGGGGATGCTCAGCAAGATCATCGGCGGCTCATACCCTTCCGGGCCCACCAATGCCGAACCGCCTTTGGTCTGGCAAATGATCCTGTCAGAGCAACTGGCGGCCTATAACGTCCCCTCGGGCATTGTGTTCGACATGCTGCGCGAGGGGGCCGCGAAACGCCCCGGCGTGCTGACCAAAATCGGGCTGGATACCTTTGTGGATCCTTTGCAAGATGGCTGCGCGATGAACGCGACGGCGCGGGCGCAACCTATTGTGAAACATGTCGATTTCGCAGGCGAAGACTGGCTGCATTTCCCGCCCTTGCAGCCTGATGTGGCGATCATCCGCGCCTCGACCTCGGACGAAAACGGCAACCTGACCTTTGAACAGGAAGGCGCCACTTTGGGCGCGATGGAGATGGCCTTGGCCGCTCGCAACTCGGGTGGTCTTGTTATCGCGCAGGTCCGTCGCATCGCGCAAAATGGCTCTCTGCGTCCGCATGATGTGCGCGTGCCGGGCATTCTGGTCGACGTGATCGTCGAAGCCCCGGATCAGTTGCAAACCACCGCCACCGCCTATGATCCTGCGATTTCGGGTGAATTGTTCCGCCCGCTGAACACCTTCCGTCGCGCCGAATTCAATCCAGCCAAGGTGATCGCCCGCCGTGTGGCACAAGAACTGCAAGCCGGTTGGGCGGTGAATATCGGCTTTGGCATATCCGCCAACGTGCCGCGCGTGCTGCTGGAAGAAGGTCATCACGGCAAGGTCACTTGGGTGATCGAGCAGGGCGCGGTGGGCGGCATTCCCTTGCTGGATTTCAAATTCGGCTGCGCCAGCAATGCCGAGGCTTTTGTCGCCTCACCACATCAGTTCAGCTATTTTCAGGCCGGGGGATTTCATTGCTCTCTCCTCTCGTTTCTGGAAATCGACGCCGAGGGGTCGGTCAACGTATCGCGCCTCTCGGCGACGCCCCATCGCACCGCAGGCGCGGGTGGTTTTGTCGATATCACCGCGCGTGCCCGCAAAATCGTGTTCTCTGGCAACTTCAATGCGGGGGCGAAGATGCATTTAGAAGACGGGCGCTTGGTGATCGACAAGGAAGGCAAGGTGGCCAAAATCGTGCCAAAGGTTGATCAGGTGTCGTTTTCAGGCCGCCGCGCTGTGGCTCAGGGGCAGGACATTTCCTACGTCACCGAGCGTTGTGTGATCCGCCTCACGCCGCAAGGATTGCTGCTGACCGAAATCGCACCGGGTTTGGATCTGCAGCGGGATGTTCTTGATCAGGCCAGCACGCCGCTGCATGTCTCGCCGGATTTGAAAGTGATGGAAAGCGCCCTGTTTCTCGAGCCGCCTTTCGGATTGGTGCTATGACTGACATGCGCCTGTCGCTGTCGTTTGATGGCCCTGTGGCGCATCTTGCGATCTGCCGTAGCGAAAAGCTGAACGCTTTGGACGCGGAAATGATCGACACCTTGCTGTCGCTCTGCCGCCATATTGACCGCTCGGACGCGCGCGCAGTGATCTTGACCGGAGAGGGCAAAGCGTTTTGTGCAGGCGGCGACATTGCTGCCTGGAGTGCGCTGTCGCCCGAAGATTTTGGCCGACGCTGGCTGCGTGATGGCCATCAGGCCTTTGACGCGCTGGCCCGGCTGCGCCAGCCGTTGATTGCGGTTCTGAACGGGCATTGTCTCGGCGGTGGCCTTGAACTTGCCGCCTGCGCGGATCTGCGCATCGCCGAAGCGCATGTCAAGCTGGGGCTACCCGAAACCGGCTTGGGTGTGATCCCCGGCTGGTCTGGCACCCAGCGCGCCAGCCGCCGTTTCGGCGCGCAACTGATCCGCCGCATGGCCTTGATGGCCGAGGTTTTCAGTGCCGATCAAGCGCTTGCGCTAGGCTTGGTGGATCAGGTCGTACCATCAGGTCAGGGAATGGACGCCGCCACGGTTGTGGCGCATCGCGTGCTGGCCCGCAGCCCGCGCGCGACCGAGATCACCAAGCAGCTGATCAATGCCGCCGAGGGTGAGGATCGTGAGCGCACGCTTGAAATGCTTGCAGGCGCGCTTGTGGCAGGGTCTGATGATCTGGCTGAGGGCCTGTCTGCTTACCGGGAAAAACGTCAACCCCATTTTGGGGGAAAGGACTAACATGATCCGTCACATCGTCGCTTTGCGGTTTAAAGCCGGCACAACTGAACAGACCAAGGCCGCGCTTTACACCGAATTGGCAGGATTATCGGCCCAAATCGACGGCATTCTCGATTTCCAATCCTCGGCCAATGTCTCGGTAGAACCGCTATCGCGTGGGTTTGACGACGTGTTCTGGTTCGATTTCAGCGACTCCGCCGTGCGCGACGCCTATCTGATTCACCCCGCCCACCAAGCGGTCGGCGCGCGGATTGTCGCTGAAACAGAGGGCGGCGTGGAGGGGATCTTTGTGTTTGATGTTGTCGTCGCATGACGCCCGAAGACCGTCAGTTTCTCATCGGATTGTTCGAGGCCGCTGTTCGGGCGGCTGATCCAGCAGCCGCGCTTCGGAATCATCTGCCCAGCCGTCCAAAAGGTCGTGTGGTGGTCATCGGGGCTGGCAAAGGCGCGGCACAACTGGCGGCGGTGTTTGAGGAACTGTGGGACGGGCCACTGGAGGGCGTCGTGGTGACGCGCTACGGCTATGGCTGCGCGACCAAGCGGATCAGGGTGCTGGAGTCCGCGCATCCGGTGCCGGATCAGGCCGGATTGGCGGCCTCGGCGGCGCTGTTTGAGGCGGTGCGGGGACTTTCGGCGGATGATCTGGTGGTGGCGTTGATCTGCGGCGGTGGCTCGGCTTTGCTGCCCTGCCCGCCGGGGGATTTGACGTTGGAGGATGAGGCGGGGTTGAACCGGGCTTTGCTGGCTTCGGGCGCGCCGATATCGGTGATGAACGCGATCAGGAAGCAAGTTTCAGGCATCAAAGGTGGGCGGTTGGCTGCGGCCTGTTATCCGGCGCGGGTGGTTTCTTTGGTGGTGTCGGACGTGCCGGGGGATGATCCGGCGCAAGTGGCGTCTGGGCCGACGGTGCCGGATGGGGTGACGCGGGAGGCGGCGCGGGCAATGGTGGCGGCTTGGAGGATTGAACTGCCGGAAAGGGTGGCGGCTTGGCTGGCGGGGGAGGACGGGCGTGCGCCTGATCCGGGCGATCCGGTCTTCGCTGGCCATGAGGTGCGGGTGATTGCTTCGGCGCGGATCAGTCTGGAGGCGGCGGCGGCGGCCTCGTCGGTGCCTGCGGTGATCCTGTCGGACGCGATTGAGGGTGAGGCGCGGGATGTCGGGCGGGTTCATGCGGCTATTGCGCGGGAAGTCGCCAGCAGGGGGCGACCGTTCCAGCGGCCCGTCGTGATCTTGTCAGGCGGGGAGACCACGGTGACCTTGCGGGGCAAGGGGCGGGGCGGGCGGAACTCGGAGTTTTTGCTGGCGCTGGCACTGGCTGCGGAGGGGGTCCGTTTCGCGGCCTTGGCGGCGGATACGGACGGGATCGACGGGTCGGAAGATAATGCCGGGGCCTTCGCGGATGGAGGGTCGATGGCGCGGCTGCGGGAGATGGGAGTGGACCCTTCGGCGCTGCTGGCGGGGAATGATGCCTATTCGGCTTTTGAGGCTTTAGAGGATTTGTTCGCGCCGGGGCCGACCGGGACGAATGTGAATGATTTTCGGGCGATCTTGATCAGGTAGCAGACCTTGTCCACGTGTGGACAGGGTCTGCTGGTATGATTATTCAATAGGTTAGAGGGGAGGCATTCAGACAATGTTAACTTTTGGCCGCGTTTGACGCTTTGATTTGCGTCGGAGGATAGACCCGCGCTGCGCGCGCCCTTCGGGTAGATAGGTCCATCCATGGCGGCCACCCCCCGCAAGCGGGGACCCCCGACCGCCAGCGCAGGCGACAGGCGCCTGCTTTGCGCGGCGCTACAGCGCCGCGATGCTGAGAGCCAAAAAGGCGGGGTGCAGGCTGCTTGCGCGCTTGCGGGACAGCGGGGGCGATCAAATCACCTTTCGCAAACGGCCGACGCAGGGCGGCGATCAGGCCGCGTGGCTTTGGGTCAGGTTGGCACGGGAGCATCCTCGCGCAGTAGGCCCTTGGCTTTCAGATCGGCCCAGAACGCGGCCGGGATCGGGTGGCTGAACCATGCAAGGTTTTGCTGCAACTGCTGCACGTTGCGGGTGCCTGCGATGAAGGATGGGATCGCAGGATGGGCTGTGACGAATTGCAGGGCTGCGGCGGCGAGCGGGACATTATGGGTGGCGCAGACGGCTTCGATCTTGGCGACTTTATCCATGATTGCGGCGGGGGCGGGGGCGTAGTTGTATTTGGCACCCGGCTTGGCTCCGGTGGCGAGGATGCCGGAGTTGAAGCCGCCGCCGACCAGAACAGCCGCGCCGCGCGCTACGCAGAGCGGCAGGAAGGCGTCTAGCGCGTCTTGTTCAAGCAGGGTGTAGCGGCCCGCCAAAAGGAAAGCGTCAAAATCGCGTTGTTCCAGGGCGGCATGGCAGACCTGCCATTCGTTCACGCCCACGCCAATGGCTTTCAGCGCACCTTGATCGCGCAGGCTGGCAAGGGCGCGATAGCAGCCGTCCATCGCTTGTTTGAACACCTCGGGCTGCTCGGAACCACGGGTGAACACGTCAATGTCGTGGATAAACATGATGTCGATATGTTCGAGTGCCAAGCGTTGCAGGCTGTCTTCAAACGCCCGCATGGTGCCGTCATAGGAATAGTCAAATTGCAGAGTGAATGGGGCGGCGTTGACCCAAGGCGCGAAGTCGATATCGGCGCGGCGCGCGGGTTTCAATAGGCGGCCAACCTTCGACGCCAGCACGAAATCATCGCGGTTTTTCCAGCGCAGGGCTTGCGCGGTGCGGGCCTCTGACAGGCCGTGGCCATACATTGGGGCGGTGTCAAACATGCGAATGCCTGCGTCCCATGCGGTGTCAAACATCGCGGTGGCGGTGGCTTCATCCATCTCGGCCAGAAAATTGCCCAAGGGGGCGGTGCCGAATCCGAAGGCGGTCACGTCCAGATTGGTGCGGCCGAATTTGCGCTTTTGGGTCGGGAGCATGGGCGTGTTCCTGTTGTTAGTAACTGTTTGGTTATTTATACGGCTGATTTTTTGTGCTGCAAGCCTGTTTAAGGGCTTTACGTGATTTTTCGGTCTTGACCGGGGTGGGGTTGGCTCAATAATGTAACCAGATAGTTACTAATGGGGCGCAAGATGTATCTGACCGAGACTCACCTTCAGGTGCGCGACATGGCGCGGGACTTTGCCGATCAGGTGATCCGCCCAGTGGCCGAAGAACTGGACCGCGAGGAGAAGTTTCCGGCGGAACTGTATGGCGAGATGGCGAAGCTGGGGCTGTTCGGCATCGGCGTGCCGGAGGCTTTGGGCGGGCCGGGGTTTGATACGCTGACCTATGCGTTGGTGATGGAAGAATTGTCGCGCGGCTATGCTTCTGTGGCGGATCAGTGTGGGCTGTTGGAGTTGATCTCGACCTTGCTGGTGCGGCATGGCACGGCGGCGCAGCAGGCGCTGTTGGACGATATACTGGCGATGCGCACCAAGGTTGCTTATTGCATCACCGAACCCGAGGCCGGGACCGATGTGTCGGGTATTCGCACCACGGCCGTGGCGGATGGTGATGGCTGGGTGTTGAACGGCGGCAAAATCTGGATCCATAACGCGCCGGTGGCGGATTTGGGCTTTGTGCTGGCGCGCACGGATAAGGATGCGGGCAATCGCGGCATGTCGATTTTCATCGTCGATCTGCATGCGGCGGGGGTCACGCGCGGGCCGAAAGAGCACAAGATGGGGCAGCGGGCCTCGCAGGTCGGCGGGCTTGATTTCAAGGACGTGCGGCTGGGGGCCGGGGCGCTGCTGGGAGAGGCTGGGCGCGGCTTTCACATGATGATGAGCGTGCTGGACAAGGGTCGGGTGGGAATTGCGTCCTTGGCCGTGGGGATCGGGCAGGCAGGGTTGGAAGCGGCGGTGGATTATGCCGGGCAGCGGCGGCAGTTCGGCAAGACCATCTCGGAGTTTCAGGGCGTGCAGTGGCTGTTGGCGGATATGGCCAAGGACATTGAGGCGGCGCGGCTCTTGGTGCAATCGGCGGCGGTGAAGATCGACCGGGGCGAGGATGCCACCAAGGCGTGCTCGATGGCGAAATGTTTTGCCGGGGATATGGCGGTGGCGCGCACAGCAGATGCGGTGCAGGTGTTTGGCGGCTCGGGCTATATTCGGGGGTTCGAGGTGGAGCGGCTGTATCGCGATGCCAAGATCACCCAGATTTATGAGGGCACGCAGCAGATCCAGCGGATGATTATCGCGCGCGAACTCTTGAAGAAGGGCGCGCGGGCATGAGCGTCTCGGGTATGAGGCCGGTGGCATTGGTCACGGGATCGTCGCGCGGCATTGGTTTGGCTGCAGCGAAGGCGCTGGCTTTGCAGGGTTTCGCGGTGGCGGTGAATGGGCCTGTTGATGACGCGGAGTTGCGGGCAGCTGTGGTGGAGGTTTCCGCGCTGGGGCCCTGCGTGGCGGCGGCGTTTGATGTGACGGATCTTGCCGGGCATGACGCGGCTTTGGTTGCGGTTGAGGCAGCTTTGGGGTCGCTGACGACGCTGGTGAACAATGCGGGCGTGGGGGTGCTGTCGCGCGGCGATTTGCTGGAGGTGTCCGAGGCGAGTTGGGACCGATGTATGGGCGTGAATGCCAAGGCTGCGTTCTTTCTGGCGCAGGCTTTTGCCAAGCGGGTGTTGGGGCGGGCGCGGAATGAAATGGTTTTTCACTCTATCGTCAACGTGACCTCCTCTAATGCTGTGGCGGTGGCGGTGCAGCGCTCGGAATATTGCGCCAGCAAGGCGGCGGCGGCGATGGTGTCCAAGGCGTTGGCGGTGCGGCTGGGGCAGGAGAATATCGCGGTTTACGATGTGCAGCCGGGGCTGATTGCCACCGAGATGACTGCCCCGGTGATCGAGATGTATCGCAAACGCGCCGAAGATGGGCTGACGCTGTTTCCGCGCGTGGGCACGCCTGAGGAAATCGGCGCGATCATCGCTTCGCTTGCCAGTGGCAAGTTGCCCTATACCACCGGACAGGTGATTTCGGCGGATGCCGGGATGCTTGTTCCTCGATTTTGAGGTGCGACGATGAAGATTTCTTTGCCTGACCAGACTGGCCGGATGGTTGATTACGCGTTGACTGGCACGCCGATCGCTGCGGCGACACTGGGGGCCAATCCGGCGCGGGTGGTCTATTCGGCGGCGCATGTGGTGGCTGATCCGTTTACCGGGAATGACCCGTCGGGACGGGCCTCGGTGGATTGGGGTAAGACCATGGAGTTCCGCCGGTATCTCGCGGGCATGGGGCTGGGGATTGCCGAGGCGATGGACACGGCGCAGCGCGGCATGGGGTTGGATTGGCCGGGGGCGTTGGAGTTGATCCGGCGCACGAAGGCGGAGTTGCCGGAGGCTTTGGTCGCCAATGGCTGTGGCACCGATCATTTGCCGCCGGGAGACTATACGCTGGATCAGGTGCGGGCGGCGTATCTAAGCCAAGTCGAGGCCGTTCAGACGCTGGGCGGACGGATCATTCTGATGGCGTCGCGCGCGCTTGTGAAGGCGGCGAAAGGACCAGAAGATTACATCAGGGTCTATTCCGATGTGCTGGCGGCCTGCGATCATCCGGTGGTGTTGCACTGGCTGGGCGAGATGTTTGACCCAAGCTTGGCGGGGTATTGGGGGGCGGTGACGTTCGAGGAGGCCTTGGAAACCGCGTTGGCGGTGATCAATGGCAATATCGCCAAGGTGGATGGCATCAAGATATCGCTGCTAGACAAGGACAAGGAAGTCCAGATGCGCCGCCGCCTGCCTGCGGGGGTGAAGATGTATACTGGCGATGATTTCAACTATCCGGAACTGATTGAGGGCGACGCAGCGGGCTATTCCCACGCGCTGCTGGGGATTTTTGATCCGCTGGCCCCGGCTGCTGCCTATGCGGTGCAACGCTTGGGTGAGGGCGATGCGCAAAGCTTCCGTGCGACTCTGGACCCGACGGTGCCACTGGCGCGGTTGATCTTTCGCGCGCCGACGCAGTTTTACAAAACCGGTGTGGTGTTTCTGGCCTGGCTCAACGGCTTTCAGGACCATTTCATCATGCTGAACGGCGCGCAGGCGATGCGGCCATTGCCCTATTTCACCGAAGTGTTCCGGCTTGCGGATGGCTGCGGCCTGCTGCGCGACCCGGATATGGCGGTAGAGCGGATGAAGAAACTTCTCGGCGTGTATGGCGCATGATGAGGGACTTCACGAATGACCACTCGGCCCTTGCGCTGAATACTGCAAGCTTGGGCCACAACCTTGAAGGCAAGGGGGCCGGGTGGTCGCCAGAACAAGTGATTGACGCCTGTGCCGCGCGCGGTTTTGGCGGAATTGTGTTCTGGCGGCGCGAAATTGGCGGGCGGGCGATTGAAATCGGCAATCAAGCGCGGGCGGCGGGGCTGGAGGTGGTTGGCCTGTGCCGATCGCCGTTTCTGGTCGGGCCGATGGCCCCGAAGGGCCGCGCGGCGGTTATGGATGATTTCTGCGCCTCGATAGACATGGCTGCTGGACTTCAGGCCAAGGTCTTGACGATTGTGGTCGGCGGGGTCGAGCCCGGCAGCAAAGGTGTTGGCGAAAGTCTGAAACTGGTGGCGGATCGGGTGGCCGAGGCCGCCCCCTATGCGGCGGCGCGTGGGGTGAAACTGGCGCTGGAGCCGTTGAACCCGGTCTATGCTGGCAACAGGTCTTGCCTGACGACGACGCGCGATGCCTTAGATATTTGCGATGCGATTGGCGCGCCAAATGTCGGCGTGGCGATTGATGTCTATCACGTCTGGTGGGACACCGATCTTGCCCGCCAGTTGGCCCGCGCAGGGGAACGGATTTACGGCTATCACCTGTGCGATTGGCTGGCCGACACCCAAGACGTTTTACTGGATCGCGGCATGATGGGCGATGGCGTGGCTGACTTGCGCGCGATCCGCGCGCAGATTGAAGCGGCGGGCTATGATGGTGCCTGCGAGGTTGAGCTGTTCAGCGCTGGCAACTGGTGGCAGCGTCGCCCGGACGACGTGTTGGATGTTATGGTGGAACGGTTTCGGTCGATTTGTTGACGACAGGCGGGAGGGACGGAGGTTTTGCCACCATCCTATGGAGGCTTTTTTGTTCAGCGATGCGTTCCGCCGCGAGGTGTTTAGACAACTGCGATATTTCTCGCCAGTTTGTCCGCAGATCAGGCAAACCGGGCGGCAAACTGATCCTGCGGCCCATCACAAATTTCAGGCCATCCGCGCTGAGTTCGCCCGCTGCCATTTCTTGGTTAGAGCGGCGATAGAACAGCACAATGGCAAAGCCCCGCACCACGAGGGCCAGCAGGATGACAGCACCGGGAATCGAAGAGCAAGATGGGGTCTGCGGGGCCGGGTGGTCTGCTTGCGCTTGATACATGTCGCGAACAAAGCTATGGCCTCAAAGCTCTGACTTTGTGCGGAACCTGATCATACCGCATTTTGACCCTGCGGCGCGCTGGGGCGGCCCTTGACGGACAGGGCGGTGTTTCACAATAGTGTGACGCTGTTCGACCAATGGCTACGCAGAAAAAGGAGGCCAGATGAGCAAACTTCGCACCGATCATAGCCAATGGGATGAAAGTGCGCTGCGGAGAGCGGTCGATTCGGCGGGTATCGCTCTGTGGTCCTGGAACGTCGACACCGACGACTTCGATATGGACGAGCGCGGCTTTGCATTATGGTCTGTCGCACCGCATGAAGATCTGACCTTCGAGCATCTCTCAGAAAAAGTGCACCCCGCGGACCGAGACCGTGTGCGCGCTGCCTTTTTGGCGACGCGGGCGATTGTGGGCCCCTACGAGATTGATTTTCGGACACTGATTGGCAAAAAGGTCCGCTGGATCTCTGCGCGCGGCACAGGGAGCGATGAAAATATCGTCAGGCGGGTCGTGATGGGGGTTTTCCTTGATGTGACCGGTCGCAAACAGGCCGAGGAAAGCAGCGAACTTCTGGCGGGCGAAATGAGCCATCGGGTGAAGAACCTTCTGACCATCGCTTCCGGGTTGGCGCGGATCACATCGCGATCTTCGTCGAACGTCACAGATATGGCAGCACAATTGACGCATCGGTTGACGGCTTTGGGCCGGGCACATGATCTCGTGCGACCTTTGCCGGGCAGCCAAGGCGACGCAGCTTTACTGGGCGATATCTTCTCTGTTTTGCTGGCACCCTATGATGACAAAGGGGCCTTCGCTGGCCGTATTCGGATCGCCGTTCCCAGGATGGGGGTGGGCGAGGCCGCTGCTGCCTCACTGGCGTTGGTGGTGCATGAACTTGCGACGAACTCGTTGAAATACGGGGCACTTTCGTCGGATGAAGGTTTGCTGGATGTGTCTGGTTGCGTTGTGGCTGACAAGGTTCGCATCATTTGGACCGAGCATGGTGGCCCAGAGGTTGCACCGCCGTCAGAGGGGCAGGAAGGCTATGGCAGCAAGCTGGTTCGCAATACCGTCCAAGGCGCGCTGGGGGGGTCCATCAACTATGAATGGTCAAAGGCCGGAGCGCTTGTCACCCTGGAAGTAAAAGCGGAACTTCTTGCGGCGTAGGAGAAGAAACCAAGCGGTGTATCGAGGCGCCAACAATTCGGTGACGGTCGTCGGCCCCGCCGGATTGCCTGTCTGAATTTGGCTTGCGGTCGCGGTCGGCCGCTACGGTGCATTCGAATGGTGGTATTCGGGTGGGTCTTGCTGGCGCGGCGCTGCAACCGCACAGGTTGGCGTTCTGACCGAGGCAATAACAAAGCTCTTATCAGCTCAAGCTGAACCAAGCCCTTAATTTTCGGCGGTGAAACCCTTGGGAATGCGGCGGCCCTGGTCAACTGATAGGCCGGCGTCCTGTAACAAGTCATGGGCCATAGCATCCGCATTCGGCCCGGTATCCAAGATCTGTTGCCAGATTTGGCGGACGGCGGGCGCAATTCGCGGCTCTGCTACAGCGCGTGCTGTGTGAAGCCAGATCGTCAAACCATCGCTACTATCATACTCTCTTTTCTTACGCAGGGCTGCGATTTTTGTCTGGGCGGTGCTGACAAATGTTGCGATGGCCGAGGGGGACCAGTCGCACAACTCATGCAGATTTTTCCCGAGGGCAAGATAAGTGGCGGCCCAAAACTGTGCAGCGGCGGCATGGCTGTCCACAATATGCGGTTTCGCCGCTGCTAATCTGTCCGACAGGGCTTGCGCCTCTTCAACAAGGGTGGCTGTGGCTTTTTCTAGCTTCCATGCGTTGAACATTGCGTCCTCCTTTCAAACTTATGAAGGACGCCGCCCCAAAAGGGAAACCACGTTTGGAGTTGGATATACTCACAGGCATTCTCGCGGAGCAGAGGTCTGGCTTCGCTACACGCATTTGCACCTTGGATTGCATTCACGACTTCTGGAACAACACCATGTTTATGAGGCCGTCAGAGTGAGTTCTTCCAGGCGACACCCCGGCTGCTGTGGGTGCATCCTTCATGCAACATCTGCCATTTCTGTCAGCTGGTCATTCTGCGCGTTCTCTTCCGTATTGGTTCTGGTTATTCACAGACCGGCTGATCTGTGCCGATCTGCTGACGGCGTGGTTGCCGACAACATGTGGTTCTGATCCAGTCACGGTTCTGCGGTGGATTGGTCGAGGTGAAGTCATGAACAGAGCGGAACTTGTGGAATCCTGGCCAGAACCGGCAACTGCTGATGCGCGTCAAAGCGTCTTGGGCAGCGATCTTGTGATCGAGGGGGATGTGGTTTCAGTGGGTCCGGTCGAAGTCCAAGGCAAGGTGATCGGTTTGCTGCGCGCGCCGAAAATTGGGGTGACCCAGTCAGGCAGCATAGATGGGACTGTGCAGGCGCTTGACCTCTCGGTCCTGGGCTCTGTTTCCGGGATCATTTCAGCGCGTCAGGTCTCCTTGTCCGCCAGTGCTGTTGTTCATGCCGATGTCAGGCATGAACGGATCGCCATCGAATCCGGGGCGCAGATTGAAGGCAAACTGCAACGCAAGTTGTGATACGTCTCAACGCTTTCTGCCCCTCGGCTGGTTGCAACGAGACTGAGTTTATTGATGATCAGCCAATCGTCTTTCCTTCAGAGATGGGCTGGGATTAAACAAAAAGCTGTGATCACTTTCATGGCGGTTACGCCGCGATAGGCATTGGCCGCAGGCGCAGATCTATGTGTTGCAGCCACTATCGGCCAAGGCGCAGGCCGACGCCCGGATCATTTTGACGACTGGCGACTACAACGAATGGCCACGGTCTTGCTTCGGCACGCATTTCGTCGGGATCGAGATGATGGCGCAGGCCGAACATATCACCAGCATTGGTTACCATATTGCTGGTGATCCGTGGCGATCAGTTCGACCCTGTCGTGGTCAACGCCAAGTGGTTGACGCATCTGGGTGATGCGGGCGATGTCTTTGCGCTGTTGCTGAACCGCTTGCTGAACAAGGCGCGGCAGTTTGGAGCGGGCAATATTCGTCTGTTTTGAAACGCTACCAATGCCTGCAGGTTTGGCAGCGTGGATAGAGCTGTCACACCGCTGTCGCTATCCAGAGCTTACTCTGGCCCCGTCAATAGGTCGCAATCGCGGGGGTAATGCTTGCTCTACCAGGCCCTGTTCCTTTCCGACACCCATCTTGGCACGCGGGGTTGTCAGGCAGAGATGCTGCTGGAGTTCCTGGCAGAGCATGAGGCTGAGTCGATTTATCTGGTGGGCGATATTGTCGATGGCTGGCAGTTGCGGCGCGATTGGCATTGGCCGCAGGCACATAATGATGTGGTGCAGGCCCTGCTTGCCAAGGCGCATGATGGCACACGTATAATTTTCATTCCCGGTAACCATGACGAATGGCTGCGGTCATATTTCGGTACGCACTTCGGCGGCATCGAAGTGATGGCATCGGCTGTGCACATAACTGCGGATGGCCGTCGGTTTCTGGTGACGCATGGCGATCAGTTCGACTCTATCGTGGTGAACGCCAAGTGGTTGGCGCATCTGGGCGACAGGGCATATGTCTTCGCGCTTTGGCTGAATCTTTGGCTGAACAAGACGCGACGCTTGTGGGGCGGGCAGTACTGGTCGCTGTCTAACTGGGCGAAGCAGCAGGTCAAGCAAGCGGTTAGTTTCATCAGCGAATATGAAAAAGTTCTGGTGAACGAGGCGCGGTCTGGCGGTTACGACGGGATCATCTGCGGCCATATACACAGCGCCCATATCTGCAAGATCGGCGGCATCGACTACGTGAACACCGGCGATTGGGTGGAAAGCTGCACCGCCGTCGGCGAGCGGGCGGACGGCTCACTGCATCTGATCGACTGGGCCGCGATCAAACGCCGCCAGAAGTTGTTTCAGGACGCGAGGTCGGGTGATCCCGCCCTCACCAAACTCCGCGAGAAACGCAAGAAGAAAAGAGAGATTGCGTAAGCCATGACCGATACATCGACAATTGAAGACCAGTTGGGCGCGGCAGTTCACCAGAACACGGCGCTAAGCCAGACCGGAATGCTGGAGCGGTTATTCTCGCGGTTGTTTCATGGGCTGGTCTATCCGCAGATCTGGGAAGACCCAGTTGTGGATATGGCGGCGCTGCAGATCCGGCCTTCGGATAATCTCATCTGCATCGCTTCGGGCGGCTGCAATGTGATGTCTTATCTTTCCGCCAGACCCAATTCGATCATAGCGGTCGACCTTTCCCCCGCGCATGTTGCTTTGGGACGGTTGAAACTGGCGGCGGCGCAGCATCTGCCGGATCAGGCGCAGTTCTATGATTTTTTCGGGCGAGCGGATCTTGCAGGAAATATCGCTGCCTATGACCAGTTCATCGCAGGCCATCTTGACCCTGCAACGCGGGAGTTCTGGGAAAGCCGCCGCATGGGGCGACGCCGGATCACCATGTTTCAGCGAGGCTTCTACCGCTTTGGGGTGCTGGGTCGGTTCCTTGGCATGACTCATCTGGTGGCCCGTCTGGGCCGGGTCGATTTCAGCATGTTGCTGAACGCAGCCACCTTGGCTGATCAGCAGCGGTTCTTCGATACGAAGGTTGCGCCTTTGTTCGAAATGCGGCTTGTCAAATATCTCGCAAAGCGGCGCGCATCGCTGTTCGGGCTGGGAATACCGCCCGCGCAGTATGACAAGCTGGCCGCGGATGGCGGAGGTGATGTGATCCCGGTGCTGCGCGAACGTGTGCGCAAACTGATGTGCGATTTCCCCATCACTGAAAACTACTTCGCTTGGCAGGCGTTTAACCGTGGCTACGCGCGGACAGATAACCCCTCAGTCCCACCGTATTTAGAGCCGGCCAATTTCGCAGCGATTCGCAGCCACGCTAGCCGTGTGCGAGTGGTCAATCGGTCACTGACCGATCTGCTGGCGGAAGCCGTGGCCAAGTCCAAGGATTGCTACGTCTTGCTGGATGCACAGGATTGGATGAATGACTCACAGTTGAACGCTCTTTGGCAACAGATCAGCCGCACGGCTGCCCCCGGAGCGCGGGTGATTTTCCGCACTGGCGGTCATGCCGATATTTTGCCGGGCCGGGTGGAACCTACGATCCTTGCTGGATGGAGCTATGACAGCGCAGCCTCGGCCACAGGGTTTGCAAACGATCGATCAGCGATCTACGGCGGGTTTCATGTTTATCGACGCAAAGGCTAGGGTGATGACCGAACAAAGCTTGTCCCACGCCGAATTGATGGATGAAACCTATCGCTATCAGCGCCTGATTTATGATGTGACACGGCGGTTTTTCTTGCTGGGGCGTGATCACCTGATCAACACGCTGAACCCCGGCAAGGACGCGCGCATTCTTGAAGTCGCTTGCGGCACCGGCCGCAATCTTGCGATGATATCGAAACGTTACCCGGATTGTGCGCTCTACGGGCTGGATATTTCCGATGAAATGCTTCGAACAGCCCGCGACAAGTTGGGCTTGCGCGCGACGCTCGTCAAAGCAGATGCCTGCAAGTTTGAAGCTGAGCAGATGTTTGGCACTGTGCAGTTTGACCGAATTATTTTGTCTTACTCGGTGTCGATGATCCCGGACTGGCAAGCGGCCCTGGAGACCGCCGTTCGACATCTGTCCCCTGGTGGGCAGTTGCATGTGGTTGATTTTGGCGATCAGTCAGGATTGCCGTTGTGGTTTCGCAGCATTCTTCTGCGATGGCTTGCAAAGTTCCATGTTGCCCCCCGCGTTGATTTGACTGCAGTTCTGGCAGAGATTGCTACCAAGCAAGGTGGCAAAGTGGTCTGTCACGGCCGCCTGCGCGGATATGTCCAGCATGGTGTGCTGACCAAAGCCATCAAACAGCGCCTGTAGAACCGCAGATTCCAAAGGGGTAGAGCCTAGCCTTTGCCGTCCTGTCGTTACTCTCTATTGGTGTGACCCCACCATACCATTGGATCTGTCGTGGTTTGGGGCCGCTGCTTTGATAGCGTAGTGTTTAGCAGAGGCGATGAGCTAGCTGAAGGCGCCCCCATCGCCTTGTGCCTGCGGATGAAAAAATGGGGGCGACGACCAGCGTGGGCGTCTGATTGAGTGCGCGAAGCATGGGTTGAGCACCGTCACCTATGCCAGAGCAGCCCTTTGCGGTTCCTTATGACGGCAGCCTGACCGTCGCCGAATGGCTGATCGCTGGCCGGGACTACGATGTCGACGGGTTCCGGGAAGTGTTGAAAGACAAGGGGATACGTCCCAGCCATCACTGGCCGGAAGTCTCGTGGAAAGACCGTCCTTTGCGACAAACGGCGCTACAAGCGCGCAACTGGATCGAGATCATGTTCGCCCGCCTGAAGGACTGGCGCCGCATTGCAACACGCGGCGACGTGCGCGCGAAGGTCTTCCTCTCCGCCATCACCCTCGCAGCAGCCGTCATGTTCTGGCTTTGATGAACAATGACTCTGGCGCCTAGAAAGCACGGATGACTTGGGTGAAAGTCGAGGTCATGACCAGGAGCAGCTTTAAGTTGGGATTGAACGGCCCCTCTGAGTAGGACCAGCCGGTAATCAAACGCTTATTTGGGGCACATCATGCACCCGCATTTGTATGGCTCCAGTTCGGAAGCTTTATCCATTGCTCCGTCTACGCAGATTACGCATAGTTACAGGTGTAATTTGCGAGAGCGATAAATGCATTTCTTGCTTGTGGAACAACTAAGACCTTTTTCTGTTCTGGCAGGGTTCATTGTCGTTCTTCTGATTATTGAAATCGCCTTAACCTTGCTAGGTCTATCCAGCAACATTGAGATTGATGGTGCAGATCATGGCCTGGAGTTTGAGCATGATTTTGATCCGCAGCTAGACCTGCAGCCCGGCGGACTTCATGAAGGGCTGATGACGGCGCATGAGCTCGCGACGCTGGACCTTCCGCCCGCCAGAATTCAGTCGCTGCAAAGTGCTGGTCCATCACTTGCAAGCCGGTTGATGCGGTTGGTCGGCATTGGCCGTGGCCCATTGCTTGTTTCGTTGACCTGCATCGCGGCAGGCGTGTCAGCTTGTGGATACTTTCTGCAGTTGGCGTTGCAGGGCTTGGTTGGCGCGATGCTTCCTGCTGGCATTGCCTTTGTAATTGTGGTCATTCCCGGCCTTTTGCTCGGCGGGCGACTGGCAGCTGTTGCGGCGCGGATGATCCCGTCGTTCGAATCCCATGCGATCTCAGGGCAGACATATAATGGTCGCCGCGGCCATATCGTGATTGGCGACGCGCGGCGGGGCGAGCCCGCTCAGGTGCGCTGGTGCGATATGTATGGCACCACTCACAGCCTGATGGCAGAACCATTGCGCGATGACGAAATTATCTCGGCCGGAACAGAAGTTTTGATCGTCAAGACCCGCGAGCGGCAGCCCCGCATCATCTCTGTCAGCCAAGGCTGACGGTTGTTTAGCTGAAAGGAACCACCTGTGGATTATCTTGCTCTTCTGATTCCCGGTGCTGTCATCTTGCTGGCACTGGTGGTGCTGGGTTTTATCATGGTGCGGCTCTATCGCCGCTCCACTCAGGAAATGGCACTGGTGCGAACCGGCGCTGGTGGCCTGAAAGTTGTGATGGGAGGCGGTATCATTGTGCTGCCCGGCCTGCATGATCTGCTGCGCGTCAACATGAAAACCATGACCATAACCGTGGATGGTGGCGACGGGCTGATCACCAAGGACAGCCGCCGCGTTGATGCGGCTGCGCAGTTCTTCATCCGCGTTGCCCCTGAAATTGACGCCATCGCGCGCGCCGCACAATCGCTGGGCCAGAACACCAATGATCTGGGTGCAATCCGCAGCCTGCTGGAAGGCAAGGTGCAGGATACTATGCGTGCTATCACGGCGGGGATGGACCTGATCGAGCTGCATCAGTCGCGCGCCAGCTTCGTGCAAAAGGTGCAGCAGACGCTGAACAACGATCTCAGCCCCAACGGGCTGGAACTGGAAAGCGTCGCACTGACCAAGCTGGATGAAACCCCGATCAGCAAGCTGGATGAGAACAACACCTTCGACGTCACGGGCATGCGCGTGCGCTCGGCCATCGTCTCTGAACAGAAAAAGCAGCGTGTCGTCATCGAAGAAGATGCGGCACTGGAAATCGCACGCACGCAACAATCCAACCGCATCCAGAAGCTCGAGGTCGAGCGGGTTGAGGCTGAAGCAACCCAAACCCAGCGCATTGCCGTATCGGAGTTGGAGGCGCGGGCAGCGCGCGAGCAATCCCGCATCGCCGAAGAAACCGAGCGCCTGCGGGAAGTTGCCCGTATCGAGCGCGAGCGTGGCGTGCGCACGGCGCAGATCGAACAGGATCTTACCCTTCAGATCGCGGGACAGGAATCCAAGGCCAGCGTCGCGCTGCAATCTGAAAAGCAAAGCCGCGCCGAAGCGCAAGCGGCGCTAGCCCGTGCCGAGGCCATCACCGCCGAAGAGGCGATCAACACCGCCAAACTGACTGCGATTGCGGAGCGCGAAAAGAACATCGAGATCATTCAGGCCGAGAAAGAGGCCGAAAAGGAAGCCACTTCTGTCCGCGTCCGTGCGCGGGTCGAGCGTGAGGCGGCGGAAGATCAGGCATTGGCGATCATTGCCCGCGCCAGGGCAGAGGCTGACTCGATCAAGATTGCCGCAGTCGCCGAGCGTGAAAAGGGTGAGGCCGAAGCCTCGACCATCCGCGCCAAGGTCGAGGCCGAGAATTCTCTCTCGCCCGAGGTGATGAACTTCAAGCTGCGCCTGGCCAAGATCGAAGCGCTGCCCGCAATCATCCGCGAAATGGTGGAACCCGCGCGCCATATCCAATCCTTCCGCATCAACCAGATCACTGGCATGTCGGGCAACTCCCCCACATCTGGCGCGGGCGGTGCCGAGGGCGGAGCCGACGGTATCGTTGATCAGGTGATGTCAGGCATGCAGCGCAACGCTGTTGCCATGCCAATCCTTACCGCACTCGGCAAAGAGGTCGGCATTGATTTTACCAAAGGCATGGACGGAATAGCGGCTTCTATAGCTGACGTATCGGAGCAGGTCGAAGAGAGGTAATGTATCTAGGTTCCAGACTCATTAACTTTCACAGCCAGAAGACCACTGTGGCTGCGAGGGCGATGGCGGAGAGGAAGACGATCGGGCATCGGTCGTATCGTGTGGCGACCCGGCACCAGTCATTGAGCCTGGCCAACATGATCTCAATGCGATTGCGTCGTTTGTAGCGGCGGCGGTCGAAGCGGATCTTCTTCTTGCGGCTTTTCCGAGTGGGAATGGCTGTGTTGTGTTGATTTTCACCCAGAACTGAGCCGGTTTTTTCACCGAGAAGTGAGCCACTTCTTATTGTGGATTTCGGGTCATGCTGGGGGCAAGATGTGTGTTGTCTCCTTCTTTTTCTTGGCGGCTGACGCGGTGGCTGAACTGGCGTTGAAGCGGAAGCTGTCGTTTCCGGTCTCAATGATGTGGCAGCGGTGGGTGAACGCCTGCATTCTGGCCTGATTGCCAAAGAGCTGTGCCACCTTGGCATCGACAGGCCGCGTGAATGGATCCACGGCGAGTTGGATTGGTTGGAGCAGATCGGGGCCGTGACCCTGCTGCGCGCAGATGCCGTTGTCATCGCCATGCTGACCGAAAAAGGCGCTCGGCATTTGCGCCGTGCCATTGTCATCAAGGGCGTTGAACGTCCCAGCAGTCCGGGGGAATGATCCATGGCAATCGGGCACAGGCGTGTCTCATCCTTTGAAGCGATGCCAACCGAAGCTGAGGGCATCGTCACTTTGGCGGCAGACTCTGCATCAGACTGAGGGAACTTCCGGGGGCAGGTCACTTGGCGCACCTGAACCGCAACCAACTCTTGTAGTTCCGGCAGCGTAGAAACCAGAAACTTACGTGCGATCTCGACGGGCGAATTCACGGTCATTTGCTGTCCAAGCGCGTTGTGACTTCTTTGTAGAGCGCCTGATAAGCCTTACTGGCCGCACTGTTCGGCGCGCTGGCCATGACAGGAGCGCGGTGCACCCCCATGCGCTCGACATCGGAGGCAAATGGCACTTTTGTCTGCATGAGGCGTTTCTTGTATGCGCTGTTCATTGCGTCCATCGTCTCGACGTGTAGGCTTTTGACACCCTGAACCATGCAATAGAATCCATGCAGTTTCTTCACGGGAAGATCGTTCTGTTTGAAGAAATCGACAAGCTGCTCGAATGTGCGCTGCGAGAGGGTTGTTGGGATCACGGGGACAAGGACTGCGTCCGCTGCGCGGAATACGTTTTCAGACAAAGTCGAGATGTTGGGCGGGCAATCGAGTATGATCAGGTCATAGTCGGCTTGCACTGTATTGAGGGCCTTCTTCAGACGGGAGCGGGTATCTCGCATGCGTGACAGAAAGACATCGAAATCACGGAAACTCATATTTGCGGGCAGGATATCGAGATTGTCATAGTCGCTGCCCCGGATCGCTTTGATAAACTTCTCCACGTCGTCAAAGAAGCTTGCCTCAGTCAATTTTTTCGATGGCTTCACTCTGAAGTAGAATCCAGATGCCCCTTGGGGATCAAGATCACAAAGCAAAGTACGTTTTCCTGCCATTGCCGACGCATAGGCAAGGTTGACAGAAGCAGCCGTTTTGCCGACGCCGCCCTTGTTGGAATAGCAGGCAATGATCTTCATTTTTTGCCCTCACGCGCATGAAAGAGATTTCGGAAGGTCTCTTGCATGGCCGGTTCATTAAATTGTGCAAAGCTCTCGATGACCTTGGCGCGCTGCTCGATCTGCCGATGGTGCAAAACGGCGGTAAGCGCTCCCACGCTTTGAGCCACTGCAAGACTGACGACATTTGGCCAATCGCCTCCTTTGTGCAGAAAATCCTGGAGACTCGCCTGCTGCACAGAGCAGTCATTGAATAGCCCGAGTGCGTCCTGCAACTGTTTCAACGGCTTAATTAGGGATTTGAACTCCGATTTCGGGAAAACCGGACCAAAGAATTCCATGAGGTAGCGCAGCTTCTTGCAGTGTATGCGCAGCGCGTGCACTTCCGCATCATCTGTTTCCGGGCCAAGCTGATCTGCGGTCTTTCGGACTAAGCTGTAGCGCTTCCAGATCAGGGCGCTGGCATAGTCAAGCGCCCTCATATCAGCTTTCGGACCAGGCTTCAGTTTTTCTGGTTTGTTGAATAGTTTCTCAAGGCGTGAAATCTCCTTCTTGTAGCTTTTGCTGTGCAGATGGCGCACCAGTTTGGTGATCTCGGTTACGCGCTGTTCTGCGAACAGCTTGAACATCAAGGCTAAACCGCTGTGCTGGGATTGCGGCAGAAGGTCGTAAAACTTTTGCTTTTCAAGCAGGTAAACGTCCAGATCGCGCAGTCGGCCGGTTGGCTCCATCATCTCTGAGAACTTGGCCTTGAGCTCATCTGTCAACTGCTTGGTGTACACGCCTTTGAAAAGACTTAGAACCGAACGGATTTTGCGCAGAACAACGCGGTAATCGTGAACGAATTCGGTGTCGAGATCCCCGATCATTCCCGCTTCGTTCGCGCGTGCGACGGGAATATAGGTTGAAATAATCTTGTTAGCGGCGTCGAGCGCGGTATCCTGTGGCTCGACAATAATCTCCGGCTTGGCATTGTAAGCGAGGTGTCCGGGGAAGAGTTCCGCATAAAACCCGCCACAGCTCAGTTCAGCACCACCGCAGACCTCGATTTGTCTGCGCAGCGCTGCGACAGACCTGTCGTAGCCCCGTAGCCCCGTAGCCCCGTAGCCCCTGCAACGTGACCAAGACTGTGCCCTCGTTCCCTGTATCGGTCATAAAGCGAAGATGTGCGCGACAGTGAGTCTTCTCATCGTTGTCGAGAAGCACCAATGTTGCCCGACGCAAGGTCCCAGATCCAATGGGCAGCAGGCTACGCAACGGCGATATATCTGCCAGTGCCTGTTTGACCGGGCCATAAGGAAGATCAGCAATGAACCGCGGGTCGCGATTTGCGGATTGGGAGAGCATTTGTCCATCCGCCATGAACAGCTCAAGTGAACCGCCTGTCTCCACAAGTATCCGGCCAGAGCGCTGCAAAGACTGATCGAAGCAATCGAGTATTCTGAATACAGCCGCTCCCGCCTCCAACGTCAGCAAGGGGCTCAGTTTTCCGAAGGATGGCTCCGACAAGCGGTTCGCTGCTTCTGTTGATAAATAATAGCAGGCGCTTTCGGATTGCATGGATTGTTCTTTCGGGGTGCGAGGGTAGCTGTCGCCGTTTGCCAGATTTTTGCAAATTGCCTAAGCTTAGTCTGGCGCCAATGGGAACAGGCGACCTTAGACTGCCTGTCGTGATCGCAGACTGGGAGGCTCAGATCTTGCGGCAAGGTGCGGCATGACCGGTAAAGTTCCGGTAATCTCAGGCGCGAGGAACCAGCAAGTAGTTAGTTTATAGCTGGCAGGCAGGTCGCGGGTCAGCTACCCGACGAAATTACTGTCGTGCCCGGCTCGACTTTTTCTTGGGTTTTTCGGTCTCGACTATCGGCACTTCGACTTGAGGTTCGACGTGTACTTCTGGTTCCAGCGGTGCTGCAGCAACATCGGCAGGCGTGGCGTCATCCAGTACCGCAATCTCGGCGGTTTCCAATCCGATGCCAGAGATAAGCACTTCGCCTTCATGCGCTGCGACCAGTTCACGCATGAATCGACGTATTTCACGTGCTGCGCTGGTATCTAAACGTTCACAAAGCGTGACGAACGCATCGCGTTCACCCTTTTCTAACCGGATGACGAGCTGACTGCTCTTCTTTTTAGTTTTAGCTTCTGTCTTATGTTTTCCCATGATCACAATCTCCAAAGGTATATACCTTGTATATACACGTTTGTTGCCTAGGCAAGCACTGTTGGCCCCGACTAGCCACATTGGCTACGTCAGCTCTGTCGAACCGCTATCGCTATCCACGGCTTACTCTGGCCTCCTGCGAGCTGGGCACGCAGGCCGTCATAGCGTTCGACATTGGCCTTGGGCTCGCGGTGCAGGGCCAGTGCCTGTGGGGTATCCAGCGGCGGCCCGCCGATCACCTTGCCGTCGATCAGGCGGTGCACCAGGTTCAGCACGTGCGTCTTGGTTGGCACGCCCTCGCCCAGCGACAGTTCTACTGCGGTCAGCACGGCTTGTTCATCGTGGTGCAGCACG